>JAMFSK010000003.1 GCA_026225235.1 Burkholderiales bacterium
ACAGAAAGCAACGGCCACCTGTCGGAATACCTGCCGTGGTACCGCAAGCGCCCCGAAGAGATCACCAAGTGGATCGACATGTCCGAATGGATCCATGGCGAGACCGGGGGTTATCTGCGAGTCTGTACCGAAGGCCGTAACTGGTTCGAAGAGGAGTTCCCGCGCTATCTGGCCGAGGTTGAGAAGCCGCTCGATCCTTCGCTGCGCAGCGACGAGCATGCGAGCCACATTATCGAAGCACTCGAGACTGGCAAGGTCTATCGCGGCCATTTCAACGTGAAGAACAAGGGCCTGGTCACCAACCTGCCGCAAGATGCGATCGTCGAGACGACGGGCTTTGTCGACCGGTTCGGCCTCAACATGGTCGCGGGCATCACCTTGTCCGACGCCTGCGCGACGATTTGCCAGGCCTCGATCAATGTGCAACGCATGGCAGTCAAGGCGGCGGTCACCGGCGATGTCGACTTGCTCAAGCTGGCGATGCTCAACGATCCGCTGACCGGTGCGATCTGCACGCCCGATGAAGTCTGGCAAATGGCGGACGAGATGCTGGTCGCACAGGCAAAATGGTTGCCGCAATATGCGCATGCGATCGACGGTGCGAAGCGGCGGCTCGCGAGCTCGAAGATCAAGACACGTGAGTGGCAAGGTGCGGCCAGCATGCCGGTGCGTTCGGTCGAGCAGATGCGTGAGGACCGTGCTCTGCGCAAGGGTGGCGTTTCGCCCGACCAGCAAGTGGTGGCATAAGCCCCGGGGCGCGCCGTCCGGCAGAGCCGAACGCGCGAGCCTCACACGATAAAAAGACGGAGACAATCCAATGAGACTGTTCAAGATCGGGCTGCTGGTCGGCTCGCTGCTGGCTTCCATCATCGCCGCACCGGTGCGCGCCGAACCTGTGACCTTGCACTTCTGGGTTGCGTGGGATGCCCAGCAGGCCGACGCGATCGCCGCGACCAAGCAGATCGCTCTGTTTGAACAGTCCCATCCGGACATCAAGATCGACATTCAGAACATCGCATTTGGCGCGCTGCACGACAAGGTCATTACGTCGGTCGCGGGCGGCGATGCGCCTGACCTTAGCTGGGGCCTCATCGAATGGCTCGGCGAGTTGAACCGCATGGGCGCACTGGCCGATCTCACACCGTATGCAGCGAAGTGGCCTGATCGCGCGCAGATCTACCCGAACGCGCTGAGTGCCGTGACGATCGACGGCAAGCTGATGGCGTTGCCGCACTATCTCGGCATTCGCGGCCTGCTGTATCACGAAGACATGCTCAAGAAGGCGGGCATCGATGCGCCGCCGAAGACCTGGAGCGAGCTGATCGCGGATAGCGAGAAGATCCACCAGGCCACCGGCAAATACGGCTTCGGCATCGCGGGCACTGGCGTGCGTTCGCCGCAGGAATTGCTGATGTTCCTCGCCCAGAGCAATGCGACGCTCGCCGTGCGTCAGAGCGATGGCAAGTACCGCAATACATGGAACGACGATCCGAAGCAGCTTGCCAACGCGACGCAGGTCTTCGCTTTCTACAAGACCCTGCTCGACAAGCAAGTGATCTCGCCGCAAGCCAGTAGCTGGGGTTATGAGGAAGAGGACACGAACTTTTCGCTCGGCCAGTACGCGATGGTGGTCAATGGCTCGTGGATGAAGAACCGCGCCGAGCAGAACCCTGAGCAGATGAAGGATGTGAAGATCGTCGCCCCGCCGTACAACCAGAAACCGGCGACTTTCTTTGAAATCAACCCCTTCTTTGTCTACAAGGGAAAACACGAACAACAGGCTTGGGAATTTGCGTCGTTCATGCTGAGCAAGGACTACCAGAGTGCAGTGCATGGCGAGCGCTCGCCGCGCCAGGATGTGGTCAGCCAGACCAAATGGGGCCGTGATTTCACGGTGCTCGCACCGACCGGCGTGGGCTTTCCTCCGGTGGCGCTTGGCTCGATCACGCGCGCAATGGAAGAGTCGATCGGACGCGTGTTGCTCAAGAAGGAAGATCCGCAGGCTGTGGCGCAGTGGCTGGGCAAGGCGGTCAACAAGGCCTTGCGGCAGTCGGGTGAGCTCAGCGGGAATTGATGAAAGTGTCGTAAGAGGGGGGGCGGTCGGAAGGATTGTTCCGATCGCCCAACCGTGAGAGTGACGCGCGGGTGACGGATACGAGCGCAGCACGACAGCACGACCCCGCATGCCTCCCGTGAAGCCTATTGGCGGCACGGCCGGCGAAGGTATATTGAGGAAACTGGACAAGACCCATGAGACGAGCCGCGTTGGATGTCGGCGTCGGTGTATCGGCGCGTGACGAAACCCGCCCGGGTTCACGGCCCCCGAGCCGTGCCGTGCAGATGCGTCGTGCGGCCTGGCTCTTTGTGGCACCCGCCGGGCTGTTCTTCCTGATCCTGATCGCGTTCCCGCTGGTCAGCGTGTTATGGCGCAGCTTCAACTTCGCGAGCCTGACGAATCCGAGTGTCACGGGGTTCGCGGGGCTCGAGAACTACCGAACCATCCTTGATGACGACCAGTTCTGGCCGGCACTGCGCAACACCTCGGTGTGGACGGTATTGTCGGTCGTCGGCGAATACGCGCTCGGCATCGTTTCAGCGGTCGCCCTGGCGCAGCCGGTCCGCGGGCGCGCGATTTTCCGCGGGGTGATCATCATCCCCTGGCTGATCCCCATCGTCGTGGCGGGGCTTGACTGGACCTGGATGCTGACCCCCGACTACGGCGTGATCAACCTGTGGCTGGTCAAGCTCGGTCTGCTCGATCATCCGCGCTTCTGGCTTGGCGACATGGGCACCGCGCTCTTCACCGTGACGTTCGTGAACGTCTGGCGCAGTTTTCCCTTTTATACGATCAGCCTGCTCGCGGCACTTCAGGCCGTGCCGTCCGAGCTCCACGAGGCTGCCGCGATCGACGGGGCAGGGCCAATCCGGCGCTTTTTCTCGATCACGTTGCCTCACCTCAAGACGGTGTCGCTGACGCTGATCTTCATCCACGTGATCTGGACCGCGATCAACTTCGACTTCATCTGGGTGATGACGGAGGGTGGGCCGCTCAACGCGTCGGTGACGCTGCCCATCATGATCTACCGCTACGCGATGCAGGACTACGATATCGGCGCTGCCTGTGCGCTCGCCAGCATGTCGATGGGCTTCATGGTGAGTGCTTTCTTCGTCTACTACTACGGCGTGATGCGGCGTTCGAAGGGCGGTGCGCAATGATCATCGGCAAAACCCAGCAAATCACCGGCGCCTCGGTGACCTATCTGACGCTAGGCGTGTTCGCGGCATTCTGCCTCTTCCCCTTTCTCTGGATGCTCGATACCGCGCTCAAGCCGCTCGAGGAGATCCGCAGCATCACGCCGAGCTTCCTGATCGCGAACCCGACGCTCGACAACTTCCGTCATGTGCTGGTCGACGGACAGTTCGTCGGCTACTTCCTTAACAGTGCGATCGTCGCTTCGTTCTCGACTATCGTGACGCTGGTCGTGTCGACGTTTTGCAGCTACGCACTGAGCCGCTGGCCGACCTTCGCTGCGGTGCGCTCGATCGGCGCGGCCCTGATCGTCTCGCAGATGATCCCGGGTGTGCTGCTGCTCGTGCCGATCTACATCCTCATGCAGAAACTCGGCCTGCTCAGCACGTATGCGTCGCTGATCATCGTCTACTGCACCTTCATGATCCCGCTCGCGACCTTCATGCTGAAAGGATTCTTCGATGCGGTGCCGCGTGAAATTGAAGACGCGGCCGAGATCGATGGTTGTGGGCGCATCAGTTTCATCGTGCGCGTGCTGCTGCCCTTGTCGGTGCCGGGCATCGTGGCAACGGGCGCGTTCGCCTTCGTCGCTGCCTGGAACGAGTTCATGTTCGGGTATGTGTTGATCAACGACGATGCGCGCCGCACGCTGACCCCGGGGATCATGATTTTTAAAGGCGCGCACGTGACCGACTGGGGCGGGCTGATGGCCGCTTCGGTGTTGGCCGTTGTGCCCGTGGCGCTGTGCTTTGTTTACATCCAGCGTTTTCTGGTCGGGGGCCTCTCGGCGGGCGCGGTCAAGGGCTAGGTGGCAAGATGCAAAGTTTTCGGCCCGGCGCCGCATCGGTGCCCGGGGGACCCTCCCACGTCTTCTATCGAGACTCACACTTCGGGGTCGGACCGGGATGTGCCCCCCTGCGTCTGCCCTTCAATCACCTGACACACCCGCCGCGCTAAAGGATGTCGCGCGGCCCTCATCGGCCTCGGCGCATTCAAAAAACAACGCTTGCCCAGGCCTGAACATATTCAATATTGAGATATCCGGCACAATCGGTGTTTAGAGCACGTGCCCCGCGGTGACGCTTCTGGCATGATGCGGCCTGCACGATTTTTTCCTAGGGTATATATTTCTGGGATGAAAAACCTACCGGACCCGTTGTCCGCCATCGCATCCGTCGCACCCAACCCGGCCCGCCCCTGGGATGCACGTCTCGCCCGCTGGCTCGTGACACCTCTGAAGCACACCCGCATCACGCCTAACCACTTGACTTCACTGCGCTTGTTGATCGGCACGTCTTGCGCCATCGCATTCGCCGTAGGCGGTTATGGCTGCGCCAATCTTGGCGCGCTGCTGCTTGTGCTGTCGAATTTTGTCGACCATACCGACGGCGAACTCGCGCGCGTGAGCGGCAAGACGAGTCGCTTCGGTCATTTTTACGACCTCGCCTGTGATGCTTTCGTGACCGTCGCGCTGTTCGTCGGCATCGGTATCGGTGTGGGCGTGTCGCACGGAAGCTTTACGTTCAACGGCTTTGGCATAAGCGGTGGCGCCGTGCATCTGTCGCCGACGCTGCTCGGCTGGTTGGCGGGCGTGGCTGTCGCCGTGATTTTCCTGTTGCGCCTGCAGATCGAGGAACGTGAGGGCAAGGCGGGAACCCGCCAGGCATCGATCGCGGGCTTCGAGACCGAAGACGTGCTTTATCTGATGCCGCTGGTCACGCTCTTCAACGGCACGCATGGTTTCTTGCTGGCCTCGGCGATCGGGGCACCTCTGTTCGCCGTCTGGGTCATCTGGGATTTCTGGCGTGTCACGCGACGCGTGGCGCCTGCGTCCCAGGCTCGCGGTTATGAGGGTGCACGATGAGTACCGTAGTCGCTGCCGATGCGGCGTCGCAGGATTCGCCGGACACGATCCTCGCATCGCTGCCGGGGCCTGCGCCCCGCGCCGCCTTTGTGTCGCAGGGCGCGTTCCTCTACCTCGACACCTTCCTGCCAGCCGATGTGACAGCGAAGCTGATCGCGGGCGTGCATGCCGTCGAGGGTGCGGTCAACCGCAATTACCTGCCAGGCCACAAGCAGGGCGGCAGCGTGAGCCGTCACAAGATCGACGAACTCGCTCCCGCGATTGCCCAACTGTACCGTTCGCCTATACTGATCCAGTGGCTCGAGACCCTCTGCGGCGAACCGCTTCAGCCGTCGCCGGATGACGATCCGCATGCGTACGCGCTCTACTTCTATACCAAGCCGGGCGACCATATCGGCTGGCACTACGACACCTCGTACTACGATGGCCGCCGCTATACGCTGCTGCTAGGTGTGATCGACGACTCCTCGTGTTTCCTCGAATACCGGCTTCATACGCGTGACGACAACGTGCGCATCACTGAAGACGCGGTGCAGATTCCGCCAGGCGGCATGGTGTTTTTCGACGGCGACCGGCTACATCACCGCATCACGCCGTTGCGTGCCAACGAGCGACGTGTCTCGTTGACCTTCGAATATGTGACCAACCCCCATATGCGGCCCATCCAGCGCTTCATGTCCAACATGAAGGATGCGGTCGCCTACTTCGGCTTTCGCCAGGTGTTCCGCCAACTGGTGGGCAAACGGACCTCGCAGGCATGACACGCGCCGCACTGTTGTCGCTGTCGCTCGGGCTCGCCCTGTTTATCGGGCTGCTCGTCTGGCAGGGCTTCGGGCCACTCGTTTCTGCGCTCTCACTGGCGGGTTTCGGCGTGATCGCCGTGGCTGCCTTCCACCTGGTGCCGCTCGCGCTCGATGCTGCTGCGATCCACGTGCTCGGCGGCGGCACCCGGCCGTTCGTCGATTCGCTGCGCGCACGCTGGTCGGGCGAGTCGGTCAACAGTCTTCTGCCGGCCGGCCAGATCGGCGGTCCGGTACTGATGGTGCGCCGTCTCTCGCAGCTCGGCGAGTCCAGCGTCGAGGCTGCCTCGATGATCACGATCAGCACCACGATGCAGACCGTCGCCCAGGTGCTGTTCTCGCTGATGGGCCTGGTCGTGCTTGGCGTGCACGCGGTCTCGCGCGACAGCGACGTGCTCTGGATGGCGGGTGCCGGCGTGACTGCGTTGCTTGGCGCCATGATCTACGGTTTTTATCTCGCTCAGCGTCGTGGCCTGTTCGGCTGGCTGTCGCGCGTGGTGGCGAAATTCGGCGCCGGCCGCGACTGGTCGTCGCTGCTCAGCAGCGCCGATGCCATCGATGCGCGCGTGCATGCGATGTACCGCGAACGGGGCAAGGTCACTGCGAGCTTCTTGTTGAGCCTGTTCGGCTGGATCGTCGGCACAGTGGAAGTCTGGCTTGCGCTGCGACTGCTAGGGCATCCGGTCGACTGGAGCGACGCCTTGCTGCTCGAAAGCCTCGGGCAGGCGATCCGTGGCGCCGCGTTTGCCATTCCTGGCGCGCTTGGCGTTCAGGAGGGCGGTTATTTGCTGCTTGCGCCACTAGTCGGGTTGCCACCCGATGCCGCGCTGGCATTGTCCCTGATCAAACGGGCCCGGGAACTGCTGCTTGGGTTGCCGGGCCTCGTCTATCTGCATTTTTCGGAACGCGGGTGGCGGCGCAGCGCCGCGCGCCTGCAAACCAGCGAATAGCCGCGCGATCATCCGCCCGGCTTGGCTCATTGCATTGACTCATTGCACACACGTATAAGAGGAGAAAACATGCGCGCGATCATTCTCGCGGCGGGCCTCGGCTCACGCTTGTTGCAAACCGAAGACCGACAGAGCCCCAAGTGCCTGCTGCGCTTCGAAGGCATGACCCTGCTCGAACGCCACTTGCGCCTCTTGCGCTCGCTTGGCGTCGAGGACGTCGTGCTCGGCCTGGGATTTGAATACCAGCAGGTCGAAGCCGAACTCGACCGGATCGGCTGGACCCCGCGTCCTTCCATCGTCCTGAACCCCGACTACAACCTCGGCAGCGTGCTGACTGTGCACACGGTCGCTCAGGCGCTGACGGCGGGTGGCGACGTGCTGTTGATGGATGCCGACGTGCTCTACGACGAACGCATCCTTGAACCGCTGGTCGCGGGCGCCGAGGCCAACAGGCTGCTGATCGATCGCGGTTTCGAGGAAGGTGATGAACCGGTCAAGCTGTGTGTGCGCAATGGCGTGCCCGTCGAACTGCGCAAGCAAGTCGCCGCTAACCTGGTCTACGACACGATTGGTGAGTCCGTCGGCTTTTTCCGGCTGACCGAAGCGGCTGCGCGGCGTTTCGCGGAGATCGTCGCTTCGTATGTCGACAGTGGCCGCGCGAACCTTCCGCATGAAGAAGCGGTGCGCGACCTGCTGCTTGAGCAGCTTCGTACGCCCTTGCATACCTTCGACGTGGCCGATGTGACCGGCGCCCCGTGGATTGAAATCGATTTTCCGAACGACGTCGCCCGTGCGGCCGATGAAGTTCTTCCCCAACTTGAACCCTTGCCGTTGGTGACACCATGAACGCCCCCGATACCTTTACCGCTTCATCCGCTTCGCGCGCCAAGCGGCTGCGCGACATGCTCGTGAGCGACCAGCTCGAATTCCTGATGGAAGCCCATAACGGCCTGTCTGCGCGGATCGTCCGCGAAGCGGGCTTCAAGGCCATCTGGGGCTCGGGCCTGGCGATCTCCGCGCAGTTCGGCGTACGCGATAACAATGAAGCGAGCTGGACGCAGGTCGTCGACATGCTCGAATTCATGGCCGATGCGAGCGATCTGCCGATCTTGCTCGACGGTGACACCGGCTACGGCAACTTCAACAATATGCGTCGCCTGGTCCGCAAGCTTGAACAACGCGGCATCGCGGGCGTGTGTATCGAAGACAAGCAATTTCCGAAGACCAACAGCTTTATTGGTGGCGAGCGCCAGCCGCTCGCCGAGATGGACGAGTTCTGCGGCAAGATCAAGGCCGGCAAGGACTCGCAGGACGACCCGGATTTCTCGGTGGTGGCACGCGTCGAGGCGCTGATTGCAGGCTGGGGCATGGACGAAGCGCTCAAGCGCGCGGAAGCCTATCGTCAGGCCGGCGCCGATGCGATCCTGATCCACAGCAAGCTCTCGCGTCCCGACGAGATCCTCACGTTCGCACGTGAGTGGGCCGGGCGCGGCCCGCTCGTGATCGTGCCGACCAAGTACTACAGCACGCCGACCGATGTGTTCCGCAAGGCCGGCATCAGCACGGTGATCTGGGCGAACCATCTGGTGCGGGGCTCGGCGTCGGCGATGCAATCGGTCGCGAAGGAGATTCACGACAGCGAGACGCTCGTGAATGTTGAAGACCGGGTCGCTTCAGTCGACGAAATCTTCCGCCTGCAGAATGCGGACGAATACACCGAAGCCGAGCGCGTCTACTTGACTGCTTCGCAGGCGCCGCGTGCTGCGGTCGTACTCGCGGCAAGCCGTGGCGCGGGCCTCGAATCGCTGACCGCCGACAAGCCGAAGGTGATGCTGCCGATCGCCGGCAAGCCGCTCTTGCGCTGGATGATCGACGGCTTCAAAAAGCATGGTGTCAACGACATTACGGTCGTCGGCGGCTATCGCGCGGATGCGATCGACACGGCCGGCATCAAACTGGCGATCAACGAACGCCATGGGGAAACGGGCGAGCTGGCTTCGCTGGCCTGCGCGGTCGACAAGCTGCGCGACGATACGGTGATCTCGTACGGCGACTTGCTGTTCCGCAGCTACATCGTGCGTGATCTGCTCGACTCGGAAGCGGACTTCTGCGTGGTCGTCGATTCGTCGGCGACGCCAGCCGTCGGCGAGGACGGCGCCGCCGCGGCGACGCCGCGCGATCTGGCTTTCTGCTCTAGCCCGGACACGCGTGAGTTGTTCGGCCAGCGCGCCGTTTTGCAGCGTGTTGCACCGAGCGTCAATCCGATCGAACCGGAGCGCGTCGATGGCCAGTGGGTGGGTCTGCTGAGCGTGCGCGGCAAGGGTCGTGAGCGTCTCCAGCAAATGGTCGCGCAACTGCGTTTGCGCAAGGACTTCGACAAGCTCGACATGCCCGCGCTGCTCAATGCGCTGGTCGCTGCGGGCGAGCAGATCGAAGTGCTCTACGTCCATGGCCACTGGCGCAACGTCAACGATCTCGAAGACTTCCGCCGCGCCGGCGATTTCGCTCATGCACAGACATCGTTCTCCAGTTCCGGCACGGGGCAGGGCAATGATTGAAGCGCATCAGTTTGTCGATGCGGCACGCGCGCGGGGGTTTGACTGGTACGCGGGCGTGCCGTGCTCATACCTGACGCCGTTCATCAACTATGTGCTGCAGGACGAGAAGCTGCATTACTACTCGGCAGCCAACGAGGGTGATGCGGTCTCGCTGATCGCAGGGGTGACGCTGGCGGGCAAACGCGGCGTGACCATGATGCAGAACTCGGGCCTCGGCAATGCCGTGAGCCCGCTGACCTCGCTCACCTGGACGTTCCGGCTGCCGCAATTGCTGATCGTCACATGGCGCGGCCAGCCGGGTGTCAGCGACGAGCCGCAGCACGCGCTGATGGGTCCGGTGACGCCGGCCATGCTCGACACCATGGAGATTCCCTGGGAGACCTTTCCGACTGAGGTCGACGCCATCGGTCCCGCGCTCGATCGCGCGACCGCGCATATGGATGCGACGGGTCGTCCCTACGCGCTCGTCATGCAGAAGGGCAGTGTCGCGCCCTATGCCCTGAAGGGCACGCCCGAGCGTACCCGTGCCGCGCACGTTTCAGTCGATACGCAGTTTGCGAAAACCAGTGAGACATCGGCTGCGGCGGCCTTGCCGACGCGTCGTGAAGCCTTGCAGCGTGTGATTGCTCATACGCCGGCCGATTCGACCGTGGTGCTTGCCTCGACCGGATTCTGCGGCCGTGAGCTCTACGCGCTCGACGATCGGGCGAACCAGTTGTATCTGGTGGGTTCGATGGGCTGCGTGACGACCATCGCCCTGGGCCTCGCGCTTGCGCGGCCCGACCTGCGCGTCATCGCCCTCGATGGCGACGGCGCGGCCCTGATGCGCATGGGCGCGATGGCCACGCTCGGTGCCTATGGGCCGCCGAACCTGGTTCACCTGCTGCTCGACAACGCCGCACATGACTCGACGGGCGGCCAGTCGACCGTCTCGCCAAATGTCTCGTTCGCGGGCGTGGCGGCGGCATGCGGCTATGCGCTCGCGCTCGAAGGCGATGACCTGAGCCTGATCGACCGCCTGTTCGACGCGCCCGCGGTGCGCGGTGCGCGCTTTGGCTGTCTGCTGACACGGCCAGGTTCGCCCGATGGGCTGCCACGTCCGTCCGTCACGCCAGTCGAAGTGCAGAACCGGCTTGGCCTCCATATCGGTCGTGACATTGGCTCCCACTCGCATCTCGCATCACTCGCCGAAGCGGCGACGTCCCAGTCTGGAGCGCATTGAATGCTGCTATTGAATCCCGGTCCGGTCACGCTTTCCGAACGTGTGCGGCACAGTTTGCTGCAACCGGACCTGTGTCATCGCGAAGACGAGTTCTTCGATCTCCAGGATGAAGCGCGTGAGCGCTTGCTGAACGTCTATGGACTGGCCGCGAGCGAATGGGCGCCGGTCTTGCTGACCGGCTCCGGCACCGCTGCGGTCGAAAGCATGATCGCTGCGCTGGTGCCCGAGCAAGGGCGCCTGCTGGTGATCGAGAATGGTGTTTATGGCGAGCGCATTGCGCAGATCGCCAAGCAATACCGGATCGACTATGAGGTCGTGCGTCATGACTGGATGAGCGCACCTGATCTGAATGCGATCGCTGGGCGGCTCGACAGCGCGCAGAAGCGCTTCACCCATCTTGCGATCATCCATCACGAGACGACTACAGGACGCCTCAATGACCTGGCGTCGCTCGCCGATCTCTGCGCGGAACGCCACATCGGCATGCTGGTCGATGGCGTCAGCAGCTTCGGCGCCGAGGCGCTCGACTTTGCCCATCCGGCCCTGCTGGCCGTTGCGGCGACCGCCAACAAGTGCCTGCATGCGGTACCCGGTGCGGCCTTCGTGATGGTGCGCCACAGCGCGCTTGAGCGCGCCACGAGTCGCACGTACTACCTCGACCTGGGCCGACTCGCCAAGCTTCAGGCGCAGCGCAATACGCCGTTTACGCCTTCCGTCCATGCGTACTACGCTTTGGTCGAGGGTTTGCGCGAACTTGAAGACCAGGGTGGCTGGCAGGCGCGCCATGCACATTACGGCGCCCTTGCCGAGCAGGCCGGTACTGGCTTTGCTGCCCTGGGCATCACGCCCGCGCTTCCGGCCGCCGAAAGCTCGGTCGTCTTGCGCGCTTACCGTCTACCGCCGACAATGGGCTATGTGCCGCTGCACGATGGGCTCAAGGCGGCGGGCTTTGTGATCTATGCAGGGCAGGGCGGATTGTCTGCCGAGATTTTCCGGATCTCGACGATGGGCAGTGTGCAAGCCGCGGACGTCGATCGTCTGGTGAGCTCGGTGGTGAAGCTGCTGGGCTGAGGCGAGCCGTTTTACGGCAGCGCCGATGATTGTCACCCTGACCTCACAGGCAGGGAGTAACCCGGCTCAGGGCCGTTAACCGGCTTGGCGTTGGGTCGGTTCGGCGGTTGAGCGTTGTGGCTTCACAACGATTTAGGCCATTCGGCCTGGTTCTTCGGAGCCAGGCCGGGCGGAACGCGCTTTAGCACCCGGGCCCCGCGCCGGGGCTCTGGCGTGGCTCGCTGAACCCGGCACCTTGACGGTCCCGGGGGTTGGACCCGGTCCATCTGGTCCGGGCCACGGGCCCGCGGCGCCGTCGCAGCGCCGTGTCGCAGGGACGGCAAGGGATGACGAAAACCATGCACAAAGTGCTTCCCACGATCGAGCGGCCAGCGCAGCTCCACGCGCTCTCTCGCTCCGAGTTGCAACAGCTTGCAGTAGAGCTGCGTGCCTTCGTGCTCGATAGCGTATCGCGTACAGGCGGCCATCTTTCTTCCAATCTCGGCACGGTCGAACTCACGATCGCGCTGCACCATGTGTTCAATGCGCCCGACGATCGTATCGTCTGGGACGTCGGCCACCAGACCTATCCTCACAAGATTCTCACCGGGCGTCGCGAGCAGATGTCGACGCTGCGCCAGCGTGGTGGCATCTCGGGCTTTCCGCGCCGCGCGGAGTCCGAATACGACGCCTTCGGCACGGCTCACTCGAGCACCTCGATCTCTGCGGCGTTGGGGATGGCGGTCGCAAGCAAGCTGAAAGGCGAGGCGCGACGCGTGGTGGCCGTGATCGGCGACGGTGCCCTGACCGCTGGCGAGGCGTTCGAGGCGCTCAATAACGCAGGCGTGAACGATGTGCCGTTGCTTGTGATTCTCAACGACAACGAGATGTCGATCTCGCCGCCGGTCGGCGCCTTGAATCACTATCTGGCGCGGCTTGTGTCAGGGCGCTTTTATACGAGCGCCAAGGAAGGAGTGCGTCGCATCCTGCGTAACTCGCCGCCGATGCTCGAACTTGCCCACAAGCTCGAGGAACATGCGAAGGGCCTCGTCACGCCGGCCACGATGTTCGAGGAATTCGGCTTCAACTATGTCGGGCCGATCGACGGGCACGACCTCGATTCATTGATTCCGGCGCTGGAGAGTCTCAAGCGCCTCGATGGGCCTCAGTTTCTTCATGTGATCACCCGCAAGGGGCAGGGTTACAAGCTCGCCGAGGCCGATCCGGTGCTGTATCACGGCCCGGGCAAGTTCAATCCGCTTGAGGGCATCAAGCCTGCCGCGCCGCGCCGGACTTATACGGCTGTCTTCGGAGAATGGTTGTGCGATGAAGCAGAACGTGACGCCCGGGTGATCGGGATCACTCCCGCGATGCGCGAAGGCTCGGGCCTGGTCGAATTCGAACAGCGTTTCCCGACACGTTATTTCGATGTCGGAATCGCGGAGCAGCATGCGCTGACCTTTGCGGGGGGCATGGCGACGGAAGGTCTGAAGCCGGTCGTGGCGATCTATTCGACCTTTCTGCAGCGTGCCTACGATCAACTGATCCACGACATTGCTTTGCAGAAGCTGCCCGTGTTGTTCGCGATCGATCGTGCGGGACTTGTCGGGGCCGATGGTGCCACGCATGCGGGCGCCTACGATATCCCCTTCCTGCGCTGCATTCCGAATATGACCGTGATGGCGCCCGCCGATGAGAATGAATGCCGTCAGATGCTCCATACCGGGCTGCAGATCGACGGACCTGCGGCGGTGCGCTATCCGCGCGGCGTAGGGCCCGGGGTGGCGGTCACATCGGCGTTGAGTGCGTTGCCGATCGGCAAGGGTGAGGTTCGCCGCCAATCGCAGGCGGCAAGCGGCGAGCGAATTGCGATTCTCGCGTTCGGGTCGATGCTCGCACCGAGCCTCAAAGCCGCTGAGCACTTTGATGCGACGGTTGCGAACATGCGCTTCGTGAAACCGCTCGACGACGCGCTGGTCTGCGAACTGGCCCGCACACATGACCTCGTGATCACGGTCGAGGAAGGCGCGGTCATGGGTGGGGCGGGGTCAGCCTGCCTTGAAGTGCTCGCCGCACACGGTGTGCTGGTGCCGGTCGTGCAACTCGGCCTGCCCGATGTGTTCGTCGATCATGGCGACCCGGTCGAGCAACTCGCCTTGTGCGGGCTCGATGCGGAAGGCATTGCCGCTTCGGTACGCCGCGCGATTAAGGACAAGCTCGCGAGCCCGCCGGTGAGGCCGGCGGGGGGCAAGCGGCACGCAACGGGTCGTTAGTCGGAAGTCTGAAGAGTCCTGGCGCACAGGGCAATGCACAACGGGCACAAGGCACAACGAGCGCGCGGGACGCGCTCGTTGCTCCAGTCGCTATTCTGGCGTGTGCCGTTGGTCTTGCATCCGGTCACGCCGCGCGCGCGCCTTGCGCGCTGCTTTACGCGGCTTGCCCATCAGCACCGGCTGGAAGAACACCGCGCCGATCAGCGTGCACAGCAGGGACAGTGCAAGCAGCTTGCCCATGCTCGAGGTGCCCGGATGATGCGATAACCAGAGGCTGCCGAAAGCGACTGCCGTGGTGCCGGCTGAGAGGATTACGGCCTGCGTGAGGCTCGACTGCAGCAATTTCGTCTGCCCCGCGCGCCAGGCCATCACATAGTAGATCTTGAACGCGACCCCGACGCCCAGCAGCAGCGGCAGCGCGATGATGTTCGCAAAATTGAGCCGCAGACCGATCAGCTCGGATATCTCGAGCGTGACTGCGGCAGATACCAATAAAGGTACCAGGGTGCGCAACACATCGCCGAAGCGGCGCAGGGCGAGCCACAAGAGAATGGTGATTGAGACCAGCGCCAGCACGGCAGCCTGGATGAACGCGTGGACGATCACGTTGGCCGAGTGAAGGATCGAAATCGGGCCACCGACGACATCGGGCGCGGCGCGTAGTACGGCCTTGCTGAAGGCCCGCAGCATTTCGGTATCATTAGGGTTGGTGCCCGGTGCCACGCGTGGAGAGATCTCAATCAACGCGCGGCCGTCGTGCGTGAGCCACTGCGAGACGATATCCGGGGGCAAGGTGTCGACGGTGATCGTCGGCTGTGGATTCAGCGCGGTGCGCAACTGGACCAATGCGATTTGCAGCGGCAGGGAGATCGCCCGTTCGGCGCGATCACGTGTGGCCGCATCGCTCTGAGCGAGTTTGCGCAGGGCGGTGGCGAGATGCTGGGCCTCGGCCGCGCCCGGACCCGGATGGTCTGCGGCAGCGTTCTCGAGCTGTCCTGCGGCGAGCTTCAGGTTCGATACACGTGCACCATCGCTCATCGGCTGGGCGCGCGGCTGGTCAAGCACGGTGTCGAGATGAGCGGCCGCGTCAGCAATCGCTGTACGCTTGGCCGGCTGATCATCGGGGACAAAGTTGTCCAGCGTCATCACGCGGCCCACCTGGGGCAGCGCCCGCAGCTTGGCTGCTTCCGCCTGTGCCGCCGGCAGTGACGAGGAGAGCATGCGTACATCGTTGACCCCTGCTTCCGGCGAGTCTGCCAGGCGCAGGAGCGTGCGCATCGATTCAGTGTGTGGATCCTTGAGGTCGAGCGCATTGAAGTCGAAATGCAGATGCGTGAGCATGGGCAGCCCGGCGATCACCAGCACCAGCGTGCCGATCAAAAGCGGGTTGCGGTGGCGACTGGTAAAGGTGTCGACCGGCGCAAGCCAGCGAAAGCCCGGCGCGGCCGGTTCGCCGCGCGGCTTGAACACGGTGATCAGGGCCGGCAGCAGGCAGATGCTCGACGGGAAGGCGACAAACAGGATGCCGACGCCGGCGATCTGGCCCAGTTCGGAGACGCCGCGATAGGCGGTCGGCAGGAACGAGAAGAAGCTCGCTGCCGTGGCGGCGGCGGCCAGCGTCAGTGGCATCGCGATCGAACGCGCTGCCGCTAGCAGGGCGGGTTCGAGTTCGCCATACAGGTGGCGTTCCTCGCGGTATCGCACCCCGAACTGAATGCCAAAGTCGACGCCGATGCCGATAAAGAGCACGGCGAACGCCACCGAGATCATGTTCAGCGCGCCGACCATCAATAGCCCGGCCGCGCCCGTGATGACCAGGCCGACGATCAGCGTAATAAATACGGCGAGGACCATCCGGCGCGAGCGCACGGCGAGCCAGAGAATCACGAGCACCGCGAGCAGCGTGCCAATGGCATTCGGGATCGCCCCTTCGCGAACCGAGCCGAACTCCTCGTCGGCGAGCGGTTGTGAGCCCGTCAGGTTGACGGTCGCACCATAGCGTTCGTTGAGGCGAAGGTCGACGGCGGTCTGACGGATCTTCTCCGAGCTCGCCGCACCTGCTTCAAGGGCACTGTAGTCGAGCACGGGCTGGACCTGGACAAAGCTGCGTGCCTTCGTATCCGGGTCGACCAGGGTCCGCCAGGACATCGCGGCCGGCTGGCCGGCAAGTACCTTGTCGAGCGTATCGGCACTCGACGACATCAGCTTCGACATGTCGCCCAACTGCACTTGGCCGGTCTGCAAGGGAAGTTGCAAGGTTACCGAGAGCAGGCTGGCGAGACCACCGAGACTCGGGTCACGCGAGAGGCGATTGAGCAGCGGGCGCGCATCGCGGAGCTTGCCGGTGAGCTTGACGACATCGTCGGTCGACGCAAACAGCAAGCCGTTGCGTTCGAAGAATTCGCCGGAACCCGGCTGACTCACCGTCCGAAACGACTGTTTGTCGGTCGCAAGACGGGCCGCGAGCTCGCTGGCCGCACGGCCCGCAAACTCGGCGGCCGGCGCCTCGACTACAGCGAGGGTGGAGTCCGAGCGTTGCGGGAAGGCATCGTCGATGGCCTTGCTGCGCGCATTCCACTCGGGGCTGGTATTGATCAGCGCGCCAATGTCGGTATTGATCGCAAAGTGCCTGGCAACATAGAAGCCGCTCACGATCGCGAGCAGCAGCCAGGCGGCGATGACCAGGTAGGCGTGGCGCATCGAAAAACGTACCGTGCGCACGATCAACGAAGTCAGCATGCAAGGGGTCCTGAAATAAGGTGAAAGAGAAACATACGCAGCCCGGTGGATGGTGCCCGGTCGATGCGGCTGCGAGCAACGCCGCCAGCGGCTAAAATACCGTCAACGCCTTCGCTAAGCGGACCCGTGACCCGCGCAGACGCGCGGGAAAACCGGTCCCGGAACCCGCTTCGGGTCGGGCGGCAAACCCGGCGTCGGGTGCCAACACAGGCCCGGTTGCGCGTGGTGTCGCCGCTTCACTCATACCGACGAAGGTCGATTGCATCTGGCAGGAAGGGAGTAATGAAGAGACTAATCGTAGCATTGGTGACAGTTTGCACAATGACAGTGGCCTATGCGCAGGCCAGCAAGAGCGCCCCGAACGACACCGTCCAGCAGGCCGTCGAGGCGACGGTCAAGGCAGCCAAGGCTGACCCGGCTGCCCGTGACGGCGACCTCAAGGCCACCGTCAAGGTCGTCGAGGCGAACTTTCTGCCCTATACCGATTTCCAGCGCACCACACGTATCGCGGTCGGGGCAGCCTGGAGTACCGCCACGCCTGATCAGCAGAAACAGTTGTTCGAGCAATTCCAGCGCCTGCTGGTGAATACCTATGCGTTGCAGCTCACGCAGATTCGCGGCCAGGCAGTCAAATTTAAGATCGATGCGCCGCAGGTGGGCGCCAACGGCAAGGATGCGGTCGTACAGAGCGACGTCAGCGGTCTGGACGACGATCTTCAGGTCGGCTACCGATTGGGTCTGACCAGCGACGGCTGGAAGATCTACGATATTGACATGGGAGGCGCTTGGCTGATCCGTGTCTATCAGCAACAGTTCGCGAGCCAGTTGTCGACTGGCGGCGTCGATGGGCTGATCAAGTTTCTACAGGCTCACAATGCGCGCGTAGACCAGTAAAAAGCTGGCACCATCCCGCGATTGAGGAAGCATTGGGCGGGCGATTTGCAAAAATACTTCGCCCACGCACAACAAAAATCAGTCGGGAATAGGGCAGGGCCTTCCATGCGACGGTATGGACACAGGCTGTACGGCGCAGGCAACTGAAAGGCCACTGACCGGCAATATTCTCCTATGGGCGTTACAATCGCGGATACTTCTGATTACCGGTCGTAAGTTAAGCGGCCGCTGAGGCCCGCCTGGCGGACGGCCGGGGCCCTATTTGATTCAAAGCGGAGACTTTAATGCAAGTCATTCTTGCTCAACCTCGTGGATTCTGCGCAGGTGTCGTTCGCGCCATCGAGATTGTCGAGCGCGCGTTGCAGAAATACGGCGCGCCGGTCTACGTCAGGCATGAGATCGTGCATAACCGGCATGTCGTCGAGTCGCTCAAGGCGAAAGGCGCACGGTTTATTGAAGAACTGTCGGAAGCGCCCCCCGGCGCGGTAACAATTTTTAGCGCCCACGGTGTGGCGAAGGCGGTTGAGCAGGAGGCCGAAGAACGCGGTCTCAAGGTGCTCAATGCCACCTGCCCGCTCGTGACCAAAGTGCATATCCAGGGCAAGAATTATCTGGCCAATGGGCGGCAGGTCATTTTGATCGGTCATGCAGGCCATCCCGAGATTCTCGGCACGATGGGGCAAATCGATGGCCCGGTTCACCTTGTGCAGACCGAAGCCGATATCGACAAGCTGCCCGTCAAGGTCGACGAGCCGGTGTCCTATGTGACGCAGACGACGCTGTCGGTCGACGAGACCAAGGGCATTATTGGCGCGCTGCAAAACCGCTTTACGAATATTGTCGGTCCCGATACCAAGGACATCTGCTACGCCACGCAAAACCGTCAGACTGCGGTGCGCGAACTCTGCGAACGCGCCGATGTCTTGCTGGTGGTGGGCGCGCCGAATAGTTCGAATTCGAATCGTCTTCGCGAAATCGGCGAAGAAGTCGGCGTACCGAGCTATTTGCTCGCCGACGGCAGCGAACTGAATCCCGAATGGGTGCGCGGTGCGAATTCGGTGGGCATTACCGCCGGCGCTTCCGCCCCGGAAAGCATGGTCGAGAATGTGATCGATGCGCTACGCCGGCTGGGTCCGGTCGAAGTCACGATCATGGACGGCATTGAAGAAACCATTCAGTTCCGCTTGCCGGCTGAATTGATCGAAACCGCATCGGCTGAGCCGAACGCGGCGGCGAACTGAACTTAAGGAGTAGACGTGGGTATTCCCTTTTTGCAAAAGGCTTATGTCGGCGCTTATCTGATGAAGCAGCGTTTCACAGGTGTCAAACGCTACCCGCTGGTACTGATGCTTGAACCGCTGTTTCGCTGCAATCTCGCCTGCAATGGCTGCGGCAAGATCGACTATCCGGATCCCATCTTGAACCAGCGCGTGTCGCTTGAGGATTCGTTGGCTGCGGTCGACGAATGCGGCGCACCGGTGGTCTCGATCGCCGGCGGCGAACCGCTGCTGCATAAGGAAATGCCCCAAATCGTCAAGGGCATCATTGCGCGCAAGAAGTTTGTCTACCTGTGCACGAATGCGCTGCTGCTCGAAAAGAAGATCGACGACTACGAACCGAGCCCGTTCTTTGTCTGGTCGATCCACCTCGACGGCGACAAGGACATGCATGACCACTCGGTAAGCCAGGAAGGCGTGTATGACCGCTGCGTATCGGCGATCAAGCTCGCGAAGTCGCGCGGTTTCCGGGTCAACATCAACTGCACGCTGTTCAACGATGCCGAGCCGGCTCGCGTTGCCGCGTTCTTCGATACGGTCAAGACCATGGGCGTCGACGGCATCACCGTCTCGCCGGGTTACGCGTATGAACGTGCGCCGGACCAACAACATTTCCTGAATCGCGAAAAGACCAAGCATCTGTTCCGCGACATTCTGCGCCGCGGTCATGGCGGCAAGGACTGGGCGTTCAGCCAGTCGGGCCTGTTCCTCGACTTTCTGGCCGGCAACCGCAGCTACCATTGCACGCCGTGGGGCAACCCGACGCGCACGGTGTTTGGCTGGCAGCGTCCGTGCTATCTGCTTGGCGAAGGTTATGCAAAGACCTACACCGAGTTGATGGAACAAACGGAGTGGGAAAAGTACGGCGTGGGCAACTACGAAAAGTGCAACGACTGCATGGTCCACAGCGGCTTTGAAGCGTCGGCAGTCCATGAGACCGTGGCGCATCCGCTGCGTGCGCTTGGCGTTGCCCTGCGCGGTGTGAAGACCGAGGGTGCGTTTGCCCCCGATGTACCGCTCGACAAGGCGCGTTCGGCTGACTTCGTGTTCTCGAAGCACGTTGAAATCAAGCTGACGGAAATCAAGAACCGGAAGAACGCTCCGGTCGCCGAAGCGGTCGATGGCTGAGGCAGATCATGCCCTGAAGGCCGGCGCGGCAACGATGTTGCCGCCCGGCCGAGAAGATACGGCCGCGCAAGCGGCCGTATTTTTATCAGGTGTCGGGCGCGAGCAGGCTAGCCAGCGCGGTTCTCTCGTGGCGAGCATGCGGAGCATTCAAGGTCTGGATCGCTCGACTCATCTTGGCGTCGCCGCTCGCCTTCTTACTTCCCCAAATTCAGTAAGCCTATGACGGGACCCCGTGTATTGGTGACCGGCGCGTCCGGTTTTGTCGGCTCGGCGGTAGTCAAGGCCGCGCTTGGCCGTGGCTATCAGGTCCGTGCCATGGTGCGGGCGACCAGCCCGCGCGAGAACCTGCGCGGACTCGACATCGAAGTCGTCGAAGGCGATATGCGCGACGCGGCCGCGATGGACCGCGCGCTCGACGGTATTGAAGTGTTGTTCCACGTCGCGGCTGACTATCGTCTGTGGGCGCCGGATCCGCGCGACATCATGCGGGCGAACGCCGATGGCACCCGTGTGACGATGGAAGCCGCGTTGCGCCGCAAGGTCGAGCGCATCGTCTACACAAGCAGTGTCGCGACATTGCGCGTCAAGGGTGCGCAGACGCCTGTCGACGAGAACGCGCCGAACGACGAGCAGCAGACCATTGGCGTCTATAAGCGCAGTAAGGTCGCCGCTGAACGGATCGTCGAAAAGCTCGTGGCCGAACAGGGCCTTCCCGCGGTGATTGTCAACCCATCGACGCCGATCGGCCCGCGTGACATTCGCCCGACGCCGACGGGCCGGATCATTGTCGAGGCTGCGCAAGGCAAGATCCCCGCCTTTGTCGATACGGGACTCAATCTCGTACATGTCGACGATTGCGCGCAAGGGCATCTGCTCGCGCTCGATCGTGGTCGCATCGGTGAGCGCTACATTCTCGGTGGCGACGACGTGCTGCTTCGCGATATGCTCGCGACCATCGCGCGGCTCTGCGGGCGCAAGCCGCCGACCGTCGCGTTGCCGCGCTGGCCGCTCTATCCTCTGGCGCTGGCGGCACAGGGCATCGCTAAATTCACGGGTAAGGAACCATTCGTGACGGTCGATGGCCTCAAGATGTCGCGGTACCGGATGTTTTTTTCATCGGCGAAAGCCCGGGCGGAACTTGGCTACACCGCGCGCCCCTATGCCGAGGGCCTGCGCGATGCGGTCGAGTGGTTCCGGATCGCCGGCTACCTGAGCGCATAGTTGACCATGGCCGGACTGATTGCATTCATCTCCCTGTGTATCTGGGTCTACCTGCTGAGCGCGCGTGGCGGCTTCTGGCATGCGAGCGAACGCGACGACGTGCCCGAAGACCTTGCGCGTTTCGTCGAGCCGGGGCTCTGGCCCTCGGTGGCGGTCGTCATCCCGGCGCGCAACGAGGCGGGCTCGATCGCGCAGACCGTCGGCAGCCTGTGCCGCCAGGACTATCCGGGCGAGTTCCGGATCATCGTCGTCGACGACCAGAGTGACGATGGCACGGCGGAGCTTGCGCGCAGCGCTGCGGAGCAGGCTGATGCCGCGCACCGCATCACGGTGCTCACGGGTGCGCCTTTGCCGGAAGGCTGGACCGGCAAGCTCTGGGCTGTCAGGCAGGGGATCGAGCAGGCACGTGTGACGCAGAAGCCTGACTGGCTTTTGCTCACCGATGCCGACATTTCGCACAGCCCAGACAATCTGCGCCAACTCGTGACACGGGCCGCCAACGACGGTCTTGTGATGGTGTCTCTGATGGCAAAGCTACGGTGCGATGCGTGGTTCGAGCGGGCACTGATTCCGGCCTTCGTGCTGTTTTTCCAGATGCTGTATCCGTTCCGTTGGGTCAACCAGCGTGGTCATCCGCTTGCCGCTGCGGCGGGCGGTTGCATGCTCGTGAACCACGATGCACTTGAGGGCGCGGGCGGCATCGAGTCGATTCGTGACGAGATCATCGACGACTGCGCGCTGGGCGCACGGATGAAGTTACGCGGGCCGATCTGGCTCGGTTTGACCGAGCGCGCACAGAGCGTGCGTCCCTACGACAACCTCGGTGAAATTCGCCGGATGGTCGCGCGTACGGCGTATGCACAGCTCAAGTATTCGCCACTGCTGCTGGCCGGCACACTGCTCTCTCTGTTCCTGACCTTTCTTGCGCCGCCCCTGATGGTGATCTTTGGCGGCGGCTGGTCGCGCTTCTTCGGCCTGCTCGCATGGATCGGCATGAGCGTGTCGTATTTGCCGATGCTGCGCTTCTACGGTCGCTCTGGCTGGTGGGCCCCTGTCTTGCCGGCCATTGCTGCGCTCTATTCGATCTTCACGCTCGATTCAGCGATCCAGCACGCCCGTGGCCGTGGCGGGATGTGGAAGGGAAGAGCACAGGCGAAGCGCTAAAGCGGCTCGTTCTCTCACTCCGAAGTGCCGCTATGGCGAGGTGGGAGTGTGGCAGTTATGCTGATCGAATTGAGTCGAGCGCGCTCTACGCCTGCGAAGAACTAGGCCCGCGACCAAAAGAGCTCCACCTTAAACAGGCCGATTGACTGACCGTCAGGCGCTCGGAAGGCCGAACTGCGCGCCGATTTTCTTGCGGCCTTGTATCAGTGATTTCCTGGCCTGCGCTGCATCGCGCGCGACGGCGAGGAGTGCGGGCAACTGGCCCGGACGCTTGAGCAGCGATTTCAGCACGGCGCCGATGTCGGTTGAACCGTCGGCTCGCATGCCGACAAGTGCAGCCTCAGGAAGCGAGCGCTCGGCGGGGTCGATCACTACGCGGCAGCAGACAAACGAAATCTCGCGCGCCGCTGCGAGTCTTGCCACCACCTGCGATTCCATGTCGGCTGCGATTGCGCCCGTTGCGCGGTTCAAGGCATGTTTGTCGTTTGTGTCGACGACCGGCTCTGGCACGCCCGCGAGATCGCCATAGCGTGCGTCGGGCAACAGGTCGCGTAGCGCCTGAGACCATCGGGGGTCGGTTTCGAAGTGTCGTGTGCCACTGATCACGGATCGGGCGATCACCCACGCACCAGGTCGAAGATCATCGACCAGTCCACCCGCCGTACCGAAACTGACGACCCCTTCACATCCCTCGGCGAGCGCGGGCACCAAGACATCCGCGAGCGTTGCGTTTTGCTGGCAAATCACGGTGACGCCAAGCCCCGCGGCAATGCGCGCTTCGAAGGCGAGGCCCGTCACGACGAGGATCACGCGCCTACATCCCGCATGGGATTGGACACGCGTTTTCGATCGTCAGATTGCGATAGCGCGCAAGCGCCCACAGCGGGAAGAACTTGCGATAGCCGTGATAGCGCAGATAGAACACGCGCGGGAAACCGGTCGCCGTAAAAAGCGCCTCATCCCATAGCCCTTCGGCATTCTGAGTGGCGAGCAGATAGCCGACACCGCGCGCGAGCGCAGGGTCGTGTTCGTAGCCCGCGGCCATCAGGCCGAGGAGCGCCCATGCCGTCTGCGAGGCGGTACTCGGCGCTGCTTCATAGCCGTGATACTCAAGCTTGTAGCTCTCGCCATCTTCGCCCCAACCGCCATCGGGGTTTTGAATCGAAAGCAGCCACTCGGCGCCGCGCTTCAGGGTCGGCGCACCCGGTTCGAGACCGCCTGCCCGCAAGCCGCATAACGCCGACCATGTCCCATAGACGTAGTTGAGACCCCAGCGGCCATACCAGCTGCCGTCGTCTTCCTGATCGTCGATCAGATACTGCAAGGCGAGCTTCGCGGAGGCCTGGCGCTCGGGCGCCCGTGGCAACTGCGCGAGCATCGACAGGCAACGCGCGGAAACGTCGACGGTCGGTGGATCGAGCAGTGCGCCATGGTCGGAGAACGGAATGTTGTTCAGATAGAGGTGGGTGTTCTCCGGCTCGAACGCGCCCCAACCACCGTTGCTGCTCTGCATGCCGATGACCCATTCACATCCGCGGTCGATCGCCGCATCGAAACGCCGGTCGCCCAGCAGCCGCTGGGCGCGGTCCATCGCCATGGCGACAACAGCCGTGTCGTCGACATCGGGGTAGTGCGCGTTCGCAAACTGGAACGCCCAGCCGCCAGGACGCACATTCGGCCGCCGTGAAATCCAGTCGCCTCGTGTCTCGAGGATCTGCAGCGGTTCGAGCCACTCAAGGCCACGTGTCGCGTGTTCGATCGCGCGTGCATCGCCCGTTTCGAGCAACGCGTGCGCGGCAAGCGCGGTATCCCAGATCGGCGACAGGCAAGGCTGGCAATACGCTTCGTCCTCGTGAATCACGAGCAGCTTGTCGATCGATCGACGGGCAATCGCGCGATTCGGGTGATCGGCGGGGTAGCCGAGCACGTCGTACATCATCACCGAATTGGCCATCGCCGGGAAAATCGCACCGAGACCGTCTTCGCCATTGAGCCGCTCATCGACGAAGGCGACAGCCGCGTCGATCGCCGCCTTGCGTGAGCGCTTCGGAAACAGGGTGTGCGTGGCACGCAAGACTGCATCGACACCGGAGAAGAATGTAAACCAGCCGCGGCTCTGATGGCCGGCACGCGGTGTTGCGCCGACGTCGCGCGGCGAGCCCACGAACAGCTCGTCGATCGTCACCCCTTTCGGATTACGCGCGCGGGGTCGCAGGGTCTGCAGCACAAGCAGCGGTACGATCACCGTACGTGCCCAGTAGGAGACCTTTGAAAGATGAAAAGGAAACCACTTTGGCAGCAACATGATCTCGACGGGCATCATGGGAACGGCTTTCCAGTCGACCACACCGAACAGCGCAAGCATGGCGCGTGTGAACACATTGCTCTTGTTGGCGCCGCCATGCGCGAGCATGGCTTCGCGAGCACGCTTCATATAGGGCGCATCGATGGATTCGCCCGCCATCTTGAGCGCGAAGTAGGCCTTCACGCTGGCGCTCATGTCGAGCCTGCCGCCATGAAACAGCGGCCAGCCGCCGTGCTCACCCTGGATCCGCTTGAGGTAGGCAACGATCTTGGATTCGAGCGCGAGGTCGGGTGTTTCGCCGAGGTAGTGAACGAGCAGGATGTACTCGGCCGGGATCGTTGCATCTGCTTCGAGTTCAAACAGCCAGTAGCCGTCGGGGTGCTGGAGCGAGAGCAGTGCATCGCGCGCGCTGGCGATACCGCTTTCGATGCGCGCGGCCGGGCTCGGCTCGGCGCTGCCGGCGAGCAGGGCATCCAGGGCGGCAAGGTCGGCACGCCGGGGGGCGGCCGAGACGCGGTCTTCTGTCATGTTCATCAATCGTTCAATCCATCAACTTCTAATGCGCGACGTGTTTGTCACGCGATCTGGCACGCGACGGTGCGCGTTGGCGCCAGGGACACGTGTCGTTCGCCTCTTCAGAAAAACTTGTTCCAGAGCAGCAAGCCAATCAGCCGTACCTTGGAGACTCGCACGCGCGGACGCGGCGTGCCAAAACCACGCGCAATCAGTTTCTCGAGAATTGCGCCGTAGGCTTGTGCCATGATCTTCGGCGCGATGACGACACCACGGGGATAGCGCTTCATGATGACGTTCGAGACGCGGAAGTGCTCTTGGGCCTGGGCCACGAGCGGAGCACACGCGACGTCGAGCACGCTGGCGCGAACCGTCTCGGGAGTCATCGGCGAGACGCCGGCTTCCGCCAGGGTTTCCCGGGGTAAATAGACACGGCCGATATCGGCATCTTCGTCGATATCGCGCAGGATATTGGTCAGCTGCAGCGCGCGGCCGAGATGATGCGATAACGCGATGCCGTCGTCGTGGCCCATCCCGAAGATCTTCACGGAGAGTCGCCCGACTGCGCTGGCGACACGGTCGCAATAGAGATCGAGAGTCTTGAGGTCGGGCGCGACGATGGTCGAGATGACGTCCATTTCCATGCCGTCGACGACGGCGAGAAAGTCCGCTTTGTCGAGCGAGAATTCCGTGACCGTCTTTGCGAGCGCTCGCAGGCGTGCGGGCGCAAGACCGGCATAGAGGTCATCGAGGTCGGTGCGCCATTGGCGCAGGGCGGCCAGGCGTCCATCGCGCGGGCCGTCGGAGTCGGCGATATCGTCGACCTGCCGGCAAAACGAGTAGATCTCGAACATCGCTTCGCGTTGCGCGCTCGGCAGGATGCGCATCGCCGCATAGAATGAGCTGCCCGCGGCGACCCGCTGGCTGCTGTCGTCGTCGGCTGGTGTGGTCATTGTTTGAGTAATTGCCGCAGCGTCGAGTACGACGGGCGCCTGCGCTGCCGCAACGGCGGGCACGGCACTCTGCGCGGTATGTTGGGTTTCGATCGGTTCAGCGACGCTCACGGAGCTCCTTGATGCACAATGAACGTGACAAACGGCAAGTTTACGCCTAAGAGAGGGGCGCACAAGCTGGCCGGCCCCCCGAAAAACAGCGCAAAGGTAGCACAGATCGCCCCTTAAGGCATGCCGGGCGGGTTGTCGCCCCGTGTCTGAATGCGTCTCGAGAAATAGCGCTCCCTCCGGTCGACCCGTCAGATCCTCCTCCTCCGTTTTCCAACTAGCCGCGCTGTGCCGGGGCAGTACCTTGGCCCTAACGCGTGTCCCCGCCAAAAAAACATCGCGCATGCAGTATTTGATTAGTATATTAGTGAGCCGTGAGCGACCGGACCGGCCCCAGAATGCCTGCCGCGCTCACATGCTGCCGTAGCGATGTCGTCACGATGGCCCCGCGGACTGCCGCCGCTCCGACCCTCGGGTCATGAGCGGCTTCCGTGTGGGGCGCGATGCCGGCCGCGCGGCCGGCTTCGGGGCGAGCGCTCGCCGATCCGGCTGGATGCCTCGCTTTATCCAACAAGAAGGAGACAACTCGTGCGTTCGTTCCTGGTTTCCGCTGTCATCGGGCTAAGCGCCGCCGCCATGGCTGGCCCCGTTTTCGCGCAGGCTGCCACTGGCAGTACAGCCACCCTCAAGATCGCCCTGTCCAACAACTACGCCGGCAATAGCTGGCGTCAGTCGATGCTGCAGAGCTGGGCGGCCGTGGCCGACCCCGCAGTCAAGCAAGGCATCGTCGCCGCCGCGCCCACCTTCACGACCGCCGAGAACCAGGCGACCGAGCAGGTCCAGCAGATGCAGAACATGATTCTGCAAGGCTTCAAGGCGATTGTGGTGGATGCCGCCTCGCCGACCGCGCTCAATGGCGTGATCAAGCAGGCTTGCGCCGCTGGCGTGACCGTCGTGTCATTCGACGGGATCGCGACCGAACCCTGCGCCTACCGGATCGCGGTCGACTTCCAGAAAGTCGGTTCGATGCAGGTCGACTACCTGGCCAAGCGTCTCAACGGCAAGGGCAACCTGCTCGAGATCCGTGGGCTCGCAGGCGTCTCGGTCGACGACGAGATTCACAAGGGCATGGTCGAAGAGCTCAAGAAGTACCCGGGCTTCAAGGTGGTCGGTTCGGTGCATGGCGACTGGACGCAGACGGTGGCGCAGAAACAGGTCGCCGGCATCCTGCCGACGCTCCCGCCGATCGACGGTGTGTTGACGCAGGGCGGCGACGGTTTCGGTGCAGCCAATGCGATCAAGGATGCGGGCCGTCCGACGCCGATCATCATCCTCGGCAACCGCCAGGAAGAACTGGCGTGGTGGGCCGAGCAACGCAAGTCGGGTTATCAGACGATGTCGGTGACGATTCCGCCGGGCTGCTCGACGTTTGCTTTCTGGGTGACTCAGCAGATCCTCGCCGGCAAGAAGCTTCCGCACGATATTCAGATGCCTTTGCTCGAGGTCAAGGCCGACGAGCTCGACGCGGTGCTCGCCAAGACGCCGCAGGGCGCGCTTGCGAACAAGCTGTACACGCGCGACGAAGTGCTCAAGATCGTCGACGCAAAGTAAAAGACGGCAGGCATCGCAGCCTGCCCGGTCATCACAGGCGTGGCGACGGCGGTATCCGTGTGCGCTCACGAGGCGGCGCGCGAGCGGCTGCCCACGCTTGCGAGATCTTTGAACTGCAGGTGAATGCCCCATTGAGGTCGGACGACGTTCACGACATGCTTTGGGTGTTTCGCGTTTCGGCAGCAGGAGGTTCGGTTTGACCGTTTCTACTTCGTCGGGCCCGGCGTCCGCGCCGCAGCCCGTGAGCGCCGGCTCGTCACGCGTGCTCGTCGGCCTCAAAGGCATCAGCAAGACATTCGGCCAGGTCAACGCGCTGGGCGATGTCGATTTCGATTTTCGGCCGGATGAGTGTGTCGGTATTGCGGGACATAACGGCGCGGGCAAGTCGACCCTGATGGCGGTGCTAGCGGGCGTGTTTCCGCAGGACCGGGGCACGCTGTCAATCAACGGGCAGCCGGTCGCGCACTATGACGCGAATGCGGCGCGTGCGGCAGGGGTCCGCTGTGTGTTCCAGGAGCTGTCCCTGTGCGCGAACCTCAGCGTGGCCGAGAACATGTGCATTGTGCATCCCGAGTTGCGGGGCATGGGATGGCGCCGGCGTGCCACGGCCCTGATGGTCGAGCAGCTCGATGCAATTTTTCCGGGGCATGGTCTCAAGGGGCATGAGCTCGTCGCGGATCTGACGCTCACGCAACGTCAGATGGTTGAGATTGCCCGCGGTTTTACGGTCGTCAGCGCACCGGTGAAGCTGGTCATTCTGGACGAACCGACTTCGAGTCTAGACGCTCACACGGCGGATCAGTTACTGGTCTTTATTCGTGAAGCGGCACGGCGAGGCATTGCGTCGATCCTGATCAGTCATATGCTTGGTGAGATCGAACGGGTTGCCGACCGGGTCATGGTGATGCGCGATGGCCGTGTCGTGGGTGTTCTGCCACACGAAGGCCTGACGCAGGACGCGATCATCCGCGCGATGGGCCAGCACGTCGAAGTCGATCATGCGCCGGCCGAGGCACGCGCGCGTTTCGACCCGTCAGCGGGCAATCGTTTTGAATGGACACTTGGGCCGGCCGGCCGACTCACGATCAACGCGGCGCGCGGGGAGGTCGTCGGTTTTGCCGGGCTTGCGGGACAGGGGCAGACCGATGCCTTGCTCGCGATCTACCAGGCAGCGACACGACGACGCGCACATCAACGCGTGGCCTTTGTCGCAGGCGATCGTGCACGCGATGGCGTGTTTCCGTTGTGGTCGATTGCACAGAATCTTGATATCCGCTGGTTGTTCGGTGGTCTTGACGAAGCAGCGCGCGATGCGGATGCGGCAGCCGCCGCACCCCGCCCTGGCCGTGCGCGATGGATGCTCGATCTGCGTGCAATGCGCGCGATCGCACAGACCTGGCGCGAACGCATCGGTATTCGGGGCGCGGCGATGAGTGCGGGCATCCTGTCGCTGAGCGGCGGCAACCAGCAGAAAGTGTTGTTTGCCCGGGCCCTTGCATCGGATGCTGACCTGATCCTGATGGACGACCCAACGCGCGGCGTCGACATTGGCACAAAACGCGATATCTACCAATTGGTGCGCAGCGAAGCTGCACGAGGTCGTACCTTTATCTGGTACACCACCGAGAACGACGAACTGGCCTACTGCGATCGCACCTATGTGTTTCGCTCGGGCCGCATTACGCGCGTGCTCGATGCCGAGCACTGCACAGAAGAGTCGCTGCTCGCGGCCAGCTTCGAGGAGCAATTCGCATGACCTTCTCGCTCGACCAGGCTCGACTTCGTGCGTTGCTGCCGGCCTTTTCGCTGGTGGCCGTGCTGGTACCGATCTTCTTCCTGCAACCCGCTACATTCAGTTATTTCGGCATCGGGCTGTTGCTCAATCTCGCGGTGCCGATCGTGTTGGCCACGCTCGCTCAACTCGCGATCATCACTGTCAACGACCTCGACCTGTCGATCGGACCGTTCGTGAGCTTGGTGGCTTGCATCGGAGCGACGCTGCTGGTCGAGCATCCCTGGCTGGGTGTGGCTGCCCTGATCGGCTGCGTGATGCTCTACGCGGCGATCGGCGCGCTGGTCGAGTATCGGCAGATTCCGTCGATCGTCGTGACGCTGGGCCTGTCGTTTGTGTGGAACGGGCTGGCCGTCCTGCTGTTACCTTCGCCGGGAGGCACGAGCCCCGCGTGGCTGTCAGGGCTGATGACCTTCCAGACGCCGGTGATTGCGGCGCCGATCGTCTGGTCGGTGCTCATCGCGGTGCTTGGCCATGCCTTGCTGATGCGTTCCTCGGCCGGCGTGCGGGTGCGCGGCGCGGGTGGCAATCCACGCGCGGTGCGGCGCTTTGGCTGGTCGCTGGTGCGCAGCAAGGCAATCCTCTATGGCGTAGCCGGGATCTTTGGCGTGCTCTCTGGATTGTGCCTGCTGGGCCTCACGACTTCGGCCGATGCGAACCTCGCCCTGCGCTATACCCTGCTGTCGATCGCAGCGGTGATTCTCGGCGGCGGCGAGTTCGTCGGTGGCCGCGTGTCCGTCTGGGGCGCCGTACTCGGCGCGATCACCCTGACGCTTGCGGCCTCATTCCTCGCCTTCCTGAATATTTCTCCAGACTGGCAGGTCGGCATGCAGGGTGCGATCCTGATCATCGTCCTGTCCCTGCGTGTGTTGCTCCAGCGCAGCGGAGACCAAAAATGAGCCGCGCCACGGAAAACGGCGCGGCGATGCGCAGCGAGGCGGCGAAGCTGCCGCCGGGCCTTCCGCCTGCCGGACCTGCTTTGTCGCTGAGCGATCGCCTCAAGGGGATCAAGGCGCCCTGGGCCTGGTCGTTCGCGGGTGCGATCCTGGTCTGGATCGTCACAATCTTTATCTTCGGCTTTTCGATCGCCGGGAATGTCGTCGCGACGGCGTTTGTGTTCGGCATCTTCATGGTCCTCGTCGGTCTGGGTCAGATGCTCGTGATTACCGCGGGCCCGGGAAATATCGACTTGTCGGTGCCGTCGGCCATTGCGCTGTGCGGGGTGCTTGCCGTCCAGGTCATGGGCAGCGACAACGCGAATATCGTGGCGGGCATCGCGGTGGCGCTCGGCGTGGGCGTACTGATCGGGATCGCGAACTACCTGCTGATTCGGATATTGCGGATTCCGCCGATCATCGCGACCTTGTCGTCGAGCTTCATCATTCAGTCGATCGCCATTACGCAAAGCCGTGGCATGAAGCCGCCACCGCCCGCGCTCGGCCACTTTGCAACTGGCCGGGTAATCGGCATGCCGAATATCGCCTTGCTCGCCCTTGCACTATCGATCGTGCTTGCCGTGTTGTTGCACCGGACCGTCTTCGGTCGCAGTCTGTCCGCAGTGGGGCAGAACGCGCGTGCCGCGCGGCTCGCAGGCGTCAAGGTCGAGCGCACGCGCTGTACGACGTATGTGCTGTCGGCGGCGATTGCCGCATTGACAGGCGTGCTGCTATCGGCGATTTCGGGCGGCGCCTCGCTCGACATGGGCGTCGAGTACATGTTGATCTCGGTCGCGGTCGTCGTGATCGGCGGCACCCAGGTCACGGGCGGTAAGGCGACCGTGGCGGGCGTCTGGGGCGCGGCGATCTTTCTGTTCCTGACCAACGCGATTCTCAACGCGGTCGGCACGGGGTCAGGGGTGCGCGCCGTGGTCTACGGCGTGCTGATTATCGCGGTGGTCGTTGCCGCGGGTGGACGGCCGTCGCGCTAGGCAGCCGGCGAGGCGGCACGTTACAACAACATTTGTGCATAGACAGGACTTGAATATCGATGGACCCCAAAGACTATGAAGTTCGCGACCGTCGCTTTCGCGCGTTGATCCAGCCGAATGCGTTTCTCGAGAAACTCGACGGCGGCAGTATGTGGGCCGAAGGGCCCGTTTATTTCCCCGCTGGGGACTTTCTCGTCTGGAGCGATATCCCGACGAGCAGGATGATGCGCTGGGCGCCCGGCATGGGCGTGGGTGTTTTCCGCGCAAACTCCAATTTCAGCAACGGCAACACGCGTGATCGCGAAGGCCGCATGGTTAGCTGCGAGCATGGCTTGCGCCGCGTCACGCGCACCGGGCACGATGGGGCGATCACGGTGGTGGCGTCGGAGTATCAGGGCCAGAAGCTGAATTCGCCCAATGACGTGGTCGTGCATTCGGACGGTTCGATCTGGTTCACCGACCCCGACTACGGCATCCTCAGTGACTATGAAGGCTACCGTGCGCCAAGTGAGATCGGCGCGTGCAATGTGTACCGGGTGTCGCCCGACACGGGCAAGGTCGAGCTGGCCGCCGGCGACTTCGTGAAGCCGAACGGGCTTGCGTTTTCACCTGACGAACGCAAGCTCTATATCGCCGACTCGGGCGCCTCGCATGTCGAAAACGGTCCCCACCATATCCGCGTATTCGACGTGGGTACAGATGGTCGTCTGAGCAACGACCGCGTATTCATCGAGATCGAGCCGGGCATTCCCGACGGCTTGCGGCTCGACGAGTTCGGCAATGTCTGGACCAGCGCCGGAGATGGCGTCCATTGCTATTCGCCTGAGGCAGAGCTGCTCGGCAAGATCCTCATTTCGGAACCGGTTGCCAACCTGACCTTTGGCGGTCTGCATCGCAACCGGCTGTTCATCGCGGCGAGCACCTCGCTCTATTCGCTCTATGTTGGCGTACGCGGCGCCGCAACCTAGGACTCATCATGTCGAATCTCCTTGCACAACCCGGCGCTGCCACTGCGCGCCCTCCGATTCAGGGGCTCGCGGGCTCGCTGATTCTGCTCAATGCACGTGACGATGTGGCGATCGCACGTCAGCAACTGCTCCCCGGTGGTCCATTGAGTGATGGCGTGCGCGTGACGGGCATGATTCCGGCCGGCCACAAGGTGGCCGTGCGGGCCGTCGCTGAAGGTGAAGCGGTGCGCCGATATGGCCAGATCATCGGTTTCGCGAAGCGCGCGATCAACGTGGGCGAGCACGTCCACACGCACAATATGGCGATGGGCGATTTCGAGCGCGACTACGCCTACGGTGTCGATGCCCATCCGACGGTGATGGCGGCGAAACCGGCGACGTTTCTCGGTATCCGTCGCGACGATGGACGCATTGCGACACGCAACTACATTGGCATCTTGACGTCGGTCAACTGCTCGGCGACTGTGGCCCGCGCCATCGCCGATTATTTCCGCCGCGATATTCATCCCGAAGTGCTTGCCGACTATCCCAATGTCGACGGTGTAGTCGCGCTGACGCATGGGCAGGGTTGCGCGATCGACTCGGAAGGCGAGGCGCTCGCGCTGATTCGCCGTACGCTCGCCGGCTACGCTCGGCACCCGAACTTTGCAGCTGTGTTGATGGTGGGTCTGGGTTGCGAGACCAACCAGATCGACGGTCTGGTCGAATCGCAAGGGCTCAAGCGTAGCGCCACGCTGCGCACCATGACGATCCAGCAGACCGGCGGTACGGCGCGCACTGTGGCCTCCGGCATCGAGCAGATCAAATCGCTGCTGGCCGAGGCCAATCAGGTCAAGCGTGAACCGGTCGACGCCCGTTATCTGACGGTCGGCCTGCAATGCGGCGGGTCAGATGGTTATTCGGGCATCACGGCAAACCCAGCGCTCGGCGCAGCTGTTGACCGTCTCGTTGCCCATGGCGGCACAGCTATCCTGTCCGAAACACCTGAGGTCTACGGCGCGGAGCACCTGCTCACGCGTCGTGCAGCGACGCGTGAAGTCGGCGAGAAACTGGTCGCGCGGATTCATTGGTGGGAGGCCTATTGCGCACGCATGAACGCCGACCTCAACAACAACCCTTCCGCGGGGAACAAGGCCGGTGGCCTCACGACGATTCTCGAGAAGTCCCTGGGTGCAGTCGCCAAGGGAGGCACCACCAACCTCGTCGAGACCTACGAATACGCGCAACCGGTCAACGCTCACGGTCTGGTCTTCATGGATACGCCGGGTTATGACCCGGTGTCTGCCACCGGCCAGGTCGCGGGCGGCGCGAATCTGATTTGCTTCACCACTGGCCGCGGCTCGGCCTATGGTTGTGCGCCGTCGCCCTCGCTTAAATTCGGGACCAATACGCAGTTGTGGATTCGGCAAGAGGAAGACATCGATCTCAACTGCGGCCGTATTGTCGACGGCGAGCAGAGCGTCGACGAGGTCGGGGAGCAGATCTTCCAGATGATGCTGGCCACCGCGTCGGGTCAACGCTCGAAGAGCGAGATCCACGGGTACGGACAGAACGAGTTCGTGCCTTGGCAGATCGGCGCGATTACCTGAGCACGAATTGAAACGATGGCTTCGTGTCGAGTGCCGCGTGACGGGCGTCTCACACGTCTGAACCTGAATCTTTCGGCGTCACCCCCGTATGGGGCGACGCCGTTTCGCATTGAATGGAGTCACGAATGCAAGACTTGAAAGGCAAAGTGGTATTGATCACCGGCGCGAGCACGGGTATCGGGGCCGCTGCGGCTCGTGCGTTTGGTGCAGCCGGTGCGCGAGTGGCAATTAACTACCGGAGCCGCAAGGCAGAGGCCGATGCGGTCGTCGCATCGATCGAGGCCGCAGGCGGCGAGGCCAGGTCCTTTGCTGCGAACCTGACGGTCTCGCCCAAGGTCGATCAGATGGTCAAGGATGTGCATGCGCATTTCGGCAGGATCGATGTCTTGATCAATAACGCGGGCGGCATGGTCCGTCGTTCGCCGATCGTCGACATCGACGACGCATTTATCGACGAAGTGTTTCAGTTGAACGCACGCTCGGTGATCGCGGTCAGCCGTCGCGTGATTCCGTTGATGGCGCCGCATGGTGGCAGCATCATCAACGTCACGTCGCAAGCGGCGCGGACTGGCGGCGGTCCTGGTGCGAGCATGTATGCGGGCTGCAAGGGCTTCGTGTCGACCGTCACACGCACCATGGCAAAGGAACTCGTGCCCCAGAAGATTCGCGTGAACGCGGTGGCGCCGGGCGTGATCGAAACGCCGTTTCACGACGGGATCTCGAGCTCCGAGATTCTTCAGACTTTCGCCGCTGGCATTCCGATGGGCCGCCTTGGCACCGCCGAAGAATGTGCGGGCGCGTTTCTGTTCCTCGCAAGCGAGATGGCGAGCGGGTATGTGACGGGACAGGTGTTAGAGGTCAACGGCGGCCAGATCATGCCGTGATGTCACTCACCGTGCCACGTCGCGGGGTGGGGCGGGGTTGTCGTTTTGTATCTCTACGCTGGGCGTGTGCGACGGCGACGTCGAGACTGGAAGCTCCTTAAGTCTGGTGGTCGCCGTTTGTCACAAAACGCTCGCGACTAACGTGCCGTGCCGGACCCACCACCGACCGCATGTCCGGCGTTGCGTGCCATTTGCAGGTACCCCGGCAACGACAGCAGGATCACGACGCCGCAGACAATAAACGCCAGGCGGAAGTCATGCAGGGTGTGCATCTCCGCATGGCCGCCGTCATGGTTGAACACCGTCGCGCCACGCAGGCTCAGCGCGCCAAAGGCGATGCCCATGCCGATGGTCATCTGCTGCGCCGCGCTCCACAGTGTGCTTGCAGCACCCATGTCGGGTTTGTCGACATCGACGTAGGCGAGCGTCGCAAGGGTCGAGAAGGTCAACGAGCGCATCGCGCCGTAGGCGAAGACCACCACCAGGATCACCCACATCATGGTGTCCGGCGTCAGAAAGCCGCAGGCGATGGAGAACACCGCCGAGAAGCCGACACCGATCAGACAGGTCATGCGAAAGCCCAGATGCTTCATCGACGGCGTGGTCAGAGCTTTCATGCCGAAATTGCCGAGCGCGCTCACGAGCAGAATCATGCCCGACTTGAACGCGGACATGCCGAAGGCGATCTGAAACAGCAACGGCATCAGATAGGGCACCCCATTGATGCCGATGCGGCTCAGCGAGCCACTCACGACAGTCACCGAGAACGTCGGCACCTTGAGCAACGCGTAGTCGATCAGCGGGTGCGGATGGCGACCTGCATGCATGAAGGAACCGATGCCCAAGATCGCAGCCGCGCCCATCAGGACAAACGGCAGCAGCAAGCCAGTCGATTCGCGGCTCGCGAGTTCCGTGCCGTACATCAAGCAGACCAGGGCGGCACCGCTCAATGCAAAGCCGACAAGATCGAGGCCGCGCCGCGTTGTGTCGCGTTCATTGCGAACCATCGACAGCACGAAGCCGATCGCGATCAGCCCGAGCGGAACATTGAGTAAAAAGATCCAGCGCCACGAGGCCACGTCGGTGATAAAGCCACCGAGCGGTGGGCCGATCACCGGGGCGAAGATGCCGGGCCAGGTGATGGTCGAGATCGCCTGGATCAGCCGGCTCTTGTCGGTGTTGCGAACCACGATCATGCGACCGACCGGCACCATCATGGCACCGCCGAGGCCCTGTAGCAGACGCGCGGCCGTGAACTCACCGACGCTGTTCGACAGGCCGCACAAGATGGATGCAATCGTGAACACGCCAATCGCGGTGGCAAACACCGTGCGTGTGCCAAAGCGGTCGGCAATCCATCCGCTGACCGGAATGAACACTGCGAGCGCAAGCATATAAGCCGACATCCCGATGCTGAGTTCGTTCGGTCCCGTGTGGAACGAGCGAGCCATCTGCGGCAGCGCGGTCGCGATGACCGTGGTGTCGAGATACTCCATGAAGAAGGTCGCAGCGACGAGAAGCGCCAGGTGGTGCGAACGGCGATTGTTGGCGGTCAGGTCAGTCATCGGTCAATCTCTGTGAATCCGTGAGCTATGAGGTGTAACGAGGCGGATCTGCGTACGCGTGGTCAGGCCACGCGGTCTTGGTCCATCGCACTGCCGTGCGCCATGCCGGAGGCGGCAGGCGCGCCTTTGGCGGGACGCCCGGCCCAGATGCCGGCGAGCAGTGAACCGGACAGATTGTGCCAGACGGAGAACAAGGCCCCGGGCAACGCCGCGAGCGGCGAGAAGTAGAGTTTGCCGAGCGTCGCCGCGAGGCCGGAGTTCTGCATGCCGACTTCGATCGCGAGGGTCCGGCAGACCGATTCGTCGAAGCCCAGGAGACGGCCGCCCCAGTATCCGCCGAGCAGGCCGATGCCGTTGTGGAGGATCACGCCCACCATCACGAGCAGACCGACCGAGGCGATGCTCTTCGCCGTGCCGGCCACAACGGACGCAATGATCAGCACGATGGCGATCATCGACAGCAGCGGCAGGACGCGTTCGATCCGCCGGATCACACCGCTGAAGAAGTGATGGATCACGAGGCCTGCGACGATCGGCAACCCGACGATCTGCACGATGCTTATGAGCATGCCGCGCACGTCGACGGCGATCGAGGCATCGATATAGAGGCGAGTGAGCAGGGGCGTTGCGAACACGCCGACCAATGTCGACAAGGCACTGATCGTGACCGACAGCGCGACATCGCCGCGCGCGAGATAGATCATCACGTTCGACGCAGTGCCGCTGGCGACGCTGCCGACCAGCACCATCCCTGCGACGAGATCAGGCGGCATGCGCAGGGCATGGGCGATCGCCCAAGCGGCAAACGGCATCACGAGGTAGTGCAGGCCGATCCCGGCGATGACGGGAGCAGGGCGCGTAAAGACGCGCTTGAAGTCCTCGAACGAGAGCGTGACGCCCATCGTGAGCATGACGAGCGCGAGCAAGATGGTGACGTGCGGCGCGATGCCGCTGAACGACGCGGGGCTCAGATAGGCGATGACAGACAGCAGCACCGCCCAAAGCGGGAACAAGCGGGTAACGCGAGCAAGCATGAGTTTTCCTTATAGCGGGGCGTTCGCTCAGCCGACTCGAGGCTCTGGGGGCTCGAGTCCAGGTGCTGAGACGACGCACCGGTCTCCTGTTTTAATTAACGGCAATGCGCGCGGCGCTCGTGATCATTTCGCCGATCACGGCAGCGTCTACAAAACCGCCCTCGTTGAAGAGATCGAGCACGCGTCCGACGGTCTCGGGCGCGCAGGCGACCAGCAGACCGCCGGAGGTCTGCGGATCGGTCAGCAGATGTTGAGCGTGGGAAGGCAGTGTAGCGGACAGATCGATCGACGAGCCATAAGAGGCCCAATTGCGAGTCGAGGCGCCGGTGAAGTGGCCCGCCTCGGCGCGTTCAGGTACGCCGTCGAGCCAGCGTAGCGCCGCATAGTCGAGCTGTGCGCCGAGTTGCGCGCCTCGACACATTTCAAGCGCATGACCGAGCAGGCCGAAGCCCGTCACGTCTGTCATGGCATGCACTCCATCAAGTGCGGCGAGGGCCGGGCCCGGGCGATTGAGCTGAGTCGTGGTCGCGATGAGTGCGCGATAGGTCGCGTCGTCGAGCACACCCTTCTTGAGGGCTGCCGACAGGATGCCGACGCCGAGGCGTTTGCCGAGAATGAGCTTGTCGCCGGCTCGCGCGGTCGAATTGCGCTTGAGGCGGCGGGGGTCGACCAGGCCGAGCGCCGCCAGGCCGTAGATCGGTTCGACCGAATCAATTGAATGGCCGCCCGCGACGGGAATGCCGGCATCCGCGCAGACTGCTTCGCCGCCTTCGAGAATTCGTGCGATGACCGCGTGCGGCAAGACATTGATCGGCATGCCGACCAGTGCGAGGGCGAGGATCGGCGTGCCGCCCATGGCGTAGATGTCCGAGAGCGCATTGGTCGCAGCGATCCGGCCGAATTCGAACGGGTCGTCGACGATCGGCATGAAGAAATCGGTGGTCGCGACAATCGCCTGCTGATCGTTGATCCGATAGACCGCCGCGTCGTCTGAGGTCTCGGTGCCGACCAGCAGGTCAGGAAATACCCGTGCGAGGGGCGTGGCGCGCTGCAGCAAGGTGGCAAGCACGCCCGGGGCGATCTTGCAGCCGCAGCCGCCGCCATGGGCGAGTGAAGTGAGCTTCGTGCTGCGGATTTCGGTGAGATCGTTCATCATGTTCTTGAAGTGCACGGGAACGACCTATTATGCAACCAGTATGGTCTGCGGTCGCAGTCATGCCTGCGGACCTTCGTTAGCGCAGTTCGACGAGGAGCCGTTGTCATGGATCGACGTTTGTTCTTGCAGCTTGGCGCGTGGTCCGCGGCATCCGCGGGCGGCTTGACCGGGGTTTCTGCCATCGCGCGGGCCGCTACTCCGGCCGATTTGTCGGCTTTCCCGGCCTCGCAGGGGTGGCGGGTCTATCAGGTGAGCACGACGGTGTCCCTGCCCGTTGCAGAGGCGCCCGCGCGGGTTTGGCTGCCAATGACAACGCCGCGGATCGGCGACTATCAGCGGACCTTGTCGACGCAGTGGCAGGCCGACGGCGCCGACGCGAGGCTGGCACGTGCATCGGGCTACGATGTGCAGATGCTGGCGCTGGACTGGCCTTCTGGCGCGGCGGCAATGCCGCCTGCGGCTGACGCGGCGGCGACCGGTTCAATGGCGGCCAGCGCCCAGACTTCTGCTGGCCCCGTCCTGAACGCGCAGTTAGTCAATGTCGTCGCGCTACGCGATCGCTCGGTTGACCTCAGCCAGCCACCATCGGCAGGTGCGCCACGCGAATCGACCGACACTCTTCACGAATATTTGCGGCCCACGCGGTTGTTGCCGACTGACGGGATTGTTCGCGCCCGTGCGATGGAAATTACCGCTGGCCTCGACGGCGATGTAACCAAGGCCCGGGCGATTTACGAATGGGTGATTGACCACACCTGTCGCGAGGCAAGCGTGCGTGGCTGCGGCGTTGGCGACGTCGCGACGATGCTCAAGACCGGTGGCGTGATGAACGGGAAATGTGCGGATATCAACGGCCTGTTTGTCGCGCTCGCACGTGCGGCGGGTATTCCTGCGCGCGATGCCTATGGGGTGCGTGTCGATGCATCCGCTTATGGGTTCAAGGCCCTTGGCAAGCCGGGGGATGTGACGGGTGGCCAGCATTGCCGCGCCGAGTTTTATGCGGCCGGCTATGGATGGGTACCGGTCGATCCCGCCGATGTGCGCAAGGTCGCGCTCGAGGAAGTGCCGGGCGGTTTGCCGATGACGGATGGAAAGGTCCACGCCGCGCGCGCGATGCTGTTTGGCGCGTGGGAGATGAACTGGGTCGCCTATAACCATGGTCACGATGTCGGCTTGCCGGGTAGCGCGAATCCGCCGGTGCCGTTCCTGATGTATCCGAACGGGGAAACGACAGCGGGGGTGATCGATAGCCTCGACCCCAAGCGGTTTAGCTACCGGATCTCGTCACAACGTTTGGCTTGAACCGCGGCGGTACATCGCCACGGTGTGCCCCTGACGACTAGTCGATCCGTTGCCACCGCCCCGAATCTGGGCACACTTCAACGCGTGTGTCGTTCAGGAGGACGCGCTCTTCATCGATTGGCGAAGCGGTGGCAAGGGCGACGTCGAAGGCCACGCCCAGTGCCTGCCCGACATGGGCATCTTCGATGGGAAGCTCCCAGGTAAGGAACACTTGGGAGCAATCCTGCTCGGGGGTGAAGTCGGTCACGTTGAAACCACTGTTGCGGCGTTGAATGACACCGTGGGGCTGACACGTATCGAATATCACCGCCGTACCCCGGGTCAGGGGGATTCGATGACCCGTTGAAGCGAAGTGCAAGTCCAGGCCCTTGTCCTCGCTCAGGAAGAGATTGCAAAAAGCCGCCCCGCCATATTGCGCCCCGTCGTGGTGGTACTTCGCTCCGCGACAGGCCATGAGGGCTATGTCACTAGAGGCAAGCACATCGGGCAGTCCTAGCGCGCTCGTCCAATCGGCCATCGCCTTTACGCAGAGCGAGTAGTCTGGCCAGCGGACTCGCGCTCGCGCCAGAGGCAAGGTTTCGATGTCTCCGGATTCCAGGAGCAAGCGCGTCGATATCTCCCTTTCCCAATCTGCGAGAAGACGTGCCGGGGGCATAGGCACGTCGAGCGTGTCTGTCAGCACGATCTCACTCACGCTTCGACTGCGGATGACATCGCCACTCCAGAAATAGGACGTGAGGTGGTCCCGCATTCGAGGCTCTTCTGGGGGGGGACTCATCGGGATTCGGTCGGACGTTGTTGAACGACGGTCTCGTTTGCTTGGGCCATGAGTCTATCGAAATAGTCGGCGAGACTGATAGCGGGGTAGTGGGGCGGTTGCTGCGTCGGCGGAGGCCGTGGGAAAGGGTGCGATAGGGAGACTGTGTTCGTTAAATCACTCGTAACCTCACTCGTAACCACCGTTCTGCTCGATTTTAGATGCATATGACCTTGTTTTCCAGTCACTCTTCTCCTACAACATGTTCGTAATTTCACACACAAAGCTCATTAGGTTTGATTTTACGAACATGAAAGTTGACCAGTCCGCCGTCGCGAGTTCGGTCGTCCTATTGCAGGCCTTGGACGTTGGGGAGCGGCTTGCGCCTCTTCGCGTCGCGCGTCGGATTCAGCAGTCGGAAGCGGCGTTGCGCGCGGGCCTGTCGCGAAATACCGCCTACCGGATCGAGAAGAGGGATCCGGGGGTCGCCTTCGGCCAATTGCTCCGATACCTCGACGCAATCGCGCCGGGGCTGACATTCACCAGCTTGCTTTCCGAGGAAGATCCATCAGTGAAGGCGCAATCGTTTCGCGAGCGGCAGCGGCGCGTGAAGAAGCTGTCGTAGAAGGATCTTGATACGCAGGACTTCTGAGGACACTCACCGGGTAAACGCGATTACCGATGGCGAACACGGATAAACGGCTGGTGGTCTTCGCTTATCTTGGCGACGAGTGGGCGCCGACGCTATCGATCGAAGCGACTCGTGCACCGGTCGGTGCGAAAACCTAGCGGTAAAGCGAATGGACAACCCCCCTCGGGCGATGGCGAAGGTCAGTTGTGCGTGTGGGCAGGTCGCCTTTGAGGCGATCGGCGCACCGATTACCAGCGTCATCTGCTACTGCGACGATTGTCAGGAAGGGGCTCGGCAGATTCAGTCGCTACCCCATGCGGCATCTGTCCAAGAACCGGATGGAGGAACGGAATACCTCGTCTACCGGAAGGATCGGGTAACGTGCCTGAGAGGCGCTTCTCTGTTGAAAACGCTCAAGCTCAGAGAAGAGTCTGCGACCAATCGAGTGATCGCGGTCTGCTGTCATTCGGCGATGCTTGTCAATTTTGATGATGCCAAGCATTGGGTGGACCTGTACCGGTCTCGATGCACGAATGATGTCCTGCCCGTGCAAATGCGCATTTGCACCAAGTTCAAACCCGACGGTGAGACCATTCCAATCGATGTTCCCTCTTCCTCGAGCTATCCTAAGTCGCTCATTGTGAAGTTGATTCTTGCCAAAATGGCCATGTTGCTTCAGCGATAAACGCCCGCTTCCCAAAACACGCAAGCCATGAATCGCGAATCCCTACGCCGAAGCACGCCAACCTTGTCCGGTAATGCGGTCGAACTCCGCCCATTGCAAAAGGAACATGAGCATGCGCTCGTTGAAGCGGCTTCCGACGGGGAACTTTGGAGCCTTAAGGTCACGATAGTCCCCGGACCGAACACGGTAGAAAGCTATATCGCCCAGGCCCTTGAAGGTGAGCGGGATGGCACTGTCATGCCCTTTATCATCGTCGATCGAGCGAAGGATCGTATCGCAGGTAGTACACGATTCTGGAAGATCGACTACGTGAATCGCAAACTCGAGATCGGCCACACGTGGCTCGCCGCATCGTCACAACGCTCGTCGATCAATACCGAAGCGAAATACCTGCTGCTAACCTACGCGTTTGAGACGCTGCGTAGCGTTCGAGTGCAATTTTCCACTGACGAACTGAACGAGAAGTCGCGTGCGGCGATCTTGCGTATTGGTGCGCAGCAGGAGGGGGTGGTGCGCCACGAGCGCATCATGCCGGACGGCCGTAAGCGCAACTCAGTACGCTTCAGTATTATCGATGACGAGTGGCCGCATGCTCGGCGCCGGTTGGAGACGATGCTGAGCCGGGATTCGTAAGTCGGCTTTGATGCGCGCGCGTTACCCCTGCGCTAGCAATCAGGCGCTACGTTACGGCGCACCGCCGGCGATTTACCTTTGCAAAGTCTCAATCAAGTTCTTTCAAAAAGGTCGCTCAGATCGATGCCGTTCTTGGCCTCAGTCATCTGGTCGTCCGGAGTCGGGCCTTTGCGGCTCAGGTCGACCAGCGCCTGATTGAGGTTCACGTACGGCCGCATGCGATGTTCGTACGCGGCAAATGCTCGCGCCAGCTGATCCTGATGATGCACGAGCTCCTGAGCCAGCACAAAAGCACCGACCAGCGCGAGGCTCGTGCCTTGACCCGAGAAGGGGGAAGCGCAATGTGCCGCGTCGCCGGCAAGCACGACGCGCCCTTTCGCCCAGGTCGGCGCACGGACTTGAGCGAGTTCGTTGAAATAGAACTGATCGGTCGTCTTCATCGCGTCAAGGAACCGGGGGAACTCGCCCTTGAGATGAGCACATCGTGTGGCCAGGAGCCGCCGTTGCGCGTCTGTATCGCTTCGGGATACGGTGGGGTCTGGGGCAAAGCCAACGCCAATCCGCAGTTCGCTCGTGTCACGGTTGGGGTAGATCACGTAGCCGAGGTCGGCATCGCGATGCCCAATCTGCCAATCGCCCAGGGCGATCAGGTTGGGCGTAGAAAACAAGGCAAGCGCGACACCCAGCGGAAAGACACACCCGGCTTCGTCGTCGAACCACAGCTTGCGGACGTTTGAGTAGACGCCGTCGGCACCCACCAACAGATCGAATTTCCGGTTCAGGCCGCTAGCAAATGTCACTGCCACGGTATCGCCGTTGTCGTCGATGGTCCTGATGCTGTCGTCGGGGATGAACGCCACACGATCGCTCATCGCACGCATCAAAAGTTCGCAGAGGTCATCGCGAAAGATTTCTATATCTTCGCTGTCCAGTCGACCGGCGCTGAAAGTGCGCTCTTCCGAAAGCTGTATCTCGTTGCCGTCGGCGTCGAGCATCGACATGCCCTTGAGCTGCGTGCGCAACGCGCGGGCTTCATCAAGCAATCCCATGGCTTGCACGACATCGAGCGCAACACCACGAATGTCGACTGCCTGGCCGCCTCGGCGAAATTCGGCGGCGCGCTCGACCAGCGTGATGGAGAATCCCGCACGGTCCAGCCAGTACGCGAGCGCCAGGCCGGTGACCCCCGCGCCGGAGATCAATATGTTTTCAGTCATGTGTGGGTCTCGTCGTCGTTCGGGGTAAGTCGCCGTGCCTCTTCAGACCTGCGAAATGATCCAAATATGTTTCCGTTGGAAAGATTTTGACTGGGCGCAGAAATTACGTCAACATATTTTTACAGTGGAAACATGGTAATCCTGCATGACAGACCGAAACCCCTCGCGTGCCGCTCCAGGTGGCGCGCAAAAAGGGCGCGCCAGCAAAATGCGCCCTTACCACCATGGCTCACTTCCGGAAGCGCTGCTGCACGCTGCCGAGACGGTCCTTCAGCGAGACGGCATGCGCGGTTTGACCCTGCGTTCGATTGCCCGCGAAGCCGGCGTGTCCCACACGGCGCCCCAGCATCACTTTGGCGATACAGCGGGGGTCCTGAGTGATCTGGCCGCCATCGGACACATGCGGCTCGCAGCTGAAATGGCCACGCATGCTCGCGGGAAAAGACCCGGCAAAGGCAAACGCAAAGCGATTGCACGGGCCTATATCGATTTCGCGGTCGTCAATCCGGATCTTTTCAGACTGATGTCGCGTAACGAATTGCTCGACTCGGAGCGGCCATCGCTTGTTGAGGCGCGAAGCGTATCGGCACGCGCGCTGACGGGGGTTTTCGATGTAGTCACAAGCCCGGATGCACAACCCGCCCCGTTTACGGGGCTTGACGCTGCGCAGGCCGTGTCGATTACCGCAGCGTGGGCCTATGTTCATGGCCTTGCTACCTTGCTTGTCGACCGGCGGCTCGACGGCCTTGCGCGCGGGGTGCCTGCGTTTGCCGACGCGCGGGCCCTGGTCGACAAGGCCATCGATGCGATTGAGGTCGCGGAAGGCCTCTGACAGTGTCGCCACAGGCGTTAACAAAGATTCCCCGGTTTGAATTGCACAATTCGTTTCGACAGGCGCTTCAGAGGGTGGCGTTCGCGAGGGAACGACAAGCCCTTGTCCATTGTCCAGGCCGGACGCGGTCAGCTTCAGTTGGCACGATGTACCGGTGGGGGCGCCCACGTTCCATCGAGGACGGCGGCCTTGGGCCAATGGGCTCGGATGTAAAGCGAAAACACGTCTTTCGGCGTGGGCACCCAGTTGGATTCCTTGTCGGCACCCGGGGAGTCGTTCTGAAAATACAGGGTGAGCGACCTGTCTTCGTTGTACTTGAGCGATTTGCTCTTTGTCCCGAGCGAAAACCGATTGAGCGCGTTCGCCTCGAACAGATGTTCTTTGTTATAGACCGTCAACGACCAGAAGCCATTGAACGGCGGCGCCTCGCCCTTCGCAAACGTCACGGTGTAATGGTTGGTACCGTTCAGGCGCTGCCCCCGGAGTCAGAGTCCGTGTAGATGTAGCGCGTTTCTTCCGGTGCGTTATCGTACATATTGGACTTGGCGCTCGCGGTTCGCGAGAGATAGTCGGTGCCCCAGTGTGCGCCGTTCGGCCGTGAGGTCCAGCCATTGCCCACAGGGCGGCCGTTGTGGCTGAAGTCAAAGAGCGGCTTGATCAGCTTGGTCTCCGAGGCCACGGGGGGTGCCGGTCAACACGGCCTTGATTTGCGGGTCTTTGGCGGCTGCATCGAGTACTAACTGGATCATCTTGTACAGCGCTTCTTCGCCAGGCAGCGGAGGCAACGTCTTCATGATCAGGGACCGGATAGACCATCACCCGACTGAGTAGCGGCTGGATCCCCGTCATAGAGCAAGCGTCACTTCGTTTACTGCGCAACACGAGATGTCGCTGGGCAGACGATGCGCTGCCGGTGTGACAGGGGTCCTCCCGGCCGATGTAGTCTGGTCACTCAATTTGCGCGCCTCTCGGGCGAAATGACCCTGCAAAGAGATAGGTTTCGATGCAATCTGATCGCATGGGACTCGTGTTGAGTTTAAATGGATTTCACTGGCCAGCCCGCACTTCATGTACGGCACTAATGAGGTGGCGTACACGTGAGCGGCTGAACGGGAAGGGACTTCAAGAGACGTTCGGGGAATCCGGGAGTCTCAATGGCGGAAGGCAGCAGGAGTCGAACCTACCTGGGAGTGTCTGACACCCCCCACTGGGTTTGAAGCCCAGCCGCACCACCGGATGCGGATGCCTTCCTACGAGCTCACACAGTCAAACTGTTACTCAAGCGGATGCGCTTGTGCTTGAGGGTTGAGCTGCTCGAGCGGATGGTGCCCGCGCGGGCTGCGCAACCAATGGGTATCGCGATGGAAACGAGTATAGCCAAGCCGGTCGAAGAATTCCAAAACCTGAATGGCGCGTTTGCGCCCGAGCCCGGTCGCATCGCGGAATGCGGCCGCGCCGACTTGCTGGGCGTTACGCTCACCGATCGACGCTGCGATCGCTGCGAGTTCGCCGATCGCAGCGGGGTGGTAGAACAGATCGCGCACCACTTGATACAGCTCGGCCTGTTGGGCGAGACGGCGCATCAGTTGGCGCACGGGCTCCTCGCCCGCACCGGTGGCGGTCGCGAGCTCGCGTACCCACGGCGGATCGAAGCGGCCCGCAAGCACCAGCGGCAGCAAGTTGTCCGCGAGCCGCCGTTCAGCTTCACCAAGCGCATGCACATGGCCGGGAAGATGAAACCAGGGTCCGGTGCGTTGAATCTCGCCTGACTCGGCAAGCGCATCGACAACGGCGTTCCACAAGGCATCGGGCCACGCCTGCGCAACCATGCGTCGTAGCCGCGCGCGCTCGGGGCCCAGTTCATCGGGGCTGCGCTCGTGGAAGTTCTGCAAGATCGTGATGACATGGCGCGCGAGTGCATCCCAGTGCTTGCCAAGGATCAGGATGGCGTCGTCGCGACCCTCAGGAGCGCCGTGTCGGCCGTTGAGCACACGCGCTCGGTCCGTCGCGGCCCCCGCCATATCCATCCCCGTCAGATGGGTAGCAAGCGGGCGCGACAAACCTAACGGAGCGGCCTCGAGTAGCGTTTCGAAACGACCGTGATCGAGCCACGCCGCCATGGCATCGAGCCATGCATGTCGTTGCGCCGAGCGGCGCTTGCGTGGCGGTCCGAATGGGTCAAGTACGCGGCCGCCGCCGATGGTTCGCGTCGCCTGCGCGTTGCGTACGATAAAGCGCATGCCGGGGACCGTGGAGACCGACTGCTCAAACACGAGTTGCACGCGGGCCGTCGAGCCCGGCGTCAGCGTCTCGCCTTGGAGTAAGGCGGCGTGCGCAAGCAGGTGCGTGGTGCCGAGGTGGACATGCACGGGTGCCCAGTGAACGAGTGGCGCAGGCGCGTCTGCGAGTAGCGTGAGTTCGGTGTCAAGACGCTCGGATGATTGCGCGAGCCGCGCGTCGACGATCCAGTCGCCGCGCCGGATCCGGTCTTTGTCGATGCCGGCAAGGTTCAGCGCGCAACGCTGTCCCGCATGCCCGCTTTCGGCAGGGCGGTTCTGCGCATGAATGCTGCGGATGCGGACAGGTTCATCGGCGGGGGCGAGACGCATCACGTCGCCCGCGCTCACGCGGCCTGCGAAGACGGTGCCCGTCACGACTGTCCCGTGGCCAGCCAGCGTGAACACGCGGTCCACCGCGAGCCGGAACAAGCCATCGTCGCGACGTGTGTGCCATTCGCTCGCGGCTTCGCGCAACGCGGCGTTGAGCGCGGCACCCCCGGGGTCGCCAGCGTAGTTCGCATGTGTTTCAAAGATTGTTGCACTCGCCAGAGATGTCGGCGCGAGCAAGCGTTCGATCTCGGCACGGACTTCAACTCGCCTCGCCGCATCGACACGATCGACCTTCGTCATCGCGACTGCGCCGTGTTGCACGCCCAGCAGTTGAAGGATCGCCAGATGTTCGCGCGTCTGCGGCATCACGCCATCGTCGGCCGCCACCACCAGTAGCGCAAAATCGATCCCGCAAGCGCCGGCCGCCATCGTATGCACAAAGCGTTCGTGACCTGGCACGTCGATGATGCCCAGCACGTCGCCATTCGCTAGTGGCGTATAGGCATAACCAAGCTCGATCGAGATACCGCGTGCCTTCTCTTCTTTCAGGCGATCGGTGTCGACGCCGGTCAGCGCACGGACGAGTGTCGTCTTGCCGTGATCGATATGGCCCGCGGTACCGATGATCATGATGACAAGGGAGGTGTCGTCACAGGCGAAGCAGGCTCAGCTGCGCCACGAATGCAGCCTCGTCACCCGGTTCAAGGCAACGCAGATCGAGCCGCAGGGCGTGATCGGCGATGCGGCCGATCACGGGGCGGGGCAGCTCACGCAGCGCTTGTTCGAGCCGCAGCAGGACGCGCCCGCCGGCCTTGCCGTCGGCGCGACGCGCAACTAGGCCGACGCTTGGCAGCAAGTCGATCGGCAGCGCGCCGCTGCCGATCTGGCTCAGCATGGCTTCGATCTGCACGGTGTAGGTCGCACTCAATGCCTGTGCAAAGGCGGGGAGCATGCGTTCGGCGGTGGCCTGCATCTCGCTCGCGGGGCGTGTCAGCAGTCGCAGCGTCGTCAGGCGTTCGCGCAGGAATTCGGGCGCACGGTACAACTGGAGCACGGGTTCAAGCGCAGCGAGCGTGAGCTTGCCAACACGCAGCGCCCGTTTGAGGGGGTGTTTCTTGATCTTCGCAATCAGGTCTTTGCGGCCCACCAGCAAGCCGGCTTGCGGGCCACCGAGCAGCTTGTCGCCGCTGAACGCGACAAGATCGGCGCCGGCCTCTAGGGTCTCGCGCACGGTCGCTTCCTTGGGCAGACCATAGCTCGACAAATCGACCAACGAGCCGCTGCCGAGATCGACCGCAACGGGCACGCCGTGCTCGCGCCCGAGCGCGGCGAGGGTGGGCAGGGCGACTTCGTGTGTGAAGCCTTCGATCGAATAGTTGCTCGCGTGCACTTTCATGAGCAGGGCGGTGCGCGGGCCGATGGCATTGGCATAGTCGTGCACATGGGTGCGGTTGGTCGTGCCGACTTCGCGAAGCTTCGCCCCGGCACGCGACATGATGTCCGGAATCCGGAACGCGCCGCCGATCTCGACCAGTTCGCCCCGCGATACGACGACTTCCTTGCCCGGCGCCAATGCCGCGAGCATCAGCAGCACAGCGGCGGCATTGTTGTTGACCACAGTCGCGGCTTCAGCCCCCGTCAACCCGCGCAGGAGCGGTGCAATCAGGTCGTCGCGATCGCCGCGTGTGCCTGTCTCGAGGTCGAACTCAAGGTTCGCCGGGCGCGTGAGGGCGTCGACCACGGCTTGCACCGCGCTGTCGGGCAGCAAGGCTCGACCGAGGTTGGTGTGCAGCACTGTGCCGGTGAGGTTGAAGACGGTACGCAGACGAGGGCGCGCAGCGGCGGCGAGCAAGGTCGAAGTGCGTGTGGCGAAGGTCTCGATGTCGGTCGAGGTTGGGGCAGGCCCATGCGCCGCTTCGCGCACTGCCTCGCGGTGTTCATCGAGAATGCGTCGAACGGTCGTGAGCGTCTGGCTGCGTCCGTATTCGGCAATCAGCGGCTCGAACGGTGCCGAAGACATCAGGCGTTCGACCGAGGGAATCTGCGTGAGGCTCGTCGCCTTGCCACCATCCTCGCTCACGCGTCGTCCTCTTCGTTCTCTTCGTCTTCATCGCCGCGCGCAGGCCATAAAAACGGATGCGGATCGGGCCGGCTGTAACCCGCCTGGTTCATCATCAGGTCGAGCGCGAGGCTCGCCAAGTCATCGGCAAACGGCTCGGCGTCATAGAGTTTGTTTTGCGCGAAGATTTTCCGGTAGCTGTGGCATTCGTCGCATGACTCGGCACGCGTGCCTTCCGGGCTCCCCTCGATGCTCTGATAGGCGATGCCCTTGGTCGAGCTGCAATTCGAGCATTTGACACGCACGCAATGCGCCTGTGTCGCGCAGAGACTGCATTGGAGGTATCGATACCCGTCGAAGGCGCCTCCGACACGCACGATGCTTGCGACGGGGGGCGAGCCGCACACCGGGCAAAGCCCCGGGGCGTCAAGATACGGCATGTCTTCGGGGGCGAGCGCGCAGGCGCGCTGGGTCCACATCACTTCGAGTGCGGCGTGGATGAAAGGGGCCAGCGCCGGGTCGACGGTGTCGAGGTCGCGGTCGAGTTGGGCGGCGGCCTGCGCATCGAGTTCAGTGGCGCTCATGCGGCGCAGTCGCGCGAGCACGGAGGCAAACGACGCCGGTGCGCCGGTCGCGGACGACGACGCCTCGATTCGCGCGATGAGTTCAGCGAGCACGGCACGCCATTGCGGATTGAGGGAGGCGGATATCGCGGGGACGATCGGCATGCCGTGCTGTTGGGCGAGCCGCATCGACGCCGTATCGATGACCGGTTCACCGAGCCCTGCGAGCACCGCATGCTGGGCGTCGACGAGGACCGCCATCAGCCTCAGATAGCCGCCGATCGAATTGCCGTCGGCTAGTTCCCGCAGCCGTTTGGCGCGCGCCGCGAAGACGCTGACACGCTCAGGCAGGGCCACGCGCGGCCATGCGGTCGCATCAAGCGCCTGAATTTCTCCCGGTTCAAGGATACGTTGCATGAGGTCCCTCTGAGGAACGAAAACGCCACGGCCCGGGGGCCCGGGCATCTACCGATGCGAGGGCACGCCGCCTGCCTTGAATCCTACGTGAAGCGGGGATGTTTTGCTAATGGGGTTCCCGAGCCGGGGTTTCACCGCCGCTCGGACTCGATCACCTCGCGAAACCAGCGGGGGTGGTGCTTGCGCGCCCAGCCGAGCGTGACCGTCCCGCGCACCATGGCACCGATCGACCCCTTGATCCAGAGCGCCGCGTAGATATGCACGACGATCCCGACGATCAGCACGAAGGCGCTGGCGGCATGCACGACAGCTGCGAGCCGGATCAACCCGATCGGGAAATAGAACGAGAAATAGCGCCGCCAGATGACGATGCCGCTCAGCAACAGGAGCAGCAGGCAGGCCACCATCGTGAAGAACAGCAGCTTCTGCCCGGCGTTATAACGCCCGACTTCGGGCAAGTCCTCCTCGCGGTTTTCGAGCACGTCGCCGATCTGCTTGAGCCACTGGACGTCCGTACGGTCGAGCAGGTTGTGATGCCAGAAGCGCAGCGCGAGCAAGGCGAACGAGAAAAACATCACCAAGCCGATAAACGGATGCAGGATCCGCATCCACTGGCCGCCGCCGAATAGTGCCGAGAGCCAGAACATCGCAGGATGAAACATCGCGAGTCCCGAGAGGGCGAGCAGGATAAAGGAGATCGCGGTAATCCAGTGGTTGCTGCGATCGTTCGGCGTATAGCGCACGATGAGGTCGTGGCCGCTCGGCGAAGCGTCGCGCAGGATCGTATCGTCGAGCACACGGTGGCGAGGGCGGTGGGGACGGCGGTTCTCGACGACGGGGTCGTCACGAGTCGCCGCGAGCGGTTCGCTGCGTCCGGCAGCGGCACGCGTCGTGGCGAGCGGCTTGCCGTCGCGTGGCGGATCATCGGAGTGGCTCGTGGTGGGATCAGACATCGTAATGCTCCTCTTCACGTGACACATCGTCGTCGTGATGCGCATCGCGAACACGCTGCACGTCGTCACGTGCATCGAGTTCATCGTCGATCGTGACTTCGTTCGGGCCGATCCGCGTGTAGTGGAAGAAGCCCGCCAATGCCGCCAACGCGATACCAGCCAGCGCGAGGGGTTTGGCGGCGCCTTTCCAGATCCATACGAGCGGGCTGATGCGCGGGTTCTTTGGCAGGCCATGGTAGAGGCCGGGCTGATCCGCGTGATGGAGCACGTACATGACGTGCGTGCCGCCGACCCCGGCCGGGTCATAGAGTCCGGCATGTTCGAAGCCGCGGTCCTTGAGATCGACGATGCGGTCCGCGGCCTGGGTCTTCATGTCTTCCTTCGTGCCGAACATGATCGCGCCGGTCGGGCATGTCTTGACGCAGGCGGGTTCCTGGCCGACGGCAACACGGTCCGAACACAGGGTGCACTTGTAGACACGATGGTCCTTCTTCGAGATCCGCGGCACATTGAACGGGCAGCCAGCGATACAGTAACCGCAGCCGATGCAGTTCTCTTCGTGGAAGTCGACAATGCCATTGGTGTACTGGACGATCGCACCCGGCGAGGGGCAAGCCTTCAGGCAGCCAGGGTCCTCGCAATGCATGCAGCCGTCCTTGCGGATCAGCCACTCGAGGTCGCCTTTCGGATTCTCGTATTCGGTGAAGCGCATCACCGTCCACGAGTGCTCGCTGAGGTCGCGCGGATTGTCGTAGACGCCCGTGGTGGTGCCAATCTCGTCACGCAGGTCGTTCCATTCCATGCAGGCGGTCTGGCAGGCCTTGCAGCCGATGCACTTGGTGACATCGATCAGCTTCGCCACGGTTCCCGTGACCGGCTCGCGGATCTGTGTCTGCGGCACGGTAGTGGCCGACATGCGTTTGATATCGAGCGATTGCAATGCCATATCAGACTCCGGTCTGGGGCTCGGTCACATCAGGCCTTTTCGACCTTGACGAGGAAAGACTTGAATTCCGGTGTCTGGGTATTCGCATCGCCCACCGCGGGCGTCAGCGTATTGGCCAGGTAGCCGGGCTTGGTCAGGCCTTTGAAGCCCCAGTGCAGCGGAATGCCGACGGTCTGCACCTTCTTGCCGTCGATCATCAGCGGTTTGATCCGTTTAGTGACGAGGGCGACGGCGATGATATGGCCGCGATTCGACGACACCTTCACACGGTCACCGGCGACTACGCCGACTTCGTGCGCGAGGTCTTCGCTGATCTCGACGAACTGCTGGGGCTGCACGATCGAGTTGAGCCGCGCGTGCTTGGTCCAGTAGTGGAAGTGCTCGGTGAGCCGATACGTCGTGGCGGTATGCGGGAAGTCGGCGGCTTTGCCCAGTGAGGCTTTGTCGTCGGAGAAGATCCGTGCCGCCGGGTTGTTGGTCGCCTCAGGATGGTTCGGATGCAAGGGGTTGTAGCCGAGCGGTGTCTCGAAGGGTTCGTAGTGCTCGGGAAACGGCCCTTCGGTCAGGCCATCGCGAGCAAAGAAACGCGCCACGCCCTCGGCGTTCATGATGAAGGGGCCCATGCCGTTTTCGGGGGGCTCGTCGGCCTTGTAGTCAGGAACATCCGCGCCGGTCCACGCCCTGCCGTTCCATGCGATGAGCTTGCGCGTGGGGTCGAACGGTTTGCCGCTCGGGTCGCACGAGGCGCGGTTGTAGAGAATGCGCCGGTTCGCGGGCCATGCCCATGCCCAGTTCAGTGTCTGGCCGATGCCGGTAGGGTCGGAGTTATCGCGGCGGCCCATCTGGTTGCCGGCCTGGGTCCACGCGCCGCAGAAGATCCAGCAACCGCTCGCGGTCGAGCCGTCATCCTTGAGTTGAGCAAAGCCCGCCAGTTGCTCGCCTGCTTTGATGAGCACCTTGCTCGTGTCCTTCGGGTCGGTCTGGTCTGTGACGGCTTTGCCGTTGTATTCCATCGCGAGTTCCTGGGGCGTCGGGCTTTCCGGGTTCGAGTAGGCCCAGGTCAGGTTGACAATCGGGTCGGGGAATTTGCCGCCCTCCTTCTGGTACATCGCCCGCATGCGCGTGAACAACGAAGCCATGATCTCCAGGTCGCTGCGCGATTCGCCCGGGCCGTCAGCGCCTTGCCAGTGCCACTGAAGCACGCGACTCGAACTGACAAGCGAACCGAACTCTTCCGCGAAGCAAGTGGTCGGCAGACGGAAGACTTCGGTCTGGATGTCCACGGAGTTGACATCGTTGAACTCGCCATAGTTCTTCCAAAACTCGGAGGTCTCGGTTGCCAGCGGATCCATCACGATGAGCCACTTGAGCTTCGAGAGGGCTTCGATGTTCTTTTTCTTGTTCGGCACGGCCGCCAGCGGGTTGAAACCCTGCGCGATATAGCCGTTGACCTTGCCCTTGTGCATGTCCTCCATGGTGTTGAGGACGTCGTAGAGCTTGTCGTATTTGGGCAGGTACTCGTATGCCCAGTTGTTGTCGGCGCTCGCATGATCGCCCCACCAGCTCTTCATCATGCTGACGAAGAAGGCCTTGTAGTTTTTCCAGTAACTGAGCTGGTTCGGCCGCAACTGTTGAGGGGCGCGCGTCTTGATGTAGTCATCAAAGCTCTGCTCCTTGTCGAGTGCGAGGGACATATAACCGGGCAGCGAGTTCGACAGCAGGCCCAGGTCGGTCAGCCCCTGGATGTTCGAGTGACCCCGCAGGGCGTTCATGCCACCGCCCGCCACGCCGATATTGCCGAGCAGGAGTTGCACCATCGCACCGGTGCGCAGCATTTGCGAGCCGACCGAGTGCTGGGTCCAGCCGAGGGCATACAGGATCGTGGCCGCGCGAGTAGGCACCGAGCAGGTGGCGAGCATCTCGCAGACGGTGAGGAACTTCTCTTTCGGGGTACCGCAGGCTTTCTCGACCATCTCGGGCGTATAGCGCGAGTAGTGCGTCTTCATCAATTGATAGACGCAACGTGGATCCTGCAGCGTCGGGTCGACTTTCGCAAACCCGTCGGCGCCGATCTCGTAGTCCCACGAGGACTTGTCGGTGTAGCTATGTTTGTCGGCGTCGTAGCCCGAATACAAGCCGTCGTTGAACGCGAAATCCGCGCGCACGATAAAGCTCAGATCCGTGTAGTTGCGCACGTACTCGTGCTGGATCTTGTCTTTCGTGAGCAGGTAGTTGATCACACCGCCGAGAAACACGATGTCGGAGCCGGTGCGGATCGGCGCATAGAAGTCGGCCACTGAGGCGGTCCGCGTGAAACGCGGGTCGACCACGATCAGTCGTGCACGCCGGTGCGCTTTCGCTTCCGTTACCCATTTGAAGCCGCACGGATGGGCCTCTGCGGCATTGCCGCCCATGACCAGGATCACATCCGCGTTGCGGATGTCGACCCAGTGATTCGTCATCGCACCACGGCCAAATGTCGGGGCAAGACCTGCCACCGTCGGACCGTGTCAGACGCGCGCCTGATTATCGAATGCGAGCATCCCGGTGCTGCGGATGACCTTGTGCGTCAGGTAGCCGACCTCGTTGCTGCTTGCCGAGGCGGCCAGCATGCCGGTCGTGAGCCAGCGGTTGACGGTCTCGCCCGCCTCATTCTTTTCGATGAAGTTCGCATCGCGATCTTCCTTCATCTTTCTGGCGATCTTGTCAAGCGCGTCATCCCAGCTGATGCGTTCCCACTTGTCGGAGCCTGGTGCGCGATACTCGGGGAATTCGAGCCGGCTCGGGCTATGGATGAAATCGAGCAGGCTCGCACCCTTCGGGCACAAGGTGCCTCTATTCACCGGGTGGTCGGGGTCGCCCTCGATGTGGATGATGCTGGCTTTGGCGTTCTTGGCACCATCGCCGAGGCTGTACATGAGGATGCCGCAGCCGACCGAGCAATAAGGGCAGGTGTTGCGGGTCTCGGTCGCACGGGCCAGCTTGTATTGCCGGACCTCCGCCATCGCGGGCTCGGGCGAGAAGCCCATCAGGGCAAGACTCGAACCGGCCAGCGTCGCGCCGGACACTTTCAGGAATTGCCGTCGATTCATGGTGACCATGGTGACGAAGCCTCGCTGATTGCCTACTTGTGGGGGATTCGTTCCAGTATATGCGTAGCGTGCTGACTTTGCCCGGCGACCTGCTTGCCGGGATGCAGAGGGGCTGCTCGAGTGCCGTCGCGGCTATTCGACGTTGAAGTGCACCCGTAGCTCGATGGTGGTTTCAATCGGGTGACCGTCTTGCAGTGCAGCAGTGAAATGCCATTGCCGCAGGCTGGCCAGGAGCAGACGGTTCAGTGTCGGATTGTGGGTCGCCTGCACGAGGCTCACGTCCGCGCTCCCGTCTGGATGCACGGTGAAGCGGGCCAGCGCGACGGCGGCGTAGGCTTCTGCGCGGTCTTCGTCGGGGATGGCCGGGAGCGGCTGGTACGTTGCGCGCGCCGGGCCGTTTGTCGCACTGCCGTTAGACAAAGGGGATGCCACGTTTTTGTCGTTGTCGTGCGCGACGGGACCCGGGGCGTTACCGGCATGAGAGACGCTATCGGTTGCACCTGATTGCGGTGTATTCGAATTTGATGCGACCGGCGGCGCGGAGGGCAGGGCAGGTGCCGGCGTGAGCGCTGGGGGCGTGACCTGGGCTGCTGGTGCGGGTGGTTGAGTGAAGGGCCGTGGGCTCCCGGTGGCTGGAGCGACCGGGTGGGGCTCAACCTGTTGTGCCTGTCGTGATGCGGCAACTTCTTTCGCCTTGGTCGGCGACGTTTGCTGTCTTTGTATGTTTCGTATCGTCTTCGCGGCCGGTGCTTGTTGCTCACCTTGAGATAGCGCGTGGGCCGTCGTCACCGGAGGCGCAATCGGTGCGGGCGGCGTGACGTCCTCGTAGACTTCCACGGCAAGCGTGGTCTCCACGGGTGGGGCGGCTGCGCCCCCGCTGTCTAGCAGACCAAGCAGCCCGCACAACAAGCCTATCCATGCGAGGACACCGGCGCTTGCCGCCAGCCATTGGCCTCCTGTCCGATCGGCTGAAGTGGAGCGGCGAAGCGTTCCAGATGAGCGCGCACTGCTTGAATGCGCATCTGGCTGCCCAAGCTGCAGGCGGGTGTCGCCACGCTCACTCATGCCGGATCACAATTAACAGTTCACGTGCGCCCGCGCGCCGGGCTTCGAGCATCGCACGCGTCACCGCGCCTTGCGTCGCCTTGTCGTCTGCCGCAACGATGAGCTTGCCATCGGGATGCAGCTTTGCTTGCACCGCGGCAGCCACCTGGGCGAGCGTGACGGCCTGCCCGGCGACAAGCAGGTGGTCGTCTTTCTCGATGCTCAGCGTGAGTGGCCGAGTATCGACGAGTGGCGCAGCCTTGCCGTCGGGCAGTGCGATCGACAGCGAATCGAGCCGTTGCATCGTCAATGAGGCAAGTAGGTACGAGGCGAGCAGGAAGAACATCACATCGATCATCGGAATGATTTCGATGCGGCCGCGACGCGAGCGGCGCGCACGCCGAAGCTTCATGGCGTGCGCTCGCGTGGCGGTGTTTCAAACGGACGACTTTCGCGCAGGCGCACGACGTCGACGGCCGGCCCGCTCGCGACGAACGCGGTACGTGGTTCACCGGAGTCCCGGGTTTCGCGATCGTGACGAATTGCCGCGAGCAGCCGTGTGCCGAAGGTCTGCAGTTCATCCATCGCCGTGTCGACTCGTTGAGTCAGCGCATTGAAGGCGATCAGCGAGATCACCGCAATGACGAGGCCGATGGCGGTGGCGATCAAGGCCTGCGCGACCCCGCCGCTGACCCCCGAAGGATTGACGAGGCCGTCCGCGCCGATCAGGCGGAATGCTTCCATCATGCCCGTGACTGTGCCGAACAGACCGACGAGCGGGGCGGCCGTCACGATGGTATCGAGCAGCCAGAGTCCGCGATTGAGTGACTTCTCGACCAGTGGCGCACCGGCTTCGAGCTGCGCTTCGAGCCACCAGAGGGGGGCGCTCTCAAGCGCCGGTCCCCCTCCTAGCGCCGCGAGCCACCGATGAAGCACATGACGCGAGGGCAGCGATGCCTCGATCATGGTTAGCGATGAAACGGGCTGGGCAAAGTGCCCGGCTTGCCCGGACCCCATGCCGGGCGCATGCGCTGAGTCCGGCAGCGACGAGGCCGTTCGCGTGATTGACCAGCTTCGTTCGACGATCAACGCGAAGGCGGCCGCGCCCAGCACCGCGAGCGGGACCAGCACCCACCCGACGATGGGTACCGCCGTCACAACAAACGAAAGAGATGACATGCCCTGCTTCCTCATGACGGCCGTCTGCCGCCGGTTATCAGAACTGCTTCGAGAAGCCTGCGTAGAACGCGCGCTGCGGGCCGAACTGGGGTGCACCGACACCAATGCCCGAGCCGTCACGCAGTTCGTAGACACGGTCGAACAGGTTGAGCACGGCAAGACGCACGGTGAACGGACCGACCAGGGGCTCGTTGAACTTCTGGATCAGGCCGAGGTTGACCTGGAAGTAAAACGGCAGATGTTCCGTATTGGCGAAGCCCGCACGCAGGCCGCTGCCGAACAGACCATCGGTGGTCAGGGTCGTACGACCCCATTCGTAGCTGCCGCCAAGCGACCCTGTGAAGGACTGATCGTGGTCGAGGTTGACCCAGTTGGTCGAGATAAAGGCGAGCTCTGCGGCACTGAAGTTGAACTGCGCACTGTTGATATCGCGGCCCTGAGCGTGGCTGTAGGCCACGTTCGCGTACGCCGAAAAATGATCGGCGTGATAGTTCGCCGTCAACTCGAGGCCCATCACGCGACCCTCCGCATAGTTGAACGGCGAGAAGATCAGTGCCGTGCCGAACTGGCCTTCGTCGAGCAGGTCGGTCGACTTCTTGTAGTAACCGTCGAGCCCGATGCTCAACTGCGAACCGAATTGCTGCGTGATGCCAAGGTCGAAGTAGTTCGAACGCTCCGGCTTGACGGGATCGTTCTGCGTGACTTCAGTCTGGTTGGTCGTGCCCTGGAACTGGGTGATGGTGCCGTTGCCGACCAGCTCGAAGGCCGGTGGCGTGAAGTAGCGCGAATATCCCGCATGCAGTTTGGTCGAATCGGTTAGCGCGTAGACGAGACCGATGCGCGGGCTCAACTGGCTCGCCGACACATACTCGTCCATCTTGTCGTAGCGCACCCCATAGTTGATCGTGAGCTTTGACGTGACAGCCCACTCGTCCTGGAGATAGAGGCTGTAGAGATGACCGGTCTGGCCGTTGACGCTGTCGCTGCCAAGCGGCGTGTCACTTAGCTGATTGCCGTTGGCATCGACCGGGAACACGTTGAGGTTGTCGGCGAAGGTGGCGTGTTCCTGCTGGACTTCGGCGCCGAAACGCAAGGTGTGTGTCGGGGTGAGGCGATAGGTAAAGTCGGCCTGCAGCCCCGTGTCGACATTGTTGTGATAGTCCTGCGAGGCAACACCGTTGAAAATCAGGTCACCCAGCGGGTCGGGGTTGAATTGCGTGCGGGTATAGCGTGTAAACGCCGCGACCTGATAGTCGAGTGCATCGCCATCGGTGCCCTGCAAGGCGACTGCGGCAAACTCATTGAGCTCCGCCTGATTCTCATTGAGCGTCGAAGAGTCGAACGCGGTGCGGCCGTTCACCGAGAATGCGGGTGTGAGGCCCGGCGTGTTGGGCAACTCGAACTGGGCCGTGCTGGTGCCGAACATCACGCTCACGCGGGTCAGCGGGTTCAACAGATAAGACAGGTAGCCGAAGCCGTCGGCCTGATGCGTGTGATCGTGCAGCGGCGTGCCATCCGAGGTCGGCGCTTCGATGCCGAGGTTGTTCTGGCTTAGCGAACCGGTGAAGAAATACGAGAGCGCGCCCCGTGTGCCGAAGACGGTTGCATCGTAATCAAGCGTGCCATGGCTGCCGCCATAGACGCCGACCGAGCCGCCGTTACCCTGGTCGGCCGACTTCGTGCGAATGTCGACGATGCCCGCTGTCTGCAGACCATATTGAGCCGGCAGGGCGCCCGTCAGCAGGCTGACCTGGTCGATGATCCGCGAGTCGAGGGCCTGACCGAAACCGCTGATCGCCTCGGGAATCATGATGCCGTCGATGCGGTACTGAAGGTTCGCATGGTCGCCGCGTACATGCAGCTGACCATATGAGTCCTGCGCGACGCCCGGTGCCTGGAGCAGCACTTGGTTGAGCGGGGTGTCCTGGCCCGCGGGCATCGTGTCGATGTCTTTCGCGCTGATCCGGTAGATGCTGCTTCCGGTCTCGGGAAGCAGACCATTGCGGGCAGCATCGAGGCGTGCCGCGTTGACTTGCACATCCATTGAATTGCCTGTTCCCGGGGGCGTCGATCCGGTCGTCGGCCCTGCGTCGGTAGTCGGGGTGGTCGTTGCAGTCGTACCGGTGCCGCTCGCGTTGGGAGTCGATGAAGACGGATCCGCGCTCGTCGTGTTGCCGGGCGCGGACGGGGAAGGTGTCGAACCGTCCTGGGCGCGTACCGCGTGGCTGAGGGAGAGGGCAGAAAAGGCAGTCAGAAGGGCAATAACGCGGCTGATGGGCGTGCGTGGGCTCATGATTTTTGGGTGAAATCGTCTTGGTCTGGGGACGGCGTGTGCGGGTTCGTAGTGTTATATCGTAACGTATAAAGAATGATACTTTATAACATTTCAAATTAAATGAAACCAATGCGATTTGACGGCATACAAGAGGCGAGGCACGTTTCGGGTGCCGTTCCAGAGGACATTGGCAAGGCGGGGGGGCCTTGAACCGAAAGGGTTTTGCTGGCAAGGTGCGTCGCATAACGACAACTCGAGACAACCGTGCGCGAAATCGAATTTGACGAAATTCCAACACTCGTCGGACAGGAAGTGGCCGTCAGCGGGTGGCGAACCATCACCCAGCAGCAGGTCGATCTGTTCGCGGACGCGACGGGCGACCACCAGTGGATCCACGTCGACGTCTTGCGCGCGCAGCGCGAATCGCCTTTCGGCGGGCCGGTTGCGCACGGGTTCCTGACGCTCTCGTTGTTGCCCGCTTTGCTCGGAGAGTCGATCCGGATCAGGGGCGCGGTGATGGGGGTCAACTACGGCCTGAACCGCGTGCGGTTCACCGCGCCGGTGCCCGTGGGCGCCGACTTGCGGGCACGCGTCACACTCAAGTCCGCCGATGCCCTGGCGAGCGCAGAGACCTTGACCGGTGGACCCGGCTGGCAACTGGTCTGGGGTGTCACGTTCGAGATGCGTGGGCAGGAGCGTCCCGCTTGCGTGGCCGAGATGGTGGCGCGCAGCCTCGCGGCGCCGGTGACGATCACGCCATAACGACCGGCTCTTTTGCCCCTTGCCGTACTAGGGGAAACACTAATTCCCGATGAGCAAAACGGGCCGCGCAATCCGCCCAAAATTGCCGCAATCCGCCGCGAAACCCCGCCAAGCGGGCCACAGCCGTTCGCGACTATGATCTGCTCCATTGCAAAACGGCAGTGACTCTGCCGCACTGCAAAACGTCCTTCGATTGACTTTGGATTCGCTTCGCACGATCATGCAATTCGCAAACGTTTGCGGGAATTCAGGTCTGTCGTACGTCGTGCAACGTGCGTCCAGGCCCCACAATACGTGAGCGACGGCCGGCAAAGATGCTGGCCCGAGCGGCACCGGCTTTACTGCCATGAACCGGGCCGCGAAGATACTCACCCATAAAGGAGACGTTCCATGAAGCAACTCATTCGCCGCCGCATTCTCGCCGCTGGTGTCGCACTCGCCGCCGCCTCGATGTTGCCGCTCGGCGCCCAAGCCCAGGATCACAAGCCGAAGGTCGCGCTGGTCATGAAGTCGCTGGCCAACGAGTTCTTCCTGACGATGGAAGACGGGGCCAAGGACTATCAGAAACAACATCCGGCTGACTTCGACCTGATTGCCAACGGCATCAAGAACGAAACCGACACGAGCGCGCAGATCCAGATGGTCGAGCAGATGATCGTCTCGAAGGTCGACGTCATCGTGATCGCCCCGGCGGACTCGAAAGCACTCGTGCCGGTCATCAAGAAGGCAGTCGACGCGGGCATTATCGTCGTGAACATCGACAACCGGCTTGACCCGGACGTCGTGAAGTCCAAGGGCATCAAGGTGCCGTTCGTCGGTCCGGACAACCGCAAGGGCGCACGCCTGGTTGGCGACTATCTGGGCAAGACGCTCAAGGCTGGCGACGAAGTCGGCATTGTTGAAGGCGTCTCCACCACGACCAACGCGCAACAACGCACGGCCGGCTTCAAGGACGCGATGGCTGCGGTCAACGTAAAGGTCGTCTCGCTGCAATCGGGCGACTGGGAAATCGACAAGGGCAACGCAGTGTCGTCGGCGATGCTCAACGAATACCCGAACATGAAGGCCCTGCTCTGCGGTAACGACAATATGGCAATCGGTGCAGTGTCGGCCGTGCGTGCTGCGGGTCGCGCAGGCAAGGTCACCGTGGTGGGCTATGACAACATCGCCGCAATTCATCCGATGCTGGCCGATGGCCGCGTGCTCGCGACCGCCGACCAGTTCGCCGCCAAGCAGGCTGTGTTTGGTATCGACACGGGCCTAAAGGCGCTGAAGGATCACAAGAAGCAAAACGATCTGTCGGATATCGTCGAAACGCCGGTTGAGCTGGTCATCAAGAAGTAAGTCTGAATTGACTCGAATCCGGGGCGGCCCGCCACAAGCGGCGCCGCTTCGGCCGAAGGAGACAGCATGACCGCAGTTGCACATTCATCCGCGCTATCCGGCGCCGCGCCCCTGGTGGGCGGCGATGCGCCGGTGCTGAGCGTGACCGGGATCGGCAAGACCTATGCCGAACCTGTGCTCGCGGATGTCAGTCTGGATTTGATTCCCGGCCAGGTGCTGGCCCTGACCGGTGAAAACGGCGCAGGCAAGAGCACCTTGTCGAAGATTATCGGCGGGCTCGTCACCTCGACGCATGGCTCGATGGTCTACCGCGGCGCGCCGTTCGCGCCGACGAGCCGTCGCGATGCGGAAGCGCAGGGCGTGCGCATGGTGATGCAGGAACTCAACCTACTGCCAACGCTGACAATCGCCGAAAATCTGTTCCTGAATCAGTTACCGAGAATCAAGGGGCTTGGCTGGATCTCGCAGCGCAAGCTTCGCGACGATGCACGTGCGGCGATGGCGCGCGTCGGCCTCGACTCGCTTGACCCCGATACGCCTGTGAGCGCGCTGGGTATTGGCCATCAGCAGATGGTCGAGATCGCGCGCAATCTGATCGGCGATTGCCGCGTGCTGATTCTCGACGAGCCGACGGCGATGCTGACCGGCCGCGAAGTCGACCTCCTGTTCGAACAGGTCGAACGGCTCAAGCGCGAAGGCGTCTCGATCATCTATATCTCGCACCGGCTCGAAGAGCTCGCACGTATCTCGAACCGGATCGCCGTGCTGCGCGACGGCAAGCTCGTGAGCGTGGGGTCGATCGCCGACTACACGACCGACCGTCTCGTGACCCTGATGGTGGGCCGCGACATTGGCGAAAGAATCGATCTCGGCGAACGCCGCATCGGTGCACCGATGTTTCGCGTCGACAAGCTGACGCGTGGCCACGTGGTGCGGGACGTCTCGTTCGAAGTCCGGCGCGGTGAGATCTTCGGTATCAGCGGCCTGATTGGCGCGGGACGTACCGAGCTCATGCGCATGATCTTCGGCGCCGACCCGACCGATAGCGGCACCGTCTCGCTTGGCGAGCCGCTCAAGCCGCTCCATATCAAGTCGCCTTCCGATGCGGTGGCGCAAGGCATTGCGCTGATCACCGAAGACCGCAAGGGCGAAGGCCTGCTGCTCACGCAGTCGATCGGTGCGAATCTGTCGCTTGGCAACTTCGATGCGGTGTCGCGGTATGGCGTGGTTGACGGTGAACGCGAAGCGGCGTTGTCGCACCGCCAGATCGGTGCCATGCACATCCGCTCGTCAAGCTGGCGCCAACCGGTGGGTGAACTGTCGGGCGGCAACCAGCAAAAAGTTGTGATCGGCCGCTGGCTCGAACGCGACTGCCAGGTGCTGTTGTTCGACGAGCCGACGCGCGGGATCGACGTCGGCGCCAAGTTCGACATCTACGCGCTGCTCGGCGCCCAGGCCCGTGCCGGCAAGGCGCTGGTGGTCGTCTCGAGCGACCTGCGCGAACTGATGCTGATCTGCGACCGGATCGGCGTGATGTCGGCCGGCCGTATGGTCGAGACCTTCAAGCGCGATGAGTGGACCCAGGATAGTCTGCTTGCCGCGGCCTTCTCCGGCTATGCCAAGCGTGAAGAACTACTGACAAGAGAAACACCATGACGACTTCCCCCGACAAGCCGGCCGCCGCGCCGGACGCGGTTGTGCCGCCGCCGGCGCGCACCGTCCATGCGGGCACCCGCATGGGTTTGAACAGCTATCTGGGCCTCGCGGGCGCCCTGATTGCGATGATTGCCCTGTTTTCGGTGCTGAGTTCGCACTTCCTGACTTACAACACCTTCATCACGATCGCGAACCAGATTCCTGATCTCGTCGTGATGGCAGTCGGCATGACCTTCGTGCTGATCATTGCGGGTATCGACTTGTCGGTGGGCTCGGTGCTGGCGTTGGCGGCCTCGGCGGTCAGCGTGGCCGCGCTGCAATGGCACTGGAGCCCGATCCCGGCGGCACTCGTGGGCCTGGCCGTCGCCGCCCTGGCCGGCAGCCTGACCGGCGCCGTCACGGTGGCCTGGAAGATTCCGTCGTTCATCGTCTCGCTGGGCGTGCTCGAAATGGCGCGTGGTCTGGCTTACCAGCTCACCAATTCGCGCACCTCGTATATCGGCGACGCGTTCGACTGGTTGGCCAACCCAATCGCGCTGGGCATCTCGCCGGCATTCATCATCGCGGTACTGGTGATGATCATCGCGCAGCTCGTTCTCACGCGCACGGTTTTCGGTCGCTACCTGATCGGTATCGGCACCAACGAGGAAGCGGTGCGTCTCGCGGGCATCGACCCGCGTCCCTACAAGATCATCGTGTTCGCCCTGATGGGTGCGCTCGCCGGCCTGGCCGCGCTGTTCCAGATCTCGCGACTCGAGGCGGCCGACCCGAACGCAGGCTCCGGCTCGGAACTGCAGGTCATCGCAGCGGTCGTGATCGGTGGCACGAGCCTGATGGGCGGCCGCGGTTCGGTGATCAGTACCTTCTTCGGCGTGTTGATCATCTCGGTGCTCGCCGCGGGTCTCGCGCAGATCGGCGCGAACGAACCGACCAAGCGGATCATTACCGGTGGGGTGATCGTGGTGGCGGTGGTGCTCGACACCTATCGCAGCCGCCGCGCCCTGCGTCGCGCCTGAAGCCGGCCGCGCACGGAGCCGCCGACCATGTCGACCATCAAGGACGTTGCCGCGCTGGCGGGAGTCTCGTACACGACGGTGTCACACGTCGTGAACAATACGCGTCCGGTCAACGACGACAAGCGCGTGCGCGTCCTGGCGGCGATCGATCAGCTTAACTATGTGCCGTCGGCCGTTGCCCGTTCGCTCAAGGCGCAGGCGACCGCGACGATCGGGTTGCTGGTGCCGAACAACACCAATCCGTACTTCGCCGAGATAGCACGCGGTATCGAAGGCTATTTCCGGCGACACGGTTATTGCGTGTTCCTGTGCAACTCGGACAACGACGTCGTGACACAGCGCGAATATCTGCGCGTGCTTCACGAAAAACGCATCGACGGTCTGATCGTCGCTTCCGCCGGCAATGATGCGATGGCCGCGCATACGCTGGGTAATTCGGGCGTACCGGTGGTAATCGTCGACCGCCCGATCGACGGATTGCCGGCCGATCTCGTACAGATCGATCACGAACTGGGCGCGGCGATTGCCACGCGCCACCTCGCCGATCTCGGTCATACGCGTATTGGTTGCATCGCAGGGCCGGCGACGACGGCGGTCAGCGCGATGCGCGTCGCGGGTTTTCGTCTCGCGATGGCCGAGCGAGGCCTCGAGGTGTTGCCGGGCGCCATCGTCGAGAGCGATTTCTCAAGCCCCGGCGGGTACGCGGCTGCGTCGACGCTGTTCGACACGCTGGCCCCCAGTGCCATTTTCGCGGGCAACGACCTGATGGGCATCGGTGCCCTGCGTGCTGCCGCTGAGCGCGGGATTCGCGTTCCTGCGGACTGCTCGATCATCGGCTTCGACGATGTCGAACTGAGCCGCTACGTTTACCCGTCACTGTCGACCGTCGGCCAAGCCATCTTGCGGCTCGGCGAGACGGCGGCGAAGACCTTGCTTGACCGCATCAACGGGACCGTTACGGGACCGATGCGTCGCCACACGATCGAGCCGCGCCTGATCGTGCGCGAATCGACCGGCGCCCCCGCGCCGCAGTATTCTGAAACACACTCTTCAAAGCAATGAACCAGAAAGACGCAAATGCAGTGGCAGCGCACTCGACCAAGAACGGTCAAGGCCGGGTCGTGGTGATCGGCAGCCTGAATATGGATCTGGTGGTCCGTTCTCCGCGCTTGCCTCATCCGGGCGAGACCCTGGTCGGCGAGTCGTTCTCGCAAGTGCCCGGTGGCAAGGGCGGCAATCAGGCGGTAGCGGCAGCGCGCCTTGGCGCGCAGGTCACGATGATCGGGCGCATCGGTAGCGATGCGAATGGCCAGCAGCTCAAGCAGGGCCTCGAGGAAGAGGGCATCGACTGCAGCGGTGTGGCGAGCGATGCCTCGCTGCCGACAGGTGTGGCGCTGATCACCGTCGACGACGCCAGCCAGAACGCGATCGTGATCGTCGCGGGCAGTAACGGTGCGCTGACCCCCAAGGCGGTTGCCGACCATGATGCGGTTATTGCACAGGCCGATGTGGTCGTCTGCCAGCTTGAATCCCCGGGTGAGACGGTGCTCGCGGCGATGCAAGCCGGACGTGCCCATAGTTGCGTGACGATTTTGAATCCCGCCCCCGTGACCGGGCCGCTGGTGCGTGCGTGGCTGGAGACGATCGACTTCCTGGTCCCGAATGAACTCGAAGCCGCTGCGCTCTCGGGGGTCAAGGTCACGTCGCCCGATACCGCACGGAAGGCTGCCTGGGCGCTTCGCGGGCAGGGCGCGCATAACGTGATCATCACACTCGGCGCGCAGGGCGTGTTCGTGCTGGGTGCAGAAGAAGGGCACGACGGCGGCACGCATTACCCGGGGCAGCGTGTCGATGCGATCGATACCACGGCAGCCGGCGACACCTTCGTGGGAGGCTTTTCGGCCGCGCTCGCAGCCGGTCGCTCGCGCGACGAGGCAGTGCGTTTCGGGCTGGCCGCTGCAGCCTTGTCGGTGACGCGCGCGGGCGCGCAACCCTCCATTCCGTATCTCCGCGAAATCGAAGCGCTCTGAGCTGATTCTGAACAACAATGAAGAAAACGCGCTTGCTTCACGCTGCCTTGTCCCGTCTGGTGGCCTCGCTAGGTCACGGCGACATGATTCTCGTGACCGACGCCGGCATGCCGGCGCCCCACGAGGGATCGGTTGAAATCATTGATCTTGCCGTGACGCAGGGTGTCCCCACGCTCGCGATGACGATCGAGACTTTGTTGACCGAAATGCAGGTCGAGTCGCATATCGTCGCGAGCGAGACGCTTGCACGTGACGATGCCTGGTTCACAGGTCTGCCGAGCGCGCAAATTGGCGCTCGCAAGGTCGTCTCGCACGAGGAGCTCAAGCAACTCTCGCGAAGGGCGCGTGCGGTGATACGCACTGGCGAATGCACACCTTATGCCAACTTGATGCTTGTGTCCGGCGTTTCATTCTGAAATCAAGTTGTACCAAGGTGGTTGTTATACTCGGGGCAGATCATGACTGTTCGATCAGCCCACGAGTCCGCCTATGTCGACGTCGCACAAGCTGTCGCCCGCTAAAGTCAAACACCAGTTGGTCCGAATCGGCACATCACGCCGCACGCATCACTGGTTGATCGGAATCCTTATCGCGCTAGTCGTTTTTGGACTGCTCGGTTTCTTCGCCGCACCGCCCCTGATTCGTCATGTCGCCGAGCAACAGCTCGGCAAGGCACTCGACCGGCCCGTGTCCATCGGGCGTGTCGCGCTCAACCCCTATACGCTGAAGCTCGAAGTCGATCAGGTCGCCATTGCGGAGCCGGGTAATACGGGCCCGTTCATCTCGCTCGACAAGCTGATCGTGCGGACCTCCTGGGGGTCGTTGTTCAGGTTCGCGCCGATCGTCGACGAGCTGGCGATCCAGGCACCGCACTTCCATATCGTGCGCACGGCGCCACAGCGTTTCAACTTCTCCGACATCGTCGACAAGTTCTCGAAGCCTTCTACTCAGCCTCCCGGCAAGCCACTCCGGTTTTCCGTATCGAATATCAGGCTGAGCGATGGGCGGGTGGATTTTGACGACCGCGTGCTCAATGCACAGCATGTGATCGACGACTGGCAGATTGGGGTGCCGTTTATTGCAACACTGCAATCGAAGACCGATATTTACGTCGAGCCATTGCTGAAGATGCGCATTGACGGCAGCCCCTTGCTGGTCACCGGCAAGACCAAGCCGTTTTCGAGTTCGCGTGAATCGGATATCGCGCTGCGCTTCGATGGCCTCGATGTGCCGAAGCTGCTTTCGTATTCGCCGACACCGTTGCCGGTGGAGGTGACGCACGGGGCGCTGTCTTCGAATCTCGACATTCGCTTTCTGGTCGACAACAACGCGCCGAGCCTGACGGTGACCGGGACCGTCGATCTGGCGGACCTTGCGGTGACTGATCATGCGGGCGCGGCGCTGGTGAACGCGGGGCGGATTCACCTCGCCGCGGCATCGATCGAACCGTTGCAGCGTGTGTTTCATTTCGATGAAGTGCGGCTCGACAAGGCGGTGGTCAACCTGTCGCGCGATGCGCAGGGCAAACTGAATGTGCTGACTTTACCCGCTGCCGCGCCTGCTCCGGGCGCATCCTCTGCGGCATCGGCATCGGCATCGGCATCGGCATCGGCATCGACACCGATATCAGCGTCAGCATTAACGTCCGCGTCCACAGCGACCGCTACTGCCGCCTCGCCGGGTAGCGAGCCGCAAGCAGCGACTGCCGCTCCCGCCGCCGCGCCTCCGGTCAATTTTTCCGTTGCCAAGTTCTCGATCAACGACACCGCCATTCACGTGGTCGACCATCTGCCCGCGGGCGGCCCGACGCACTTTGACGCGACCAGCGTGAATCTCACGGTGTCGCACTTTGCAACTCTCTCACACGACCCCGCGCACTACGCCCTCGCCAGTGGTTTTAACGACGGCGCATCGATCAACGTCGATGGCGACCTATGGCTCGGCGCAAGCCGTACCAGCCTCAAGGTCATGGCGAAGGGTCTTGCACTCGCCCCCCAGCAACCATATCTGAGCCCCTTTCTCGCTGGCCAGATCACGAAGGGCACGCTTGACCTCGAAAGTCCAATCGATGTCGACTGGTCGAAAGCACCGCTCGCCCTTCATATCGGCAACACCTCGGTGGGGCTCAATGGGGTGCAACTGGTCGCCGAGGCGACGCGACAACCCGTGCTGGATCTCGACCACGCCGTCGCCCAGATCGATCACGTCGACCTCGGCGCGCGCGAGGCCGTGGTCAGCTCGGTGGAGCTCGAAGGCCTTGCCGTCAAAGGCCAACGTCTGCACGACGGGTCGATCGACCTGATGAGCTTGCAACGCACGGGCGCGCATCAGGCGCCGTCACAGGCGCCCGAACTCCACGCCGCAGCGAAAGCCGTCAAGGGTGAGCCCGAGGCCCAGCCCTGGCACTACCGGATCGACAGCGTGGCGCTTAAAAAATCGAGCATCGAATTTGCTGACCGCACCACGGCGAAGCCGGTCATGGTTGCGCTGATGCCGATCGATTTCACGCTCAAAGGCTTGAGCGACGACTTCAGCAAACCCTGGCAGATCACCACGGCCGGTACGTTCAACCGGAGCGGGACTTTCGATGCCGACGGGCGTGTCACCCTCAAGCCGTTCGATGTCGCGATGAAGCTGAACGGCAAGCGGCTTGATATTGCCGCCGTCGAACCTTACTTTGGCCAGTACCTGAACTTGACCGTCGCCAGTGCACGCGTCAATGCGAGCGGTGACCTGACGCTGTCGGGCAGCGGGCCCACCATGAAGACGAGCTACAAGGGCGATGTCGCGATGACCGACGTACGCATGCTCGACAAGGTGAGTGCCGAAGCGCTGGCGGGCTGGGGCACGCTGTCGTTTGCCAAGCTCGTGGTGAACCACGACGCGAAAAACACCAGCGTATCAGCGGGCGTCGTGACGTTCGCGCGGTTCTTCGGCAGCGTGGTGCTCGACAAGCAAGGGCACCTGAACCTCAAGGACGTGGTGGCCAAGCCGGGCGATGCAAACAAGGCGACATCGACCGGGGCCGGTGCGGCGTCCTCATCCGCGGGCGCATCGTCGACCGCGGTGGCGTCGTCGAAGCCCGAAGCGTCGGCTGCCGCGAGTGAAAGCGCCGTTCCCGCGGTCGACCTGGATGGCGGCGAAGCGGCGGTGGTGCCGGCGTCCGAGACACATGCCATTGCTGCGGCACCTGCGAGCGGCGCCGCCTCGAGAGCCAGCGGTACCCCAGGCGCACCGGCTCAGGCTGCGAACGTGTCCAAGCCCGGACTGGATCTGCGCTTCAGTCAGTTGATCTTGCAGAACGGGCGGGCGGTCTATTCCGACAACTTCGTCCAGCCAAATTTCACTGCTCGCTTGATCGACATCAATGGCACCATTGGCGCATTCGGCACGCACTCGACGGCGCCTGCTCCGGTCGACGTCAAGGCGAACCTCTCGGCGAACGGTCCTGTGACGATCAAGGGGTCGATCAACCCGCTCACGCGGATTCCCTCGCTCGACATCACGGCCGGGGCGCACGACGTCGAACTGACCAACCTCACGCCGTACTCGACCAAATACGCGGGTTACCCGATCACCAAGGGCAAACTCAATGTCGATCTTCACTATGTGCTCGACAACGATCATCTGTCAGCTGATAACCATCTGTTCATCGACCAGCTGACCTTTGGCGATCACGTCGACAACAACACCGCGACGCACTTGCCGGTCAAGCTCGCGCTTGCCCTGCTGACCAATTCGCGTGGCGAGATCGATGTGAACATTCCGGTGTCCGGTTCTCTGTCGAACCCGCAGTTCAGCGTGGGTGCGCTGATCTGGAAGGCGATCGTGAACCTGCTGGAAAAAGCGGTCACCGCGCCATTCACGCTACTGGCCAACGCATTCGGAGGACATAGCGAGGAGCTGGGCTACGTCGAATTCCCGGCCGGCTCGGCGAAGCTGTCCGATGACCAGCAAAAGAAACTCGACACGGTCGCGAAGGTCCTCAATGAAAAGACCAGCATCAAGCTCGAACTGATCGGCCGAGTCGATCCCAAGGTCGACGAGCCCGCGCTGCGCGAGGCGTCGGTCGACGAGCAGATCAAGGCGCAGAAGATCAAGGACACGGTGGGCAAGGGCGAAAGCATCGACACCGACCAGATCACGATCGCGCCCGACGAATACGACAAGTATCTGACGCGCGCGTGGAAGGCGGCCGACGTCAAGAAGGAAACCAATCTGGTCGGCCTGACCAAATCGCAGCCCAACGAGACGATGAAGCAGATGCTGTTGGACCACGCCAAGGTCGACCAGGAGCAACTGCGCAGTCTCGCGCAGCATCGTGCGGCATCGGTGCTTCAGTACTTCGAGGGCAAGACCGACCTCGCGCGGGTCTATATCGTGGCGCCCAAGCTCGATGCCGACGGGCTCAAGGACAAGGGCGCGACCACACGAGTCGACTTCAATCTCAAGTAGGGCGCCCCGATGTAGGGGCGTCCCGGGGTCTCAGGGCGCGTAGAACACATTCTCCGCCGACGCCCACCACTCTCCTTCCGCGCGGTCGGTGAAGGGGCGCTGGATCGGCTCGCACACGCTCCACCATTGCTGCACACGTCGATCTTGTGCGAGCGCCTTCATATCTGTGTCGAAATCGTCGCCGACGTACTCAAAATAGCTGAACAGGTAGGGTTTCCCGTCTGGCATCCAGCGCAGGAAGATAGAGTAGTTACGGATGTTGGCGCGTTCGTTGGCCGCGAGCACATCGGGCCAGACAGCCGCATGCAGGCGTTTGTATTCTTCGATCTGGTGCGGATCGATGCCGATCACCGAACCGACGCGTTTGATGGCCATCGTGTCTCCTTGGGGGCCTTGTAGTGGGGTCACCGGCAGCCAGATCACATTGCCTTCGCGCCGAATCCCGGAGGACCTGCCGTTATCTGCCAATGTCGTACCTCGAACTGGAAGTCGGGACCGTAAAAGTTCAGCCTGAATTGTGTCCGAATCTGCTGGCGTGCGCATCTGCCTCTGCTTCTGCTCAGATCTGCACAGCCAATTTCCCGGCCGCCTGCGCGGGTTACCCGCGACACCTGCAGACGAGCAGCACCCCCGCCTTCACGGCATCGGCGCGGCCACCCGCCTGCCTGGCTGAGCGCCCACTCGCAGCGGGGAGGGCGGGGAGCCCTTGTCGGGCACATGCCTTGCTACTACTGTAGACACTTTTACCGGACGTATCCAAATGCTTCCGTGATTGCCCGACCGGAGGTGGCCCGTATAATCCGGACGTACAGGACCTGGCGCGACGGCACGGGCTGGGCGGCAGGCAGCAAGACGCGCGACACCCACGACAAAACAATATGACCGAACTTGAAACCGAGCTGGCGACGCTGATTATTGGCGAACTCAACCTGCAGGACGTGACGCTCGCGCAAGTCGACGCAGCCACCCCACTGTATGGCGAAGGCTTCGGCCTCGATTCGATCGACATCCTCGAAATCGCTCTGATCATCTCGAAGAAGTATGGATTCGAATTGCGCTCGGATAATCCCGACAACAAGGTGATCTTCAGTTCGCTCGGCCAGCTCGCGGGGCATGTTGGCGCGCACCGGACGACTTAAGCCGGCGCAAAGGATCATGATCCCCGAGCGGTCGCCCGGCGTCCGCACGGCAGTCGAAAGCTGTCAGGCGTGTCAGGAGAAGAAGGCATGAACGACGTGAAAGACGCTGCGCCTCAGACCCGGGCCGCGTCGCCCGGCGCCCCTGTGCCGCAGGAGTGCGATGTGCTCGTAATTGGCGGCGGCCCGGCCGGGTCGACGGCAGCCATCCGGCTCGCGCAGTGCGGCCACCGCGTGACCGTGCTCGACAAGGCGCGCCACCCCCGTTTTCATATCGGCGAATCGTTGTTGCCCGCGAACATGCGTTTGTTCGAGGCGCTGGGTGTCGCCGACGAAGTGCGTGCGATCGGCATGGACAAGCGGGGCGCCGAATTCGTTTCGCCCTGGCACGACCATAAGCAAACCTTCTACTTTGCCGAAGCGTGGGACAAGTCGATGCCGGCCGCCTATCAGGTGCGCCGTGCCGACTTCGACGAGATCCTGTTCCGGCGTGCCAGCGCTGTCGGCGCGACCGCGTTGGACGGCTGCCGTGTGACTGATGTGCGCTTTCTTGACGATCAGAGCGGCGCGGTCGTCAGTGCCCGGCGCGACGACGGTGAGCTGCTTGAAATTCATACGCGTTATGTGATCGATGCATCCGGCCGCGATACCTTTCTCGGTAACCGGTTCAAGGCGAAGGTGCGCAATCCGCGTCACAACAGTTCGGCGCTCTACGGCCACTTCGCAAACGCGGAACTGAATACCGGCACCGATGCCGGCAATATCACGGTGTTCTGGTTCGAGCACGGCTGGTTCTGGTTTATTCCGCTGGCCGACGGCACTACCAGTGTGGGTGCCGTGGTCTGGCCGTACTACCTGCAATCGCGGCAGATCCCGCTCAAGGACTTTTTTCTTGCGACGATCGCGCTATGCCCGCCTCTGGCCGCGCGACTCGAGCAGGCCACGCTCGTCGATGGCGTTGAGGCGACCGGCAATTTCGCCTATGCCTGCGATCACGTGCGCGGGCCGAACTACTTGCTAGTCGGCGATGCGTATACGTTTGTCGATCCCGTGTTCTCGTCGGGCGTGATGCTCGCCATGAACGGCGCATTCTCGGCGGCCGAGGCGGTCGATGCCTGGCTCGCCGCGCCCGCTTCGGCCGAGCCGGCGTTTCGCCGCTTCGAACGGACCATGGTGCATGGGCCGCGCGAGTTCTCCTGGTTTATCTATCGGGTCACGAATCCGACCATGCGCGAGCTGTTCATGGCGCCGCGCAATATGTTGAGAATGAAGGAGGCGTTGCTGTCCGTGCTGGCCGGCGACATCTTCGGCAAGACGCCGATCTGGGCGTCGCTCTTTGCATTCAAGACCGTCTATTACCTGGCGTCGGTATTTCATCCGCGACGTACCTGGACCGCTTATAGACGGCGTCGAAACAATATCCGCGAGGTCGCGGAGCCGCTGGGCAGGAGTGTGTGATGGAGGTCGTGCAGGAACCGCGCTCAGATTGGGTCGCGCATGGCGTCTTGGACCGGTTTGCGACCGGCTTGCCGGAGCGGCTCGGTGCCCGAGTCAAGGGGCAGTGGGGTTGCGTGCGCTTCGTGCGCAGCGAGACGGTGTTGTTTGGCGCGATCGAGCTCGATGAGGTATCGCTGAGCGAGGACCGGGACGGGGCAGATGGCGATGCGCCGTCGCCGCTCGAGAGGGTCACGCGTGAAGCCTACGATGCTTTGTTCGGCTGTCTGAAGACGGAAGATTTTCCCTACCTCGCGCGCGTCTGGAATTTCATTCCCGACATCATCGGTGAGCATGAGGGACAGGAGCGTTATCGCTTGTTCAATGCTGCGCGGCAGGCAGCCTTCAACGCGGCAGGTCGTGCCGTGACGGGCGACGTGCCGGCGGCTACGGGCATCGGCCTTGACCTCGCCCCGCTCCGGCTGCAAGTCTATTTCATTGCCTCGCGGCTGCGTGCGATACCGATCGAGAATCCGCGGCAGGTCAGCGCGTTTCACTATCCCTCGCAATACGGCGTGAAGAGCCCGACCTTTGCGCGGGCGGTCGTCATGCCCCTGGTCGATGGCCCCTTGTTGCTGATCTCGGGCACCGCGAGCATCGTCGGTCATGAAACGGTCCATCACGGCGATGTGATTGCGCAGACGCATGAGATTTTTGCGAACCTGTCCGCGCTGATCGCCGCCGCCAACGATCGCGTCGGCAAGGATGCGTTCTCGCTCGCCAGGCTCGCGTACCGGATCTACGTCCGTCGGGCGATTGATATCGAAGCCGTCCGCCGGGTCGTCGAGACGCATCTCGGCTCCGGTGGGCGCGTCGATGTCGTGCACAACCACGTCGCACAGGGCGATACCGTTCGTGCTTTGACCGGGGGCGCTCGCTTGCATCCCGAGCGCCTCTATGTCCGCGCGGATATCTGCCGGCCGAACTTGCTGGTTGAAATCGAGGCGAGTGGAGGGGGCGCGCCTGCACGCGCCGCAGCATCATGAACGATATGACCGAGCCGCTCGGTGCGGCACTCAGCACGGTTCACTCCACCACTCACCTGGTGCTGATCCCGAGCTATAACCCGGGACGCAAAGTCTTCGAGACGGTTCAGGAGGCGCGCCAGCAATGGAGCCCTGTGTGGGTCGTGGTCGACGGGAGCACGGATGGCACGGCCGAGCGGCTTACCGCGTTGGCGGCGCTCGACGAGGGCCTCGAGGTCATCGTGCTGCCGAAGAATGTCGGCAAGGGGGCTGCGGTGCTGCACGGGCTCGAGCACGCGGCGGCGGCCGGCTATACGCATGTGCTCGCGATGGACTCTGATGGCCAGCATCCTGCCGCCCTGATCCCGCAGTTCATGCGGACTTCGGCGTTGGCGCCCGATGCGATGGTGCTCGGTCGGCCGGTATTCGACAAGACTGCGCCGCTCGAGCGTGTGCTGTTCCGCAAGTTGTCGAATGGGCTGACCAACCTCGAGACGCTATGGGCCGGCATCGGCGATTCGCTATACGGCTTCCGCGTTTATCCGGTCGAGCCTTTGCGGCGCGTGATGGCGGGCAAGCGGGGCATGCGACGCTTCGATTTCGATCCCGAAGTGGCCGTGCGGCTGTCGTGGGAAGGGGTCCGGCCGATCAGTCTGAGCGCGCCGGTGCGTTACTTCCGGCCCGACGAGGGCGGCGTCTCGCACTTCAGGTATATCCGCGACAACTGGCTGCTGATGCGCATGTATTTCCGGCTGTTTGCCGGCTTCGTGTTGCGGCTGCCGCGGCTGCTTAACCAGCGGCACCGTCAGAAGGCCGGTGCACGAGGGCCCCTGCTTTAGACCGGGGGGCGAACAGTGCGGCCTAGCGAAGCTACGAAGCAAAGCTATGAAGCAGAGCGACGAAGCAAAGCGATTCGGCCGGCCACCACGGGGCTGATCGAGCCACCACTCAGTTGGCTCCCGGCGGCCCGCTGGCCGCGCGCGTTGCACTTCAGCGTGGCCGCAACGCCGCAGCCGCCGCACGCGCTGCGCTCGCATTGGCGCGCCGGATCAAAGGTGTCGGGATCACGGTGCTGACGATCGCCATGATGACGAGCATCGTAAAGACGTTCTGCGAGATCACGCCCAGGTCATAACCGACGTTGATCACAATCAACTCCATCAGCGCTCGCGTATTCATCAGCACGCCGAGGATATGCGACTCCCGCGCGTCATGACCGCACGCGCGCGCGGCGAGCCACGCGCCGCCGTATTTGCCGACCGTCGCCAGAAGAACTGTCAGGCCGCACCAAGCCCAGAGAGCAACTGAATCGAGCCCGCCGATATTCGTGCGCAAGCCCGTATAGGTGAAGAAGATCGGAAGGAAGAACACCAGCACGAAGCGGCCGACGGTGTCGCGCCAGGCTGCGACAAAGCTGTGCTCGTCATGCAGCAGCACCCCCATCAGAAAGCCGCCGAAGATCGCGAAGATGCCAAGCTGGTAGGTAGCCATCGCCGACAGGAAAACGGCGGCAAGCACGCCGCCAAGCAAGGTCGGGTCGAGTTGGCCGGTGCGCTTGAGCGAAGCTTCGAAGTGGCTCACAAAACGCTTCACGAGCGGGCGCACGACGATGAAGCTCAGCGTTGCGAAGACCACTACCAGCACGACTTGCAGGATGAAGCTCTTCCACGCGAATGCCGTGGAAACGAGCTCGGTGATCAGGGCGAGCAGCAGCCAGCCGATCACATCGTTGATGGCGGCCGCACTGATCGCGATCACGCCAAGCGGCGTGCGGGTCATCTCGAGTTCCATGAGGATGCGACCGAGGATCGGCAAGGCCGTGATCGAGAGCGCGACTGCGACGAACAGCGCAGCGGCGAGCGGCGGCGCGTTCGGCGAGAGGATCGGCGCGCTGTAGTACCCCAGACCGAGGCCCAGAGCGAAGGGCAGCGCGATGCAGGCGATGGCGACGGCGATCGTGGTGGTCCGGTGGCGCGGGGCACGCAGATGCATGAAGTCGAATTCGAGACCGATCTGGAACATCAACAGGATCAGTCCGATCTGCGAAAGCACCTGCATCGGCGCGGGCGGCACACTCTTGAACACATAGCCGAATGCATGCGGGGCGAGTGCGCCGAACAGCGAGGGCCCGAGCAGCAGGCCCACGATGATTTCGCCGGTCGCCGCCGACTGGCCGATCCGCCGCGCGACGACTCCGCCGACGCGCCCCGCCAGGATGATGATGGTCAACTGCAACAGGATCAGGAACAGTATGGCTTCGGCCTGATGGACTGCGCTCGGGGCGGTATGCACGGCAGCCTGGGCAAGGGGGTGCATGGGTTCAGCTCCGGGTGGCGGATGGGGTTTCGCCCTGAGGGGCGGAGGCTTCGAGCATCACCGTGGCACGGCCGTTTGCGACCGTTTGTGCGCCGGCCCGTACCTCGAACGCGTACAGAATGTTGCGTGCGTCGCCCGAGAGCCGGGTGGCTTCGCAACGCAAATTGTCGGGCAGGGTGTCCAAGCGGTCGACACCGTAGTGCACGCTGCGGACCGCCGTCAGAAAACCGGCGGCCGGCGGCGCGTCGCGCTGGGCGAGCGCTGCGCCATGCGCGGCCATCGCCTGCGCCGCGTATTCGATGGCTACCACGGCCGACAAGCGTCCGCGCGAACGAAGGGGGTGATCGGCACGGCGATGGCTGCTCGCGGAGCAAACGATATGTGCGTCGTCGCATTCAATTACGGCATCGAGCAGGCACATCGCGCCGGCATGGGGGATGTGCCTGGTGATCCAGTCGTGGTCGTGGAGCGGGATCGTTGGGGGCGACACGTCTGAGGGATTTGAAATTTCCGAAATTCCTGAGGTACCCCCTACACCGGCGATAACCGTGCGGCTTGAAGCACCCGAAGTACCCGAAGCCGCCAACTTACCCGGCAAGCTCGCTCCCATGTTCAACGTATCCGGTTTCAGCATGGGATCACCCTTACGCTCAGGCTGCTATCGCGCTGGTACTCGATGACCTGGTCGAGCGGCGCATCCGTATCTGTGTCATGTGCGGCGACTTTCGCGAGCGCGGCCAGCAAGGGCAGGCAGCGTGCCGAGGGCACGCCGCGGCGCAGCGCTTCGAGTGCCGCGTCGGCCATCGTATCGTGCGCTGCCTCGCCGACGCTGACCTCGATCCGCGCGAACGCATGCGGCGAGGGCTCGGCCGCGAGGATAAGCGCCATGCCAAACGAGGCCGCGATCGGCCGCACCGAATGCAGCGGCTCGGGGTAATCCGATTCATACGCGACCAACAGCACATGTCCGCCATCGCAGGCGATCTGCGCCAGCGCATCGAGCAGCCCGGCGCCAAAACTCGCATCGTGCGCGCAGATCACGTTCGATGTCGCCATATCGCGCGTCGCGATGCTCCAGTAACCCGAGGGCGCGTTGTGGACCGAGTTGTGAAAGCGCGTCGGAGAGATTTTCTTGTCGTCGGACGCGAGCGTCTCGCAGATCTGGTGATAGTTCAGGCCATCGCCGCCCGATGAAGCGAACACGGTCGGAAGCGGGCCTTCGATGGGCCGCATCTGCATGGCCTGCTCGGCCGCCGCGAAGGCGATCCGCACCACGGGCACCGCACGGCGGCGCTCGGCTGAAGGCAATCGCTCGGGGGGCGGCAGTTCGGTCGGCACCTTGTCGTAGGGCGCCGCGCCGCGCAGGATGGCGGCGCTCGCCGGCCAGTCCGCAAGCCCCGGTCCTCGTACGCCAACGGCTTCGACATAGGCGCTCAGCACGGTCATAGCGCCTCCTGATCGCGCTCGCGTAGCAAGTCACTCACACCCGCGACGTTGGCGAAGACAAGGCTGCAGTTGGTGCCGCCGAAGCCGAAGGAGTTCGTCAGGACATAGCGCATCTCGGCGGGACGGTTCTCGAGCAGATAGTTGACATGCAGCGTGGGGTCGACGCGTTGCGAATTGATGCCGGCCGGCATCAGGCCATCGCGCAAAGACAGGATCGAGATCACCGCCTCGAGTGCGCCGGCGGCGCCGAGGGTGTGACCGGTCGCGCCCTTGGTCGAACTGCACGGTGTCGCGCCGAACAGGGTCGACACGGCAAGCCCTTCGGCCGTGTCGTTACTCGGCGTCGCGGTGCCATGCAGATTGATGTAATCGATATCGGAGGGATCGAGCCCCGCCGTCTCGAGCGCGCCGCGCATCGCGAGTTGTGCACCAAGGCCCTGAGGATGCGGGGTCGACATGTGGTGCGCATCGCTCGACTCGCCATAGCCGACCAGCGCAATGCCTCCCTCCGCAGGACGGCCCGGCCAGCGCTCGAGCAGGGCGAAAGCGGCGGCTTCTCCGATCGAGATGCCGTTGCGATCGGGGTCGTAGGGTCGGCACGCTTGCGGCGAGAGCAGCTCGAGCGAATTGAAACCATACACGGTGGTCTGGCAAAGCGAATCGACCCCCCCGACAATCGCCGCGTCGATCAGTCCCGCGGCGATCATGCGCGCGGCCGAGGCGAACACCTTGGCGCTCGACGAACAGGCTGACGAGATCGCCGCGCTGGGCCCCCGCGCGCCAGTCAGACGGCGCACAAAATCGACCGCCGAATACGGGCTGTGCGTGGCGCCATAGTCGAAGTCGGTCGGCAGCGCGCCCGTGCCAGGCTCGCGCCGGCGGTAGGCAAGCTCGGTCTCGAGGACCCCGCCGGTGCTGGTGCCGATCATCACCCCGACTCGCCGTGCGCCATGACGCTCGACAGCGAGTCGCGCCTGCTCCAGAAAGCCATCGGCGTTCAGGCCGATTTGCGCGAGCCGGTTATTGCGACAGTCGAACGGGGCAAGGTCCGCCTCGAGTACGACCTCATCGACGCCGGCCACGGGTCCGAGATAGGTCTTGAGGTCGGTCTCGGCGAAGCCGTCGCGAACCAGGCCACCATGTTTGTTGCGCAATGCCGCGCTGAGGGCCGCGTTGCCGATGCCGGCGCAACTGGTCGCGGTGAAGTACGAGACCTGCAAGGGTAGCGGGGCAGGGCGGAAGATGCCACTCATAGCAGTTCACGCAGTAGAAGGGGTTTGAGTTGTGCTCGCCGGACAGCATCGAGCAGCGTCGGCAGGACGTCGAGCACCACCGGCCGTCCTTCGGCCGTGCGCGCCGCATGGCCATCGTGAAGCAGCAGGATGTCGCGGCTGGCGAGGCCGTTGAGCAGGCGTGCACTGACGCGAGCCGGGTCGCGCTCGCGGGTGTCGAAGCCACGCCGCGTCCAGCTCACCAGTTGCAGGTCGAGTTGCTGAAGCAGGGGATCGAGAAACGGATTGCGCAGCCCCGCGGGAGCCCGAAAACAGCGAGGCCGCACGCCGGTGATGTCCGCAATGATCTGCTGGGCGCCGACGATTTCGCGTCGCATGGCGCGCGGCCCCGACACAGAAAAGGTATGAACGTGCCGGTGCGAATGGTTTTCGAGGGCGTGCCCGCGCTGGACGATCTCGCGTGCCAGCGCCGCGTGCTCGATGACGCGGGTGCCGATGCAGAAGAAGGTGGCCTTCATGCTGGCCGCATCGAGCATGTCGAGCACCTGCGGCGTCACGGCAGGATCGGGGCCATCGTCGAAGGTCAGCGAAATTGCGCTCCGGGCCGCGGGGACATCGGGCAAGTGCATCCAGTTGCTGCCGTACCACTGCGAGCGGGGCCAGAGACCGCCAAATGCCAGCAGGGCGTGATCGGCCACCAGGCCGCCGACGGCCCACGGCCAGAGATGCGGTGCGGCAAGCGTCGCGATGCCCGCACCGAGATGCAAGCCGACCGAGCCCTTGACGAACGGTGTGAGGCGGATCCGGCGATGCGAGGTGGGCGAGGTGGAGTCAGCGGCTGCCATCAGAGTGTCTGCGCCGGGTGGGCGCCATCGGGTTGTTCAGGGCGGCCCGACTGCGTCAGCGGGGGCAGCGGGGACGACTGCGTCGCCTCTCTTGAAGGCCTGTCTTGCGTGGATGCCATCGGTGCGATGGGCCGCGTAGGGCGCCCAGCGCGGCGAAGTTCGCCCGGACTGCCCGCAACCGGCGCGCGTTCGCGCGGGGCAAGCAGCGCTGCGAGCCAGAGCGCGAGGATTGCACCTGGGGCGACGGTTTCGCCAAACGCGCGCAACAGCGGCAGCGACGACAGGGCGAGCACCCCGAAGCCGGCGACAGTCGTGAGGTTCGCCACGGCCAGTGAGGCGAAGGTGACGGCTTGCGGGATATCGTCGTCGAGCTTCCGATTGAAGAATAGCGCGTAATTGGAGCCGACCGCGACGATCAGCAGCAGTCCGATCACGTGGAGCAGGGTCAGCGAGATGCCTGCGAGCGCGAGCCCCGCCACCACGGCGAGCACGGCCGCCGCGAGCGGACTGAGTACGCGCAGCATGCCGATGAACGAACGTTGCATCAGCGCGAGCAGCACGATGATCAGGACCAGTCCCGCGAGCGACAATTTGATGGCTTCGCGCATATAGCGCTCGTACATTGCATCGCTGGCGCCCTTCAGGTCGACGAAGGTGATGCGAGCGGGCCCGTCGTTGATGCCCGCGAGCGCCGCTTGCACCGCCGGCGCGTCGATTTCGCGCGGGCCGTCGGGCAGACGCAGAGGCAGCAGGGCATCGCAGCGGCCCGGGCTGCAGTTGACCAGCGCATTGACGCCGACACCGAGCGAGGTGCCCCGCAGCCACGCGGCGTTGAGCAGCGGTTGGGTGCGTGCGGTATCCACATCGCCGATAAACGCTTCGAGCGCGCTCGTCTCGAACGGCGTGCCGGCAGCGGCCTGCGCGAGGCGGGCACGCAGATCGACCGCACTCGGCAAGGCGTTCTGGCGGCTGCGCTGTGTCGCTTCGCTCGGCAGATAACGCGCCGGGGATTCGTAGCCGCCGATCGCATGGCTCGCAATGAGCCGGTCGAGCGCGGGGGCCGCCGCTTCGGCACCCTGCAGGGCCGCATCGAGGGTCGGTGCAGAGACGACCGCCATATAGCGAGCGTCAGGTGCGCCGATCTGCTCGCGCAGGGCCACGTCGCGGGCCTGCGCCGCGGGCGAGACGGGGCTCAGGGAATTGAGCTGATCGTTGAGCCAGGGCTGGCGATGCGTCAGCACGGCGAGCAGGACCACGGCGGCCAGTACGCCGAGCGCAAGCCAGCGGAAGCGTCGCGCCACGTCCGCCGCACGCACGAAGCGTCCGCCCATGACGCTCAGGTCGCGCATGCTCAGCGAGAGAGGGGTCAGCACCGGCAGGACCCACCGTGTCACTGCGGCCGCGACGACCAGCCCCGCGATCGAGTAGACGCCGAGCTGTGCAAGCCCGGGGAAGCTCGAAAAGGTGAGCGCCGAGAAGCCGCAGATCGAAGTCAGCATGCCCAGCCGAACCGTCGGCCACGAACGCGCGACCCAGCGTCGCAGCCGTGCATCGCGGCTCGCGCGGCGCTGGGTGCGTTCGTCGGCGGCACTGACCGGGGCCGTTGCGAGGGTCGCGTTGCTGGTTTGCAGTGCGTTCGCCGTTTCGAGCGTATCCACCGTCTCCATCGCGTCGACGGAGTCTGCACCGAGCCGCTTGCGCCGACGTAGCAGTCCGCCACGCCGCGTCGCATCCCCGGACTGCACGAACAGATAGATCGAATAATCGACCGCCTCACCGATCAGCGTGGTCCCGAAGCCGAGCGTAATGCCATGCACGCTACCGAAGCCGAGGCTCACCGCGGCCACACCCGCGAGCGCGCCGCTCAACACCGGCACCAGGCTCAGGCCGAGCATCACCGCCGAGCGATAGGTGAACAGCAGGATCGTCACGATCAGCACGGCACTGATGATGGAGAGCCGGGTGACTTCGCTCTTGATCGAATGCCGGCTGTCGACGGCAAACGTCGGGGCACCCGTGACTTCCAGACTCAAGCCTGAATGAAGTGCATCGAAGCGCCCGCGCAGCGTGTCGATCGCGTGTTCCTGGGCATCGGTGTTCGAACCGCTTGCCTCGGTCGTCAGCAACAGCATCGCGCGCTGTCCGTCACGCGAAGACCACGCGCCATAGGCGATCGGCGGATGGCCGCCGGCGTCGAGCGTATCGGCGATACGCAGCATCTCGCCCGTCGGGTCGCGATTGACGAGCGGCTTGAGCGCGAGTCCGGCGGGCGACGCCAGCAGGTCGAGCGTGTCGTCGAACGATGCCTTGAGACCGCCGACCGTGAAGTGATCGGGCGTGACCGCAGGGCTCAGCAAATAGCGATAGCGAAACAGGAGCGCCCCATCGCGATCGCGCTGCGCCGGATCGAGCGCGCCGTTGACGACCGATTCGAACTGCGCATCGGTGCGCAACTGCGTGGCGAGTGTGAGCGAGGCCTGCGCGCGTTGCTGCGGGGTACCTCCCGATACTGCGGCGAGCAAGGTGCGCGACAGCACGCCGGTCTTCAATTGCTCGACTAGCAGGCGTTGCTCGGCATTCGGATTGCGCGGCAGGAACGCCGACAGGTCCGTCGTGAAGGTCGTGCGCGTGACGACGAGCAGACAAGCCGCGAGAAACAGCAGCCAGAGCGCGACCGCGACCTGGGCGCGCCGGGCCGGCGCACGCGACGCCAGGCTGCTCATGACTGGTCGGTCTCGATGGTCATGACCGAGCGATCGCCGTCGGTCTGGATCGTTTCGATGGTGTGAATCGCAGATTGCCCGTCGCTCCCCTGACCGCCGCTGACGACGATATGGTCGACGCTCTTCGACAAGGCGGCGTCGGACGGTGTGAGCGTGAGGTGCCACGCAACGGCTGTGCCTTCGAGCGTGAGCTTGTACACGCGTTCAAGGCTGCTGCGGTCGCCCGTCAGCGTGCCGCGGATACTGTCGACGAGCATCGCGATCTCGGGGTATTGCGACAGGGATACGACGCGCTGGTGCCCGTCGCGCGACATGGTCACCGTATCGCCATCGACCACGACCGATTGCGCGCGGGGCTTGACTGTTTGCTGCTCGAAATGATCGGGTGCACGAAACGCGAGCGTGCCCGACGACTCGACCGGGCCCTTGAGATTCGAGAGGTACTTGAGTTCGGTAAAGCGCGCTTCGCCGGACTTGCGCTGGGCGAAGGCGTGCATGAGCGTATCGACGTTGAACGCGCCCGCCTGCGTCGAGGCGGCGGCATTGCTATTGGCATGGGCGGTACCGGCACCCGACGTGGTCGTGTCGTTTGCGCCGTTGCTCGTCGGCTGCCCGGACGCTGCGCCGGTGTCCGCCGCAAAGGCGCTGCCATTCAATCCGCTCAGGCCGACGATCGACCCGGCCAGCAAGGCGGCCATCACACGGCCCGACACTGCGAGCCGCAGCGTGCGTGCCGTATGACGCATCCCCTCGGAAACCCTCACCCGGGTCTGAAACCTGGCCATCCGCGGCACCTCATGCATCAAAGATTCTCGCAAAAAAGATCATTGTCGGATTGCTCCGACCAGAATGGAAAGAAGTTGAACCAGTTGTACGGCGAGGCCCGGCAGTGCTTCTCGAGCAATTCGACATAACGCTTCATCGCTGCTTCGATCGCGGCGTCGCGTTCGCCGCGTGGCGTTGTCGAAAAGTCGGCGAGTGTCTCGAAGTGGACATCGTACTGGTTCCCGCCCGCGTAGAGCCCCGTCATGAAGATCACCGGCCGGCGCATCAGCGCGGCGAGCCGGAACGGGCCAACGGGAAAGGGCGCGAGTGCCCCAAGGAACGGCAGTTCGACGGTGGTCTCGTCGGCTGGCGTGCGGTCGGCGAGCATGCCGACCATATCGCCATCGTCGAGATGCTGACGGACCTTGAGCATCGAGTCGACCCGGCCCATCGGGATGATGTCGAGCAGCGCCTTCGGATTGATCGCCTTGATCGTGGCGTTTACCGCGCGGGCATTCTCTTCATACATCAGCATCGATGCTCGCATGCCCGCCATCTGTCGTCCTACGGCTGACAACACTTCAAAGCTCCCGAGGTGCGCGCCGATCAGGAACGCACCACGCTGTTGCGCGAGCTGGGCCTTCATCACTTCGGCGCCGTGAATACGGATATCGAACAGATGAAAGCGGTCGTTCATCAGGAAAATGCGGTCGTGAACCGTTGCTGCAAAGGCACAGACCTGACGAAAGCCATCGAGCGGCGAGGCGGTGTGACCGAGTACCCGTCGCAGATAGTCGAGCGAGGCACGCCGCGCACCGGGTGCGAAGCACATGAAGTAAGCCGTGATGGGATAGATCGCGAGCCGCGAGAGCGGTCGCCCAATCGCGAGCGACAGGCGCGCCATAGTGCGAGCGGCCCAGACGGAGCTGCGTTCCGGGCTGCGCGCCCAGATCGAGGCACGGGCAGAGGTAGGGGTATCGGGGGTCGAGCTCATGGCCTCAACATACCCTGCTGGCTGGAGCACGGGTGTAACAAGTTCTTGCCGAATGTGTTAGCCGCTTGAGCGTGTGTATCAGCGTCTTCGCGGCATGGGGATCAGAAAACAGGCGCAGCGTCGCGTTCATGGAGTCACGACTCCGCGCGCGACGACGCGCTCCGCGGCGCAGATCTCGAATTCGATTGAACCCGAGGGCAAGGTGCGATGCTCGAGCATCAGCGTCTCGCCAGGCGCGACCGGACTCAGAAATTTCGCGGAGGCTAGTTCGCAGGCCGACAGTGGCAGACCCACCGCGATGCTGATCGCACTGAGCGCTTGGTCGAGCAAGACGACCCCGGGCAATACCGGTCGCCCCGGGAAATGTCCCGCGTACGCCGGATGGTCGGGCGCGATCGTGAGCGGAACGATGCTGTGCCGTCGCCCAGCAACGTGCTGTTCGTAAAGTGACTTCAGGGTCGCTCGGATGAGTTTTCCGGTCTCGTTGCGCGGTAACACGTCGACCAGCACGAGAGGGCGCGGCAGGAAGGCGGGTTCGATCCGTTCACGCAAACGCGCGAGCAGCGTGGCAACGCTCAAGCCCGGCGCCACCGCGAAGGCTGCGAGTCGGGTAACGACGCCGGGTCGTTCGTCGTCGGGCATGAAGAAGCCCGCGTCGACGACGCCCTCGATCGCCGTGATCTGATGATTCAAGTAGCCAATCGAGGTCCGCTTGCCCGCGATGTTGACGAGGTCCGCCGTGCGGCCAGTCAAGGCGAACGCGTTCGTGCTCCCTTCACTGTCGGGCGTGCCGCGCGGTTCGAGCAGATCGCCAAGCGGCGTGGGGGTCTCGATATGACCTTGTGACGCCCACGCCTGACCGTCGCGCCATTCGAGACGGATGCCAGGCATCAATTGCCAGGTGTCGCCTTCCACGGTGCGGCGGGTAGCGATCTGTCCGGTTTCCGTGCTGCCGTAGATTTCCATCAGCGGGGCGTGGAAAGCCTCTTCCGCCTGCTTCGCCAACTCCTGCGAGAGCGGGGCAGTGGCCGAAAGAATTAGGTCGAGTTCCGGCAACCGCGCGTGACTGGCATCGAGGCTCAACAAGAGCGAACGGAGATGGACCGGTGTCGAGACGAGCATGCGCGGACGCGGCGCGGCCTCGATGGCCGTGCGCACGTCGGCCGGATAGAACGGGCGACCCGCATCGAAGGCCTGGCCGCCAATCAGTGCGAGCAGAACGGTCGATTCGAAACCGAACATATGCTGCGGAGGCACCGTGCCGATCAGGGTGCAGGGGCGGGAGGCATTCAGGCCAAGCGCGGCCATCGCGACTTCGACGCAATGGACCAGGCGCCCCCACGTCTTGGGGTGCGGGACCGGCACGCCGGTCGATCCCGATGTGAACACGTAGGCGACCACGCGCTGCGCGTCGATCTGCGGGACGTCGAAGGTCGCGGAAGTCGCCGCGTTGGCCGTCTTCGTCACGTCTTCGTTTAAATCCAGCGGATAGCGCACCGTCGGCAAGGGAATGCCGTCATTGCTCGAATCGGCGACACAGAACGCATCCGGAGCAAACTCGGTCAGTTTCTGCACAGCCTCGGCCGTATAGGTCGAAGGTAACAGCGTGACGCGCTGCTCGACCATCGCCGCCGCGAGCGTGACCGCAAATGCGTAGCGGTCGCTGCAGGCGTTGAGCACGTGGCGTCCCGGCGGCAAAGCTGCCGCGACCGTGCGGACATCGGAGATAAAACGTGCCGCATTGATCGGCAGGCCGTTGCGCCAGGCTACGACCGCGTCGGCACGCGAATGGGAAATCAGCGGAAAGCTCGACATCGGGGGCCTCAACGGGAAACCCCCCGCGAAACCTCACGAGATATGCCTCGAGACGCCCCGTGGCCGGACGCGCCCATTGATCCTGGGCCCGACACGGCTCGCGCCATGCCCGGCGGCCGCATGGTGGCGAGCGCGCGGAAGGTGTCGATCGCCGCGGTCCGTTCACTGCGCGGGATCACCACGCAGCGAATTGCATACTCGACCACAAAGACGGCCACCGTCAGCGGTGCGGTCGAGAGCCACACAAAGTGCATCCAGGTCTTGAACGGCTCACCGAGATAAACCACGACCGAGACGATGGCGATCGCGGCGAACATGCTCGCCCAGGTTGCCGTCACATGGCGCGTATAGCGTGCGACGCGGGGCGGGAGGGTGCGATGCACGCGCCTGGCCACCTCGGTGCACAGCGGCATCATGCCCGGCCGCAAGGTGCGCGCAAACCAGTGCGCAAAGGTTAGATTGGCGACCGCGTGGTCGGCCAGATAGGCGAGCCGGACATAACGCAGCGATCCATCGGCGTGCGCGATCCACACGGCAGCTGCCGCAGCGGCGACCACCACCACGGCGATCGGGCGACGCCAGCGCGCGGCAAGGCCCCGGGTGGCGATCAGCAAGAAAGCCATGGGCGGCAGCACGGCGAGCACCGTCCCCCCGAGACCGCTTGGCGCGGCGCCCGGCTGGGCGTGCGGCGACAGCATGCCGCGGGTCAGCGAATAGAGCGCGCAGCCGGCGAGTACGAAGGCCAACGCCACGAAAGCGAGCGACATCCTTTTCGAATGCCGCGATCTGGCGGTTCGACTCTGCGGCGCATGACGCTTGGGTAAGGCGTTCAATATAGGCACCGGAAATCTGCGGCCTGTGGCGCGATGCGGATCAGGCTTGCACCGCCCTGCAGGTCGGGGTCATGCATTGAAAGAGTGCGGGGTGGACAAACCGGGCCTGTTCGTCCAACCCGGGCCGGGTTTGTTGCGCCTCGCGTTCCTGCGTCCGGTTGGGCTGGGACCAACCCGGAAGCCGGCCCAGCGCGGGCCAGCGCGCATCTTACAAGTCGCTTCGGCGGGCAGCAAGACCGACAAACGGCCGGCTGGCCGCTTGCCTGATCCTGCCATCCAGGAGAGCAAACTTATCTTTGCTCACCTTCCGTGCAAAAAATATACCTGAGAATGGGCAGACGACGCTTACAGCGTGTCGTTTACACCGATGAGGCCGGCTTCGCGAAGCTTGGCATCACATTCATTGAGCACGTCGATCCCGATCGCCGACTGGTAGTCCGGATCCTGTGCCTGCGTCAGTTCGTGGGAAATAAAGAGTCCGGCTTCCCGTGAGACCGAGGCCGCGAGTTCGTGCGCAAACGCGTCGCTCAGTTCGGCAATGGCGCGTTTTTCCTTGACGCTCAATGCGATACGCGTCTGCGTCTGCCACAAGCTCGTGAGTTGCACGGTTTGCGCATCGGTGATCCAGACGCCGTGTTCGTAGTAGGCCGAGAGCCTTTCAGCCGTGAGCGCGAACAGCAGTCGGGTGCGGGGATGGTGTTCGTCGGGAGGCAGATGGGGCATTGCATGCGGGGGGCTGATCTGAGTGCTGGCGAGGGTATCACGCGGCCACAGGTTGCCCTTCTGTAAGTGCACCTGGGTGGCAGCCCAGCAGGCAGAAGGGGTTGCCGCTGCTTTAGTCGCGAAGAGGCGGCCCAAGATCTGGCCCGGCATCAAGGAGACCTGACTTGGCACCCTCACGCTCGACAAGGTGCCGGAGAATTTCTTCGAACACAGCGAGCAGTCGGCGCATTCGCCTTCGCGCATGCTGCCGGGCGTCGTTCAGTCCGATACCATTCAAGGCCTGCCGGCACATCGGTGCTGTCGGCAGTCCCTTCAGGGGTGGTGCTCCAATATGAGCGTGAACAGCGAACAGTTGAAGTCTGGGCAGATACTCGTGGTGACAGGTGGCAGCCGCGGTATCGGAGCGGCAGTCTCTCGTCTTGCCGGGCGACGTGGTTATACGGTCATCGTCAACTATGCGCGTGATGGTGGGGCTGCGCAGGCGGTGGTCGATGAGATCGTGCAGGCGGGTGGTCACGCGAGCCCCGTGCAGGCCGACGTCTCGCGCGAAGCGGATGTGATGCGCCTCTTCGAGGCGGCCGACCGGCTGGGGCCGCTTGCGGGCCTCGTCAACAACGGTGGTATTGCAGGCGGCATGTGCCGTGTCGACAGCGTGTCGGCGCAGACGCTCGAGACCGTGCTCGCGGTCAATGTCGTGGGCCCTTTTCTGTGCGCGCGTGAAGCGGTCCGACGCATGTCGACGCGCCATGGTGGGCACGGTGGAGTGATCGTCAACATGAGTTCGCAGGCTGCGCGCATCGGCGGCGGCGGCGAATGGGTCCACTACGCCGCGAGCAAGGCTGCGATCGACACAATGACGATCGGGCTGGCGCGTGAAGTGGCAGATGAGGGAATCCGGGTCAACGCGGTCTCGCCCGGCTTGATCGAGACCGAGCTGCATGCCGCGAATGGGTCGGCTGACCGGCTCGCTCGCCTGGCGCCCGCGATTCCGATGAAGCGGGCAGGCAGCGCCGAGGAAGTCGCCGAGAGTGTGCTCTGGCTACTGTCGCCCGGCTCTAGCTATGTCACCGGCGCGATCATCCCCGTATCGGGCGGCCGCTAGTCCGGCAAAGGCAACCCGGCCAGCAGGTAACCCGACTACTGTGCGGCGGCCGGCTGCGTGACGAAGCCGAGCTTCGAGAGGCCGCCTGCCTGGGCGGCCGACATCACGTTGGCAACCGCCTCGTAACGCACGGCCCGATCTGCATAGAGATGGATCTCGGGTTGCGGCGTCTGGGCCGCGGCGGTCGTGATCGCGGCCTTGAGTTCGGCCGGATTCATTTCCTTTTTGTTCCACCACACGCTGCCGTCGGCCTGCACGCTCACGTCGATATTGGTGGGCTTGAGGTCTTCAGGCTGACTGACTGCCTGCGGCAGATTGACCTTGACCGCGTGGTTGAGGACGGGAATCGTCACGAGAAACACGATCAGCAAGACCAGCATGACGTCGACCAGCGGCGTCATGTTGATCTCGGTCATCAGCGCATCGTCGTCGTCCGTCTGAAAGCTCGAAACTGCCATGATGGTGGATCGCCTGCGTGTAGCTTAATGGGTGGTCGGGGTCGCACTTGTCGTACTGCCGGTCGGAGCCGAGCGCTTGGCCGCTTGTGGAACGCCCGCGGCAGGTGCGGCATAACCGCTGCCTGCATTGAGGCCGAGGCTGGCGTTCACGCTGAAGCTCTCGCTGCTGGTATGGCCACCCGTCACGAGCAAGGCGTGGAGCGCATGGGCAAAGCGGTTCATGCGGGTCACGAAGGCTTTGTTGCCGCGGCTCAGCATGTTGTAGCCGAGCACCGCCGGGATCGCGACAAACAGGCCGAAGGCCGTCATGATCAGCGCCTCGCCGACCGGCCCCGCGACCTTGTCGAGCGATGCCTGGCCGCTTGCACCGATCGACAGCAGCGCGTGATAGATGCCCCAGACCGTGCCGAACAGGCCGACAAACGGTGCCACGCTGCCGATCGAGCCGAGCGCGGCAAGGCCGCCCTGAAGGCGTGCAATGGTGTCGTCGATCGAGTTCTTCAGCGCGCGGGTGATCCATTCGCTGATATCGAGGCGATCGCGCAGTTGCGGCGCGCTGGCCGCATGATGAGCCGCCGCGTCGCCGCCGCTCGCGGCGAGCGCCGCATAGGGGTTATTCGATACCGAACGCAGTGCCTGCAGGCCGCTCGCGTAATCCGTGGCGTTCCAGAATTGCGCTTCGGTGCGCTGGGTGATGCGTTGCACGCGCCAGAGCTGAACCAGCTTCAGCACGATCACCGTCCACGAGATGATGGACATGGTGGCCAGCACAAGCCCAATGGCGTGCGTGACGATGTCACCCTCAGCCCAGACATGGGCGATTCCATACGATTGCATCGATGCTCCAGGGAAAAGTCGAATTTGAGTCGAAACCGGTTCAGCCTTCGAGGCGGAACGCGAAAGGCAATAAGGCGGTGGCTGTCACGGGCGTGCCGTTTTCGACATACGGCTGGCAACTGCGCTCGCGCGCAGCTTCAAGGGCCGCATCGTCGAGCCGCGGGAAACCGCTGCTGGTCCGCAAGGTCGCGGAACGCACGACGCCATGTGTGTCGACGGTGATTGCCACGACCGCCGTGCCGATTTCGCCGCGACGCTTGGACAGCATCGGATAGGCGGGTGGATCGCCGTCGCACGTCAGGTGGGCCACACTGAGCGGGGCGCCACTGCTTGCATGACTGGGTGCGGTGCTCGGTGCAGCGGCATCGGTTTTGGCCTCGCTCGGAGCTGGCGGTGTCGCAGCCGCGGCTGGCGGTGCGGCGACCGTGGTCGGTGCCGGAGACTGCGTCGCGAGTACCGGGCTAGGCGGTACGATCGGCTGAGGACGCGGAGTCACAACGCGCTTGACCACGGGCTTCGGGGTCGGCTTGGGAACGGGTTTGGGGTCGGGTGCAGCAACCGGAACCGAGACAGGGGCGGGCGGGGCAATCATCGCGACGGTCAGCACCCGTTCGGCAGCAATCGGTTGCGCAGGCCGGTCGACCAGTCTCAGCACGGCGATGGCGCCCACGATATGAATCGCAATGACCGCCAGCGCCGGGCCCGACCAACGCCGCACGAATTGCACGCGGCTCTGGCGCGAGGCGCGTTGCATCATGGCAAGCGCGAACGGCGAAGCCGTCGACAGCGTCGCCGGCGACGCGGTGTTGCGTGAATCGAAACTCGGATGGCTGATGGTCAGGTCCACAACATCGGTCCGCATGCATTCCACCGTGGGCAGGATGCGCAAAAAACAGCGCCTCTGAGCGCGGAGGACGATTGAAAGAATGAACCAGAGCATGCCCGAACCTTCGACCAAACGCAAACAATTCTCATTTGAGAATAGGGGCTATTGCGGATGAAAAGGAGGCATGAAGCGCGGCGTGTTGTTGCTGCCCATCGTGTGCGGCGGTGACATGACCGTGTCATAAACGGTTACGCTTCAACCTGGGCGCCCCGCTCGGGGTTGACCCTGTTGCGAAAATCGCGCTGGCAGGCAGCGATTTTTCTCAGGTGTCCAAGCCGGGCGGGCAGGGCGGTAAGATAAGCCGCAGCGCGGTTGCCCGATATGAAAAGAGCCTGCGCACCCCCCCAATTGGAGACAGGACGCGCGCTTCGCGCGAGCCGGTCGGAGGAGACGAAGTGGCATTGAAAACGATCAAGGGTCCGGCCATTTTTCTGGCCCAGTTCGCTGGTGACGAAGCGCCGTTCAACTCGCTCGACGAGATCGGCAAGTGGGCCGCCCGGCTCGGCTACAAAGGTGTGCAGCTCCCCAGCTGGGACGGCCGCCTGTTCGATCTCAAGCAGGCCGCCGAAAGCCAGACCTATGCGGACGAGGTGAAAGGCAAACTGGCCGCGCACGGTCTGCAGATCACGGAATTGTCGACCCACCTGCAGGGCCAGTTGGTCGCCGTGCATCCCGCCTATGACGACGCGTTCGACGGCTTTGCGCCGGAGTCCGTGCGCAAGAATCCGCAAGCACGCCAGCAGTGGGCGGTCCAGCAACTCCACTATGCGGCCAAGGCAAGCGAGCGGCTCGGTCTGACCGCGCATGCGAGTTTTTCGGGTGCACTCGCGTGGCCCTATCTGTATCCGTGGCCGCAACGTCCGGCTGGCCTGGTTGAGGCCGCCTTCGACGAACTGGCCAAGCGCTGGAAGCCGATTCTCGATGCGTTCGACGAGGCGGGTGTCGACGTCTGCTATGAAATACACCCGGGTGAAGACCTGCACGACGGCGTGAGCTACGAGATGTTCCTCGAGCGAGTGGGCAACCATCCGCGTGCGCGCCTGCTATACGATCCGAGCCATTTCGTGCTGCAGCAGCTCAACTATCTCGACTACGTCGATATTTATCACGAGCGCATCGGCATCTTCCACGTCAAGGATGCCGAGTTCCGGCCGACCGGCAAGCAAGGCGTCTACGGCGGCTATCAGGGCTGGGTCGATCGCGCGGGACGTTTCCGTTCGCTGGGCGACGGCCAGGTCGATTTCCCCGCGCTGTTCTCCAAGTTCGCCCAGTACGGATTCGAAGGCTGGGCCGTGCTCGAGTGGGAGTGCGCGCTCAAGCATCCGGAAGATGGGGCGGCCGAAGGCGCACGTTTCATCGCTGACCATATCATTCGGGTGGCGGAACGCGCGTTCGACGATTTCGCGGCATCGGGCGTCGACGACGCAGCGAACCGACGCATGCTGGGAATCTGAGCGCGCAGGCTCTGTGTGCATGCGAGCCCCGGGGGCCCGCTGCGCGCTTACCCCTATTGGCGGTTGAGCGCGTGAAGCTCCACCATTAATCATCCCGAAAGGGAAGGAGTGTTCATGACGATAGAAGCAAGCGGCGCCGCGCGAGGCCGCAAGATCCGGCTCGGCATGGTCGGCGGCGGCGAAGGGGCCTTTATCGGCGCGGTCCACAGGATCGCGGCGCGCATTGATGACGAGTATGAACTGGTGGCCGGCGCGCTGTCGTCGACGGCCGAGAAGGCTAAAGCCTCGGGGCTCGCGCTCGGGCTCGACCCGGCGCGCACCTATGCGGACTTTGCCACGATGGCCAAGGCCGAGAGCCAGCGCGAAGACGGCATCGAAGCCGTGGCGATCGTCACGCCGAACCACGTGCATGCGGCGGCGGCGGAAGCCTTCCTGAAAGCCGGCATTCACGTGATTTGCGACAAGCCGATGACGACCACCCTCGCGGATGCGAAGCGGCTCAAGCGGCTCGTTGAATCAAGCGGGCTGGTGTTCGGCCTCACGCACAATTACACCGGTTATCCGATGGTCCGTCATGCGCGCGAACTGATCCGCCGTGGACAGCTCGGCGAGATCCGCGTCGTGCAAGTGCAATACGCACAGGACTGGCTGACCGAATCGATCGAAACGTCGGGACAGAAGCAGGCCGAATGGCGGGTTGATCCTAAGCGCTCGGGCGCCGGCGGCTGCATCGGCGATGTCGGCACGCACGCATACAACCTCGCGGAATTCATCACGGGTCTCGAAGTCGAATCGCTGCTCGCCGATCTGACTGCCTTTGGGCCGGGCCGCACGCTCGACGACAACACGCAGATCCTGCTGCGCTACAAGAACGGCGCACGCGGAATGTTGTGGGCGAGCCAGGTCGCTCCGGGCAACGAGAACAACCTGTCGATCCGCGTCTACGGCAGCAAAGGCGGTATCGAGTGGCATCAGGAAGAGCCGAACCATCTGCGCTACACGCCGTTTGGACAGCCGACCCAGATCATCGGGCGCGGAACCGGTGCGGCCTTGCCGTCCGCCGCGCGGGTCTCGCGGGTGCCGTCCGGTCATCCGGAAGGTTATCTCGAGGGCTTTGCCACGATCTATACCGAGATTGCGCGCGCGATCCGTACGCATCGCAGTGACAGTGCCAAGGCAAGCAAGGGTAAAGGGAAGGGCAAGGCTGGCAAGCTGGATCCTGCCGTGACCTTCCCGACCGTCGAGGATGGGGTCAAGGGCGTGGCGTTTATCGAGGCCGCGGTCAAGTCGTCGGACAAGGGCGGTCGCTGGATCAAGCTTTAAAGCAGCAAGACGGCATCACGCATCCGCGCCAATCCCTGGATTCGCCCGGATGCGTAACCGGGTTGAGCCCGGACCGCGGGACACGTTGAACCGTAGCGAGACGAGACTGAAGCATCGCACTGAGTAGCACAACTGACCAGCCACGCCGGACGACGATCTCTCGAAGTCCGCCAGACGCGGCAAGCGAGCGCAGACATGATGGGCGACGACGATTCCCCGGTTGTGATGTCCTCGATCTCCTCGACTGAGACGGCTGCTGCGTTGTTTCGTGCTGAAGGAGTGGCGAAGTCGTTTGGCCCGGTCGCGGTGCTCCGCGATATCGATCTTGCCGTGCGGGCGGGCGAAGTTCATGCCGTGCTGGGCGAGAACGGCGCCGGCAAGTCGACGCTGATGCGTATTCTGTCGGGCCACTACCAGCCCGACGCGGGTCAACTCTGGCTCGACGGCAAGCCGATTGTGTTCCACACCCCTGTCGAAGCCGAACAGCACGGCGTCGTGCTGATCCACCAGGAAATCCTGCTCGCCGAAAGTCTGACCGTGGCGCAGAGCCTTTTTTTGGGCCGCGAAATGCGCCGGGGCCCCTTCGTCGACGATCGCCAGATGCGGCGCATCACCGCGGCCAAGCTCGACGAACTCGGTTGCCACGCATCGCCCGATTCGCGAGTGCGTGACCTGCCGATCGCCGATCGCGCGCTGGTGCAGATCGCCCGCGCCCTGCTCGAACCTCACCGCGTGGTGATCTTCGATGAACCGACCGCGGTCTTTACGCCGCATGAGGCGCAAGCGCTGTTCGCCATTATCGCGAAGCTTAAGCGCGCGGGCACGGCGATCCTCTATATATCTCACCGTCTCAATGAGATCGAACAGATCGCCGACACCGTCACCGTGCTGCGTGACGGCCGGCATGTAGCGACGCGTCCGGCCAAGGGTCTGAGCCAGCTCGACATGGCCAGGCTGATGGTCGGCCGCGACATGTCGACGCTCTATCCTCCCAAGCCCCCGCTCCCCGGCCCCGACGTACCGGTCGTGCTCGAGGTCGGACAGATCGTCGTGCCGGGCCATGTGGAGCAGGCCTCGTTTGCGCTGCGCCAGGGCGAGGTGCTGGGTTTCGCCGGAATGATCGGCGCGGGGCGCACCGAACTGTTCGAAGGTCTGCTCGGCTTGCGTCCTTCGCAGCTCGAGACGCTCAAGGTCGACGGCAAGCCCTGCCGGTTCACGGGTGCCCGCGATGCCTTCACGGCCGGCCTCGTGTATCTGACCGAAGATCGCAAGGGCAAGGGCCTGCTGCTCAATCAGCAGCTCGTGCCGAACCTGACCCTCGCGGCGCTCGACGATTTCTGCCGCGGCCCCTTGATCGATCGCGCGAAGGAACAGCAGGGCTTTACCGATGCCCAGGGTCAATTCGATATCCGCGCGGGGCGTCGTGACCTGCTCGCGCGCCAGTTGTCGGGAGGCAATCAGCAGAAGCTGATGCTCGCGAAGATGCTCCTGCTGTCGCCGTCGATCGTCGTGATCGACGAGCCGACGCGCGGTATCGATATCGGCACGAAAAGCCAGATCTATGCATTTATCGCTGCGCTCGCCGCCAGCGGCAAGGCATGCATTGTGATCTCATCGGAAATGCAGGAACTGATCGGCCTGTGCCACCGGATTCTCGTGATGCGGGCGGGCCGGATCGTAGGCGAAGTCTCGGGAGAAGACATGACGGAGGACCGGATCGTGGTGCTTGCTACAGGTGCGACCGAGGCCGAGGTGACCCCATGATGGGCGCACCTGTGAGCACGGCGGCAAAACCCGCGCGGCGGTGGCGTCCCGATCTCGCCACGCTCGCGCCGCTGATTGCGCTGTTGCTGCTGCTGGTCGTCGGCACGATCGTCAACCCGAACTTCATGAGCACGGAGAACCTGCTCAATGTCGTGACCCGCTGCGCCTTTATCGCGCTGGTGGGCATCGGCGCGACGTTCGTGATCGGCGCGGGCGGCCTCGACCTGTCGGTCGGCTCGATGACCGCGTTTGTCGCGGGCGTGATGATCATGACGATGAACGCCGGCAGCGGCGTGCCCGGCATCGTCGCACTCGCCGTGCCGATGTGCGTCGCGGTGGCGCTCGCCTCGGCCTGCGGGTTGGCCAACGGGCTGATCACGACCTTCGGCCGCATCGAGCCGTTTATCGTCACGCTCGGCACGATGGGCGTCTTTCGCGCGTTGATCACGTATCTCGGCGATGGCGGCACGATCTCGATCCATGCGTCCGATCTGCGCGATTACTACCGGCCCGTCTATTTCGGCAATGTGTTTGGCGTGCCGACCCCTGTGCTGGTCTTCGTGATCGTAGCGTTGCTGGCTTCACTGCTGATGTACCGCACACCGTTCGGTCGCCATGTGACGGCGATCGGTTCGAGCGAGGACGTCGCCCGTTATTCCGGTGTCTCGATCTGGCGGGTGCGCACCCTGACCTATGTGATCCAGGGCCTGTGTGTGGGCATCGCGACCATCATTTACGTGCCGCGCCTCGGCTCGGCCACCCCAACCACCGGCCTCCTTTGGGAGCTCCAGGCGATCACCTCGGTCGTGATCGGGGGCACGGCCCTGCGCGGCGGTTCGGCGCGCATCTGGGGAACGGTGCTCGGCGCGATCATCCTCGAGGTGATCGGCAACATCATGGTGCTCTCGAACCATATCAGCGAGTACCTGATCGGCGCCGTGCAGGGGATCATCATCATCGTCGCGATGCTCGCGCAACGCGCGCTTCATCGCAGACAGACCTGAGTCGGGCAGCAGGCCGCCGGGGGTCCGCGGTTGCGGAACTGGAGAGGACCCCACACACAACTCATTGCGAGGGGACTATGAATAATCGCTTCAGCTCACTGCTTGCACAAACGTCAATCCGTGCGGGCCTCAGCCTCGGTCTGGCGACGGCGCTGCTGGCCGGACCGATCACATCGGCCGACGCCCAGACCATGGCGGTCTCGATCCCGGCGGCCGACCATGGCTGGACGGGTGGCGTTGTGTATTTCACCAACCGCGAGGCCGATGCGTTGCGCAAGGCCTACCCCAACCTCAAGATCATCGTCAAGACGTCGCCCTCGGGCGCGGACCAGGCGAGTGCGATCGAAGACATGACTTCGACCCAGAAGATCGATGCGCTGGTCGTGCTGCCGCAGAACTCTGATGAACTGACCTCGACGCTGGCCAACGTCAAGAAGAAGGGGGTGTTCATCACGGTTGTCGATCGCGGTCTCAAGGACACCTCGATCCAGGACTTGTATGTGGCCGGCAACAACCCCGAACTGGGCCGCGTGGCGGGTGAATACTTCAAGAAGAACCTGCCGTCGGGCGACATCGTCGTGCTGCGGGGTATCGCCACGGTGATCGATGACCAGCGCGTCAAGGCATTCCAGGAAGCGATCAAGGGCACGAAGATCAATATCATCGACATGCAGTATGCGAACTGGAATCGCGACGATGGCTTCAAGGTCATGCAGGACTTCTTGTCCAAGCACAAGAAGATCGATGCGGTGTGGTGCCAGGATGATGACATTGCGGTGGGTGTGCTTGAAGCGATCAAGCAGGCGAACCGGACTGACATCAAGTTCGTGGTGGGCGGCGCGGGCATGAAGGACATGATCAAGCGCGTTGCTGACGGCGACAAGATGATTCCGGTCGACGTGCTGTATCCGCCGGGCATGGTGGCGACGGCCATGAACATCACGGCCTCGAACCTGACGGGGAAATTGCCGGTGCGCGGCACCTATATCTTGAGTGCGCCGCTCGTCACCAAAGAGAACGCAAAGGAATACTACTTTCCTGATTCGCCGTTCTGAACGCACTGCGCTCGACGTATTGACCTGACTGAAAGGCACCTGCTCTGAACTGCACCCCGGAAGTTGGACAGCGATCCGACCTTTGGGGTGTTCTTCATGGTGGGTGCTTTTTTTATATGACGTGGGATGAACGTCAATCCGCACGGTTTTTGCAAGCGTGCGCGTGGAGGTCCCTCTAAAGTTGGGTGAAGTTGTCGTCGTATCCGTATCGACCCGCCACCCGCCGTACCCGGACGTGTTCCATTCAGTGGGAAGAAGTCGTGCTTGTCGCATTCCATCGTGTCATGGCTCGCTGGCTCGATCCGTCCTACTCGCGCGGCAACATGGCGTGGCTCGAACGGAGCGAAGCCGAGAAGGTGTCGGTCGAAGCGCGGTGCTTCGGGCCACTTGTAGAAGACCTTTCGCCCCACGGCCTAACAAGCGGATGTGCGCTGTCGGAAGGCTCACGCCACGAAGGCCTCATGTCCGACGCGTCGCCACCCGAGCTGGTGCGCGAGCAAGCCGTGGTCGACATCGCAATGGGTTTGCCGGATCAGGTGGGCATGCTCGACGAATGCGAGGCGGTAGCGGCGGCCGTGCTCGATGAATGTAAGGCGTTGGAGGCGCTCGTGCTCGACGCCCAGAGTGCACGACTTGGGGCGGCGCGTGAGCACTACCGGGCGGTGTTGCTCGGCAACGCCGAACTGCGCGATCCAGCCTTTTTCCTGACAACCCAGCAGTCCTTGCTGAAATGGCTCGAAGTGTTAACGACGCTGGACGAAGCGCGCTTCGATCTGAGGGCTGCCTGCGCAGCGGTACTGCTACCGGGAGTCGAGGCGCTGGCACCGGTCGATTGTCGCGGCGAAGTCGGTTGCAACGCCGGGGAGGAGCGCCTGGATGAACCCACAGTAGTCCGGGGCGGCGCGTCGGGCGGCAAGCCAGACGCCTGGAGCAGGGCGTTGGGCCGCGAGTTAGAAGCCTGGGGCGGTGAGTTGGGGAACGATTGAGACGCCCGGGCCGCCGCGCGGGGTGGCGATTCGATGCAGGCGGCGCACGCGCTCGACTGGCTCTTGCCCTTGTTGGTTGATCTGATCCTCATACTGCGGCACGGCGGAAAAGGGCCGAGCGCACTCGCTGAAACCATTCTGCGCACCGCTGGCGAGTGGGGGGGGTTATCCGGTGGATATAGTGAGTCGAGTGTCTTCTACGCGTCAGGCAGCACAATCGAGATGCGCGTCGAAGACCCATGGCGCCCGCCAGCGACCCGCACACCCGTGCCATTTCTCTCAGTATCCCAAATGCATGCTAACCCTGTTCGCTGGCCGCACTTGAGCGCGCCCTCAGTCTATGAGCGGCGGGGTTTCGGCCTCGTCACGGCACCTCATGACCCAGGCAGGCCTCGTAAATCGAAAACCATTGCTGGATCGTCAGCTTGAGCGCCGTCGCGGCGATGGCCTCGTCGAGCACGCTGAGGCGGTGCGATCCGGTCAGCACGACAGGTTTGCTCGGCAACCGCAAGATCCAGGCGTAGATCACAGTGGCGGGGCTGACGCCAAGCGTGTGCGCAAGTGTGTCGACAGCCACGCGGATGCGCACGGCGTGTTCATCGGTGCCGACGAACAGGCGACCGCCGCCGAGCGCCGACCAGATCATCGGTGATGCGCCGAGCGACTGTAGCTGGTCGAAGGTGCCGTCCGTCAGCGGATCGAGCCGTAGCGGCGAGAACTCGACCTGGTTGGTCACGAGCCTCACGCTGCTCGACAGGGCCTGGTACTGCCAGGGCGTGAAATTCGACACGCCGAAGTGAAGCACCTTGCCTTCCCGACGCAGCCGCGTGAAGGCTTCGGCCACTTCGTCGAGGTCGAGCAGGGGATCGGGGCGATGAATCAGCAACAGGTCGAGCCGGTCGGTGCGCAGGGCGCTCAGCGATTGCTCGACCGAGTCGACGATGTGCTGGGTGCTGGTGTTGTAGTGCTTGATCGCATGATCGGGCCGTCGGTCGACGGGCAGCGCGATGCCGCACTTGCTGACCAGTTCGATCTCGTCTCGTACCGAGGGCTTGAGTGCAAGCGCTTCGCCGAACAGGTCCTCGACGACGTAGCCGCCGTAGATGTCTGCGTGGTCGAAGCTGGTGACGCCACGTTCAACGGCGCGCTCAATGAACTCAAGGCGCTGCGCCGGTCTCAGGTTCCATTCGCCAAGGCGCCACATGCCGGCGGTGATGCGCGACAAGCTCGGCCCCTGCGGGGCGATTTCAATGCGGGGGCAATGCATCAACGGGGGCTCCAGTCTGGGTAAGGTAACCGAACCGCGACCACGCGAGCGTGGGGCATGAAATTCGAAACAGCAATGAGGGGCTTCGTCGTGTCGTCAGGGGCCGCGGGCTGACCGACGATCAACATCCGGATTCTACGAGATTGCGCTCGTCCGGAGTCGGAATGAGTAGAAATTGAAATCGCAACAGGCGGCGCCACCACGATACTCGAAGTGGGGTGTACCGAACTTCACACCCGATCGATCACCGTATTCGACCGAACTCTTACCGCGCAGGAAACATCTGAATGGCTGATGTCGAACAAGCTCTCAAAGCTCTGAACATGAGCGGCTTTTATCGATCAAGCGAAACCGTGTTGATCAACAAATATGGGATGGCGCGCGGCACAAGTCCGATTCGTGCGATCGCGCACCCGCAGCAGGTCTCCCGGGCGCGCGAGATGTTTGTCGGCGTGTCCCGCACGGCGCTCCATGTGGCGCTGCTGCGTGCGACATCCTTTCCAGCGATGGAGTCCTCAAGGGGCGTCTGGCCGTCCATAAATGGAATGCGCGCATGGGCTGGGTCGCGTCCATTTGAGAATCGCCAGGGAAGAAGCGGGAACTGGCACACCAGCTTGAGGAGAGCAGGATTTTCCTGCCGGTCGTGGACATTCGGGTCGTGCCGCGCCGGGCGGAGTATCTGCCGCGGTTTGACGTGCCGGGCCGCACGCTCGACTTCGACTAAGCGGCCCCAGGGCAGCGGCGCGTTGGCTTGAGTCGCACCGTCGTCCAACGGGAATCGGCGGTGGGTTCGATGAACTCGACCGGTGTTGGTTCAGCCTTGTCAGATGATCCGGCGTTGCGGGAGCGGCAGTCGCAGACGCAATATGGAGTGCATCGTTTCGCGCGTTCGACGCCCGTGTCGACGCGCTCGATCAGCAGTTCAAGCAGCGACTTATCGGAAGCATGGGAATCGATCGGCGACTCGATCGATTCGTTGTCGAAGTCGACACGCTCGATCGGTACGTCGACGGACGACTTGCCGGAATGGATGCCCTCTCCACCCGTTCAGCGCCGTTTGCCGGCGAGCATGATGCGCCTGATGTCCAGTCGTCTGGTCAGCGTGCCAGGGACGTCGCGTGGCCGGATGACGTCGGATGGGGCCAGTTCTTCGGCGGGCTCGCGGGCCGGTTCGGTCAGTCAGTGGTCCAAGTCCACGGTTTCCTCGTACCGCTCGGGGGGAGACCGAGGGTTTGAATTCGAAGCGCCGCCGCGCGAATCTGTCACGTCACCGGCGCCACCGAGCCCGATCTATGCCGTCATACGCAAGAAGGTCGCGGATCACGTGCCGCTGCCGGCCGATGCCCCGTCTGTGCCGCGCAAGCCGGGCAGCTCGCGGGTTTTCGTGACTGCGCCACCGCCGCCGCCATTGCCTCCGCCCCCGCCTCCGTTGCCTCCTCCCATACTCGCGACCGATTCCCGTTTGCCGTTTGCTGCGGAGGGACTTCGCGGCCAACTGTCGAATCGGCTCCCGTGTTTGGCGAACCTGCCCGGTATACGTCAGCCACCACGCTTCGCCGCGGAGCATGCCCGAACCCAAGACCCTGGAAGAGGCGCGAATCGCCGAGCATTCAGCCGCCAACATGGCGGCGCTGATGACGAAGCTGGCGGAACGCCGTCTGCGCATCGCGTTGGACGACGAACTGTCCAAGGTGTGAATCGACCCTTGCCTGCATGGGGCAGGCATTTAACCGGGCGACCGGACGTCTTCAGGCTGTCCGGAGCGCCCGTTTTGTTGGAGTGGCCAGCAGGCGAGCGGACATGAGTCTTCGTCAGTTCTTTATCAGCGGGAAGGATGAGCGACGCATCGTGGCGCTCAACGCGCACCGTCAGCAGATTGCGCGCAGGCCCGTGGACGCCATGCTGCATTGGCGAGAAGTTCGACGGGCGAGTGCGCACGCCTCGTATTGGTTGAATGCGACACGTCAGCTCAACGACAAACCTACCATCGCGCCAGGCTCCGTTTTGACGGTGCGTGACTGGAAGCTGGTTGTGGCGAGTGCCGTTAGTGAGAAGGTGGGGACGATTCAACGTGGCGACCCGCCGATGCTGTCGGGTCTGCCGTTTGGCGTGTATCCCGCGTCGATGCAGGCCAACGAGAGCTTGTCAGATATCGCCGTCTACACAGCAATCTGGCAGGCATGTCCCGGGGCCGGACCGCCAGCCCAGCCCGCCAGCCGAGATCTCGAGCCCCGGCCGGCGGCGGGGCTCAGGCGCGTCGCAGATTCCGGCTTTCGCGTCGACGAGCGGCCCAGCTCCGCAACCGGTCCATATAGAGATAGACCACCGGCGTCGTATAGAGCGTGAGCGCCTGACTCACGATCAGGCCGCCAACGATGGAGATGCCGAGCGGCTCGCGCAGCTCGGACCCTTCGCCGTGACCGAAGGCAAGCGGCAAGGCTCCGAGCAGGGCGGCGCAGGTCGTCATCATGATCGGCCGGAAGCGCAACATGCAGGCCTCGAAGATCGCGTCGTGCGAGTTCATGCCGCGACGGGTCGCGTCGATTGCGAAGTCGATCATCATGATGGCGTTCTTCTTGACGATCCCGATCAGCAGGAACACGCCGATCAGCGCGATGATGCTGAACTCGGTGTTGAACACCAGCAGGGCTAGCAGGGCACCGACACCCGCCGAAGGCAAGGTCGACAGGATCGTGATCGGGTGGATATAGCTCTCATAGAGCATGCCGAGCACGATATAGATCGCGGCAAGCGCCGCGAGGATCAGCACAGGCTGATTGCTGAGCGACTCCTGGAAGGCCTGCGCCGCGCCACTGAAGCTTCCATTGATGGTGGCCGGCACCCCGATCTGGTTCATCGTGTCTCCAATGACCTGAGTCGCATCAGACAGCGATTTGCCCGGCGGCAGGTTGAACGAGATCGTGGTCGCGACAAACTGCCCCTGGTGGTTCACCGAGAGCGGGGTGTTGCCCGGCCCATAGCTGGCAAACGCGGAGAGCGGCACCATGGTCTCCTGTGCGGTGCTGACCGGCGCGCCGCTCGAACCACTCGACTTGCCGCTCGTCGCAATTGCATTGATCGACGCATTGCGCGCGGAGTCCGCCGCGATCGTCGCCGCCGTCGCGCTAGTGCCGGCCCCCGCAGCGCCGACCGCGCCCGCCGACGAACCGGTGCTTGCGGTACTCGTCTGCGTCACGGTGCCCGCTGGCGCATTGGTCGTCTGGCTCCCGGTGGCATTGCCGCCCGATGTGCTCACGAAAATATCCTTGAGCATCTCGGGGCTTTGCCAATACTCGGGCGCCACTTCCATCACCACGTGATACTGGTTCAGCGGGTTGTAGATGGTCGAGACTTGCCGCTGGCCGAACGCGTCATAGAGCGTGTTGTCGATCTGGCTAGGCGTGATCTTGTAGCGCGCCGCGCTGGCCCGGTCGATATTGAGCTGAATGTCGAGTCCCTTTTGCTGCTGGTCGGAGTTCACATCGACGAGCGTCGGGTTCTTCTGCAGCGCGAGCACGAGCTTGTTCGACCAGTCATAGAGTTCGGTGCTCGAATCGCCGAGCAGGGTGAACTGGTACTGGGCATTGCTCTGACGGCCGCCAATGCGCAGATCCTGCACCGGCACCAGGAAGGTCTGGCCACCGGCGACGCGCGCGAGTTTCGGCCTGAGGCGGGCGTTGATCTGGTCGGCCGAAAGCTTGCGTTCTGCGAGCGGCTTGAGCGTGATGAACATGAAGCCCGAATTGGTCGCGCGGCCGCCCGTGAAGCCCACCACGCTCTCGACGCCCGGATCGGACTTGACGAGCCGCGTGAGTTCCGTGAACTTCACTTTCATCGCCTGGAAGGAGGTCGCCTGATCAGCCTGGATCCCGCCGATCATATTGCCGGTGTCCTGTTGCGGGAAGAAGCCCTTCGGCACGATGATGTAGAGATAGACGTTGAGTACGATGGTCCCGAGCAGGATCAGCAGGACGAGGCGCGGGAAACGCAGCGCCACTTCGAGCGAGCGACGGTAGCCGTTCTGCACTTTGTCGAAGCCGGCTTCGAAGGCGCGCGAGAGCCGGCCCGGCGGTTTCTCCGTGTACACCTCGTCGTGATTGTCCGGATGCGGCTCGACCCCCTTCTTGAGGGGCACACGCAGCAACAGCGCGCACATCATCGGGGTGGTCGTCAGCGAGACCAGTAGCGACACGGCGATCGCCAGCGACAGCGTCATCGCGAACTCACGGAAAAGGCGCCCGACGATCCCGCCCATCAACAGGATCGGCAGGAACACGGCGATCAGCGAGAGCGACATCGAGACGACCGTGAAACCGACTTCCTTCGCGCCGAGCAGGGCGGCTTGCATCCGCGACATGCCGTTTTCCATATGGCGCGAGATATTCTCGAGCACCACGATGGCATCGTCGACGACAAAGCCCGTCGCGATGGTCAGCGCCATCAACGAGAGATTGTCGATGCTGTAGTTGAGCAGGTACATCGCGCCGAAGGTGCCGATGATCGAGATCGGCACAGCCACACTCGGGATCAGCGTCGCGCGCACACTGCGCAGGAACGCGAACACCGTCAGGATCACCAGCACGATGGCGATGATGAGCGTGACGCCGGTATCCTTGAGCGAAGCGCGGATGGTAATCGAGCGATCGGCGGTGGGCGTGATGTCGACATCGGCCGGCATCGATTCCTTGAGCTTCGGCAGGACCGCCTTGACCCGGTCGATCGTATCGATGATGTTTGCGCCCGGCTGGCGATAGAGGATCACGAGCACGGCCGGTTCGCTGTTGAACAGACCCAGGTTGCGCAAGTCTTCGACCGAATCGACCACCTCGCCGACATCGGTCAGATGCACTGCCGCATTGTTCCGGTAGCCGACGATCAGATCGCGATACTGGCTCGCCTGACGAGCCTGGTCATTCGTATAGAGCTGGAAGCGAGTCGGACCTTGCTCGAAGGAACCCTTCGGGGCGTTGGCATTGGCCGAAGCCAGCGCCGCACGCACGTCCTCGAGGCCGATCCCGTAGTGGAACAGCGCATACGGCAGCAACTCGACCCGCACCGCTGGGTTCGCCGAGCCGCTGACGTCGACTTCACCGACCCCTGCGACCTGCGAGAGCGCCTGCTGGAGAACCGTTGCGGCGGAATCGTAGAGCTGCCCGCGGGTCAGCGTCTTCGAGGTCATCGCCAGAATGATGATCGGCGCGTCGGCTGGATTGACCTTGTGATAGGTCGGGTTCGAGCGCAGCGCAGCCGGCAGGTCGGCGCGGGCCGCATTAATTGCGGCCTGGACGTCGCGCGCGGCGCCGTCGATGTCCCGGTTAAGCCCGAACTGGAGCGTGATCCGGGTGGTGCCGAGCGAACTCATCGAGGTCATTTCGGCGACGTCGGCAATCGAGCCGAGGTGGCGTTCGAGCGGGCTCGCCACGCTCGTCGCGACCGTCTCCGGGCTGGCGCCCGGCAAGTTGGCCTGTACCGAGATGGTCGGGAAATCGACTTGCGGCAGCGGTGAGACGGGCAGCTTGACGAAGGCAAACGCCCCGGCGAGGGCGATGCCGATCGACAGCAGTGTGGTCGCGACAGGGCGGCTGATGAATAGCTTGGAGATATTCATCGGCGCGCGTCCTCGCGCATGGGGACGCTGGCCTTGCGACCTAGCCGAGCGCGCATTCCAGTTCGCCTCTCGACTTGCATCTCAACTCGCATCGGCGCGCGCGGCCCCGCGGCCGCGTCCGAAACGGGCCCGCAGACGGCGCCCAAGGCTGTCGAAGCCGAGATAGATCACCGGCGTGGTGAACAGCGTCAGCATCTGGCTGACGACCAGGCCGCCGGCAATGGCGATACCGAGCGGGTGGCGCAGTTCCGAGCCTGCGCCCCAGCCGAGCATCAGCGGCAGGGCGCCGAGCAGGGCGGCCATGGTGGTCATCAGGATCGGCCGGAACCGCAGCAGGCAGGCCTGGTAGATCGCCTCGCGCGGGCTCTTGCCCTCGTCGCGCTCGGCCTCGAGCGCGAAGTCGATCATCATGATGGCGTTCTTCTTGACGATCCCGATCAGCAGCACGATCCCGATGATGGCGATCACGTCAAGATCCTTGCCGGCGATCATCAGCGCAAGCAGCGCGCCGACGCCGGCCGAAGGCAAGGTGGAAAGAATCGTGATCGGATGGATAAAGCTCTCATAGAGCACGCCCAGCACGATATACATCGTCACGATCGCCGCGAGGATCAGGAACAATTCGTTCGAGAGCGACGACTGGAAGGCGAGTGCCGCACCCTGGAAGCGCGTCGAGAACGAGTTCGGCAGATTGATGTCGTGCTCGGCCTGTTCGATGGCCTTGACCGCCGCGCCGAGAGAGGCGCCCGGTGCGAGGTTGAACGAGATCGTCGAGGCCGGGAACTGCCCGAGATGGCTCACCACGAGCGGCGAGGTCTGCTCGGTAAAGGTCGCGATCGCCGAGAGCGGCACCTGGCCTGTCGAGGAGGTCGACGAGGGCAGGTAGAGGTCGCCCAGCGAGGCGACGGTGTGTTGCAACGCCGGGTCGGCTTCCATGATCACGCGATACTGGTTCGTCTGCGTGAAGATGGTCGAGATGATCCGCTGGCCGAACGCATCGTAGAGCGCGCTGTCGACCGTGGCCGGCGTGATGCCGAAGCGCGCGGCGGTCTGCCGGTCGATATTGATGAACACCGAGGCACCGCTTTGCTGGAGGTCGCTCGCCACGTCGGCGAGTTCGGGCTGCTGCCTCAGGCGATCGACGAGTTTCGGCACCCAGGTGTTGAAGTCGTTCGCGTTGGCGTCTTCCAGGATGAACTGGTATTGCGTCGCGCTGACCGTCGAGTCGATCGTCAGATCCTGCACGGGCTGCATGAAGAGCTTGATGCCCGCGACCTGATCGGCATGCACCTGGATGCGCCGGATGATCTCGCTCGCATTGCTCGAGCGGTCGTCAAACGGCTTGAGGTTGATCAGGAAGCGGCCGCTATTGAGCGTCACATTGGTGCCGTCAACGCCGATGAACGACGACAGGCTCTCGACATCAGGATCCTTGAGGATCGCTTCAGCCAGAGCCTGCTGACGTACCGCCATGGCCTTGTACGAGGTCGACTGGGTCGCCTGTGAAATGCCCTGGATCACGCCGGTATCCTGTACCGGGAAGAAGCCTTTGGGGATCAGCACGTAGAGCAGGGCGGTGACCACTATGGTGAGCAGCGCGACGAAGAGCGTGAGGCGCTGGTGATCGAGCACGACGGTCAGCGCACGACCGTATTGCGCGATCACGCGGTCGAAGAAGGCACGAGTGCGCGCTTCGAAACCGCGCTCGTTGCGATGAGGGTCCCGGCGCAGCAGCATTGCGCACATCATCGGCACGAGCGTCAGCGAGACAACGGCCGAGATCACGATCGTCACGGCGAGCGTGATTGCAAACTCATGGAACAGCCGGCCGACCACATCGCCCATGAACAGCAGCGGAATCAGCACGGCGATCAGGGAGACCGTGAGCGAGATGATGGTGAAGCCGATCTGTTTGGAGCCCTTGAGCGCCGCTTCGAGCGGTGGATCGCCGGCCTCGACATAGCGCTCGATGTTTTCGATCATCACGATCGCATCGTCGACCACGAAGCCGGTCGCGATGGTCAGCGCCATCAGCGAGAGATTGTCGAGCGAGAAGCCGCACAGGTACATCACACCCAGCGTGCCGACCAGCGAGAGCGGCACTGACAGGCTCGGGATGAGGGTGGCGTAGGCGTTTGACAAGAAGAGGAAGATCACCAGCACCACGAGCGCGATCGACATGCCGAGCTCGAACGCGACATCGCGCACCGAGGCACGGATCGTCGTCGTGCGGTCGGTCAGCACATGGACTTCGAGCGCGGCGGGCAGGGTCTGGCGCAACTGCGGCAGCAGTTTCTGGATCGCATCGACCGTCGCGATCACGTTCGCGCCCGGCTGCCGTTGCACGTTCAGGATCACCGCGGGCGTGCCGTTCATCCAGGCGCCGAGGTGTTCGTTTTCGGCGCCGTCGCTGATTTTCGCGACGTCGGTCAGCATCACCGGACGGCCGTTCTTATAGGCGATGACAGCGGTTTGGTATTGGCTCGCGCTGGTGAGCTGGTCGTTCGCGTTAATCGCGTAGGCACGCGTCGGACCGTCGAAATTTCCCTTTGGCGTATTGACGTTGAGGTTCGAGATCGAGGTGCGCAGATCGTCGAGGTTCAGGCCGTAGGCGGCGAGCGCGCGCGGGTTGGCCTGAATCCGGACGGCCGGCCGCTGGCCGCCGCTGATGCTCACCAGGCCCACGCCCGGCACTTGCGAAATTTTCTGGGCGAGACGCGTGTCGGCGAGGTCTTCGACCTGCGTGAGCGGCATGGTCTGCGACGTCAGCGCGAGCGTGAGAACCGGCGCGTCGGCCGGATTGACCTTCGCGTAGATCGGGGGGGCGGGCAGGTCGGCCGGCAGCAGGTTGCCCGCCGCATTGATCGCAGCCTGGACTTCCTGCTCGGCGATATCGAGCGGCAGGTCGAGCGAGAACTGCAGCGTGATGACTGACGAGCCCGCCGAGCTGGTCGACGACATCTGGTTCAGACTCGGCATTTCGCCGAACTGCCGCTCGAGCGGCGCGGTGACCGAGGAGGTCATCACATCCGGGCTGGCACCCGGATAGAAGGTCTGCACCTGGATGGTCGGGTAATCGACCTCGGGCAGGGCCGACAGCGGCAGGAAACGCAGCGCGACCAGGCCGACCAGCATGATCGCTGCCATCAGCAGTGCGGTGCCGACCGGACGAAGAATAAACAGGCGGGATGGGTTCATGCTCTACCCGTCACTGAGCGTCGCTCGCGTGGTGATGCCGGTGCGCATGCGCACCGGACGCACCGGATGCGCCGCTGGCCCAGCCCGCGCCGCCTGCATGGGCGCCACTGGCGCCATGCGCGGCGGGGATGATGACCTTGGCATTCTCGCGCAGGCGGTCTGCGCCGTCGGTCACCACGGTTTCGCCGGCGTTGAGGCCCGACGCAATGCTCGTGCGTTCGCCATCGATCGGGCCGACCTTGACGACGCGGACTGTCACCGTGTTGTCGGGCTTGACGACATAGACGAACTGCCCGATCGAGCCGGTCTGCACCGACGAGCTCGGCACGATCACCGCATCGTGCAGCGTGTCGACCAGCAGCTTGGTGGTGACGAACTGATTCGGGAACAGCATCCCGTCCTTGTTATCGAACATCGCGCGCAGCTTGACCGTGCCGGTCGTCGTATCGATCTGGTTGTCGAGCGTATCGAGGTAGCCGCCCTGCAGGGCCGTCGTGCCACTGCGATCGTAGGCCGTCACCGACAATTGCGCGCCGGTGTGCACCCGCTTGAGCACGGCGGGCAGGTTGTCCTCGGCGAGCGTGAACAGCACGCTCATCGGCTGAAGCTGGGTGATCACGACCACGCCGTTGGTATCGCTCGTCTGCACGTAGTTGCCCGGGTCGACCTGGCGCAGGCCGATGCGGCCCGTGACCGGCGCGGTGATATGGGCGTACACGAGATCGAGCTTGGCCGTATCGATCGAAGCCTGGTCGGTGCGCACGGTCCCTTCGTATTGCTTGACGAGGAAGACCTGGTCATCGAGCTGCTGTTGCGCGATCGAGTCTTGCTTGATCAGCACCTCGAAGCGCGCGAGGTCGCGGCGCGCCTGGTCGAGCAATGCCTGGTCGCGTGCGAGCGCGCCCTGGGCATTCTGCAACTGAATCTGGTACGGACGGGGGTCGACCTGGGCGAGGAAGTCGCCCTTCTTGACCATCTGGCCTTCGCGGAACGCGACATCGATGAGCGTCCCGGCGATTTGCGTGCGGACCGTGACAGTGGCGAGCGGCGTGACCGTGCCAAGCGCGTTGATGGTGACCGGCATGTCACCGGTGGTCACCTTGGCGACCGAGACTGCCTGGGCCTGGTTCGCGGCGAAGCGGCCGCCGCCGCCCCGGCCGCCGCGTGCCGCGCCACCCGGCGCCGAAGCCGAGGCGCCACCGGCGCCCGCCTCCGCGAGTTGCGCCTGATGCCGACGATGCAGCCAGAACGCGAGCGCGATCACGACCAGCACGATGAATACGATCCAGACCCAGCGACGCTTAGGCCGCGACGTGACAGCAGGATATTCAGGGGGCACAGCAGGCTTGCGGTCTTTGTCGTCCATCGGGGGAGGCGTCGTTAAGGCGTCGAAGGGAAGGCGTCGAAAGAAAAAGCGTCGAACGAGGTGTCAAAAAGAAGTGGCTAAACAGCGTCTTAGCCGGCGGGGGCGTCAAACCCCGAGATGCTACGTCCCAATGGGGGCACAGTCTAGTTACTCATTCTTTCTACGGGTTACGATCCACTTGCGATGCAGACCTTAAGGCTGGACGCGGGCTACAATCGGGATGTCGCTGTTTTAGCTCATCATTTGCCGGAATTGCATGGAGATTCATCGCACGCCGCTGGTCTCGCCCTCACTGGGCACGACGCGCGAACTCGTGTCATACCACTATGGCCCGGCTCATGCCGCGCGCCGTATCGTGATTCAGTCGTCGGTGCACGCCGACGAAACCCCCGGCATGCTGGTCTCCTGGGTGCTCAAGCGTCGCCTTGCCGACCTTGAAAGCCGGGGCTTGCTGCGCGCCCGGGTCGTCGTGGTGCCGGTGGCCAATCCGATTGGCCTGAACCAGCGCATCGCGGGGGCACTGATCGGGCGTTTCGAGACGGACAGTGGCCAGAACTTCAACCGCCGCTTTATCGATCTGGCCGGGCGCATCGGCGACGGGCTCGAAGCGACCCTGGGCCATGACGAGCAGCGTAACGGGTTGCTCTTCCGCCAGGCCGTGCATGCTGCGCTCGAAGAGGTGAAGCCGCGCAACGAGCTCGAGTCCCTGCAGCTCGCGCTGCACTGGCTGTCGGCCGACGCCGACATCGTGCTCGACTTGCACTGCTCGCTTGAGGGCGTCCTGCATCTGTTCACCCATGCCGATGCATGGCCGGCCTTCGAGCCGCTTGCCTGTTATTTGGGCGTGGGCACTTCGCTTCTCTGCGAGGATTCGGGTGGGCACTCCTTCGACGAGGCGATCAACCTGAGCTGGGGTGCGCTGCGAAGCCGCTTTGGCGATCGCTTTCCGATACCGGCCTCGCCGCTCGCCGCCTGTATCGAGTTGCGGGGTTTGTATGATGTGACCCATGAATTCGCCGAGCGCGATGCCGACGCGATTCTTCAGTTCATCGCGCTGCGCGGTGGCATTGCGGGTGGCGTCACGCCGCCGCCGCCGTTGATCCGCCCGCCGATGCCGCTTTCAGGCTCGGAGCAGATCGACGCGCCGTGCGCCGGGGTGCTGGTGTACCGGGCCCCGCTGGGCGCCTGGCTCAAGCCCGGCGACGCCGTGGCCGACATCGTCGATCCGATGACCGATCAGGTGACCACGCTGCATACGCAGATCGAAGGCGTGTTGTATACGCGCCGGGTGACGCGTTATGTCCACACGGGCGTCACCGTGGTGCTGATGGCGGGCGTCACGCCTCGCCGCACCGGGCCTTTGCTGACCGCCTAGCGCGATCGGGCGGCGCTTACCCGCTAGTTGGCCGACGTTTATTGGTGATTTCGAGAAAGCACGGGATAATGTGCGGCACCGCACACTCGCGCGGTGTTTTGCCCTGAAGCCGGCGGTCCGCCGCCGGTCTCAAGCGTGGTGGAAGATGTCTGGCCGGCCGGTGTGCCGGCAGGCCGCACGGGAGCGCCCTGAGTACTGTCCTCATGGCGACTTGCCGCGCGTGCAGCATACGGGGATTCGACTGCAGTCATTCATGAGCCACGCACAGGGAAGACGTCGAACGCATGAGACTATTTACCAAGGGCCTGTTGCTGATCGCTATCCCCAGCCTGTTCGAGGTTGGCTTGCTGGGTCTCGTATACAGCACGTATCGCGATAGCGAGATCGCCGGCGACTGGGCCGCGCACAGCAAGCAAGTGCTCAGCGAGACCAGCGGTGTGCTCGAGCCGATGCTTGAGCAGGCCGTGCGGATTCGCGAGGCCGTGCTCGGGCAAGACCCTGCCGCGATCGATGACGGCGCGCTGTGGACCGAACTCGACCGCCGCGTCGACCGGCTCTCCGACCTTGTCGCCGACAACCCACCCCAGGTCGAACGTGCGGCCAAGATCCGCCAGACTATCCAGCAATTCCGGCAGTGGGCCTCGCAGGCGCGCGGCATTCTCGAGTCAGGCCAGCACGACGCGCTCGTCGCGCATTTCACTGAACCGGGTGGGAGCGCGCTGGTCGATCAGTTCCGCACGGAACTCGACGCTTTTCAACATGAAGAACTCCGTCTGGACGAGGCCCGCTCGCGCGCGGTCAACCAAGCGCGCCAGCGACAGCGCGGTTTGCTGATCAGCGCGGTACTCGGCTCGATCTTTGTCGCGGGCGTGGCGATGTACCTGTTTATCCGCGACTTTCGCGGACGGCTGCTGGTGCTGGCCGACAATGCGCGGCGACTGGCCGACAACACGCCCTTGCCCCCGCCGATCGATGGCGACGACGAGGTCGCTCGGCTCGACGGCATCCTCCACTACACCAGCCGCCGGCTCTCGGCGGCCGATCGCGCGCGCAACCTGGCCAAGCGCGATCTCGAGCAACGCGCCTTGCAGCTCGACCAGGCCAACGAGCATCTGCGCCAGCAAACGGCGGACAACGAGATGTTCATCTATAGCGTGTCGCATGATCTGCGTTCGCCGCTCGTGAACCTGCAGGGTTTTTCGCGCGAGCTTGAACGGGCTTGCGACGTGCTGCGCGACCAGATGCAGGGTTTCGACCTGCCGCTCGACGAGCGCGAGCGCATCGAACAGCTGGTCGACGAGGAAATCGCCGAATCGCTTCACTACCTGCAGACTGCCGTGATGCACTCGGCGGACATCATCGATGCGCTCTTGACGCTCTCGCGTGCCGGTCGCGCTGACTACCGGCCCGAATGGATCGACCTGAACATGCTCGTGCAGCGTGTGGCGGCGGGTTATCAGACCCGGCTTGAAGCGCTCGATGCTCGCCTGGTGGTTCATCCGCTGCCCAGCGTCGATGCCGACCCGGAAGCGCTCGAAAAAGTGCTCACGGGCCTGATCGACCACGCGCTCGAAAGTGTCGAGCGGGGCCGCGCGCCGCGCATCGAGATCGGCGTGCGGGAGCTCGAGGCGAATCGCGAGCGTTCAGGCCATCAAGACAGCAAGCCCGCACCTGTGACACTCTACGTGGCAGACAACGGCCGCGGTATTCCGGCCGCGCAGCTGGCCCGGGTGTTCGCGACTTTCTATCGCCCCCAGGGCAGCGGCGAGGGCGTGGCGCTTGCGCTCGCACGACGCATTATTGAAAAACACGGTGGCCGCCTCTGGGTCGAATCGACCGAGGGGACGGGCTCGACCTTTTATATGACACTGCCGGCGCTGCCGGCTGTTTCCAGCGCCGTCACCGCGGTAGTGGAGGCAGCTGCATGACGCGGTTCCAACAGGTGCGGGTCACCCGCTTGGTCCATGAGTGACGTTCGTTCTTCGGTCCGCGAAGCGGTCCATGTCTTGCTCATCGATGACGATGAGGGTTTGCTCAAACTCGCCGGCCGCGCGCTGCAGCGCTGTGGCCACTACGTGACGGCTGCGGCGACGATCGCCCAAGCGCGCGCGGCCATCGCCGAGGCCGAGCCCGATGTCATGGTGGTCGACTATCAGCTCGACGGCTATGAAACCGGGCTCGAATTCCTGCGCTCGCTGCGCGCTCAGGGCATTCATGTGCCGGCGGTGCTGGCGACGGGGTTTGCCGACGAAGCGCGGGTGATCGAGGCGCTGCGCTCCGGCGTGGGCGACGTGGTGCCCAAGACGCCCGACTATTTTGACTTCCTGCCTGCGGCGATCGACCGCGTGCTCGCTCGGGCACGCCTGCAGCGCGAACGGGCCGAGGCCGAGCGGATGCGCGATCGCGAGCAGCATTACCGGCTGCTCGCCGAGGCGATTCCGCAACTGGTCTGGACGACCGAGCCCGACGGACGGATCGATTATGTGTCCAAGCAATTCGTCGACTACACGGGACGCCCACAAGAAGCCGCGCTCGATGAGGGCTGGGGGCGCTGGCTGGTTCATCCCGACGATCTTGACGGCACCGTGGCCGCGTGGAAAGAGGCGGTCGAGACCCGTGACGAGTATGAGCATCAGCATCGCTTTCGCGGCGTGGATGGCGCATATCTCTGGTTTCATTCGCGCGCGCGGGCCTTGCGCGATCCCGATGGCCGCATCAGCAAATGGTTCGGCACGAGCACCGATATCGACGCCCAGCGCCGGGTTGCCGAAGAGCGCGAGCGGCTGCTCACCGCCGAGCGCGCGGCGCGCTCCGAGGCGGAACGCGCTGCGCGCGTCAAGGACGAGTTCGTCGCGACACTCTCCCATGAACTGCGCACGCCGCTCAATGCGATCGTCGGCTGGGCGCAATTCCTGTTGCGTGATGCGAGCGACCCCGGACGCGTGCACAAGGGGCTCGAAGTCATCGACCGCAATGCGCGTCTGCAGGCGCAGATGGTCGACGATCTGCTCGACCTGAGCCGGATCATTTCGGGCAAGCTGCGCCTCGATATCGGGCAGGTCGACTTGCGCCAGGTGATCGACGACGTCATCAGCTCACTGCAGCCCGCCGCTGACGCAAAAGAGATCGAAGCGCGCACCGAACTTGCCGAGTGCGGCCTGATCCAGGGCGACCCGTCGCGACTCCAGCAGGTCATGTGGAACCTCCTGTCGAACGCGATCAAATTCACGGACCGGCAGGGCAAGGTCACGGTCAGGCTGGTCGAGCGTCACGGCTCGGTGGAGATTTCGGTTACCGACACCGGCCAGGGGATTTCGGCCGAGTTCATGCCGCACGTATTCGAACGGTTCCGGCAAGCGGACGCGAGTACCACTCGGCAGTTCGGTGGCCTCGGTCTGGGGCTGTCGATCGCCAAGCAGCTGACCGAGTTGCATGGCGGGCTGATCAGCGTCGACAGCGAAGGGGAAGGGCGCGGCGCCACGTTCCGCGTGGTGCTGCCGATCGCGCGCTCGACCCGAGCTGCCGTGCCGGTCGCGGACCCGGTGCCGGTCGATCCGGAACGGCTCGCCGGCCTGCGTGTGCTGGTGGTCGAGGACGAAGACGATGCGCGTGAGCTCACGCGTCAGATCCTCGAATCACTCGGCGCGCGAGTGACGGCCGTCTCGAACACACCGGCCGCGTTGGCCGCGTTCGATCTCGAACGCCCCGATGTGATCGTCAGCGATCTCGGCATGCCCGGTCAGGACGGGTATGAACTGATCCGGCAATTGCGGATTCGCGAAGCCGCGCTCGGCGGCCTCACGCCGGCCGCCGCGCTGACCGCGCAGGCGCGCAGCGAGGATCGCAAGCGAGCTCTGATGGCGGGCTTTCAGTCGCATCTGGCCAAGCCGGTCGACCCGGTCGAACTTTCGGCCGTGGTGGCGGAGCTGGCCGGGCGCTAGAACTGGTAGTCGGGGTTCTTCGGGTCGAAGGCCGAGTCGCCGAACTGGCGCGGCACGACCTTGTCGTAGAAGAATTTTTCGAACGGCTCGCCGTCGTTGTCGAACGATTCGATCGAGCGAAACCACGGGTGCCGCAGGTCGATGCCGAGCCGTTCGCGTTTGGCATAGAACGCGGGCCGCCCGGTCGGCGTTTCCCATGTGAAAACGACCAGCCGCACGCCATGCTGCTCTTCGACGTCGACCTGAGTCGGAGCTCCGACCCCGGCGGCTTCGAATTTCGCCACTTCTCCCGCGAAGCTGAACGCCGCGTATTGCAGGCCGATATCGCGCAGGCTGTGGTTCGACTGGGAGTGGGCAAACGGGCCGTCGAGCGAGATCCAGATCGACACCGCCCGAAATATCCCGCCGAGATGGCCGAACATCTGGTTGGGCCGGCGCGTCTCGTCATAGATCACTTCCTGGCCTTTGTGGGGCCCGCCCGGCAGCCACTTCGCATAGATCTGCATGGGCGACTGGTGGTAGCGGACATCGAGATATTCGGGGCGCTCCTGCCAGTGGCTGTTGAGCCGCTCCTGGCGGGTCACCTCGAACTCATATTCGCCGAGGTCGCTGACGCCCTGTTTGACATAGGTCGCAAGTCCGTCTGCCGAAACCGTCTTAAACAGCGCGACGAGTTGCGCGTCGTCCAGCTTTTCGAGTCGTCCGTCGTGCGCGGCCTGAGTGAGCCAGGCGGCCTGCGCCTGCGCGTTCATCCGGGTCAGGTCGGGCGGCGCCTCGCGAGCGGGCGTCTGGACGGGAGCGGGGACAGGGGTATTGGCGGCTTTATCGGTTTGAGAAGCCGCATCGGACGGCGTGTCTTGCGCACGGCTCGGCGTACTCAGGAGGGCGGCCAAGGTGGCCAGCGTGCCGAGGGCGGCGACGTGGCGTTTCCATCGTTCCTTGACGAATCTGGCGCGTGCCAGCCCGGGGACTTCATCGCCGAGGCTCGGCCCCGGCGTTGCAAACGACGCCATATTCGCTCCTGATGCCTGTCCGTACCGCCAGTGTGCGTGCGTACCGACGCATTCACAAGGCAGGGTGACAGGCACGCAGGCCGGCGTTCGAACGCCGGCGCTTGCGCGCCGTGACGCAGTCGGTCAGAACACCCGGTAGCGGAAGCTCCCCGCCGTCGTGCCGCCAGGCCAGCTCACGGGCGTCCGCGAGCCGCCGCTGACCGCATGGACCTTGTGCACGGGTTCGCCCGCGCCGCTGCTCCCTGCCTCGCGTTGCGTATTGCCACGCGAAGGGTTCGACGTCGTCGCGCTGTTCTGCGATTCGGCGTCGGTCGAGAGATGGACGGTTTCCGGGCTTGCCGAGTTCACCGACGCTTGATTACGTTCGGTTTCAGCGACATGTGCGGCTTCCAGTTCGGCCGCGGCTTCCGCCTCGACAGAATTCGCGTCACCGAGCACCGCGGCAAAGGTGGCGAACGAGCTGTCGTCGGGCACCGGTGCCTTGAGTGCGGCCACCATCAGCGAGGCCAGACGGGCAATCAGTTGCAGGTCGCTCAGCGGTTCTCCATGAGCGAACTGCGCGATGAGCTTGTTCGTATCGCTACCCGCCAGCACGCCCGAGAGCGCGCCGATTGAGAAGTTCAGGCGCCAGCTGAGTTCTTCGCGCGGCAGGTGCGGTAGCGCCCGTGCAAAGGCCGCGTAGATCCGGTCCGAGACCGATGCGTAGTGCTGGGCGAGAAATTCGCGCACGAACGACGAGGGGTCGGTATAGGCCCGCCCGAGCAGCCGCAGAAAGGCGCGGCCACCCTGCACCGGATCGCGCGATAGTCGCAGGGCCGGGATGAACAGGGCACCGAGCACATGCTCGCAGGTCAGGCCGTCCGCGTTGCCTTCGAAGCGGCGCTCGAACTTGTCGAGCAGAGCAAGGCGTTCGACATTGAGCTTGTCGAGGCGGCGCGCCAGCATCGAGTGGATCAGCGTTTCCTTGCTGCCGAAGTGGTAGTTGACCGCGGCGAGGTTGACGTCGGCGTGCGAAGTGATCTGCCGCAGCGACATCGCCTCGAAACCGTGTTCGATGAAGAGGTCTTCCGCAGCGTCCAGGATGCGGCCTTTGGTATCGCCGGACGGCCGGCTGCCCGTTACTCGAAGTGTCATTTTTTTCTCCCTATCGGTCATTGAATCCAAGGTTTCCGGTGAGTCGGGTTCTTTACTGCAAGAAGTGCTCCATCTGCTTCAAGCGTTGTTCTTATGCGTGTTTCCCCGATGGCCCGTGCACCGCGGCGCCCTGAAACAGCGATTTAAGGGCTGCATTTACCGGGAGGCCGTTCGCCGCCTGGAAAAAATACCCTGTGCTGTTACGTAACGTGACGCGTGTGTGTCGAAACATCTGCTTGAAGCGGCGGGGAATCTCGCGCGCCTCAGGCTGCCGTTGCCGGCCTCGGAAATACTCTTGGATGTTTACGTACCGATGTAGGCGATCGGATGCAGATTTCGCATTCAGACGTTCGAGCGAATAAAAAAAGAGGCCGATCTGGTTGGGATCGGCCTCTTTTCGAAGTCAGTTTCAAGGCGATTTTTTGCCCTTTAGGCTGGCGGTGGCGCGCGGCACACGGCCCGCGACGGTATCAGTGCGCTGTCGCCGGTATCTCCGCAGCGGACTTTGTCATATCGATGCCGCGCCGCTCGGGCCCGAACAGGATAATCGCTGCAATCACAACGGCCACCGAGCCCGCGACCACCACCAGTGCGATGGAGTAGTTGCCGCCGTTCGCCACGGCAATCTTGGCCTGCCACACCGCATTGACCGAGGCCAGCAGGTTACCGGTCTGATAGACCAGCCCCGGGAAGGTTGCCCGGATTTCGTCAGGCGAGATCTCGTTCAGATAGACCGGAATCACCCCCCACGCACCCTGCACGGCAATCTGCATCAGGAAGGCGCCCAGTGCGAGCATCGCCACGGTCGTCGAGAACGCCCACAGGTAGAGGAAGGGCAGCGCGAGCAAGGCGGCAATAAAGATCGCCCGGCGCCGGCCGATCCGCTCGGAGAGTCGCCCAAAGGTCAACCCGCCGACGATCGCGCCAATATTCAGGATGATCGTGATGAAGGTGACGGTATGCGGGTCGAAGTGATGCTGTTCGCGCAGGAAGGTCGGATACAGATCCTGCGAACCGTGGCTGAAGAAGTTGAAGCAGGTCATCAGTACGATCGCAAATACCGACAGCTTCCAGTTGTGTTTCAGCGTAGTCAGCAGACCCACGCGCTGGCGCTTTTCGATGACCTTCCAGGTCGGCGATTCGGGCACGTGCGAGCGTACATAGAGCACCAGCAGCGCCGGAGCCACGCCGACGAAGAACATGCCGCGCCAGCCGATATGCGTATAGAACAAACCGAACACGATCGAGGCCAGCAGATAGCCGCTCGGATAGCCAGCCTGGAGAATCCCGGAGACCAGTCCGCGTGAGCGCGGCGGAATGCTTTCCATCGTCAGCGCCGAACCCACGCCCCATTCACCGCCCATCGCCAGGCCGAACAGCGCGCGCAAGATCAGCAGCGTCATAAGATTCGGAGAAAAGCCCGAGAGCAATTCGATAACCGAATACGCAATGATATTGACCATCAGGGTCGGGCGACGCCCGAACCGGTCTGCGAGACGCCCGAAGATCAGGGCGCCGAGTGGCCGCATGAACAGCGTCAGCGTGATCGCGAACGCCACGGCCGGCACCCCGACGCTGAATTCATTCGCAATGTCCTTCAGCACGAACACCAGCAGGAAGAAATCGAAAGCGTCCAGCGTCCAGCCCAGATAGGCGGCGAACGTCACGTGTACCTGTTCGCGTGTCCAACTCATTCGTATTCTCCTCGTTATCGATTTTTCGCACCGACGGCATCCCGCCATCCGGCTCTCGTAGATGGGCTCGACCCCTCGCCCCCGGTCTGCTGCGAGTGTAGCGCAGCACCCGCGCGTGCGCCGCCCACAAAGGCGCTCTCAGGGTTTGTCCTGACTATTAAGGACGCTCTTAAATGTACGGGGGAGGCTTGTTTTCGGATTTCGAAATTTGGGCGGCTCGTGGCGCAGCGGTATTTTTTGCCAGAATGCCTGTGCTCGTGGCGGTGCTACACGATTTTCAGTTTTCGAGTAACCAATTAATACCCGAGACGTATAGCGGGCGTTATCACTCGTAAAACGTTTGCAAGTCGATTCCTTATTTTTATTGCAAACCCGCTTTAAAAAAAGCTAAAGCTCGCGGCGCGCCTTCCGTTAATCCCTTCTAACAGGATCGGTTTATGTGGCGACGCGCGATCTTACTTAACCCTTGCGTACAGGGAAGCAGGGGAAGCATCCAGACAGGGGGCCGGTCGACCTGAGGGTCGCAAATAAAATCGGCAAAAACTGCTTGCTTATAAATACATGAAGATGTTTGAGCGTGTGCGCTACCGGACGAGGCGACAAGCCGCCTCGTCCGGGTTTTATTCGCCCTGACGGTATCGAACCTTCAATCTCGGGAGTCACCATGGAAGCAGTCAAGCAGGATCAGCAGCGCAGCACGGAGGAGTTGAACGCGGTCTATGCCGCCTTGCAGCGCGTTCAAGCCGTGATCGAATTCGACCTGAACGGTTTGATTCTCCATGCCAACGAGAATTTCCTAAATACCCTCGGTTACACGCTGGAAGAAGTGGTCGGCAAGCATCACCGCATCTTCTGCGACCCCGACTACGCGGCGAGTGCGGCGTACCCCGCTTTCTGGGCAAAGCTTCAGCGCGGCGAGTTCGAACGCGGTGAATATCGCCGGCTCGGCAAGAATGGCCGTGAAGTCTGGATTCAGGCTTCGTATAACCCCGTCATGGATGCCGAGGGTCGGCCTTATAAGGTGATCAAGTTCGCCACTGACGTGAGCGCACTCAAGCAACGCAACGCCGAGTATGAGGGCCGGGTCAACGCGATCGACAAGGCGCAGGCCGTGATCGAATTCAATCTCGACGGCACGGTGCTGGGCGCGAACCAGAACTTTCTCGACGTGGTCGGCTATGCGCTCGACGAGATCATCGGCGAGCATCACCGGATGTTTTGCCCGCCCGATTTTGCGCAGAGCGTCGAATACCGGCGCTTCTGGCAAAAACTCAATCGCGGCGAGTTTGACGCGAACCGCTACATGCGCGTCGCCAAGGGCGGCAAGACAATCTGGATTCAGGCGACGTATAACCCGATCCTCGATGCAAACGGTCGTCCGTGGAAGGTCGTCAAGTTCGCGACCGACGTGACCGCGCAGGTCGAACTCGAGACCGAGGTGAAGCGCAAGGCCGAGAGCGACGCGGTCAAAGTCGCGCATCTGCTCGAGGCCGTCGAGCGTGCGGCCAAGGGTGACCTCAGCGCACATATCGAGGCGAACGGCAAGGAGCCGCTCGATCTGCTCGCCGAGGGGATTCGCGCGATGATCGGCGACTTGCGCGGCGTGATCGGCAAGGTCGTCTTTGCGGCCGGGGCGTTCACCGGTTCCTCGCAGCAGATCGCCGAGATGTCGAACGGCGTGGCGGCCGGGGCGCAGAGCCTGGGTGCGACGGTCGAACAGATGAATGCCTCGATCGAGGAGCTGACCGCGTCGATTAACGCGATTGCCGAAAACGGCCGCGGCGCCGACGGTGTCGCCAAGGCAACCCAGAATGAAGCGTTGCTTGGCGCAAAGGCCGTCGCTAAGTCGATCGAGGCGATGGAACTCATCAACAAATCGTCGGAAGACATCAGCGAGATCATCAAGGTGATCGGCGAGATTGCGAGTCAGACCAACCTGCTGGCTTTCAACGCCGCGATCGAGGCGGCGCGTGCCGGCGAACACGGGCTCGGTTTCTCGGTCGTGGCCGACGAAGTGCGCAAGCTCGCGGAACGCTCGTCGCAGGCCACCAAGGAAATCTCCAAGCTCATTAACGAGTCGGTCAAGCGTGTGGCGGCGGGCAGCGATATCTCGCGGCAGGCGGCCGATGCGTTCGAGAAGATCGTCAACGGGGTCGAGCGGACCACCCAGGCGATCTCGGAAATCGCCTGCGCAGCGGACGAGCAACTGGTCGCCGCGCGCGAAGTCAGCGCCGCGATTCAGCACGTTGCCGAGCAGACCGAGAAATCAGCCATGTCCTGCGACAACATTGCGCGCGAGACCGGCCAACTGAGTGTCGGTGCGGGTGATCTCAACACCACCGTAGCCCGTTTCGTCGTCTGATATGGCGCTCGATCCCCAAACCATGGCCTCGGCGTGGACGCCGGCCGTGCGCGCACGCACCGACGAAGACGCGCTCGACGATGCGGATCTGCGCAAGCTGCTCGCGATGGTGCGTGAACATACCGGTATCGCGATGACAGAGCGCAAGCGCAGCTTGTTGCAGGGGCGCTTGCGGCCCCGCATGCGGGCATTGTCGATCCCGACCTATGCCGACTACTTGCGCCGGGTGGAGTCGCAGCCGGGCGAAGTCCCGTATTTCATCGATCTCGTGACCACCAACGAGACCGCATTCTTTCGCACGCCACGCGTGTGGGCGTATTTTGGCGATCACTTCTTGCCCGAATGGCAGGCCGCCCACCCGCGCGAAACCCTGCAGGTCTGGTCGGCGGCGGCTTCCTCGGGTGAGGAGTCGTACTCGGTTGCGATGCTCGCCGACGGCCTGCGACTGGCGCATCCGTCTTTCGACTACCGCATCTTCGGCACCGATATCTGCTCCACCGTGGTGGCAAGCGCGCGGGCGGGACGCTATCAGGGTCGTTCGATCGAACAACTGGTTGCGAGCCGGCCCGATCTGATTGCCCGTTACTTCTGTGCCGAGGAAGGTGGCTGGCGGGTGACGACCGACTTGCGCTCGCGCGTTCAGGTCGAATGTCACAACCTGATGCAGCCTCTCGCGCGCGGACGCCAGTTCGATATCGTGTTCCTGCGCAATGTGCTGATCTATTTCGATGCCCCTACTCAGCAACGGATCGTCGCGAACATCTGTGGCGCGATGAAACCGGGTGCCTTGCTGGTGCTTGGCGAATCCGAGTCACTGCAGCGTTTCGACACGGGCTTGAAGTTCGAGCAACCGTTGTTCTATCGCAAGGCGGCTGGCAATGACGGCGCCTGAACGCACCGAACGCCCCGAACGCGGGTCCGAACCCGAAGTCACGGTTCGGATTGGCGAAGCCAAGTTCGCGGCGAGCGGTTCGCTCAAGGCCACGCTTGGCTCATGTGTCGGCATTGGCCTGCTGTGGCGCGCGCGCCAGTGCTGCGTGCTCGCGCACTGCCTGTTGCCAAGCGCGCCCGCGCAGGGTGTGTCGTCGCCGTTTCGTGTCGATGCCTCGGCGGACGCCAGCGTGAGCGCCCGGTACGTCGGCGATACCCTGCCGGTGTTGTTTCAGCTGCTCGAAGTCGACCGGCGCGCCTATGGCGAACTGGAAGCCGTGCTGGTCGGTGGCGCGCGTCTGGCCAAACTCGGCCTTGGCGCGGCCGGGCAGATCGGTCTGCACAATATCGACGCCGCGCGCCTTGCGCTCACCCGGGCCGGCTTGCGTGTCGTGCTCGAACAGGTCGGTGGCGAGCGTGGCTGGCAAGTGTGGCTCGATGCGTCACAGATGCGTTATAGCGCCCGCGAAATCGCGGTGCCCCCCGATCGTTTGACTGCACCCCACGAGGGACTTCATGGACATGCTCGAACTCGTTGATCAGCTGGAATCGCTGCCTGATCCGGCTCTGGCTCCAGCTCAGGCGCCGGATGATGCGCATCGCTCGCGAAGCGCGCACGCGGCCGTGCAGCGCCTTACCTCGCGGGAGTCGTCCGGATGGGAAGGCGAGGCGCTGACGTCGAGCCTGTACGGAACGTTTTTTCTCGAGAGTGTCGAGTTCGCGTTGCCTGTGGAAGTGATCCAGGAAGTGGTGATTTTTCCGGAACGGGTGACCGCGATCCCCTTATCACCGGCGTTTCTGATCGGTGTATTCAATCTGCGCGGCACGATCGTTCCGGTGATCAGCCTGAATATCCTGCTGGGTCTGTCGTCGCGGGGCGCGGCCGAGGCCAGCAAGATTGCGATCGTCGATTTCGACGGCACGCGCGTGGGCCTGGTCTTTGACTCGACCGGTGAGATGCTGCGAGTTCAGGCGGCCGACAAACACGCGTTTCACTATGTCGACGACGCGCCCCATCATGTCGTGAAGGGCGCGCTCAAGCTCGCGGGTGGCGAGCGCATCATCCAGGTCCTCGATCCGGCTGCGTTGCTGATGATCGAGCGGGTTCCACAGATCCTCGACAAACAGCGCAGCGGTGCCACGGCACGGCGCGGCACGCTCGCACTGCGCCGTCAGTGCGTATCGTTCCGGCTCGGACGCACCGCGCTCGCCTTCGAGATCGGCGCGATCCACGAAATCGTCCGGGTGCCCGCGGTGCAGGAGTCCGTGCTGAAAAGTGATTTTTGCGTCGGCATGTTTGCGTTGCGCGGCGATGTGATGCCCTTGGTCGACTTCGGCGTGCTGCTCGGCATGTCGCGCACACCGGTGGATCTCGCGACGACGGGCATGGCCGATGAGCGCCGGGTGATGGTCTTGCGTCTCGGTGAGACCAGCGTGGGTCTGCTGGTCGACAGCGTCGACTCGATCATTGGCTTTGCAGGCGACGATGTGTTGCCGATTCCGAGCGTCGGGGCGCGACGTGGTGCACTCTTCGCGGGATGGATCAGCCGCGCGGGCGGTGACGATATCGTGCTGCTCAAACATGATGCTCTGCTCGCGGGGACGGAGCTGACGGCGCTGACGCAGGGCCATAGCCGTCTCTATGCCAACAGTGAAGGGCTTGCGGCGAAACAACGTCAGCGCGGGGAACGACAGGTTTTTATCACGTTCAAGCTCGACAATCTGATGGCGATGCCGATCGGCGACATCCGCGAGATCATCCGCTACACCGACGAGATGCTGACGCCTCCGGGCATGCCATCCGCCGTGCGCGGGATGCTCAACCTGCGGCGGCGCCTGGTGACGATTGTCGACCTGCGTGCCTTATATCAACTCAAGCCGCGCGGCGAGTCAGCCGCCGATGCGGCGCGCGCGAAGATCCTGATTGTCGAACGGGGCACGGATGCGTATGGACTGATCGTCGATTCGGTCGAAAACATCGTGCATGTGTATGCCAGCGACAAGTTGCCGGTGCCATCCATGCTGATCGACGCGACGCAGAAGAATGTGCGCGGCGACCTCAGGGAAGTGATCGAAGTTCCGGACTCCGCCACCGTTGCGGGCGGCCCGTCACTGGCGATGATGGTGTTCGACGTTGCGCGCCTCACGCAACGGATTGCGCAGACGCTTGAGGACTGAAGGCAGCCACGCCCTCAGACGATAGCGGTCGGGAAGTCGTGGCGGTCGATGGCTCGGCGGGTGCTCAGGGCATGCTCACGTCGATCGACGAGCGCACCGGCGCAGCCCGAGCCGCGCGTCGCGCGCCGAGCAGGCGGTGCCCCAGGTTCAGCGCCGGCGATTCGACCCAGTGCCAGGAGACGAAGGCGCAGACGAAGATGACCGGCATCACGATGACAAACGCCAGCAGATGATGGAGTTGCGGCGCGATGCTCGCGAGACATTGCTGGATCACGAAGCCGTAGACATACAGGCCATACGAGTAGTCATGGCGCGGCACGAAGCGGTGCAGGGCGGGCAGCGTGCCGACCCAGAGCACCCCATAACCGAAGGCAAGATAGAACAAGGTGGGTCCGACCGCGGTGTCGCGCAGGCCAACATAGCCGGCGGCGAGGGCGAGCGCCGGAATCCAGTGCAATGCGACGTGATCGCGCCAACCGTAGAGCAGCATGCCTGCCAGGAAGAAGGGCACGGGCCAGAACGAATAACCGGATTGCAGCACCGTGAGGTCGGCCAGCAGGACCTCAGTGAAAGGGTGACGAAGCAGCAGCATGAAGCCGATCAGCGAGACCGCGAAGGCGATCGTCATCCCGCGTGGCGTGGCGGTCAGGCCAAGAATGCCGGCACCGAGCACGAGGAGGTAGCACTTGAGTTCTAGCGGGAGTGTCCAGATCGCCGCGTTGATTGCTCCGACGAAGGGATTATGTTCGAACACACCGGGCAACACCCAGCCGAGACCGTGCACGACTGTCAGCATGTGACCGAGGAAATACCAGAGTGCGCTCGCGGCAAAGTAATCGTGCAGTGTCGCGCTCGTGAAGACAGGCCCGACGATGAAGGCGGCGAACAAGGAGCACACCGCGAGTGCGGGCCAGATACGCGCGATCCGCAGCACGAGAAAACGTTGCACCGAACGCTGGCGATCGAAGCTCGCGCTGATCAGCATGCCGCTCATTAGGAAGAAGGCGAACACGCCGAGACTGCCGCACGACTCACGACCAAACCAGGTCGCGATCGGGTCAAGGTGACCGTCTGGCATTTGAATCACGTAAGAATGGCCGAAGATCACGGCAATCGCTGCGATCAGCCGGATCAGATCGAAATTGTTGTTGCCGCGCGTGAGGGCTTGAGAGAGCGAAGGCATGTTCGTGTCGTCGAAACAGGGCTAGCCGGACCGGCCATACGATGACGCATCATCGCGCGCCGATAGGCGGCTGACCGTGCGGTTCGACACCTTCTCGCGAACAGTTTGATCGAACCCCTCGAAATCGATCGATGGTGCTGGACATTGCGTCGTATCGAAGGTCGTTCAGAATCTTCTTACCGAACGTTACGTGTCGCGAGTAGGCGCTTGCTTAGGACGCGTGTTCGACAATGAGTTGAACCCGTGCCACACCGTTATAAACATCGCGTGTGAGTCGGTACGCCACCTCGGCGCGTGCGGGGAGCATGTCGGTCCGGTTGAACCAGATGGCGTTGTAGCGGCTGCGGCCGCGCACGAGTTGCAGCTTCAGATGTTTGTCTTTGACGAGTGACTGCGTCGCGATCTCGAATTCGCCCGAAAACACCGGCGGCGGAAAGCCCTGGCCCCAGACTGCGGCATCGAGCAACTCGACAAACGCCGGATTGAAATAGGCGTCTTCGAGTTCACCATCGGTCTCGATCACGCGGGCGAGCGTTTCCTCGGTCAGCCATTCGCGGCCCACTTTCTCGAATGCGTCGGTAAAGGCATGCAGGTCGTCTCTTCTGATCGTCATGCCGGCCGCCATGGCGTGACCACCGAACTTGAGCAACAGGCCGTGGTGGCGTTTGGACACCAGATCGAGTGCATCGCGCAGATGAAAGCCCGGAATCGAGCGACCCGACCCCTTCGCGAGCAGGCCCCGGTCGTCGGCCGGAGCGAAGGTGAACGACGGCCGGTAAAACTTCTCCTTGAGCCGCGATGCGACGATGCCGATCACACCCTGGTGCCAGCCTGCGTTGAAAAGCGTCAGGGTGGCGCGACCCGCGGCGTCGACGCCCGACAAGTCGGCCAGGGCCTCCTGCTGCATGCCGGCCTCGATCTCGCGACGTTCGCGGTTCATGCCATCGAGTTCCTGGGCGAGGGCCCAGGCGCGACCCGGGTCGTCGGTGGTCAGGCATTCGATCCCGAGCGACATGTCGGCGAGCCGGCCGGCCGCGTTGAGCCGAGGGCCGAGTGCGAAACCGAGGTCGAAGCCCGCGGCGGAACGCGCGTCTCGCGCGGCCACACGAAACAGCGCGGCGATGCCGGGTTGCATGCGGCCACTGCGGATGCGCGAGAGGCCCTGGGCCACGAGCACGCGGTTGTTGGCGTCGAGCCGCACGACATCCGCCACGGTGCCGAGCGCGACGAGATCGAGCAGGCCGTCGAGGCGGGGCTGGGTCTGGGCATCGAACAGGCCGCGCCGGCGCATCTCGGCACGCACTGCTAACAGCACATAGAACATCACGCCGACACCGGCCAGATGCTTGCTGGGGAAGGTGCAGCCGGGCTGGTTCGGATTGATGATGGCGCGCGCATCGGGCAGTGTGTCGCCGGGCAGGTGGTGATCGGTCACCAAGACTTCGATGCCGAGCGCATTGGCAGCGGCCACGCCATCGACACTCGCGATGCCGTTGTCGACGGTAATCAGCAAATCGGGCTTGCCGCCCGCGCGCCGTGCGGCCAGTGCGACGATCTCGGGTGTCAGGCCGTAGCCATACTCGAAGCGGTTCGGCACCAGGTAGTCGACCTTGGCGCCGAGCATGCGCAGGCCGCGCACAGCGACCGCGCAGGCGGTCGCGCCGTCGCAGTCATAGTCGGCGACGACCAGCATCGAGCGCTGCGCGACGATCGAATCGGCGAGCAGGGCCGCGCCTGCTTCGATGCCTTTGAGGGCGGCCGGAGCATGCAACTGGACCAGCGCGGTCTCAATATCGCGTGGGGAGACGACGCCGCGTGAGGCGAACAGGCGCGCAAGCACAGGATGAATGCCCGCGCGGACCAGGATCTCGGTGTCGACGGGTGAGCAGGAGCGAACAGCGATCTGGGTCATTCGGTGAGGGATGTCATTCAGTGATCGCGGCGGCGAGCGGCCGCCGGCGCCAGAACATGCGCAGCGCGCCGCGGGTGATCACATAACTGACGACACCGGTGTCGCCGGTCAGAGTCAGTGTGAGCCTCGGCAGGCTGCCATCGTGCAAGGCCGCGAGCGCCGGCGCGAACCAGTCGCGCTCAAGCTGGGCAAGGGCTTCATGCCAGCCGTACCAGTCCTGGTGAATGAAGGGAACATTGAGTGCGTCGAGTTCGACGAGCGTCGCGCCAGACGGGGTGGCGCCGGAGGGGGACCGAGACGCGGGAGCCGAAGTGGAACCTGCCAGAGACGGGGAGGGGGCGCCAGCACCCGAGCGGGAAGCCGGTGGCGACAGCGATTCAGCCGGGAGCGACGCATAGGCCGCATACGTCTCCGGTGGTCCGCCCAGGGCCGCGCCCGAGGCGAGTGCAAGCCCGCGCGTCGCGACGGCGCGGCTCAGGACCCGCGCGAAGGGATGCGCGAGAGACGCCGCCAGCGTCCCCTGCGAATAAAGCCACAGCCCGTTGACCGCCATCAGTCCGCGCGATTCGCGCGAATCGTTGAGGGGATGTTCGAACCAGCTCATCTGGACTTCGTTCTGCAGCTTCATCCAGGTGCGCGAGCGATCGCCTGTGCCGACGTCGTGGGGCAGCCAGATTTCGATGCTGCGTCCGGCCGCGCGCAGCGGCGGCGCGGCGACGAGCTCGCCGAGCGCCTCGCCGGACACATACCAGCGGCGCGGCGTGGGTGCCTCGACGCGGATGCCGAGTTCGTCGAACGAGGGGCGCGCCGCCTCGAGCAGGGTCGCGGCTTCCTCGTCGTTGAGACCCAGGGTGTCGGGATCGATCAGCACCAGGTGGTCGCGCGCGATCTGCACATGGGCGGGCTCGACGCAGGCCCAGCGGGCCGTGCCGGGGTCGCCGCCGTCGGCCAGCAACATATAGGGCGCGAGCGGTGCGTCGTCGGTCGCGGGCGGCGTGCCGCCCGCTGGACGCTCGAGCAGGCCAAAGCGTCCGGCGAGCCAGCGCTCGTGCGGCAGCGTGCGCTGGAAGTCTTCGCCGGTGGCGCGTTCGGTCTGGGAGGCCCGTGCGAGCAGGGCGCCGAGCGCCGGGTACGCGAGGCGCGATAGCGCGATCTGGGCGTCGACGGCCGGCACGAGGGCGAAGGGAACGAGAAGATGCAAGGGTTCGGAGGGCATGTCGGCGCAATTGTATGGCAAACTTTCCGACCGGAGTCGGCCGGAAAGGATGATGCCGACGGGCGCGCATCGCAGATGCAGGCCGTTTAGGCCCTGAAACTAGTAAGGAAACGCTTGAAACTTCCATTCGAATGGCAGATCGGCTGGCGCTATACCCGCGCCGGAAAGAAGAGCTCGGGGAACGGTTTTATCTCGTTTATTGCCTTGGTGTCGATGAGCGGTATCGCGCTGGGCGTGGCCGCGCTGATTGTCGTGCTGTCCGTGATGAACGGCTTCCAGCGCGATGTTCGCGACCGCATGCTGTCGGTGCTGGCCCACGTCGAGATCTTTTCGCCAACCGGCTCGATGCCCGACTGGCAGAAAACCGCGAACGAGGCCCTGCACAATTCGCAGGTGGTCGCCGCCTCGCCTTATGTCGATGCGCAGGCCTTGCTCACCCGGCAGGATGCCGTGAGCGGCGTGATGCTGCGCGGCGTCGAGCCGAGCCTCGAGTCCCATGTGTCGGACCTCGCGAAGGAGATGCGGGCCGGCAAGCTGAGCGACCTGCAGCCCGGTCAGTTCGGCATCGTGCTCGGCAGCCAGCTCGCCTCGAGCCTGGCTGTTACGGTCGGCGACAAGGTGACCCTCGTGGCACCGGAGGGCAGCGTGACACCTGCCGGCATGTTGCCGCGGCTCAAGCAGTTCAATGTGGTCGGTGTGTTCGAGTCCGGGCACTATGAGTACGACAGCTCCCTCGCAATGATCGATATTGCCGATGCCGAGGCGTTGTTCCGGCTGCCCGCGCCAACTGGTGTGCGCCTGCGCTTGCACGACATGCAGAAGGCGCCCGCCGTGACTCACGAACTCGCCCGTTCGCTGTCGGGCGATCTCTATATTCGTGACTGGACCCAGCAGAACCAGACCTGGTTCTCGGCGGTGCTGATCGAGAAACGCATGATGTTCATTATCCTGACGCTGATCATTGCGGTCGCGGCATTCAACCTGGTGTCCTCGCTCGTGATGACTGTCACCGACAAGCAACCTGATATCGCCATCTTGCGCACGCTCGGTGCCCAGCAGCGCTCGATCATGAAGATCTTCTTCGTGCAGGGCGTGACCATCGGTTTCATCGGGACCGCGATCGGGGTCGCGCTCGGCTGCGCGCTTGCCGCCAGCATCCCGACCGTCGTGCCGATGATCGAGCACGCGTTTGGCGTGCAGTTCCTTCCGCCGTCGATCTACTTCATCAGCGAGTTGCCATCCGATCTCGAGATCGGCGACGTCACACGGATCGGTCTGATGGCCTTCGTGCTGTCGGCGCTTGCCACCTTGTATCCGAGCTGGCGTGGTTCGCGCGTGCGCCCGGCGGAGGCGTTGCGCTATGAATAAGGGCACCGTGGTTCTCGAAGCGCGTGGCGTCGCCAAGGCGTTCATGCAGGGCCGTGCGCCGGTTGAAGTGTTGCGCGGGGCCTCGATCACCGTTCATGCCGGCGAAAAGGTGGCTATCGTCGGCGCCTCGGGCTCGGGCAAGAGCACGCTGCTGCATGTTCTGGGTGGGCTCGACGAGCCGTCGGGCGGCAGTGTGGCGCTGCTCGGCAAGCCTTTCACGTCCTTGTCGGACCGGGAACGCACCGAACAACGCAATCGCTCGCTCGGCTTTGTCTATCAGTTCCATCATCTGCTGGCCGAGTTTTCGGCGCTCGATAATGTCGCGATGCCGTTGTGGATCCGGCGGCAGAATCGGGAGACCGCGCGTCGTACGGCGGCTGCGATGCTCGAGCGGGTGGGTTTGTCACACCGCGCGGATGGGCGCCCGGGTGAGTTGTCGGGCGGCGAACGTCAGCGCGTCGCGCTGGCTCGTGCGCTCGTCACGGAACCCGCGTGCGTGTTGGCCGATGAGCCGACGGGGAATCTCGATCACGGCACGGCTGAGTCGGTCTTCCATCTCATGCTTGAGTTGTCCGATACGCTCAAGACGAGCTTTATTCTCGTGACTCACGATATGGATCTGGCGGGGCGTTGCGATCGTATCTTGCGCCTGCGCGACGGCATTCTGGTCGAGGAGCCGTCGGTGCCGGTCTAAGGGGGCTGCCGGATGCCGCGCGCGCTTGCTCGTAGCGCGGTCAGTGTCCTGCGGCAGTGCCAAAACGACGGGGCGGTGGCCGCTATCGCTGCGTGCTCGCTTGCAGCATTCGGTTCTGGCGACCACGGCCACGGGTATGGTCGCGGAAGCGGGCGCACCGTTGCCCTATCGCATTCGTTATGGAGCCACGCTTCATGTGGATCGACTCACACTGCCACCTCGATGCCTCCGAGTTTGACGCCGACCGTGACACGGTCGCGGCCGATGCACAGGCGGCCAGCGTGTCGCGCATTGTGATTCCAAGCGTCGGCCGGGTGAACTTCGATCGCGTGCGCACACTCGCTCACCGGGTCCCCGGCGGGGCCTATGCGCTGGGTATTCATCCACTGTTCACGCCGCAGACGAGCGAAGCGGATCTGCTTACGCTCAGGACCGAGATCGAGGCGTCGCTTAATGATCCGTTATTCGTCGGCGTCGGCGAGATCGGCCTCGACTATTTTGTTCCCGATCTCGATGACACGCGTCAGCAGTATTTCTATGACGAGCAACTCAAACTCGCGCGTGAGTTCGATCTGCCGGCGATTTGCCATGTTCGCAAGTCGCAGGATAAAGTGTTGAAGGGCTTGCGGCGTTTCGGCATTCGTATCGGCATCGCGCACGCTTTTAATGGCAGCTTCCAGCAGGCTGACGCTTTTATCGCGCAGGGGTTCAAGCTCGGCTTTGGCGGCAACGTGACGTTCGAGCGTGCGAAACAAATCCGCCGGCTTGCCGAGCAACTCCCCATCGAGGCCATCGTGCTCGAAACGGATGCGCCCGATATCGCCCCCGCCTGGCAATACAAGCAACGCAATACGCCTGCTCAGGTCGCGCGCATTGGCGAGGTGCTCGCGCAGTTGCGGGGCATCGATGCCGAACGCTGCGCCGAGCGGACTTCGGCCAATTCGCTGGCGGCGTTGCCGCGACTCGCAGGCATCGCATAGAGGTCTTTTTTGATTTCATGGTGCGCCGCCAGGGTCGCAGCGGTTGATGGGCGGAAGCAGCCGGGTCTGTCGTGGCGCCTCGCGCTGACAAATTCGGCCGAAAGGCCAACATTCGGCTATTCATGCGCTTGCGCCGACCGGTTGCCCGAGTCTGAGGTCTCACCCGCGGTGGGTGCGGGGGAAGACGTTGCGGCGACTGCTATGTGGGTTTGCGATCGGGGTCGGCTGGCTTCAGCAGTGCGCGACGTTGCTGAGCTTGTCGCGTTGGTCTGCGCTTGCCGCGCTTACAGTTTTGGGTGCGCGGGACTGTCGCCGTGGTCACGATTCGCCGTCGCGTGTCAGCGAACGTTGTCGCGACTGCAGCGATCGGCTCTGTCGGCACGCTCTCGTCGCGGGCGTGGAGCAAGATCCCTGTCGATGCAGTGGGCTTGCGCGTTAGCGGGCCGTCGTGCTCAGGCAATCGGTTGGCTCGTGGCCGGGCTTTTGACCATGGGACGACGTGCACTTCACCCTGCTTTGGCCCCACGCCGCGATGCTCGCCCGCGACGAGGTCCGCAATCCCGGCAACTGCATATTACACATTGCCAATACCAGAGTGGCTGCCTTGTTGCCCGGCGATATCGAGGCGCCGCAGGAGCGGGCACTCGTCGCCACCCATGCCGCGGCTTTGCGCGCCGACTTGCTGCTGGTCCTGCACCATGGCAGCCGCACTTCGTCGACTGAAGGGTTCCTCGACGCCGCCGCGCCGCGCGAGGAGGTATTTCAGGTAGGCTATCGCAACCGATTCGGCCATCCGCAAGCTGGCGTCCTCGCGCGCTACCGTGCGCACGGCACGCGGATCCATCGTGCCGACCGCGACGGGGCGATACGTGCGAGCAGCACGGGCGGTGGGTTTGAGGTCGAACGGTGTCGCGAATCGAAGCGGCGTTACTGGATGGGACATTGAGCGTGCGGCACCAGCATCAGCAGGCGAAGTTCGACGCCATCGAACGGCATGCCACTCCAAGCGGAGGACGACGAACTTGAAGGAAATCATTCACTTTTCCCATGCGAACGGGTTTCCGGCCTCCGTCTACCGGACGATTTTCGCGGAGCTCGAAGACCAGTACGATGTGCGCGCGATCGAGACGATCGGCCACGATCCGCGCTTTCCCGTCACGCGCGACTGGCCCCGGCTTGCGGACGAACTCCTCGCGGCCATCGAAGCGGACACGAAACCGGGTGACCCACCGGCGCCAGTGTGGCTGATCGGTCATTCGCTTGGCGGCTATCTGAGCCTGCTGGCGAGCCTGAGGCGCCCGCACCGGGTGCGCGGCGTCATCATGCTCGATTCGCCCGTCATTAGTGGCTGGCGCAGCAATTTGCTGCGTGTCTCGCAATGGACAGGCTTTGACGAGCGCCTCTCGCCAGCGGCCGCAACCAAGGCACGCCGCACGCGCTGGGCCAGTCGCGACGAGGCTTGGCGGCATTTCCACTCGAAACCGGCCTTCGCGCGGTGGGACGAGCGGATGCTGTCCGACTACATCGATTTCGGCACTGTCCGTGTCGATTCCGCGGGCACGCGCGAACTCGTTTTCGACCGCGGTACCGAATACCGGATCTACCGGACCATTCCCCATACAATCAGCTCGCGTGTCCAGCACGGCGCGAGCGTGCCGGTCGGCTTTCTGGCGGGTACACATTCGCGCGAAGTGCGCCATGTCGGCATCGATGCCACGCATCGGCTGGTGGGCGACTGTCTCGAATGGATCGAGGGCTCCCACCTGTTCCCGATGGAACACCCCATCGAGACCGCACGCGCCATTCAGCGCATGCTGGTGCAACTGGGCCGGATCGACCTCGCGGCCTGAATGTTGATGCAGGGGAAGCGGTGCGCGGGGTTGCGCGGCGGCGGTTTTGCCGGGTTTTCCCGTCGACGGTTCGTGCGCTAAAAATTTCCGTTGAGTGCGCCGCGGCACAAGCACCCAAATGGTGAGTGCGAGGGCGTGCCGGTGCGGCTCGCCGTTTTAGCAGTCGCTCAGGGGCGGCAACACGGGTATAATTCCGCTTTCCCGCGAGCACTTCAGCGATGACCAAATATGTATTCGTCACCGGCGGTGTTGTTTCGTCCCTAGGTAAAGGGATAGCCGCCGCGTCACTTGCCGCGATTCTCGAATCGCGCGGCCTCAAAGTCACTCTTCTCAAGCTCGACCCGTATATCAATGTCGATCCCGGCACGATGAGTCCTTTCCAGCACGGAGAGGTATTCGTCACGGAAGACGGTGCGGAGACTGACCTCGATCTCGGCCACTACGAGCGCTTCATCAGCACGAAGATGCGCAAGGCCAATAACTTCACGACTGGGCAGATTTACGAATCGGTGATCCGCAAGGAGCGCCGTGGCGAATATCTGGGCAAGACCGTGCAGGTAATTCCCCACATCACCAACGAAATCCAGGCCTTCGTCGAACGCGGCGCCAAGTCGGCGACCTCCGGCGAACCGGACGTCGCGATCGTCGAGATCGGCGGCACGGTCGGCGACATCGAGTCGCTGCCGGACCTCGAGGCGGCGCGGCAGATGAGCCTGCGCATGGGCCGCAATCATTGCTGCTTCATCCACTTGACGCTCGTGCCGTTTATCCATACGGCCGGTGAGCTCAAGACCAAGCCGACTCAACATAGCGTGCAGAAGCTTCGCGAGATCGGGATCCTCCCGCATGCGTTGCTGTGCCGGGCCGATCGTCCGATTCCCGACGACGAGCGCGCCAAGATCTCGATGTTCTCGAATGTACCGAACGACGCGGTGATCTCGGTCTGGGACGTCGACAGTATTTACAAAATTCCGCAGATGCTGCACGACCAGGGGCTCGACTCGATCATCGTCGACGAACTCAAGCTGGTGGCCAAGCCGGCGGATCTGTCAATGTGGACGGATCTGGTCGATCGCCTCGAGCATCCGACCGAGGAAGTCACGATCGGCATGGTCGGCAAGTATGTCGAACTGACCGAGTCGTACAAGTCGCTGATCGAGGCGCTCAAGCACGCGTCGATTCACACGGGTACGCGCGTCAATATCGAATATATCGACTCCGAAGTCATCGAGGCCGACGGTCCGGCGGCGCTCGCGCATCTCGACGGCGTGTTGGTGCCGGGCGGTTTCGGCCGACGCGGTACCGAAGGCAAGATTGAGGCGATCCGCCATGCGCGTGAGACGACCATTCCTTACCTCGGTATCTGTCTCGGCATGCAGCTCGCCGTGATCGAATTTGCGCGTGACGTCGCGGGTCTCGTGGGCGCGAACAGTACGGAATTCGAACCCGAGACGAAGCACCCGGTCGTTGCCCTGATCACCGAATGGTTCGATCGCGACGGCAAGGTCGAGAAGCGCACGGAGACCTCGGATCTCGGGGGCACCATGCGCCTGGGCGCTCAGCGTTGCCCGGTCAAGCCGGGCACCAAGGCTGCGGCGATCTACGGCGTGGATGTGAACGAGCGCCACCGTCACCGGTATGAAGTCAACAACCGCTTCGTGCCGCAGCTCGAAGCGGGCGGCATGATCATCAGCGCGCGTACGCCGACTGAAGACCTGCCGGAAATGATGGAGCTTCGGGAAGACATCCATCCGTGGTTCGTCGGTGTGCAGTTCCACCCGGAATTCACCTCGACGCCGCGCGACGGCCATCCGCTGTTCAAGGCCTATGTCGAAGCCGCGCGCAAGTACAAGACGACGCGCAAGCAGACGCCGGTCGCGGCTGCGACCCAAGCGACAGGAGCCTGAGATGAAATTGTGCGGATTCGATGTCGGCCTCGACAAGCCGATGTTCCTGATCGCCGGGACCTGCGTGGTCGAGTCGGAACAAATGACGATCGATGTGGCCGGCAAGCTCAAGGAGCTCTGCCAGGGGCTCAATATCCCGTTCATCTACAAGTCGTCGTATGACAAGGCGAACCGGAGCTCGGGCAAGACGTTTCGCGGTCCGGGCATGAGCAAGGGCCTGCAGATTCTCGAAGCAGTCAGGAAGCAGCTCAATGTGCCGGTGCTGACCGACGTGCATTCGATCGAGGAGATCCCCGAGGTCGCCTCGGTCGTCGATGTGCTGCAGACGCCGGCGTTCCTGTGCCGGCAGACCGACTTCATCCACGCGTGCGCGCGCTCGGGCAAGCCGGTCAATATCAAGAAGGGCCAGTTTCTTGCGCCGCACGACATGCGCAACGTGATCGATAAGGCTCGCAATGCCGCGCGCGAGGCCGGCTTGTCGGAAGACCGGTTCCTCGCCTGCGAGCGCGGTGCCTCGTTTGGCTACAACAACCTCGTCTCCGACATGCGTTCGCTTGCGATCATGCGCGAAACGGGCGCGCCGGTCGTGTTCGACGCGACGCATTCGGTTCAGTTGCCCGGTGGCCAGGGCACGAGCTCGGGTGGCCAGCGCGAATTCGTGCCGGTGCTCGCGCGCGCGGCCATCGCTGCCGGCGTGGCCGGTGTCTTCATGGAGACCCATCCGGACCCCTCCAAGGCTTTGTCGGATGGTCCGAACGCGGTCCCCCTCGCGCGCATGGGCGAGCTGCTGCTGACGTTGAGTTCGCTCGACGAGGTTATCAAGCGTGGTCCGTTCCTCGAAGACAATTTCAACTGATTCGTGACACGAACGACGTCTTCACCTAGCTGGAGACAGCAGGCCGTCACAGGCTTGCGCTAGATTGCTGGACGTTTAGTCGTTCCGGGCCCCAGGGTCCGGCGTGGCAAACACATTAAAAACTGAGCGATATCTTCTGAGGAAGCTATGAGTGCAATCGTTGACATCATCGGCCGTGAGATTCTGGACTCGCGCGGCAACCCCACCGTCGAATGTGATGTGCTGCTGGAATCGGGCACGATGGGCCGTGCGGCCGTGCCGTCCGGCGCGTCCACCGGTTCGCGTGAAGCGATCGAACTGCGTGACGGCGAAGCCGGCCGCTACGGCGGCAAGGGCGTGCTGAAGGCCGTCGAACACATCAACACCGAGATCTCCGAAGCGATCATGGGGCTTGATGCATCGGAACAGGCTTTCCTCGACAAGACGCTGCTCGAACTCGACGGCACGGAGAACAAGTCGCGCCTTGGCGCGAACGCGATGCTCGCCGTTTCGATGGCCGTCGCGAAGGCTGCTGCTGATGAAGCCGGCCTGCCGCTGTATCGTTACTTCGGCGGCTCGGGTGCGATGCAGATGCCCGTGCCGATGATGAACATCGTCAACGGCGGTGCGCACGCGAACAACAGCCTCGACATTCAGGAATTCATGATTGTGCCGGTTGGCCAATCGAGCTTCCGCGAAGCGCTGCGCTGCGGCGCCGAAGTGTTCCACGCCCTCAAGAAGATTCTCGCCGACAAGGGCATGAGCACGGCCGTGGGCGACGAAGGCGGTTTCGCACCGAACTTCGCCAGCAACGACGAATGCCTGTCGACGGTGATCCAGGCGATCGAGAAGGCCGGCTACCGCGCCGGTGACGACGTGCTGCTCGCGCTCGACTGCGCGGCCAGCGAGTTCTACAAGGACGGCAAGTACGTGCTGTCGGGTGAAGGCCTGCAACTGTCGTCGAGCGAGTTCACCGACTACCTTGCGACGCTGGCGGACAAGTTTCCGATCGTGTCGATCGAAGACGGCATGGCCGAGAATGACTGGGAAGGCTGGAAGATACTGAGCGACAAGCTGGGCGACAAGCTCCAGTTGGTGGGCGACGATCTATTCGTGACCAACACGAAGATCCTCAAGGAAGGCATCGAGAAGGGTATCGCCAACTCGATCCTGATCAAGATCAACCAGATCGGCACGCTGACCGAAACCTTCGCCGCCATCGAGATGGCCAAGCGCGCGGGCTATACGGCAGTCATCTCGCATCGTTCGGGTGAAACCGAAGATTCGACGATTGCAGACATTGCTGTGGGCCTGAATGCCGGTCAGATCAAGACGGGTTCGTTGTCGCGCAGCGACCGCGTCGCGAAGTACAACCAGTTGCTGCGCATCGAGGAAGATCTCGGCGATATCGCGTCGTATCCGGGCCGTTCGGCCTTCTACAACCTGCGTTAATTCGCCTGGGACGCGCGGCCGCGTGCCGCGCATTCAACCCGATATGCCGCCGGGCGTTCGCGCCGGCGGCATTGCCTTATCCAGTCTATGCGGCTTGTTACGGTTGTTCTGATTGCTCTGCTGGTGTTGATTCAGTACCCCCTCTGGTACGGGCGCGGGGGCTGGTTGCGCGTTCACGAACTCGAGACGCAGCTGGCCGACCAGGAAAAGAAAAATACCGAACTCAAGCAACGCAACGACCGGCTGACGGGGGAAGTCCAGGATCTGGAGGCCGGCACGGCAGCGCTCGAAGAACGCGCGCGCTACGAACTCGGCATGATTCGCGACAATGAAGTCTTCGTGCAGTTTGTCTCGCCGAACGAACCCATCGTGCTGACGCCGAACGCCATCGCCGGGCCGGCGACCTCCACGCGCGGCGTGGTCTCCGCGGCGCCGGTGCGGGTGGTGCCCGATCCACCTTCGCGCCAACTGCTTAACGACAAGAAGCGGGCGGAGAAGGCGAGCCGCGGCAAAGGCGCCAAGCCGGGCGCCGCCGCAAAGTAGTAGGTATCGAGGCACGGAGTCGGGTCGGCTCGCTGTCGGCTTCGACGATCACGCGACGCAGTGTGAACGCTCGTCCGGCTCGTTGACCTTTTCGCTATGGGTCATAAGCCGGGGTCAGTCGCAGCGCTCGGCACTTACCATCCCCAGCCGTAGCCGACTCCGACGCTCCAGCGCGAGCCACCGCCCCAGCAGCAGCCGCCTCCACGGTAGCCATACCCACCGTAGTACCCACCATATCCGCCGTAGTATCCCCCGCCGTAGTAGCCCCCCACGACGACAGGCGCCGCGTAGTAGACCGGTTGCGGGTAGTAATACGCGTAGCGAGCGGCCTGTTCGGCCGCGATCGACTGTGCCTGCTCGGTTTGTACTTGCTTGTCGATATCGGCGTAGCGCTGACGCTCTTGTGCGCTCAGCGGTGGCACAGCGGCTTGCGGCACCGGCGCTGGTGCCGCCGGCGCGGCGCCCGGCGAGGGCGTCGCATAGGCGTAGTCGCTGGGCAGGCGGCTGACGATACTGGATTGATCCGCGCTGGGCGTAGGCGGTATCGCGCAGCCTGCGAGCACCGCACAAGCCAAGGCGAGCGAGGCCCACGGCGCAGCTGGAACGGAACGCATCCGGCGTAGTGCGGGGCGGAAAGAAGGGGTAACCATGATGATGCGACTCTCAGTGCGTGCGCCCCGTGCCGGGGTTCATAGTCTCTGAGAGCGGTCCGGCGAGGAAAAGTTGCGCCGCATCGACAGGGTCGAACTCGTACCGTTGATTACAGAATTCGCAGTGGATCTCGACATGACCGCGTTCAACGAGAATCCCTTCGACTTCCTCGCGGCCCAGCATGCGCAGCATCCGGCCAACCTTCTCGCGGGAGCAACTGCAGCGGAAGCGAGCCCGTGCGGGTTCGAAGCGCCGCAGGTTTTCTTGCCAGAACAGCCGTTTCATCAGCGTTTCGGCATCCGCGTGCAGCAGTTCGTCGTGCGTGAGCGTCGAGCCCAGATGGCAGACCCGATCCCAGGTATCGGCGTCGTGCTCGCCGGGATGCGGCACGATGCCGCCGTCGCCGGGCAGTTTTTGCAGCAGCATGCCGGCGGCCTTGGCGTCGTCGGCGGCAAGCCATAGTCGCGTTTCGAGCTGTTCCGAGTCGCGCATGTACTGCTCGAGCACATCGGCAATCGCCTTCAGCGGGTTGCCATGGTCGTCGTTAAGCGGTACCACGCCCTGGTAGGGCTGCTGGCCGGGCTTCTTGTCGTGCGGGTCGAGCGTGATCGCGCAGCGGCCGCGGCCGCCCACGTTCACCAGGGTCGCGAGCGTGGCATCGTCGTCGATCGGCCCTTCGAACTTGGCCGTCGCGCGCAACGTCAGGTCGGAATTGCATTCGACCACGAGCATGCGCACCGGGCCGTCGCCCATGATCTGCATGACCAGCGCGCCATCGAACTTCAGGTTCGCCGACAACAGCGCGGCGGCCGCCATCATTTCGCCGAGCACCGCGCGAATCGGCGCGGGATAGTTGCGCCGCGTGAGCACTTCCTGCCAAGTGTTCTGTAGCAGGACGATTTCGCCGCGCACGGGCGCCGCGTTGAACATGAATTTTTGAAGCTGGTCGTTCACCACATTTACCTTTGTCTATCCAGTGTGACGTTGGGGCATCAGCCGATGCGCGTCAGGCTCGTCTTGAACAGATGACGTCGTTCGACGTAGGTCGCCGAGTTGCGTTTCAAGCGGGCGACGTCGTCGTCGCTCAGTGTCCGTACCACTTTGGCCGGTGCGCCCAGAATCAGCGAGTTGTCCGGGAACGTCTTGTTTTCGGTGACGATCGCGCCTGCGCCTACCAGGCAGTTGCGGCCGATCACCGCACCATTCAAGACCACGGCCTGAATTCCGATCAGCGCGCCTGCCTGTACGGTGCAGCCGTGCAGCATGGCCTGGTGGCCGATCGTCACATTTTCTTCGATGGTCAGCGGGAAACCCGGGTCGGTGTGGAGCACCGCGCCTTCCTGCACATTACTATTCTCGCCGACCGAAATCATTTCGTTATCGCCGCGGATCACCGCGCCGTACCAGACGCTGGAGTTCTTTGCGAGGACAGCCTTGCCGATCACCGTGGCCGTTTCGGCCACAAAGGCGGTTTCGTCGATGGTCGGGGCGTGTTCGCCGAGCTTGTAGATTGCCACTGTCTCTCCGCACTTGCCCAGCGCCGGTGAGGCCCTGCGGCGAGTTGCCCGCGCCTGGCCATTCGGCAGACTGGCGTCTGAAAGCCGATATTGTATGCTCGGACCATGGAATTCATTTTTAAGCCGGTATTCGACCCCTCCTGTGCGCGCTCGCTTGCGCTCGGTGCGCTTCTCGAACGCGACCCTCAGCGCAAGGTCGAGACGACGCTCGCCTTGAGGGGAGCGGTCGACTCGGGCGCCGGGCCGCGTATCGATCCGTCGCGCGTGCTCGACGAGCCGCCGGGCCTGCCGGGCCGGCCCGGCGCCCCCGAACTGGTCGCGCCGAGGTTGCTCGTCAAGCGCTCGGTTCACACGGAAATCGGGCGCGCCGTCCTGCTTCATGCGCTTGCGCATATCGAGTTCAATGCTATCAATCTCGCCCTCGACGCGATCTGGCGCTTTGGGCAGATGCCGGACGACTATTACCGCGAGTGGCTCAAGGTGGCGGCCGAAGAGGCTTATCACTTCACCCTGCTGAGCACCCATCTGGCGTCCCTCGGCCATCGTTACGGCGATTTCCCCGCGCATGACGGTCTATGGGAAATGGTCGAAAAAACGCGCGGCGACGTGCTGGCACGGATGGCGCTCGTTCCTCGTACCCTCGAGGCGCGCGGGCTCGACGCTGCGCCGCCGATGCGGGCGCGGCTTGCCCAGGCTGGCGATGACGCCGCCGCGGCGATTCTCGACATCATCCTGCGCGACGAAGTGGGCCATGTGGCGATCGGCAACCATTGGTACCGTCATCTGTGCGCGCAGCAGCAGCTCGACCCCAATGCGATTTATCCCTCGCTCGTCGAACGCTATCGTGCGCCAAAGCTCAAGGGACCCTTTAATTTCGAGGCCCGGCGCGCGGCCGGCTTCGACGAGGCTGAGCTCGCGGCGTTGAGCGCACCGTGACCCGGTAGAAAGTCACATATAATCGAACGATCATTCTTTTTTCGATGCCTGTGATGATCGCTTCCACTTCCGAATTCGTTTCGCCGCGCGGCCTGCGCATCCACATGCGGCGTTGGGGGCGGCCGGATGCGCCCAAGTTGTTTATGTTGCACGGCTGGATGGATGTCGCGGCCTCGTTCCAGTTTATCGCTGACGAGCTTGCCGGCGACTGGCAAATCCTTGCCCCCGATGCACGGGGCTTTGGGCTCAGCGACTGGCCCGTCCAGGCGGGAGGCGGCGGCAATTACTGGTTCCCCGACTACTTGGTCGATCTCGAAGCGCTGCTCGATCACTATGCGCCCGGCGAGCAGGTGAACCTGGTCGGCCATAGCATGGGCGCCAATATTGTCTGCATCTATGCGGGGGTGCGGCCCGGCCGCGTGAGGCGCGTAGTCGATCTGGAAGGTTTCGGCTTGCGGCACTCAGGGGCAGGGCGCGCCGCTACGCGTTACGCGCAATGGCTCGACGACGTTCAGACCCCGCCGACGCTTCGCGATTACGACAGTCTCGAGGCGGTTGCCGCGCGGCTCACGAAGACCAATCCGCGCCTGCGCCCCGATCGGGCGGCGTTTCTCGCCGAGCACTGGTCGCGGCGCACGCCTGCGGGGCGCTACGAACTGCTCGCCGATCCGGCTCATAAGCTGCGCGGCCCGTTGCCCTACCTGATCGACGAGGTTATGAGCATCTGGTCGAAGGTCAGCGCGCCGGTGCTCCACGTCGAGGCCAAGGATTCGCCCACGCTTGCCTCGATTCGCGGCGATGTGCCGCTCGACGAGTTTCGACACCGTTTCAGCGCCTTTCCGGATTGGCGGGAAGTGATTGTCGACGAAGCGGGCCATATGCTGCATCACGACCAGCCTGAGCAGGTCGCGGCGCTGATTGCCGAGTTCTGCCGCGCATAGAAACCCCATGAGGGCGCTCAGCGGGGCCTACGTAAAGACGCCATCAAAAGGCCAGGGCTCGCGCGTAAAAGGCCTCGCAAAAGGCAACGCGATCGAAGGGGTCGCGTTAAAATCGAAACCATGATCAACGCAGACCTTCACTGTCATTCCAGATTTTCTGACGGCGTGCTCGCGCCGGCGGACGTCGCGCGCCGTGCCCAGGCCGGCGGCGTCGCGTTGTGGGCGATGACCGACCACGATGAACTTGGCGGTCAGCGCGAGGCACGCGAGGCGGCTGAGGCCCTGGGTATGCGCTACGTCGCGGGCGTGGAGATCTCGGTCACCTGGGCCGCGCGGACGGTGCATGTCGTCGGTCTCGCGATCGACCCCGAAGACCGTACCCTGGTCGAGGGCCTCGTCGCCACACGCGGCGGGCGCGACGGGCGCGGCCAGCAGATCGCCGAGCGGCTCGCCGCCGTTGGCGTGCCGGGCGCCTACGAAGGTGCGCTCAAATTCGCGAGCAACCCCGCGCTGCTCTCGCGAACCCACTTTGCGCGCTATCTGGTCGAAAGTGGCTATGCCGAATCGACCTCCGATGTGTTTGCCAAATATCTTGCCGAAGGGCGCCCAGGCTTCGTTCCGCACGAGTGGGCGACACTGGAACAGGCGGTATCGTGGATCCAGGGGGCGGGCGGCGTCGCCGTGATTGCGCACCCGGGGCGCTACAAATACACACAACTCGAGTTCGGCGAACTGTTCAGCGCGTTTCACGACCTGGGTGGACGGGCCATCGAGGTCGTCACGGGCAGTCATTCGCCTGACCAGTACCGCGAGTATGCCGATGTCGCGCGCCGGTATGGCTTTCGTGCTTCGCGCGGTTCCGATTTTCATGCGCCGGGCGAAGGTCGTACGGAGCTGGGCTCGCTGCCCATGCTGCCGGAAGACCTGACGCCGGTATGGCAGGACTGGCAGTGAATGTCTCAGTACTTTCGCATCCATCCTGAGAATCCGCAGACGCGCCTGATCAAACAGGCCGCGCAGGTCGTGTCGAGCGGCGGCGTGATTGCGCTGCCGACCGACTCGAGCTACGTGCTGGCCTGCCATCTCGATGACCGCGACGCGGTTACCCGGTTGCGCCGCATTCGCGGGATCGACGAGCGCCAGCATTTGTCGCTGCTCGTGCGTGATCTGGCCGAGCTCGCGAACTTTGCGATTGTCGACAACCAGCAGTTCCGCATGATCCGCTCGGTGACGCCGGGCCCCTATGTGTTCGTGCTGGTGGCGACCAAGGAAGTGCCGCGTCGCCTCTCGCACCCATCGCGCAAGACCATCGGCCTGCGTGTACCCGATCACGCGATCGTGCGTGCGCTGCTCGGTGAGCTTGGCCAGCCATTGATCGCCTCGACGCTGACCCTGCCGCCTGATGACGAGCCACTCAATGACCCCGAGGAAATTCGCGCGCGCCTTGAAAAGCAGGTTGAACTGGTGATCGACGGCGGCGCTTGCCCGCGTGAACCATCGACCGTGATCGATCTGACCGGCCCCGAACCCGAACTGATCCGCGCTGGCCGGGGCTCGCTCGAGCCCTTCGGGCTGGACGCAACCGCTTGAATTTCCCCTTTTTCTTCCGACTGCTTCGCATCGGCCATCCGGCCGGCTCGGCACGGCTTTTCTGCTTGTTACAATAGCGTGCTATGGATGACACTCTGATTCAAAACATCGTCGTCAACGCGCTACCCGTGTTGTTCGCGATTACGTTGCACGAAGCGGCGCACGGTTACGTCGCGCGCCTGCGAGGCGACAACACGGCCTATATGATGGGCCGCGTTTCGTTGAACCCGGCGCGCCACATCGACCCGATGGGCACGATCGTGATGCCGATCGTGCTCTATTTCCTGACGAACGGCGCATTTCTGTTCGGCTATGCGAAACCGGTGCCGGTCAACTTCGGCGCGCTGCGCAATCCGCGCTGGGACAGTCTGCTTGTCTCGATCGCGGGGCCGGGCTGCAACTTCGTACAGGCGCTGCTGTGGGGCGTGGTATCGATCGGGCTGCAGGTCGCGCAAGTCGAGGAGCCGTTTTTCGTGAAGATGGCCGCGGCGGGTGTTTGGGTGAACCTCGTGCTGTGCGCGCTGAACCTGTTTCCGCTGCCGCCGCTCGACGGGGGCCGCGTGCTCGCAGCGCTGCTGCCGCCCAAGCAAGGCTATGCGCTGTCGCGGGTTGAGCCGTACGGATTTTTCATTGTCATGGCGTTGCTGATGACCGGCCTGTTTTCGACGTTCTGGCTCCGGCCACTGACGCAAGTCGGCGTGAGTGTGATCGACACGCTCCTTACACCCTTGTTCGCTCTTCTTTCCTAATATTCATGTTCCCCGCTCGAATTTTTTCCGGTATGCGCCCGACCGGCTCGCTGCACCTCGGTCACTACCACGGCGTGCTGAAGAACTGGATCCGTCTGCAATCCGAGTATCCGTGCTTTTTCAGCGTGGTCGACTGGCACGCGCTGACGACGCACTACGAAACACCGGAAGTGGTCGAAAAGAATGTGTGGGAAGTGCTGACCGACTGGCTCGCCTCGGGCATCGATCCCGCGCAGGCGACGCTGTTCATTCAGAGCCGCGTGCCCGAGCACGCAGAGCTCGCGTTGCTGCTCGGCATGAGCACGCCGCTCGGCTGGCTTGAACGCGTGCCGACCTACAAGGAACAGATCGAGAAGATCAAGGAACGCGACCTGCATACCTATGGTTTTCTCGGCTATCCGGTGCTGATGGCGGCGGACATTTTGCTGTATCGCGCTTCGCTCGTGCCGGTGGGTGAAGATCAGGTTCCGCATGTCGAGATGACGCGCGAGATCGCACGCCGTTTCAACTATCTGTACGGTCGTGAAGCCGATTTCGAAGAGAAATCGCTCGAAGCCGCGAAGAAGCTCGGCGGCAAACGCGCGAAGCGGTATCTCGAACTGCGCAGCAGCTATCAACAGGACGGCATCGACGAAGCACTGGATCAGGCGCGTGCTCTGCTGCAGGAGTCGCAAAGTCTCTCGATGAGCGATCGCGAGCGGCTGTTCGGCTATCTCGAGGGTGCCCGCAAGATCATCCTGGTCGAACCGCAGGTGATGTTGACGGAGGCCTCACGCATGCCGGGCCTCGATGGCCAGAAGATGTCGAAGTCTTACGGCAACACGATCGGCCTGCGTGAAGATAGCGTCTCGATCACGAAGAAGGTCCGGACGATGCCGACAGATCCGGCTCGGGTACGGCGCACCGACCCGGGCGACCCGGACAAATGCCCGGTCTGGGAACTCCATCAGGTTTATTCGGACGAAGCCACGCGTGAGTGGGCGGCCCATGGTTGCCGCACGGCGGGGATCGGTTGTCTCGACTGCAAGCAGCCCGTCATCGACAGCATCCTGCGCGAGCAGCAGCCGATGCTCGAGCGCGCGCAGAAGTACATGGACGACCCGTCGCTTCTGCGTGCGATTGCCGCGGATGGATGTGACAAGGCCCGCAAGTTCGCCCAGGAAACGATGCGTGATGTTCGCGAGGCGATGGGGCTGGCGTATAACTGAGGTAGCGGATCGCTTATCCGCTACAATTCCAAATTACCGAAATTACTGGCGTTTTGCATGATTACCGGAACTGAATCGGCTTCGCGCGGTGCAACCATCCGCGGCAGTATCGTTGCGATTGTCACACCGATGCACGAAGACGGCGCGCTCGATCTGCCGGCGCTGCGCAAACTGATCGACTGGCACATCGCCGAAGGCACCGATTCACTTGTGATCGTGGGGACGAGCGGCGAATCGGCGACTGTGAATGTCGACGAGCATCGCTTGCTGATCAAGGAAACCGTCGACCACGTGGCCGGCCGGATTCCGGTCATTGCGGGCTCCGGCGGCAATTCGACGGCTGAAGCGATTGCGCTCACGCGATACGCGTTCGAAGCCGGCGCGGACGCCTCGCTGCAGGTCGTCCCTTACTACAATAAGCCGACACAGGAAGGCATGTTCCGCCACTTTTCGGCCATTGCCGAAGAGGGTGGCCTGCCGCTGATCCTGTATAACGTACCCGGACGCACCGTCGCGGACATGAGCAATGAGACGATTCTGCGTCTCGCGGACGTGCCCAACATCGTGGGCGTCAAGGATGCGACCGGCAATCTGGACCGCGGCATTCGCCTGATCAAGGAGGCCCCCGCGGGCTTTTCGATTTATAGCGGTGACGATCCGACGGCTACCGCACTGATGTTGATGGGAGGGCATGGCAATATTTCCGTCACGGCCAACGTCGCGCCCCGCGCGATGGCGGACCTGTGCCGGGCTGCGCTGGCGGGCGATGCCCGCAAGGCCAGTGAAATCCATCTGCGCTTGCTTGGGCTGCATCGTCACCTGTTCGCTGAATCGAATCCTATCCCGGCGAAGTGGGCACTGCAGCAGATGGGCAAGATCGAAGGCGGCATTCGCCTGCCGCTGACGCCGCTGGCCACGCCATTCCATGACGTGGTGCGAGCAGCAATGCGCGAGGCGGGCCTGTAAGGCTGGCCAGACTGAACGCGCGCGCGCCCATCGGGGATCCTGACGGCCGCGCCACCCGATATCCGAAGGACCTCATGACACGTACTGCCCGTTCCACTTTTACCCTGCGAGCGCTGAGCGCCGCGGCCGCCGTTTTCCTGCTGGGCTCGCTCGCCGGCTGCGACACGCTCAACGACTGGTTTGCCTCCGACAAGGTCGACTACAAGACCGCGGGGACCGCGCCGACGCTGACCGTGCCGGCCGACCTCTCGAAGGCCCATCTCGACGATCATTTCTCGGTACCGCCGACGACGATCGGCCTCGGTGGCGCGCCGATGTTCACTCAGACGGCCAATGGCAGCGCGACACTGGGTGTGCCGACTGCGCAAGATCCGCTCGGTATGCACATCGAACGCGATGGCGATACGCGTCGTCTGGTGATCGATGGCCGCACGCCCGAAGAGCTGTGGCCCGAAATCAAGGACTTCTGGCAGGAGAACGGTTTTGTGGTTCAGACCGATCAGCCTGGCCAGGGCCTGATGGAAACCAACTGGGCCGAGAACCGCGCGAAGATTGGCAATGACTGGTTCCGCGCCTCGATCGGCAAGCTGTTCGACGGCTTCTACTCGTCGGGCACGCTCGACAAGTTCCGTACCGTGGTCGAACACGCACCGGATGGCGGCACCGAGATCACGATCTCGCATAGTGCGCTGGAAGAAGTGATGATCGGCCAGCAGAAAGAAACCTCGCGCTGGGTGTCGCGTCCGCGCGATCCGAACCTTGAGCAGGCATTCCTGAATCGGCTGATCCAGAAATTCGGCTTGTCGAATACGCAGGCCATCATGTTGCAGGCCAATGCGCATACCGGCGACCCGAAGGTGGCGACGGTCGCGGCATCGGACGGCGCCCCGGCGCTGGATCTGGCCGAGCCGTTCGATCGTGCATGGCTGCGCATCGGCGTGGCACTCGATCGCAGCAGTTTCGCGGTCGACAACAGCGATCGCAGCAAGGGCCTCTACTACGTGCGTTATGTCGACGACACGCAGGACGTGAAGAAAGAAGGCCTCTTCGGCAAGATGCTGACAAGCTCAGCCCCGCCGAAGAAGCTGATGGTCAATGTGCGCCCGAAGAACGACAGCCAGACCCAGGTCACGGTGGTCGATGCAAGCGGCAACTACGACACGTCGGCTGAGGCAAAGCGCCTTGTCTCGACACTGAGCGCAGCGCTGAACTGATCGGCACCGATCGGTTCGATGCGACAGGGCGGCGCTACCCCGTAATCCGGCAGGCGGACTGATGCGTTTCACGAGTCTGGGCAGCGGCAGCGAAGGCAACGCCCTGGTGGTCGAGGTCACGGAGGGCGCGAGCACGACTCGCGTGCTGCTTGACTGCGGGTTCTCGGTGCGTGAGTTGCAGCGTCGCTTGCTGCGAGTCGGTCTCGACTTTGCCGATCTCGATGCGGTCATCGTCACGCATGAACATACCGACCATGTCGGCAGTTCGCTCACGCTCGCCAAGAAGGCCGCCCTGCCGGTCTATATGAGTTGGGGCACCGCGTTGGCCAGCGGGGCCGACGACGGCCGCGTCGATTTGCGCATCCTCTGGGGTGGCGATCCGCTCGCGATCGGCGGCATCGAACTCCATCCCTATACGGTTCCACACGATGCACGCGAACCGCTTCAATTTGTGTTTTCCGACGGCGATCAGCGGCTTGGCGTCCTGACCGATACCGGCTGCGCGACACCGCATATCACGAGCGTGCTCGGCGGTTGCGATGCGTTGATTCTCGAGTGCAATCACGACCGCGAGATGCTCGCCACGAGCCGTTATCCGGCCTCGTTGAAGGCACGCATCAGCGGGGATCTCGGCCATCTCGCGAACGATGCGGCAGCCGGCCTGCTGGCCCAGTTGGACCGCTCACAACTCAAACACCTGATTGCTGCCCATCTGAGCCAGCAGAACAATACGGCTGACCTTGCGCAGGCTGCGTTGGCGACCGTGCTGGGGTGCGCACCCGATGAAATTGGCGTGGCGACACAGGAAGAGGGCTTCGACTGGCGCGAGCTTTAAGCCGCCCGCCACGTGTAAGGATGCGCATGACGTTGTAGAAGTCGCAGACATAAAAAAACCGGCCCGAAGGCCGGTTTTTTTCTAAGCTCGAGAGCTTAGTTGCTTGCTGCGGATGCCGGAGCAGCTGCCGACGCGCCTGCGTCCGAAGCGCCCGCGTCCGAAGCAGCAGCCGGTGCCGAAGCAGCGTCAGCCGCCGGTGCCGATGCAGCGTCCGAAGCCGCAGCCGGTGCCGATGCAGCGTCAGCCGCCGGTGCCGATGCAGCAGCCGCGTCGCTCGCCGGAGCAGCAGCCTGGTCGCTCGACTTGCTGCATGCAGTCAGAGCCAGTGCAGCCATCAGGGAAGCGAGGAGGAGGGATTTCTTCATGATCACGTCCTTTTATGGATAAAGGTAAGCAACAGCGCGAATGTTACCGGTAATGTTTATGTGCCTCTAACACCGACCTTGGCCGTCGGCTTGGTGCACACGAGTGTGCGCCACTTACCCACGGCTTGGCCCGAAATTATATGCACTTTCGTATCCAGAGTCGATAAATCTTCCCTCTGGGACAAACCTTTCATAACGGGCTTTTTCTTGCTTTTTAAGAATATCTGCAAGCCCTGTCGGATTCGGCTGAACCATTCAAATCCGCTTTCTCAGGCTACTCGTATCCAGCCTGCACAATACCATTCGTGCAACAGTAATGTCACCGGCGAACCTGCCAATAGTGTTACAAAGTCTTTCCCTTCCAAACCCTTCTGATCGGCAAGCCTGGCAAGGGTTTGACGCGATTCGCGCGGTAGTTTCTTGACCTCGCCGTTGATGTAAAAACAACGTGTATCGTAGAGCAAAGCGGTGCGCGGATCGACGCTTACGCCATTTCGCCGGGCGCGCGCCAAAAAGGCCGCTTCGTCCAGCGGGCGCCGCGGCCCGTCGAACACCACCGTTGGCTTGGGTTCGCTCAGATAGCGCCCTATGAATTGAGCAATATCCTCGCGTTTCCAGCTCACTGATCTGAGCCACGCTTCGGTGGTGTCCACCAGATCTTCCGGCAAACGAGCCGGATGACGGGTGGGCTCCCGACCGGGGTCTCGCAAACGGCGTGCCGCCCCCGGCATTTCGCCGGCGCGTTCGGCCAGATCAAAGAAAAACTGCCCAATCATCTCGCCCGCGAGCGGGGCACGAAAACCGACCGAACACGTCATGCATTCGCCGATCGCCACGCCGTCATGCGCAATATGCGGCGGCAGATAGAGCATGTCTCCCGGCTCCAGCACCCATTCATCGGTCGGCACAAAGCGGTCTAAAATCTTGAGCGGTAGCCCTTCGCGCAGGCTCAGGTCGCGTTGCGCGCCGATGCGCCAGTGCCGCTTGCCGTGTGTCTGGAGCAGAAAGACATCGTAGGAGTCGAAGTGCGGACCGACCCCGCCGCCGTCGCTTGCATAGCTAAACATCACGTCGTCGAGGCGGGCGTCGGGGATGAAGCGAAACCGATTCATCAGCGCATGCGTCGCTTCGTGATGAAGATTGACGCCTTGCACCAGCAGGGACCAATGCTTGCTGCGCAACGAGGGAAGCTCATCGCGTTCGAACGGCCCATCGTCGAGCGACCAGGTGCCGCGGCGCTGCGTGATGAGCCGGCTGTCGATATCATCTCGCGCAGCAAGATCGAACAGCGCATCGCGGTCGATGATGTTGCCTGCGTCGGGCACGGCCTGGCGAATCAGCAGAGGTTTGCGTTGCCAGTAGCGACGCATGAACGTAGCGGCGGAAAGACCGCCCAGTAGCGAGCTCAACGCTGCGCCAGAAGGCAAGGGGGGCGTTTGGGGGGGCCGCACTGGCATCGTATAATCGAAGAAAGGTTTCCGGAGGAACGAATGAAGATCGTCAAGAACACCGTCGTATCGGTCAGCTACACGCTATCGGACGCGCAGGGCAATCTGATAGAACAAAGCGACGAACCGATGGTTTATTTGCACGGCGGCTATGATGGCACGTTCCCCAAGATCGAGGAAGTGCTGGACGGTCATGAGACCGGCTACGAAACGCAGATCCAGCTCGAGCCCGACGATGCGTTCGGCGAGTACGATCCTGAACTCGTGAAGATCGAAGAGCGCGGCCGTTTTCCCGAGCCGCTCGAGATTGGCATGCAGTTCGAAGGCACCCCAGAAGAGAGCGACGACGAACTCGATGCGCTCATCTACACCGTCACCGAACTGGCCGAAGATAAAGTCGTGCTGGATGGCAACCATCCGCTCGCGGGAATGGCGCTGCGATTCAATCTCAAAGTCACTGAAGTGCGCGATGCGACGTCCGACGAGGTTGAACACGAACATGCCCACGGCGCCGATGGCCTGCATGTGATCGACGACGATGACGGTGACGAGGACGACGACGAACCGCCCCGTATCCTTCACTAATTCGCAGGCCCGGCCCCGGCCGGTGGCAGCGGCAGCATTTTTGGCGCTTCGATACCGGCCGTACCCGACGTGTCGGGCGGGAGCGGTAGTGTCGGTGTACCGGGCATGGTACCCGGTGCGGCATTGCCTCCCGGGCCCGTGGCCGTCGTAGCGGGCGCGCCGGATGAGCCCGGCGCCGAGTTTGGCGGCGTCGGCGCCGGCAAGCTTGCCGGCACTTTCTGTACGCTGATCCTGAACAATTCCTTACGCTCGGGTTCGACCGTCACGCGGATCCACTGCGTCAGATGGGGCGAACCCGATACTTCGAGCCGTGCGAAGTTGGGCACGCGCGTCCCATGTTCATCGCGCAAGGGCTGGTCGATCCGGTAGCCGCTCGTCAACGGGCTGATTCCGCCATCGATCAGGAGCACCGGCCCGTCAAAATGCTGCGTCAGTTTGAGCAGTGCCTGTTTCAGTTCCGCGTACCCATCGCGCGCCGACTGCCGGTCAAAACGCAGCCACCCGAACAGATGGTCCTGGCGCGCTCCCGCTTCGAATTGAGGATCGCCTTCGAAGGCAATGACGACCGCGCGTGCATGCGTGCGATGCGCGTAGGCCTCGGCACGCTCGAGCCACTCGATGTTGGCGACCGATCGTTCCTCGTATTCACCGTTGCGGCCGCCTTCATTCAGGTAGTGGTTATTGTCGCCCGGTACATTGAGCGTGACGAAAATCACATCACCCGATTGCCAACGCATATTCTCGCGATACGGCCGGAAACGCGGGCTCGCGCTTTGCCGTGCGAGCGGCAGGCGTTGAGCACCGAACGACTGATCGTCGTCGTAGAAGTGCTCGCGAATAAAGTCCAGCCGCTCGCGTGGGTCATAGCTGCCGTTGACGCCGAATTGACAAGCCACCCACTCGTTCTCGCCGGGTACATAGAAGAGGGGCAAAGGCGAGCTGTCGAGTAAGGCAAGACGGCCGAGCAGAAGGTTGTCGTCGCAAGCCTCGGCAGGTGCCTTGAGGTTGCCCGTATCGATAATGAAGCGGGGCTTGTCGCGGCTTTGGCCGATGGCGTCGAGCAAACGATGCGCGGCGCCTTCCTCGGCGCTACTGAATGGCCCGTTGCCGATCACCGCAAAGCTGAACGGCGTGGTTGCCGCGAAGGCGCCTGAAACGGCGAAGCTCAGCAGCGCAACCGCTACCACACGCCAAGTGCCTCGCATGACACACACGACAGAAGAATCTCGTGGTCGATCCTGCATCGCGTGTCTCATTTTTTGACAGGGGCGCCTAGTCGTGATCGGGCTGGCCAAGCGCCAGCCAGCGTAACTCGTAAAGCAGTTCCATCGCGTCGCGCGGGCGCAAGTCATCCGGGTTGAGCTCGCGCAGTTTGGCGATGGCCGGATGTTCGGCAACAGGCGCAGCAGGAACGGGCTCGACCTCGGACTCCAGGCGATTCTCGCGCGTTGGGGCGAACAGGTCGAGTTGCGGCGTCGCCTGCGTGACTGACTGCTGTTCGAGAAACGCGAGGTGTTTGCGCGCCGCACGAATCACCGCGTTCGGCACGCCCGCAAGCTGTGCCACCTGCAGCCCATAACTCTGGCTCGCCGGACCTTCGCTGACCGCGTGCAGGAACACGATCCCGTTGCCATGCTCGACCGCCGACAAATGAACATTCGCCGCATGCGCGAATTCTTCAGGCAACTGCGTCAATTCGAAATAGTGCGTCGCGAACAGCGTATAGCAGCGCGTATGCGTCAGCAGGTGCCGCGCGATGGCCCAGGCGAGCGCCAACCCGTCGAAGGTCGAGGTGCCGCGGCCAATCTCGTCCATCAGCACCAGGCTGCGTTCGCTTGCATCGTTCAGAATCGCCGCGGCCTCGGTCATCTCGACCATGAACGTCGAACGGCCGCCCGCGAGATCATCGGCTGCACCGATGCGCGTGAAGATCCGGTCGATCGGTCCGAAGTGCGCACGCTGGGCAGGCACATAGCTTCCGATGTAGGCGAGGAGGGCGATGAGCGCGGTCTGGCGCATGAAGGTCGACTTACCGCCCATGTTCGGACCGGTGATCAACAGCAGCTTGCGCGCGTCCGACAAACGGCAGTCATTGGGAATAAATCGCTCGACCTGCGCCTCGACGACCGGATGGCGACCCTGTTCGATATCGATGCACTCGTCGGCGACAAACACGGGCGCGATCCAGCCGAGCGTGCGCGCGCGTTCACCTAACGCCGCAAGTACATCGAGTTGGGCGAGCGCCGCTGCGACCGATTGACAGACCGGCAGGTGCGGCAGCATCTGCTGGAGCAGCGCCTCGTAGAGCGACTTCTCACGGGCGAGCGCGCGATCCTGGGCAGACAGCGCCTTATCTTCGAACGTCTTGAGTTCCGGCGTGATGTAGCGCTCGGCGTTCTTGAGCGTCTGACGGCGCCGATAGTCATCGGGCACCTTATCCGTCTGCCCGCGCGTGACTTCGATATAGAAACCGTGGACCTTGTTGTACTCGACGCGCAAATTACCGATGCCCGTGCGGCTACGTTCGCGCGTCTCGAGATCGATCAGGAACTGCCCGCAGTTTTCCGAGATATCGCGCAGCTCGTCGAGGTCGACGTCGTAGCCGCGTGCGATTACTCCGCCATCTCGGACCAGGACGGCCGGTTCCGGTGCGATGGCACGCACGAGCAAATCGGCGACCTCGGGTGGCGGCTCGAGTACCGCATCGAGGCTGGCGAGCAGGGGCGCTCGCTCGGCAAACACAGCCAGCCGCGCGCGCAGCGCGGGGAGGCTCGCCAGCGTGTCGCGCAGGCTCGATAAATCGCGTGGCCGTGCCGACAACAAGGCGAGGCGCCCGGTGATGCGTTCGACGTCCGCGATGGTGCCGAGCGCCTGCCGCAGTCCGTCAAGATCGCCTTCGAGCAAGGTGCCGATCGCCTGGTGCCGCTCGCGCGGGATTGCCGGATCGCGTGGGGCGTGATGCAGCCAGTAGCGCAGCAGCCGACTGCCCATGGTCGTCCGGCAGGTATCGAGCAGCGAGCCTAGCGTGGGCGACTCTGTGCCGCGCAGCGTCTCGGTCAGTTCGAGGTTGCGGCGTGTCGCGGGGTCGAGACCGATGTATTCCGATTCGGATTCGACCTTAAGGCTGCGAATATGCCGGAGCTGCTGGCCTTGCGTGGCCGCTGCGTAGAGCAGCAGGGCGCCCGCTGCCCCGCATGCCGCCGACAAGGTCTGCGCGGAGAAACCATCGAGGCTCGCGACTTCGAGTTGCTTGCAGAGCCGTTCGCGTCCCGATGTCGTATCAAAATGCCAGACCGGCACGCGCGTCACGGCGCCTGCGCTCGCGGGCAGCGTCAAGGCGTGTTCGACGTCTGCGTCGGCAACCAGTGTTTCCGCCGGGCGAATGCGTTCGAGCAATCCCGCGAGCTCGTTCGGCGACGCTTCAGTGAGGCGCAACGCGCCGCTTGCGAGATTGAGCCACGCGAGCCCGAGCACCGCCGCCTGACCGCGTTTGGCCGCCGTGCTGCAGACGGCGAGCAGGTAGTTATCGGATTTATCGGACAGCAGTGCGGCGTCGGTCAGGGTCCCCGGCGTGATGACGCGCACGACCTTGCGTTCGACGGGTCCCTTCGAGGTGGCGGGGTCGCCGATCTGTTCACAAATCGCCGCCGATTCGCCGAGCTTCACCAGCTTCGCGAGATATTGTTCGACCGCGTGGTAGGGCACCCCGGCCATCTTGATCGGCACGCCATTGGACGAGCCGCGCTGCGTCAGCGTCACGTCGAGCAGGCGCGAGGCCTTGACCGCGTCCTCGTAGAACAACTCGTAGAAGTCGCCCATCCGATAGAACACGAGGGTGTTCGGATGCTCGCCTTTAATGCGTAAATACTGTTGCATCATCGGCGTGTGGCCCGCTGCAGGAGCGGGCGGCGAAGTATCGAGCGAAGCGGGATTGAGCATGAGGCGCAGGTGAGTCGGCGATGGCAAAAAATGACGCTTTGAATCGAACTGGACCCCCGCGAACCATTCGCGCGAATCCAGCCATAACGGACGTCAGTTTAACCTGCCGCGTCATGCGCGGGGGACTCGGCCGGATAGCCTATGCCCTGAAGGGACGATGCCTTTCTGCCGGTCCATCCCCATTCGTTCTGCACTCGGGAACAACACATATCAGAACCGGTGTCTCATCCCGGCGCCCACCACCACTTGCTGATTGGTCGACGAGATGCTCTGCGCGCTGATGTCGGCGCTCAGACCGGAACCGTCGCTGGCGATGTGCTGGTAGCTCGCCTGCAGATACACGTCGGTTTGCTTGGATAGCAGGTAGTCTGTCTGAACCGATAGCTCTTGCCATTTCGGATGATGGGCACCGCTCGAGGTCGACAATGCGCCATCCGTGTAGGTGTATTCGCCACTCACGTTCAAGGCCGGTGTCAGTGCGTAGGCGAGGTTCAGTTCGTAGTTGCTGAAGCTTGCGCCCTGTCCGTTCTGAACCAGCCCCAGGCTGTTGGGCCCGTTGATGGCATCGAGTCCGACCAGTTGCGTGCGGGTCCAGACCAAGCCGAGTTTCGCTGATCCGATCGTGTAGTTTGCCCCCGCGCCGTACGTGCGCTGGCGGGCCGAGAGGAAGTTGCGATCCGTCAGGGTCAGCGCGCCGTCGGTGTTGGTGCCACCACTGTTGTTGATCTGGAAATACCCCGCACCCAGGCTCAAGGGACCCGCGTCATACGAAGCGCCAAAGCTGTACAGGCGATTGTCGTCGAAGCCGTCGGTGGCATTCGAGAAGCCGTACAGGGCGCCGAAGCGCAAGCCTGAATACGAGGCGCTCGAGTACTTTACGGCGTTGTTCACACGAAACGAGTTGTTCAGATTGTCGTTGTCGTAGGGGTGGGCGGCCAGGTTATTGCCGCCGGGATGATGCCCCGTGAAACTCAGCGGCGCGAGATAGTCCACGACGGAGTCGTATTGTCGCCCGAGCGTCACCTTCCCATAGCGGTCATTGGACAAGCCCATATACGACTGATAACCGAACAGGCGGCCACCCTGGCGCGAGGAGCCGTTCGTCACGCTAAAGCCGCTTTCAAGCTGGAAGATCGCGTAGGTGCCGTCACTCAGGTCTTCGTGTCCGGCCATGCCCCAGTGGCTGCCGGTTACGTTGCCGCTGGTGGCCTGAATGGCGCTATGGCCTTTCTGGTTATCCGTGTAGATCAGGCCGGCATCGATGATGCCGTACAGCGTCACGCTGCTCTGGGCCTGCGCGGCGCCGGCGTACCCGGCTGTTCCCGCGCCCATGGCCAGGGCACACATGATCTTCAGCCGCGTTTTCTTTTCAACGCGTGCTCGGCCGCCATCCAAAAACAGAAAAATCGTCATGGTATATTTAACGAATGAGAATGATTTCCATTTGCGGATGACACTCTAGCGGCGAGATGTAATGGCAATGTGTTGAGGCACACGCGTTTTGTAATGGAATGTGTTGAGCCGACTCGATCGCGCATGCAGAGCCGGTGCAAGAAGAACTGAAGAAGAATTGAACGATGGATCACATCCTCGTCGTCGACGACGACCCCAACATTCGCCAGTTGCTGTGCGACTACCTGCGCAGCATGGGTTATCACACGAGCGCCGCTGAAAACAGCGCGCAGATGAAGCAGGTCATCCGCACGTCGACCGTGGACCTGGTGGTGCTCGATCTGATGCTCGATGGGGAAGATGGGCTGGACATCACGCGAGAACTGCGTCGTGACCATGGCATGCCGATTATCATTCTGAGCGCGCGGGGCGGATTGCTCGATCGGATCCAGGGGCTGGAAATGGGCGCGGATGACTACTTGCCCAAGCCATTCGATCCGCGTGAGATCGTTGCAAAGATCAAGGTGGTGCTCAGGCGCACTCGAAGTGTCCCGGGTGCGCGTCCTGGAACCGGCAACGTCTCGGCCTTCGTCAGTTTCGCGGGCTCGCGGCTCGACACTCGCATGAAGCAGATGCTCTCGCCCGATGGCGTGATCGTCTCGCTCGGCGGCTCGGACTACCGGACGCTGCGCACCTTGCTCGATCACCCGAACCGGCCGCTCTCTCGCGAATTCCTTCTCGATCAGGTGTTCGGCAAGGAGCGCACGCCGCTCGACCGCTCCATCGACGTGTGCGTGAGTCGCCTGCGCCAGCACCTGAATGATGCGGCGCGACGCGCTGCGCTGATTCGCACGGTGCGCAACGAAGGCTATATGCTGATCGCCGAAGTGGTCCACGAAGCATGAACGACGTTCTCCGATGAAGCTTAGCCTCTGGCCCGATACCCTGTATGGGCGGCTCGTCCTGATCCTCGTTGCCGGCATGTTTGCCGGGCAGCTGTTCACGAGCACGATCTGGTTTGAGACACACGACAACCGGGCCCTCGAGATTCCTGCGCGACTCTTTGCGAGCCGTCTTGCCGATACCGTTCGCTTGCTCGAGCGGGCTCCCGACGACAGTACGCGCCGGGAGATCATCGGTGCACTCGGCGATGCACGCTATCGGCTTGACTGGATCGACCCACCGACCTCGGCTGCAATGGCATCGGCGCCCACTGTCACAGGCCCGCTTGCCATGCAGACGGTGAGCGATCTTATTTCGGGCGTGATCCGGCGCCGTCTGGGTGAGACTGTCGAAGTGCGCCTGATCGACGCACATTTACGCGACGATAGCGGCCACACTGGAGTGTGGACCTTGTTCAATTCGCGGATGCCATCGGGCGATTTCCATGTGTTGCTCAAGTTGCCGCAGGGACGATGGCTCGATGTTCGCGCAAACGAAGGGCAGGCAGGGATGTTGACCGAACCGCGCCGGCTCGTGTTCGACTATCTCGTGCGGATCTACTTCCTTCGACTCATGGCCGTGCTTTTGCTGGCGCTCATCGCGGTGCGCCTGGCTGTGCGGCCGCTGAAACAACTTGCCGAGGCGGCCGAGGCGCTTGGACGCAATATGCATCGTTCCCCTTTACGGGTGAGCGGACTTGGCGAAGTGCGCACGGCCGCCCGCTCGTTCAATGCGATGCAGGCTCAATTGATCGAAGGAATGGCGGTGCGTACGCGTTTTCTCTCGGCCGTGTCGCATGATCTTCGCTCGCCGCTCACGCGTTTGCGGCTGCGCGTTGAAATGTTGCCCGACGCGTCCTGGAGGGATCGCTTGCGCGGCGATCTCGAAGAGATGGAGGCCATGGTGCGTGCGACGCTGGATGCGGTTCAGGGCGTTGAAATTACGGAGGCGCGCCATGAGATCGATCTCGACTCGATGATCGACGGGCTGGCCGAGGATGCGCGCGAAGCAGGGCATCAGGTGGGCGTCGAAGGACATGCGCTGCGCCCGGTGAGCGGGTATCCGCGCAATCTGAAACGCTGCTTGCAGAATCTTGTCGACAACGGCATTCGCTATGGCTCTCGAGTCGTCGTTCATGTGGCCGATCTCGGGCATGCGGTACAGGTGACGGTGAGCGATAGTGGCCCCGGTATTCCGGACGAAACAATGCTCGAGCGAGTCTTTGAAGCCTATTTCAAGCTCGATGCGTCAAAAGACATCCACGGCCATGATCATGATCGCAACCCCGGGACGGGCCTCGGGCTGACCATCGCCAGGAGTATCGCTGCCGCCCATGGCGCGACGCTGATCCTGAGAAACCGCGCAGGTACGGGACTCGATGCCGTGCTAATGTTGCCGCGAGAAGATTCGAGTATCCCCAACCGCTTTCGCCGGACCTGACCCATGCTTTCGACTTCAAGTGCCATGCTGTTCGTGCTGGGAACCGTCGTGATACTGATCATGCCGGGTCCCACCAATACGCTGCTCGCTGCCGCAGGACTAAGGCAGGGCGTGCGGCGCTCGGCCCGTCTGACGGCTGCCGAGCTCGTGGGCTATCTGGTGTCGATTTCAATCTGGGGGCATTTCCTGGTGCATGTCGCGCATTCGCTGACCTGGCTGCCCATGCTCGTGCGTATCGCCAGTAGCCTCTATATCGCGTATCTCGCGGTGCGCATGTGGCGCACGGCCGTGGCCTTGCCTTCGTCGACGCAACAGGTCATCGGTATGCGAACCTTGCTAGTGGCGACCTTGCTCAATCCGAAAGGAATCTTGTTTGCAAGTGCGATATTTCCCGCGGTGGCGTTCGCGAGTTTCCCCGCGTATCTGGAAGCGATGACGTTGTTCACCCTGATGCTGATTCCGATCGGTCTCGCCTGGGTCGCGTTCGGTGCGGCGCTTGGCAGCGGCCGCCTCGTGTGGCTCAGCCCCGCGCGGGTGCAGCGCGCGGCTTCGATTGTGCTCGGTACGTTTTCGCTTTGGCTGACGTGGACGGTGGTTCACCTGGCCTAGGCAGACGGCAGGTCCGCCGGGCCCGGGTGAACGGCTCGGCACGGCGCGTCTAACGTTTCTTCCAGTCGCCCGACTGCTCGAACGCGTATGCCGCGCGATAGATCGTCGCTTCATCCCAGAGCTTGCCCACCAGCATCATGCCGACCGGCAAGCCGTCGAGCATCCCGCAGGGGACGTTCAGCGCAGGGTGACCGGTCACGTCGAAGGGCGCTGTGTTCGGCAAGGTCTCATAGGCGCGCTCCATGATCTCCTCGATCGTTGCATCGGCCTTCGGCAGCGGGGTCGCGGTCATCGGCACGGTCGGCATCAGCAGCAGGTCGTAGTCGGCAAACACCGTGTTGTAGGCCAGCGCGAGTTGGCGCGAGAGATTCTGGGCCTTTGCGTAATAGCGGCCGCGATAGTGCCGGATGAAATATTCGCCGAGGATCATGGTGGCCTTGAGCGTGTCGGACAACTGGTCGGCACGCTGGCGCCAGCTCGCGTGGAAGTCGATCATGCTGGTCACGTAGAGCCCCTTCCAGTTAAAACCGTGACCATTGTCCTTCATCATCTGCTGGGTCCCCCCCTCGGCAGCGATCGGCATCCAGATCGACGCGCCGATTCGGTGCATCGGGATCGAGACTTCGGTCACGCTCGCGCCGAGCGCGGTGAAATGCGCGGCCGCTTCGCGGACCTTGGCGTCCGACGCGCCGTCTGATTTTGGCCAGCCAAAGCCCTCGGTGACGATCGCGATCTTCAGCCCCTTCACACCACCCAGCATGAGTTCGGTATAGGGCTGTGCCGTGCGGCCCGCATGCTGACGGGGATCGAGTCCGTCGGGGCCGGCGAGCACTTCGAGCATCAGGGCATTGTCGGTCACGGTGGACGTCATCGGGCCGGTATGGTCGATGGTCAATTCGATCGGCGCCACGCCCGTGTAGGGTACGAGGCCGTGGGTCGCCTTCATGCCGTAAACACCGCAAAACGAGGCCGGCATGCGGATCGAACCGCCCTGGTCGCCACCGATGGCGAGATCGACCTCGCCCGCACCGACGAGCGCTGCGCTGCCTGAGGATGAACCGCCAGCCGAATAGCCGTACCGATAAGGGTTGTGGACAGGCATCGGGGCGCTCGTGTGCGAGCCGCCGGAGAAGCAGAAATATTCGCAAGTCGCCTTACCGACGATGGTCGCGCCGGCGTCGAGCAGTCGCGTGACGACCGTCGCATCGATATTGGGCATATAGCCCTCGAGGGTCGACGCACCATTCATCATCGGCACGCCGGCGAGGCAGACGTTGTCCTTGAGGACGACGGTCTTGCCCGCCAGTTTGCCGCCCGGTTTGCCTTCGATCGTGGTCTTCACGTACCACGCGCCGTACTTGTTCTCTTCGCCGGAAGGACGGTAGCCTGGCGTGCGCGGATAGGTGACAAGGGGCACGTAGTCGGGCAGGGCATCGACCACGTCGTATGCGTCGAAGCTCGACTGCAGCAACGTGTCGTAGGTCGCGAGTTGTGATTCGGACAGATGCATGCCGAAGTCTGAAGCGATTTCGTCGAGCTGCGCAAGCGTGGGGCGTTTGACTGCCATTGGATGACTCCGCGAATAAAGGCGTGCTGGGACGGTGCCCCAGTGCGCGAATGAAAGCGCTCTCCGGCGTATCGGGCCGTGAGCTTTTTGTCGGGGTCGATGGTAGGAACAACTATTTTCCAAGTCAACCATTTATTTTCCGTGGAAAATAAATGGTTGAAGGCGCTACTATGGGGACGTGGGGGTTTGGCGACGTGGCGATGTGGCAACGGAATGCGAGGCGTGGAGCGAAGGCGGTGTTGCGAGGCGTCGAAACTCAGAATCGTGTCAACACGCGAAACGCATGGCCTTCAGCGCGCGCCAGATAGATCGGCATCTTGCTCACCCGATTGCCCGCGTAGACGGCGTCGCGTGCGCTGCGGTAGGCCAGTGGCTTGACGCCGAGCTGGCTCAAGGTGCGCCGGTTCGCAGGACGATTCGCCGAGTCGTCGAGCAGGGCCGCGAGAAAGTGAATGCCCTCGTAGGTGGACTGACCGCAGTTATCCAGCGTCGGCGCACGTTCGCCGAAGCGGCTGTAGTAGCGCTCCTTAAACGATCGGTTCGACGCGGTATCGAGCGAGGCGAAATAACCTGATGCTGCATAGAGGTTGCGAGCATGAGATGCGCCGATGCCAAGCAACTCGTTTTCGCCGAACGCGCACGACAGACGCAGCACGGTGTCGGCCAGTCCGGCCTCGCCGAATGCGCGATTGAATTCGACCGCGTCCTGGCCGATCAGGGAAATCAGCACCGAATCGGCGCGGCGCTCACGCAAGGCGTCGAGCACGGGCCCGTAGTCGTTGGTGCCGAACGGCAGGCAGATTTCACCCACTACGCTGCCGCCCGTCGCGGTGACGTAGTCGCGCGCATATTGGTGGGCGGCTCGCGGCCAGACATAGTCGTTGCCCACGCACAGCCAGCGGCGCAGACCGTGACGCAGGGTCAGCCACTGAATCGCGGGCTGCAGTTGCTCAGTGAGGGTTGCGCCGATCGCAAAGACGCCGGGCGTGCACTCTCCGCCTTCATAAGAGGGCGTGTAGACAAACGGAATGCGTCCGCCGAGCCCGCTTACAAGATCATGACGCACCGCGCTCGTATGCATGGCAACAAGCGCATCGATACGGCCCACGTCGACGAGTTCGGCAAGGGCGTCCGTGAGTTCGACGGCGTCATCGCCCGTGTTTACGGTCACGAGATGACACTGGCGTCCGGTGATGCCCGAGTTGGCGTTGAGTTCGGCGATCGCAAGCTTGGCGGAAGCGAGCGCCGCTGGGCCGCAAATGCCGGCCGCTCCGCCGAGCGGCACGCACAAGGCAATGTTCAACTCACGGGTGCCACGCTTGATGCGTGCGGACGGTGCAGCTCGGCTCATGGATCGGATCGGGCAAGTGAGGTACGGGATAGCAAGGTCAAGCGGTCATTCAGTCGCCGTGAATGCGCAGGGCGCAGCGCACGGCATGCACGGCACGCAAGCAAACAGCGCGCACTAACACTGGGCGAGCGCGCACAAGCAACGCTCGTGGCGATGACCCTGCACCATACTTTCCAAGGAAAATGTTGTTGCGTAGAATCATCCCTACGTTTTCTCAATCTCAAGCATCTACCATGCCGGGTCACGACCTTTCGAACTACCTGTCTTACTTGCTTGCATCGGCCCATCGACAGATGAAGCTCGGCATCGCGCAGTCAATCGCGGACGAGGACGTCAATGAGGATCACTGGCGAATCCTGCAAGTCGTCTCGGACGAGAAAGGGCATTCGATGGGCGAGCTCGCCGAACAGGTGCTGCTCAACGGCCCCGCGCTCACGAAGAACGTCGACAAGCTCGTCAGCCGCGGGCTCGTGCAGCGCGCGGTCGACGAGCGCGACAGCCGCAAGGTCTTGCTCTATATCAGCGATCGCGGACTCGAGATGGTTACACGCCTGAAACGCAGCGTCGATGCGCACCACGAGACGATCGAGGAAGCGCTCGGTCCGCGCAATACCAGCCAGCTCAAGCGTCTGCTCGAGCGCTTCATCGAGGAATCGAAGTCCGAGTGAACGAGTGGGAGGGCGGGACATGACGGAACTCACTGACAAGACGCTCTACGCCGACAGGATGCTCTACGGCGAAATGAAACCGGATCGCCTGTCTGAAGTCATCAAGCGTGACTTCGGCGACCACTATCGACTGACGCTGTCCAAGGAAGAGGCGTGTCCGATTTACGGCGTCGGCGACCAGATCGCAATCATCTCGCGCCAGGTTTGCACGGGTCCGATGCAAACGCATACGGTGCCCGGCAATGCGTACCACTTCACCCTCAAGGGCAATCTCTCGCAAGGACCGGACGATGCTTGCGAACTGATTTCGTGTGCGCCAGGCTTTCGCTACGACATGGATTGGCCAGAGGGGGAGTTTGTCGTGTCGACGAGGCTCAATGAGGCCGTAGTCGAGCACGAGAAGCAGAAGCAGCGGCTGAAGCAACTGCGCAAGGGGATGACGGTCACGCGGATCGGAGCCGCCGATCGCCGGAACCTGACGGGATTGATCGACAGCTTTGTCCATCGCAACGGATACCCGCATTCAAGGCGAGCGCTCGAATGCTGGATCGGCGTCTTCCTGAGCGACATCCTCAACGTCACGGAGGGCGAGGGCAAGGGCGACGCGTTCGATACGCCAGCCTTCGTGTCGGAGATCGAATACTTCATCCACGAAAATATCAGCGCCGATTTCTCGGTCGACGACATCGTCGCCAAGTTCGACTTGTCGGACCGAAAGCTCCAGTACTGGTTCAAAAAGCAACTCGGCGCGGCGCCCGCCTCCTATATCCGCAAGCTCAAATACGGCCGGGTCAGGGACGAACTGCAGCACGCCACATCGCAGAAGATCACGGTATCCGACACCGCAGCGCGCTGGGGATTCTTCGAGATGAGCCACTTCGCGCGTCAATACCGCGCGCTGTTCGGCGAACTCCCTTCCGAGACACTTCTCCATCACCGCGCCGAAGACTGAGCGGCGCTTCGTCAATTCTGCGTATCCGCGTTATTGGCGGCCTATCGGGTCGTGAAATCGTCCGTCCATACTCAACGCACAGTCTCGATGAAGCGGCCTGCACCGGCATGACACGGCTGGCGTGCAGACGCCCCGAGACATCAGCGCGAGGACAGGACAATGACGCTCAACGACGAGCAACTGACGGAACTGGTGCAGTGGGAAAAGGGGCTCATCAGCCCCGAGATTTTCATTAGTGACGCGGTCTACGAGCAGGAGCTCGAGGCGCTGTTCGGCCGTGCATGGCTATTTCTCGCGCACGACAGCATGATCAGCAAGCCGGGCGATTTTTTCACGACCTATATGGGCGGCGATCCGGTCGTGATCGCGCGGCAACGCGACGGCAGCGTCAAGGCCTTCCTGAATGTATGCCGCCACCGCGGGCTCAAGCTGTGCCGCGCCGAAGACGGCAATACCAAGACATTTACCTGCACCTATCACGGCTGGGCGTTCGACATCGCGGGCAAACTCGTCAGCGTGCCCAACCATGACGATGCCTATCACGGCGAACTCAACCAGGATGAGTGGGGCCTGATCGAGGTCGCCCAACTGGACCATTACAAAGGACTCTGGTTTGCGACGTTCGACAAGACCGCACCGCCGCTGACGGAGTTTCTCGGCGACATGTGCTACTGGATCGACGGCTGGGCCGACCACTTGCCGGGTGGCATCGAGATCCTCCCGGGCGTCATAAAATGGACGATCGAGGGGAACTGGAAGCTCGGTGCCGAGCAGTTCGGCGGCGACGGCTATCACGCGGCCGTCTCTCACGTCTCGTCATTTAGCCTGCTCGATCCGAGCCTCTTCGCCACCATGCCGAAGGGCGGCCAGTTCGCTTCGCGCGAGGGGCATGGTCATTCGTTCATGCACGCGAAGAGCCGGTTCAACGACGACCCGATCGCGCAATACAACCACGAGCGCCGGCTTGCCATGACTGACCACGTCGGCGAGGAGCGCGCGAACATTCTGGCCAATTTCACGGTGTTCCCGAACTTCTCGGGCCTCTCAGGCTCGGCCAATCTTAGGATCTGGCATCCGAAGGGTCCGAACAAGTTCGAGATCTGGTCGTTCACGGTGGTCGACAAGAATGCACCGGAAGACGTCAAGAAACGCATCCAGGTTTCCGCGGGCTTCACCGAAGGGCCGGCTGGGATCGTGGAGGTCGACGATGGTGAGCAATGGAACAATATCGGCAGCGTGCTCAAGTATGGCTGCCAGTCGAAGAAGATCTTCTGGAACTACACAATGGGTCTGGGTCATGAGACGAGCGACCATCCCCTCGTGAAAGGGAAGATGAAGGCGACGTACTTCGGCGAGGGACCACAGCGCGCGTTTTATCGGCGATGGCTCGAGTTCATGACCTCGAAAGAGTGGCCGCGCGTGACGCCGGATGCACCGCTTACCGAGACCGAAACGTTCGACCAGACTGTCGCGAGCTCGGCCCATGAATGAACCTCTTTCGCTTGACGAAGCGGTCGTGACCGATCCAGAGTCGGCGAGTTCGCCGGCAGGTCTTTCGGCGCTCCTGCTGCATTTCAGGATCTCGCAATTCCTCTACCACGAGGCGCAACTGCTCGACGAACACCGGTTCAAGGACTGGCTGAGCCTGTTCGACGAGCAGGTGAGCTACCGGGTGCCGGTGCAGCGCAACCGGCTTCGGCGCCAGCGCGTACTCGACCCGACCGCGAAGCCTGCGATCGAAATGGCGCACTACGACGACGACCGTCCGCTGCTCGAGTTGCGTATCGCGCAGCTCGAATCGGGTCAGAACTGGGCCGAGGAGCCGCGCTCGCGCAGCCGGCACTTCATCACCAATATTCGTGTCGAGACGGCGGCCGAACCGGACCTGTACAAAGTGCGCTCGAATTTCATCGTCACGCGCAACCGCGGTGAGACGGAGGAGGATATCTGGGCTGGCGAGCGTTATGACGAACTGCGTGCGTATGGCGCACAGTTCAGGATCGCGAGCCGGCTGGCGATCCTCGATCAGAACGTCGTCCTCTCCAAGAACCTGAGCGTGTTCTTTTGACGGCGGCCTCCTCCATGACAAGTGTCTCTGCTCAAGCCCCTTCTACCGGTCTGGCGCAAGGCCTCCGGCAGGATTCGGACAGTCCGATGCTGCTGGCGCCCTCGTCGTATTCGCATGTCATCGATACCGCGGATGGCCGTGTCCACTACCTGGATATCGGCGAAGGCGCGCCCCTGTTCCTGCTCCAGGGCTGGGGGCCGCTGCCCGGTGTGACCGGATGGTGGTTGTATCGCGAGGTGATCGCCACTTTGTCGAAGCACTTTCGCTGCATCGTGTATGACTTGCCGAACTTTGGCCTGTCCGGGCCGGTCGTCTACAACGAGCCGGTGCACGACGTCGCTGCGCGCCAGTGCATCGCCGTCATGGACCACCTGGGCATCGCGCGTGCGCCATTGGTCGGCACCTCGATGGGGGCAACGACCGCGATCGACGTCGCGCTGGCGCATCCCGATCGTGTCAGCAGTCTGGTCATCGGCGCATGCCATGCATCGACTGGCGGCGATCCCTATCTGATCGTGCCGTTCCCGTCTGAAGTCACGCGCCTCTTTATCGAACTCAAGCACGATCACCAGAATCGCTCGAAGCTTGTGCGTCTGCTGGAAGCACTGGTCTTCGATCCGACGCTCGTGAGTGCGGCACTCGTTGATGAGATGACGGATTTTCGTGCGCAGCATGAGGACCATTTCGCGGCCGATTTCGCCTCGACGAGTGTGCCGCACAGCAATCTCACGGCGCTCCGGCAACTGGCGATGCCGATGCTGGTGATTCACGGCCGTTTCGACCGGATGGTGCCGTTCGAACAGGCGTTGGCGATCATGAGTTATGCGGTGCAGGCCGACGTCGTGGTCTTCAATGAATGTGGGCACTGGCCGCCGTTCGAACGGCCCTACGATTTCACGACCCATGTGCTGCGGTTCCTGGACAAGCATGAAGGACAGCGAGAGTTCCATGAACGCAGCCCCTCTGCCTGATGAATGGCGCCCAGTGTGCAGGCTCGACGAGATCGCGGACAACGGCGCGCTCGTCGTCGCGGTCGAGCCTCCGATTGCCGTCTACCGCGTCGGCGACGCCGTGTTTGCCACTGCCGACACCTGCACTCACGCCACCTTCTCGCTGGCCGATGGCTATGTCGATGAAGACTGCACGGTCGAATGCGAGCTGCATGGGGCGATCTTCTGTTTGAAGACGGGAAAGGTGCTCAGAGGGCCCGCGTCCGTCGACCTCGCGACATATCCGGTCAAGGTCGAGAAGAACGTTGTCTACGTGAATATCGCGCCGTGCGTCAACGGCGACCCGTACTGATAGAGGAAAGAAATGAAAGTCACCACTCAGCAATACACGGAACTTGGGGTGCGGGAGGGCAGATGGGTGCCCACAGGCGACTACGAAATCTGGATGTGCGAACTTGGCACGGGGCGCTCGACGGTGTTCCTGCACGGCGGCGGCCCGGGATGTACGGGATGGGTCGACTTCCGCGCGGTGGTGCCCGAACTCATCGACGAGCGACGCCTCATTCTGGTTGATCTGCTGGGCTTCGGCTTGTCGAGCGAGATTCGCAATCAAAGCCCACGCTGGTCGTTCCAGGCCGAGCATCTCGCGGCGGCCCTCGATGCCGAGTCGATTTCCAATGCCGACTTCATTTGCAGTTCGATTGGCGGTTCCGTCGCACTGGCCCTCGCGGCGAAACGCCCGGATCTGGTCCGCAAGATCGTGCTCAGCGGCAGCCAGCCGATGGATCGCGACGCCGTCGCGGCCTCACCCGAACGCAAGCTCGAAGGGCAGCAGGCCTGGTCGAAATACTGGGCAGGCGAGGGCCCGACACGCGAGAAGGCGCGCCACATCATGGCCTCGCTCGAATGGTGGGATCCCTCGGGCATCCCTGACGATACCGTCGAGCTGCGTTACCGCTACAGCCTCGAGCCGGGCCAGCGCGCCGTCGGTGAGGACTTCGGCCATCTCGGCGCGCACGAAGACCTTGAGTCGCTGTTTCCGGCGATCCAGGCCCGCGTGCTGTGCCTCTGGGGCATGGACGATCCGTTCCTGGTCGCTGAGTACGCGCTGTCGCTCGCCCGCTCGCTGCCGTATGCCGACGTCTATGTCATGAGCGAATCCTCGCACCATATGTTCGAGGAGCGCCCGAAGGACTACGCGCGAATCGTGAAGGCGTTCCTCGATGCGCCTCAGGACAGGAAGGAATAGGCGTGTGCCGTCCAACCACGGGGCGGGCGCGGAAAAGCGGCTGCAGCCAGACCACAGCCTGACAACGATACGAAGAAAAAATGAAACCTTCAATAGGTGTGCGGGGGCATTGCGCTAGGTAGCCAAACCGCTTGACGTCCGTTTTTTGCGCCAATAATCTGAATTCAGAATTTTTTTGAAGCAGAGGCCGGCGCGGGGAGGTGTCCCACCCTGTGCTGCACCCGTGGCGTGCTCTCGGACACACGATGCAAAACCACCCCAACATCCGGCGCTGGCCGGTGTCGTTGCATGAGGAACTGTCTTCGCAAGGCCCGCTTGCCTGCACCTGGTTTGCGCTGGGCAGCCCCGCACTGGTAGAAATTGCGCTCGACGCCTATCCAGACTTCATCGTGATCGATCGCCAACATGGGCTTTGGGAGCGAGCCTCGCTCGAGGCGGCGATCGGCGTGGCACGGCATCAGGTCCCCGTCGTCGTCCGGTGTGCCGACAACACGGCGCAATCGATCGGCGAGGCGCTCGATGCCGGGGCTTCGTCAGCATTGATCCCCTTGGTCGAAAGCGCCGAGCAGGCGCGGCTGGCGGTGTCGTTCGGCCGCTACCCGCCGCTTGGCAGACGTTCGGGCGGGGGCGTGCGTCCGCTGATCGCGGGCGTGGAAGCCATGAGGAACGATACGGGCCGTGTCGCGATCGGCGTAATGATCGAGACCGTACCGGGTGTCGAGCAGGTTGAGGCAATCGCGGCGGTCGAAGGGCTCGACTATCTGTTCATCGGCACTGGCGACCTTGCGCTGTCGCGCGGCGATGTGCGCGAGGAGGTGCTCGCCGCCGATCACGAGCGCGTGCTGCGCGCGGCGCGCAGCAATGGCCTGCCGTGCGGAATCTTTACGGGCAGCACAGAGGATGCGCAACGGCAGCTCGCCCGGGGCTTCGACTTCGTGGTCTCCGCGAGCGATATCGACGTGACCCGGCGCGGTTTCCAGAGCACCACCGCGGCATTGCGCCAGTGATGCGATACGCATCACTCCCCTTCATCTCAGCGGCAGGAGCGTCTACGTGGACTCGCCCGTTTTTGCATACCAGCTGATCGAAGCACTCGGCGAAGACATGGTGATCGCGCAGAGCGAACTCGGCACGCGGCGCGTACGCGACTGGAGCGGCACGCCGGGCGCTGAGCCCGTCGCGGTGCTGCGCCCGAGAACCACACAGGATGTCGCGCGTGCGATCGCGTTCTGCCACGCCCATGGGCAGGCCGTCGTGCCCCAGGGTGGTCTGACCGGGCTTGCGGGCGGGGCGAACCTGCACGGCGGCGAGGTGGCCTTGAGCCTTGAGCGCATGACAGCGATCGAAGAGATCGATGTGATCTCCGGCACGATTACCGTGCAGGCCGGCGTGCTGCTGCAGACCGTGCAGGAAGCGGCCGATGAGGCGGGCATGATGTTCCCGCTCGATCTCGGCGCGCGGGGCAGTTGCACGATCGGCGGCAATCTGGCGACCAACGCTGGCGGCAACCGCGTGATCAAGTACGGCATGGCACGTGAACAGGTACTCGGCATCGAAGCGGTACTCGCGGACGGAACGGTCGTCTGCGATCTCCACAAGATGGTCAAGAACAATAGCGGATACGACCTCAAGAACCTGCTGATCGGCAGTGAAGGCACGCTGGGCGTGATCACCCGCGCAGTGCTGCGCCTCGCACCGCGGCCTTCGAGTGTGTCGACCGCATGGTGTGGCCTGCCGGACTTCGACGCGGTCACGCGCTTGCTGCATTTTGCGCAGTCTCAATTGCCGGGTGGCGTCTCCGCGTTCGAGGTCATGTGGCCGAGCTACTACGACTATGTGCTCGACCATATCGCCGGCTTGCGCGCGCCCCTCGATTCACGCCATGCCTACTACGTGCTGATCGAAAGTGTCGGCTCGAACGCGCAGCGCGACGCCGAGGAGTTTGAGGCGATGCTCGGCGAGATGCTTGAAGAAGGGGTGGTCGAAAACGCTGCGCTCGCGCGTTCCTCGTCCGATGCGAAGGCGTTCTGGGCCGTGCGGGATGCGCCCGCCGAGTTTCCGATTTTGATGCCCGATCTGATCGCCTTCGATGTGAGCTTCTCCATTGCAGACATCGGTGAGGCCGCGCGGCAGTGCGAGACGATGCTCCATGAACGCTGGCCCGCGATCCAGACACTCGTCTACGGTCATCTCGGCGACGGCAATCTCCATGTGATCGCGCATCTCGACGCACGTGAAGCACCGCCCAATCTGCACGAGGCGGTCGACGCAGCCGTCTACGAACTCACGCGTGACTGGAACGGTGCGGTGTCCGCCGAGCACGGCATCGGCGGCAAGAAGCGCGCGTATCTCGGCCATACCCGCGATGCGGGCGCCATGCATGCCATGCGTGCGATCAAGCACGCGCTCGATCCGACCAATGTCCTGAACCCAGGCAAGGTCCTCGAACGGAGTTTGCCGTGAAACAGGTCTATGTCATTCGAATTCTGGAAACCCGCAGGGAGCGCCGATGCTACGGCTAATTTCTATTGTGTTGTCACGTCGCTTGCTGGCGGCGATTCCGACGCTGCTGGTGTTGTCGCTGGTGGTGTTCGTTGTGCTGCGAATGATCCCGACCGACCCTCTCGCGATGATGCTGCCGCCCAACGCGACGGCTGCCGATGCCGCCGCGCTGCGTCACCAGATCGGTCTCGACAAGCCGATTCCGGTGCAGTTCCTGATCTGGCTCGGGAACGCACTGCACGGCAATCTGGGTGAATCGATTGCTTTCCACCAGGGCGTCACGACGCTGATCGGTTCGACTCTTGCCGCGACTTTGGAACTCTGCCTCGCCTCGCTCGTGCTGTCGCTACTGATCAGTGTGCCGGGCGGCGTGCTCGCGTATGCGGTCACCGACAAGGTGTGGGAATTGCCGGTCGGCCTTGGTGTCGTGCTGATGCAGTCGGTGCCGTCGTTTCTCTGGGCGCTCCTGCTCGTCGCCGTGTTCGGCGTGTTGCTGCCGGTGTTGCCCTTCACGGGGCGAGTCGACGACGGCGTGATGATGCCGCACGTCACGGGCTTCCTCCTGATCGACTTTGTGCTCAAGGGGCAGTGGCATGAATGGTTTGGCGCGGCGCGCCATCTCGTGCTGCCCTCCCTGTCGCTTGCCTTCGGATTCGCACCGCTAGTGATCCGTGTGCTGCGTTCGAGCCTGCTCGACCAGCGCGGCGAAGCCTATGTCGCAGTGGCGCGGTTGCGCGGCGTCTCGGAGAGCCGGATTCTCTGGCGCCATATGCTCAAGAACGCGGCGTTGCCCGCCTTGACGATGATCGGCGTTCAGTTTGGCTTTCTGTTTGGCGGTGCGCTGCTCGTTGAAATGATCTTTTCTTTCCCGGGCGTCGGCAACCTGATGTTGCAGGCGGTCAGCAACAACGACCTCGTGCTGATCCAGGGCATTGCGATCATCTCGTGCGCGCTGATGCTGCTGATCAATGCCATTGTCGACACCCTCTACGTCATTATGAATCCCCGTCTTCGCGAGGCCGCATGAACTCCAAGACCGACACTTCGCGGGTCGATCGATCGTCCGCGCTTGAACCGTCGCCGGGTACAGGCGCGAGTTCAGGCGCCTCGGGCAAGCAGGCCGCATTGGGTACGAAGTCACGCCGCGCGCGATCAGCCGGCCCCGGAGATCGGGTCACGCGGCTGTTGCGTGCCGTCAATCTCTGGCTCGGCGGTGCCATCGTGCTGGTCGTGGTGTTCTGTGCGATCTTTGCGCCCTGGCTCGCGCCGCACGATCCGCTCGAGCAGGACCTGCTGCATATGCTGTCACCGCCCGCGTGGCTGCCCGACGGTGACATGAGCCATCTGCTCGGCACCGACAGCCTAGGGCGCGATGTTCTGTCGCGTCTGCTGTACGGCAGCCGGATCGCGATGATCGTCGCAGTGGTGGCCGCGCTCGGCGCGGGTGTCTTCGGCAGCACGCTTGCCATTGTCGCGGGGTATTTCGGCGGCCGCGTCGATCGGGCCATCACCTATCTCGTCGACCTCTGGATGTCGTTTCCGCCCGTCGTGCTGTCGCTCGTGCTCATGGTCAGCTTCGGCGTCGGTATCGGCAACGTGATCCTTGCGATCGTGCTGGTGGACTGGACCCGCTTTTGCCGGGTGGTTCGCGCCGAAGTGCTGGTGGTCAGGCAGCGCGACTATATCCTCGCGGCCCAGCTGCTGAACTTCAGCCACATCCGGATCATGCTGCGCGAGATCCTGCCTGCTGCGTTGCCTCTGATCATCACACTCCTCTCGCTCGAGATGGGGGTGGCGATCACGGTCGAGGCATTGCTGAGTTTTATCGGACTGAGTGTGCCGGCCAATGTGACGGCCTGGGGCGTGATGATTGCCGACGCGCGGATCAATATGCATGAGTCGCTCACCGGCCTGCTGTTTCCGGTGCTTGCCATCGTCATCACCGTGCTGGGCTGCAATCTGCTCGGCGACGGTTTGCGCGTGGTGTTCGATCCGCGCATGCGTTCCAGGAGAGAGTAAAGATGCAGACCGAATCGAAGGACGCCAGCGTGCTCTCGCTTGAAGGCGTGACGCTGACCGCGAACATCGGAGCCGGCCCCGTGGCCGCGCTGCGTGAGCTGCGCCTGTCGATCGGGCGTGGCCGCGTGCTCGGCCTGGTCGGTGAATCCGGCGCAGGCAAGAGCATGCTGGCCCGGCTGGTGTCGGGCTTGCTGCCGCCGAATTTCAACGTAACGGGTGGTTCGATGCACTTCGACGGGCGCGACTTGCTCGCGATGTCGGCGCGCGACCGCAGGGCGTTGCTCGGGCGCGAGATTGCCTTTATCCCGCAGGAGCCGCTGACCGCGCTCAATCCGCTCTGGACCATCGGCGACACCTTCAACGAACATCTGACGCGTATCGGCGTGGCACCGTCCGAGCGCACGAAGGTCGCGCGTGATGCACTGGCTTCAGTCCGCCTGCCGGTGCCTGACGAGATGCTCAAGCGGTATCCGCATCAGTTGTCCGGCGGCCAATGCCAGCGCGTGCTGATCGCAATGGCGTTCGCGAGCGAACCCAAGCTGCTCGTCGCAGATGAACCGACCACCGCGCTCGACGTCGTGACGCAGACGCGCGTGATGGGGATGCTCGCCGAACTTCAACGCAAGTCTGCGACAGCCGTGTTGCTCATCACGCACGATCTGCGTCTGGCGGCGCATGTCTGTGACGATGTCGCCGTGATGTACGCGGGCGATCTGGTCGAGTATGGCCCCGCGCGCGATGTGCTCGACATGCCGCGACATCCCTATACGCGTGCGCTCAAGTATGCGAGCCCCGATCTGTCCGGGCCGCGCCGCCGCTTGCCCGTGCTCAAGCAACAGATGCCCGGCTTGTCGTTGCTCGCGGAGATGCCCGGCTGCCGCTTCGCGCCGCGTTGCGCCACCGCCGATTCATCGTGCGGCGCGGCGCTGCCGCAGCGTGTCGCGCAGAATGGTCATCGCGTCGCTTGCGCGCAGCCTTGTGAGCACGCTGCCGAGCTAGCTGATCTCGAGGCCGCGTTGCCCTTGCCGCTTGCAGTCGAGGACGCCCCCCCGGTCGTCGAACTGCGCGAGGCGTCCCTGACCTATACCGCCCGTGGCGGCATGTTCGGCCAGAACAAGACGCGCTTCGACGCGGTCAAGCCACTGTCGTTGAAGATCATGCCCGGTGAGTTTGTTGGTATCGTCGGCGAGAGCGGCAGCGGGAAAAGCTCAGTCGCACGTCTGCTGATGGGAATCGAACAGCCTACCGACGGGCGGGTGCTGATCGGGGGAGCCGATCTCACGCATGGCAATCCCGAGCTCGTGCGACGCGCCCGCGAGCAGGTACAGATCATCTTCCAAGATCCGCAGTCCGCGCTGAACCCGCGCCGCTCGGTCGAGCGTCTGCTGACACAGGCACTCGAGGCCGCAGGCTTGCCGAATCTCGCCGCGAACGAGCGGCTCACGCGTGCGCAGTCCGTGCTCCGCGATGTCGGACTACCGGTCGACACGATTTCCCGCTTCCCTTCGCAGCTCTCGGGAGGACAGAAACAGCGCGTGAACATCGGACGTGCGCTATGTGCGGCGCCTCAACTGATCGTTGCGGACGAGATCGTCTCGGGCCTCGATGTGTCGGTGCAGGCGCAGATCCTGAACCTCTTGCTTGAATTGCGCCGCGAACGACAGATTGCGTTGCTGCTGATTTCGCACGATCTCTCGGTGGTGCGTTATCTGTGCAGCCGCGTGCTCGTGATGCGGGCCGGCGTGGTGGTCGAGGAGGGGCTCACCGAAGAGGTTTTTTCGAATCCGCGCGACCCCTATACGCGCACGCTGATCGATGCGGTGCCGAGCGACGATGCCAGCGTCAGGTGGCCGCCTGTGGCATTCGTGCCGCTGGCCGACAAGGCAGCCGAATCGGTCATGTCAGTCTTTTAAGCCGTGTGATGGAGTGATGACTGCCGCCGCGAGGAGACCAGGCGAGGGCGGCCGAAGGGGGCGTGGTGCGAACGGGTTGGCCGGTTGGGCATGCCCTTCGCCTCCCAGTACAATTGGGTAAAAGGCGGCCGCCGGATCCCGGGGTCGTCCAGCCACGAGACGAGCGATGATTGAAAAAAAAACGACGACAGCACCCGACCCGGCCGTCAGTAAGCAGCCGCGTCGAACCGCGTTGCGGCAGACCACCTTGATGGAATCGGTCTACCAGGAGATCCTGCAGCGTTTGCAGCGAGGTCATATTAAGCCCGATGACCGGGTGCTCGACTACGAAATCGCGCTTGAATTCGAATGCACGCGCATGCCGGTGCGCCAGGCCTTGTTGCGGCTCGTCAACGAAGGCTATCTGGTTGGCACGACACGCGGCTTCGTGACGCCCGATCTCGGCCCAGAGGACGTGCGTGAAATCTTCGAAGTGCGGCGGCTGATCGAGCCGAGTGCCGCAGCCGGTACGGTCACCGTCCTCAGCGATGCCCAGCTCGCGGCGATGAGTGCGGCCTACCGCAAATGCAAGCGCGCCTGTGACAAACGCGACATACCCTTGATGATGGAAGCGAATATCGAGTTCCGCGGGATCTGGCTCGAGTCCGTGCAGAACACCCGACTCAAAGGCACCATCCTGCGGTTCTCCGATCACACACGCAAGGTCCGCCACGGCACGATGACCAAGCGTGGCGTGATGAAGATCGTGGCCGATGGGATGCAGGCTTTGCTCAAGGGTTTTGTCGAACGCGATCCGGTCGCCGTGCGCGCTGCGACGCAGGCCTTTCTTGACGATGCCGAACAACAGTACTTCCTTGACGAAAACAGTGCCTGAGGGCACGGCCAGCATGATGAACGACTTCGCCGGTGTATCGATCGTGGCGGCGCTCGAAGTGCCGTATCGCCGGCACGCGAAAACCACGACGGCGACCTTGCTCGGACAAGCGATTGCCGGCGCCCTTCGGCGGGCCGGCATCGACACGCGTGAGGTGGACGGCCTAGGTGTCGCGTCCTTCACGCTGTCGCCCGACCACGCAATCGACATTGCCTGGCGCGCTGGGCTCAGCGTGCGCTGGTGCATGGACGATTGTCAGGGTGGCGCGAGCGGCATCAATCTGCTTCAGCACGCGGCCCGTGCGATCCAGGCGGGCGATGCGTCGGTGATCGTGCTGGTCAGCGGCGATCATTTCGAGCCGAAGGATTTCACCTCGCTGGTGGAGCGCTACAACGTCGCCACCCGCGACTATCTGACACCGCTCAGGACAGGCGGCCCCAATCCCTTGTTCGCCATGCTCACGCAGCGGCAGATGGCAGCGCGGAATTTACGCCGAGAAGACTATGCCGCGCTTTGCGTCGCCCAACGTGCATGGGCGTCCTTGAATCCGCAGGCGGTCTATCGGGAACCGCTGACAGTCGAGGCTTATCTCGATGCGCCCATGGTGGCCGATCCGCTTTGCCGGTTCGATTGCGTGCCTGTGGTGTCGGGCGCTAATGCGCTGGTGCTGACCACAACGCAGCGAAAGGGCTGTGCGGACGCTGCGCCAGGGGTCGCCATCCGGGCCTTGCGTGCGAGCTATAACTTTGACCATCAGCAGGGCGATGGCCTCGCGACGGGTCTGCGCCAAATACGCGACGACTTGTGGGGCGGTGCAGGGCGCGATCCGGCCGACATGGATGTGGTGTCGGTTTACGACGACTATCCCGCCATGGTGCTCGCCCAGCTCGACGATCTCGGCTTCGTGCCGGACGGCGACCTGGGATCATGGATCCGGCAGCGTATCGCAACCCGCGAATTTCCCCTCAACACTTCGGGCGGCCAGTTGTCTGCCGGGCAGGCAGGCGCCGCAGCCGGCATGCATGGACTAGTCGAAGCGCTCACTCAGCTTCGTCACGGTGCCGGCGCTCGGCAAGTTGAAGGGGCGCGGCGGGCGCTCGTCAGTGGATACGGCATGGTCGAGTACCGCTATGGCATGTGTGCGAACGCGGTGATCCTTGAACGTCAGGATGCGCCATGACGACACCACTGACGGTCTTCGCTTGCGGCGCTTGCGGTCACGCCGATTTCCCTCGTCGCCTGCTCTGCCCCGTTTGCGGCATGGACACGTTTCATGAGGTGGAGGCGGGAGAAGGCCACGTCGAGGAGATGACTGTCGTCCGGCATCGCGCCGGTGGCGGCGATGCGGATGAAGGGGGCGCGCTTGCCACGGTGCATACCGTTGCCGGCCCGCGTGTGATCGCCAGACTTGACGTCTCCGCGCGACGCGGTGATCGTGTCGCGCTGACGATCGAAGCGAACGGTGCGATTGTGGCGCGCCACACCGATTCGCCTTGACAGGCTAGACGGTGCGCTTCTTGAACGCTCGCAGGTCGAAACATAACGGGGCTAATAGCGGATTGGCGCCGAATGCCGCAAGGCGTGTCTTCTGCACCTTGTTCGTCGAGGTCGTCGGCAGAGCGTCGACGAAGGCGATATAGCCGGGTGCCTTGAAATAGGCGAGCCGCTCGAGACACCATTGCTGAAGAGAAGCCGCAGTGGTCCTGTCGGCCGCGTGCCCCGGCGCGACCACCACGCAGGCCATGACTTCCTCGTCGCGCAGCGCATCGGGCGCGGCGATCACGGCGGTCTGCTGGACGGCGACGTGTTCGAGCAGGCAAGCCTCGACTTCCAGCGCGGCGATGTTTTCGCCTGCGCGCCGAATGATGTTCTTGAGCCGGTCGACGAAATGCAAGTTGCCGTCATCGTCGCGCCGGACGATATCGCCTGTATGGAACCAGCCACCTTGCCAGGCGGCATCGGTGGCCGCCGCGTCCTTTAGGTAACCGCGAAAAAAGCCCTGTCGCTGGTCAGGGCCTGCGCGCCTGACTAGCAACTCCCCTGGGACATCGTTGGCGACCTCGCGGTCCTCCTGGTCGACGAGACGGACGGCCATGCCGTCGCGTGGCCGGCCGAAGCAACGCGTGCCGATATCGCGCGGCTCGTGGCTCGAGGCGATCACAATCGCGCCGCCCGTTTCGGTCATCGCCCAGGCCTCGATCAACGGGATGCCGAAGCGCGACTCGAACGTCCGCTGATGGACGGGGTCGACGTTGGCGCCATAGCCGAAGCGCACCTGATGCGAACGCGCGGCATCTGCGTCGGCGGGGTCATCGAGTCCAAGCAGGATGGCGGGCATCACCCCGAGGTAATGCATGATCGTCGCGCCGCTCGTGGCGACGTCCTGCCACCAGCTACGCGGATGAAAGCGGTCGAGCTGGATCACGCAGCCGCCCGACAGGACCATCGCCATCGTCGAGCAGGCAAGCGCATTCATATGAAAAAGCGGCAGTGGCGTGATGAGCCTTTCGACTCCGGTACGCACTTCACACAGGCCGCCTTCGGAAAGGTAGAGTTCTGCAATCGACAGGAAGTAGCGGTTGTCGAGCAGACATCCTTTTGGTTGACCCGTGGTGCCCGAGGTATAGACGATCGCGCACTCGTCGTCGAGGGTAGCGGGATGTATATCCGGGACCTCGGCACCGGTCTGTGCGGATGTGGTGATGTGTAGCGGAAGCGACACTTGCCGCGAGGCGATGTCTTGGCCCGCAGGCGCGCACGCGTCGAAAATGGGAATCGATTCTCCGAGTGCCTCACGTAGTCGCACCAAGCCTGAGCCAATTCCGACCGCGAGCGCGATCTCGCTGTGCTGCGCGATATACACGATTTCCTGCGCGTGCGAGTCACCGTTCAAGGGGACGATGCTTGCACCCAGCGCATTGAGTGCAAAGAAATGGACGAAAAAGTCGGGGCGGTTGTCGACCATCAACGCCACGCGCGCACTGCTGCCATAGCCCGCGCGTGCATACTCGACGCGCTGTGTTTCGATGGCCGCCAGCATCTCGCGATAGCTGAGCGTCAGCGCCGTGCACTCTCCATGCGGGTCGCTTGTATAGACGCGGCGGGCAGAAGCGGGGATGTGCAGGAAGGGATGATCGGGAAAGCGTCGGGTAGTCTGGACGAAAGCTTCATAAGGCGAATTCGGAAGACTCATGAGGGGATACCAGGTGACTTGAGTTGACGCGTGATTTTTCCCATCATAATCTGAATTCAGAATTGTGTATTTAGAAAACGCCGCGGCTGGCGAGCGGATTCCAAAATCCTTCGTGGGGAGAAATGAGATGCAGATTGAACATGCGGTGGCCTTCGTTTCCGGCGCGAATCGCGGCGTGGGCGCAGGCTTCATCGAGACCTTGCTTGCACGTGGGGCGAGCAAGGTTTATGCAGCGGCGCGCGACCCTTCGGCGATCGTTTCGACCGATCCCCGTGTCGTGCGTGTAGCCCTCGACATCACCCATCCCGAGCAGGTCGCGGAGGCGGCACGCCTGGCCACGGATGTGACCTTGCTGATCAACAATGCGGGCGTCAACGCGCTTGAGCGCATGCTTGAGCCGCGTGACGAAGAAGCGGCTCGCGCCGAGATGGAGGTCAACTACTTCGGCAACCTGCAGATGTGCCGCGCCTTCGCGCCCGCACTGGTCGCCAACGGTGGCGCAATCGTCAACATCCTGTCGATTCTCGCGCGTGTCTCACTGCCTGCGATGGGCTCCTTGTGTGCGTCGAAGGCTGCCGCGTTGCGCTTGACCGAAGGCGTGCGCGCCGAACTTGCGGGTCGTGGCGTGCGCGTCCTGGGCGTGCTGCCCGGAGCGATCGATACCGACATGAGCCGCCATCTTCCGCCGCCGAAGCTGTCGGTCAGCGAGGTCGTCGATGCGACGCTGGCCGCACTCGACGGCGGCCCCGACGAAGTGTATGTCGGTGATATGGCGGCAGGTGTCGCAGGCGGTCTTGCCGCAGCGCGTGAAGCGACCCAGAAGCAGTTTGCAGGCTACCTTTAAAGTATAAACGGCCGATGGACCCGCTGATTCACGGGTCGCACCGGCCGTTTGTGTACCGCAGCCCGCCCGCTTGCGCGGGCAGATGTCATTTGCTGATCATGCAGGCTTGTATTCGACCGGCAGGATCAGGCCGCTGCCGAAGGTCGGTACGTTCAGGCTCGAACGATAGGCGATCGTCGTCACCGCCTGGAGCAAGGGAATATTCCACGACTTCTCCGAGGCTTCCCGGTTGAGCGCGCGATAGCCTTCGAGACGCTTGCTCTCGTCGACTTCCGTGAACAGGGCGCCGATACGCGGGCCCAGCGCGGGCTCCTTCCATGCCGAGAACGGCAGGTTCGGGTCCAGCATGCGGCCGGTGTAGTTTTCCGGATCGCCGGTCGAGTTCGCCCAGCTGTAGAGCAGGCAGCCTGTGAGCTTGGCCGAGTCCATCTCGCTGATGGCCTTGGCCATCATGGTTTCCTGGACCTGTGCCTCGATGCCTACACGTTGCCACATCCCCGCAATGGCGCGGGCCATGTCGTAGTCGCTCGGGAAGGTGCCGTTGGTCGTGAGGAAGGGCACCTTGACGGTTTTGTTCGGGCCATAACCGGACTTGGCGAGCAACGCGATCGCCTTCTGCGGGTCGAATCCCACCTTGAAGCCCGGTACATCGCCCGGCGAGCCCGGCGGCGCAGTGACCGAGATCGACTTTGCCGCGCCACCGTAGAACGCCTTGGACAGGGCTTCGCTATCGATCGCGTAGTGCATCGCGGCGCGCACATTGTCGTCGTCGAACGGCTTTACGTAGTTCGGGATCTGCAGCACATACACTTCGCTGTACGGGTAGATCTTGGTCGTCAGGCCATGGGTCTTCGCGAGCCGCAGCGTTTCACGCACGGGAATCTGCACGGCGATGTCGGCACGGCCCGATTCGACCGCGGCCACGCGTGCCGAGGGCTCGGGCGTGATCTGGAACACGACCTGTTTGAACGCGGGCATCCCGCCCCAGTATTTGTCGAACGCTTCGAGCACGATGCGCGAGCCGCGCTGGTAGTCGACCAGTTTGTATGGACCGGCGCCGATCGGCTTGGCGAGGAAGCCCGCATCGCCGACCTTCTGCATATATTGCTTCGGCACGATATAGCCGGCCAGGAAGCCGAGATAGATCGGTGCGGTCGGCGTGGGCACGCTGTAGACCATGACTGCTTTCGTCGGCGACAGGATCTCGACTGTCTTGAGCGTCTGGAACATCGCGCCGGCGCCAATTTTCTTGTCCATCGCGGGGCGGTCGAGCACGCTCCACTTCAAGTCTTCGGTCGTGAGTTTCGAACCGTCATGGAACAGGATGTCGTCGCGGAACGTGACTTCGAGCCGTTGCGAGTTCTTGTCCTGCCATTTCCATTCCGTAATCTGCCGCGCCTGCAATTGCAGGGTTGGCGAGTAACGCAGGGGCGAGTCGAACACCGATTCGTAGATCGACTGAGGCTGCGGGTCGGTCACGGCGGTCGGATCCCATGTCGGTACGTCCGACATGTACGCAATGTTCAGCAGCGCCTTGGGATCCTTCGTCTGGGCTTGCAGGAGGTCCCACGGGAGCAACGAACCTGCGGCTGTCGCAAGCGAACCGGCAAGGAACTGCCGGCGCCCGGGGTGCAACTTGGAGCTGTCCATTTTTACCTTTGCTTTTTACCGATGAACTGTGTGGGTGGGATGTACGGTCGCTATGCCGCACACGCGCTGCTTGCTTCACGACACGTTGAAAATTCTGAATTCAGAGTATGTGCGGAAAATTTCGACGTCAACAATCGTCCCGGGCGACAAACACTTAGTCGAACACCTAGTACCCCCTAGTGGGGCCTGATGGCTTGACACTGAAATTTTAGGAATTCAGGATTCAGTAATACTGTTTGTGCAAGGATCCTGAAAATGGGCATGAACCCCGTGAGCTCGAACCCGCTCGAGGGATGGACGGTGGATCGCAGTGCGATTGGCTATATCGGCACGGATCTGCAGCGGCCCGAATGTGTGCTTGCCGAAGCCGACGGCACGCTGTGGTGCTCGGATGCACGCGGTGGCGTGATGCGTTTGAACCCCGACAGCAGTCAGGCGGTCATCGTGCCGAAGGTCACGGCGCCCGGCCCGGCTTCATTGCCCAATGGCATTGCATTTGCGGAAAACGGCGATTTCCTGCTGGCCAATTGGGGCAAGTGCGCGATTGAGCGTATGAGCCGCGACGGGCAGGTGAGCGATTTATGCACGAGTCTTGATGGCCGCTCACTCGGCAAGGCGAACTTCGTGCTGCGCGATTCGAAGAATCGGGTGTGGTTTACGGTCACCACGCGCGAAGATCCGTGGACACGTCAGCTCCAGACCAAAGCCGCCGATGGCTATATCGGTGTTATCGACGAACACGGAGCGCGCATCGTGGCCGATGGCTTCTGCGGCACGAACGAGATCCGCTTCGATCTGTATGAACAATGGCTCTATGTCGTCGAGAGCACCGGCTGGCGTATCTCGCGCCTGCGTGTGCAGCCCGATGCGACCCTGACCGATCGTGAAGTATTTGGTCCATCGGAGCTGCCCGGCATCCCGGATGGCTTTGCTTTCGATGCGTTCGGCAACCTCTGGGTGACGCTGACGATGGCCGACCGGCTGATTGCGCTGACCCCTGAGGGCACGATGCTGACCCTGCTCGACGACGGCGACGCGCAGGCGAACGCCGAACTCCGCCAACACTTCGACGCCTGCACGCTGACCCCTGAATTCATGGAACGCACGCATGGCCAGATTGCGCCATGGATGGCCAGCATTGCGTTTGGTGGCCCGGATTTACGGACTGTTTACCTCGGCAGCGTGCTCGGCACGCGCATCCCGTTTTTTCGCTCACCGGTCGCGGGTCGACCGATGATTCACTGGCATCCAGGCACGGTCTAGGGTCTGAATGTCCATTTTTCGCAAGACACTGGCCACAAATGTATCGGAAGCAGTTTCCATTTGCGTGATTGCAACGCTCGGCTAATTTCGTCCACGTCAGAATTCGGGTGTGGAGGGGTCGGGCAGGACCGAAGTTCACCGGATTAGGTATTTGCATCTACCTGCCTAGATGACGGTCCCAGTTAGCCGCACCTTTTTTAAGGAATACGTTTGCCAGTGTCGACTTGAATCAGCACTGCCTGGTCGTAATCGCTGTACCCGCAACGCCGACTTTCCCTTACCGCGCTCCGTGTCGACGACGCTTTTGCCCGTCGCAGGGCAGCGTTCGTCCAATTTTTTATAGAGAGTCTGTCAGCCGTGAAGAAAGCCATTCCCGCAGTCATACTTTTGAGCCTGCCCTTTGTCGCGCAGGCGCAGAGTTCGGTAACCTTGTTCGGCCTGATCGACGCGGGCCTGACGTACACCAGTAACGCTGGAGGCAACCACAGCTTTACCGAGCAATCAGGTATCCAGGCGCCGGATTTGTTCGGTGTGCGCGGCGTCGAGGATCTCGGCGGCGGATACAGCACGCTGTTCGTGCTCGACGGATCGTTCTCACTCAATACGGGCGCGCAGAACGGCGGTGGCATCTTCGGCCGGGAGTCGTATGTCGGTATCTCGACACCGTGGGGTACGGTCACCCTCGGTAATCAGTTCGACTACATGTACGACAATCTGTCGCTCGCGCGGTGGGGCAACCAGATTCCTTACGTTAGCCTTTACCAACTCCCCGACGGCCCGTTCTCGAAGCTCGGTGCACCGCTTGGCACGTTTGACTACACGCGCATCGCAGGCGGTCAGGCAACCAACAACACGGTGAAGTTTACGTCGAACAATTACGCAGGCTTCAACGTTGGCGCGATGTATGGTCTGAGCAATCTCGCGGGCGCAGGCGGTACCGACAACATGTCGAGCTTCGGTGCGAACTATGCGGCAGGCCCGATCCGGCTCGACGCGGCTTACACTTTTGCGCGGCAGGATTCGATCAACGACGGCCACGACGGCATCCGCAACTTCGGTCTTGGCGGTCGCTACGACTTCGGCAAGCTCGCGCTCGATGCGCTCTATATCAACACGCACAACACGTTTAACGGCGCGCACGTCGATACTTATGAAGTGGGTGCCCTGTATTCGTTCGCGCCGGACACGTATGCGTACCTGCAATACATCTTCGCCGACGGCAACGAAGTGCTGACCGACAACAAGTCGCACCAGATCGGCCTGACGCTCGACTATCTGCTCTCGAAGCGAACCGACGTCTATATCAACGGGATCTACGAGCATGCATCGGGCGGATCGGATGTGTTCGCCGCCATCTCCGGCGCGCCGGGTACTTCGACAACCGGAAACCAGACCGTGGTGCGCGTTGCCATGCGACACTTGTTCTGAGGCCGTCGTGCTCGTGCTGACGCTTTCCACTCTGCCGCATTGATGTGCCCCCCACTCTGGAGACTCGTATGATGGTTCGAACCCGTATCGTTTCACTGGCTGTTGCCTTGTCGTTCGGCTTGGCGATCGGCGCGAGCACTGTCGCTCAGGCGCAGGACGCCGCATCGGGCACGGCAGCGCCGTCGACCGCCGCATCCGACAAGGCGGCCGCGCGGGCCGAGCGCAAGGCTGCCCGCAAGGCCGCTCGCGCGCGCAAGAATGCGGAGCTTAGTGCAATCGCGAAGAATGGCGCCGATCCGTCGGCGCCAAAGGTCACGGCGCCCGCCAACACGCTGACGGCGGAATCGAAGTCGAACCCGCCGGCCGCGCCGCGCAAGAAGAAGGGCGCTGTTGCCGCATCGGGAGCTTCGGCACCTGAGGCGGCTTCGCAACCTTGACGACAGGCTTTGAACTCAGCGCTGATCACTCAGCCTGAGCTCGGTCTTGCGGCACCCTCAGCCGAGCCTGCGCTCAGTGCAGCGCTGATCACACAGCCTGAGCCCGGTCTTGGGCAGCACCGTCAGCCGAGAGCGTGAGCCCAGCGCTGAACGCTGCCGGGCTGCCGAGCATCGCGCGGCTGAGTCTGCGTTCGATGGGGCGCGATCTGATGCCCCATCGAAGCGCAGTTTTGAAATGCTCTGCGTGCGCTAGCGTAGCGCCGCTTCAAAGTGTGCGGCGAATGCGCACACCTGCTCGTCTGCGCCATGACGGCCGACGATTTGCAAACCGGCCTTGAGGTGGGTGCCCGCTAAGGGAAGCGGAAGGCTTAGTGCGGGATGTCCGCTCAGATTGAAAGGCCGGATCAACGACGACATCTGGATGACGGAAGCCCCGCTGCGGGCCGCTTCGACCGTGATCGGCAGCGCAGGGAGCGTCGGCAGGATGAGCACGTCGACGAGATCCAGGGCCTGGTCGACCACGCGTGTGAATCGACGTCGCACTGTCTCTGCGGCTTCGATGTGTGCTGCGGTCGTGAGCGAAGCCGCCTGCAGGCGCGTATCGACACCCGCGCCGACTTTGCCCGTCTCTAGCAGATGTCCGAATGCTTGCCAGGTTTCCGCGTTGATCACGGTGAGACCCGCCTCGAATGCGTCGGTGAAACCCGGCAAGTCAAGCTCGCGGGCAACGAGTCTGGCGAGAGAAGCTGCACGTATGACAGCGTCGAGGATGTCCGGCGACGCGTCGACCGTAACAACGCCCACCGTTCCGTTATGAACAGGCGCGACCGCCGCCGCCAGATCGAAGCCCGCTGTGATCGCGGCCATCGTCTGAGCGAGTACACGCATTTCCCGCGCGAAAGGGCCGACGCAATCGAGCGTGGTCTGCGTGGGCGCCACGCCACGCCGCGACACGCGCGCGAAAGTCGGCTTGAGTCCGATGGTGCCGCAACACGCCGCGGGGCCGCGGATCGACCCCCCCGTATCTGTGCCGAGTGCCGCATCGACAAGACCGCGCCCAACGGCTGCGGCCGAGCCGCTCGACGAGCCGCCGGGAATCCGGCTTGGGTCCTGAGGATTGAGTGGCGTCCCCGTGTAGTCGTTGATCCCCGTCATGCCGAACGCGAGTTCGTGCATATTCGCCTTCGCGACGATATGCCAGCCAGCGTCAAGCAGACGTTCGACGACGTCGGCATGACGCACTGCCGGTGGCGTATCCGCAAGCGCGCGACTGCCGGCGATCGTTGGATAACCGGCGATGTCGATCGAGTCCTTGATGGCCACAGTAGGACCGTCTACGTCGCCGAGGGAAAGTTCGCAGAGGTATTCGTTCATCGTGATCCTGTGGCGGGTTCACTGCGTGCGCGTGGATTGAGCTGCCAGGGCGCGTCGAATAGTCGTTCGGTGCGGAAGTGCCGGATCAGCCAGTCGTGGGATCCTGAGCTCGGGTGGCGCGTGTTCCGGGATGGCGCGAAATCGACTTCGAGCCGCGCGGCGATCAGTTCGGAGTGACCGGCGACATAGCATGACGCTTGCAGCATGATCCAGCGCCCGGTCGCGTGCGAGGCGTCCGGGGCGACCTCGATCGTCTCTGAACTCAGGAAGTGAGTATTACTCGTGAAGTGTGGCGTCGGCGGCAGATAGCGCGTGAGCATCGCGAGGATGTCGTCCGGTCCGGTGAGCTTGCCGAACTTCGACGCATAGTGGGCGCCGACACCTTCCCAGACGCTGTCTTCCGTGAACAATGCCGCAAGCGTTTCGTCGGGTAGCAAGCGAGCCGGCACATCGCACAACGCCATATAACGCGACATCGTGCGGCGTATGGCGCGTTCGGCCTCGAGTGCGGCGAGTCGCGAAATCATATCTGCCAGCAGGGCGTCTGCCGCACCGACGCGAGGTGTCTGCGCTTCCCCATGCGCATGCCCACCCGCACCCGCACCCGCACCCGTTGTGCCGGTGAAGGCCGCGCCAGCAGAGGGCGGATTCAAGGCCGACCCGTTCAAAGCAGGAAGCCGATCGCGCTCAGTGCGTCGGTCGAGTTGATGAGTCGAATGACCTTCTGCAGGATGCGAGGCTCACTATTTGCCATGCTGATGCGGTGCGTCAGGTCCGCCGCAAACAATGTCGTGGCGCTACGCTTATACGCAACGATGATCTGAGCGGACGACACCTCGACGATGTCGTCGGTCTCGACCACCAGCGTAAAACGCGAAACGGTCCGCACCGTGCGCGCTGCATCGTTGGCCGACACGGAGAAACCCGACGTCATGCGCTCGACGCGCTTGCCGCGCAACTCGTGATCGTCATAGGCGTAGTTCAGCGTCGCAGCGAAGTCGGTCGTGTCAGGATCGATCGGCACGACATAGAAGCCTTGGGGGTCCCAAAGATCGAGCCATCCCCGATAGTCCTTGCGATCGAGCAATTCCGCTTCGCGCCAGATCAGGTCGATGGCACGCGAAGACATCTCCGGCGTGCCGAGGAACGAGGTCGGGGCGGCGGTATCCAGTGTTTCGGTCATGCTTGCTCCATCATTGAGCGCCATTTTGCGTACGCCTCGCGCATGCCGGTTTCATCGGTCGCGTGCGCTGTTTTCTCGCCGTTCGCGCCGACGTGCTCGCGGTTCAGGCCGCGATTGACCAGGATCGGTACGTCCGGGCCCGCATGCGAGCCGCGTTGCACGCGCTCCCACGCTTCCGCATCGTCGGGGCTACCGAAGCCGAATGGCCCCTGAAAGTTCTCGTGGATCCGCAAGCGCACGCGATTCGCTTCGTCGGGGCCGCCATCCATGCCGAGCGCGACGTGGCGGATCTCGGTCTCATCCACCGAGATCGGACGCAAGACACGGAAGAAGGCCATCGACAAGGCCAGGTTTGGAAACAGGTTCAGATTGAAGCCGACACCCGTCAGCGAGCGCACGATGCGCCTGACCTGAGCGGGCGGGTATTGTTGCGCAAGCGAAGCAGCGAGTGCTTCGAAGCGTTCGGGGATTGGTGCACCATCATCCTTGTCGAGATCGACGATATCGGGCACGAGAACGGCGAGGCTGTGACCATTGCCGAGTGACCGGCAAAAGGCATCTTCGCTTGTCATGAAGCGCGTGATCATGGCGACGGTCGCCTCGTCGATCGTGCGCAGCCACGATTTGTGAACGACCGGAAAGTGATAGAGGTCCGTGGTGTTCTCGAGCTGGATCTTCCAGTTGCCCTTGAACTTGAACTTGTGTTCGCCATTCGCCTTGATGGGGAAACCCGCTCCCTGCTTCATGAAGAGGTCGATCCACGGCTTGGCGCCGCCGAGGAAATCTTCGAGCGGCTCGACTTCCTGGTTGAAGCTCGCAAAGATCAGCCCGTGGTAGATCCCTACGCGCAGATTGCGCAGAGGCAGCTCCCCCTTTTCAACCACCCCGTCGTAGCCTTCCCGATAGGGCAGCGCGCGCAGCTTGCCTTCAAGCGTATACGACCAGCTGTGATACGGGCAGGTGAAGCCGCGTGCATTGCCCTGGTGCTGTTCGCAGACGGTCGCGCCCCGATGACGGCAGCGATTTTCCAGCACGCGAACCGTGCCGGCCGTATCGCGCACGACGATCACGGGTTGTCGCCCGATCGTCGTGGTGCGAAAATCACCGGGGTTGCGCAGTTCGCTTTCATGCGCGACCCAGATCCAGGTCTTGTAGAAAATCCGTTCGAGCTCCGCTTCGAACAGTGTGGGGTCGTTGTAAAGCGAAGGAGCAACGCGGTCGGTCTGCGCACGCGCATACAACGCGCTCACATCGACAGGTTGAAAGTCGGAATCGTTCATCGGTCGTCGAAGGCGTATTGAGGGGCGAAAGGGGCGAAAGGGGCGAGGCATCAAGGGCGTCGATGGCCCGCTTGTGCTGTCACTGTCGTCCTCTCCCCGACATAGGTCAAATCGATCTAAAATGGGTTGCCCGATCAGTGCGGCTTATATATGAACCCGATCGATCACGTCGACCTGAACCTGTTGCGCGTGTTTAACGCGATTGTCGAGGAGCGCAACCTCACGCGCGCCGGGCAGCGGCTCGCGCTATCGCAGCCCGCCATCAGCTATTCACTGGGGCGCCTGCGAACCTTGTTCGACGACCCCTTGTTTATCCGGACACGCGAAGGCATGCAGCCGACGCCGATGGCACTCGAGCTTGCGGTGATCGTCGCGCGAGCGCTCGAAACAGTGCGCGAGGCCTTGCGCCACGCGGAACGATTCGCGCCCGAGACCAGCACACGGACCTTCCGGCTGTCGCTGTCGGATGCGGGCGAACTCGCTTACCTGCCGCCCATTTGTGAAGCCCTGCATCGCCTCGCGCCTCGCGTCACGCTGCGTATCGAGCCACTGCCAGTCAACGAGATCGAGCAGGCACTGCGGGCGAGCCGGCTCGACTTCGCGATCGGCAATTTGCCCGAACTGACCGCACGAACCCGTCACCGCCTGCTATTCGACGAAACCTATGTGTGCATGACCCGCAAGCGCACCGGCTTGCCGCGGGGCACGCAGATCGATCTCGAGCGTTTCAGGGCGGGCTCGCATGTGCAGATTTCGTCGGTCGAGCATAGTCATCATTCGCTTGAAGACGCCTTTCGCTCGCGTGGCGTCGACCGTCATGTGGGACTGGAGCTCCCGCATTTCGTCGCCTTGCCGAGCGTACTCGGCGTGACGGATTTTTTTGCGACCTTGCCGCGGCGGCTGGCGCAGGTCTTTAACCGTGACGGACGGTTCAGGATCTACGCACTACCGGTCGAACTGCCGGCCGCGGCCGTGACGATGCACTGGCACGACAATTTCGACAACGATCCCGGCAACCTCTGGCTGAGAGAGCTGATGACCGACATCGTGCGTCGATTCGACGAACCCGCCTCAACCTTGCGAGAACATCCTCACTAGCAGCGCACGCAGCCACGCGATACCGGGGTCACCGGCAAAGCGCGTGTGGCTGTATACGCACACCTGGATGACCGGCATTGCCACCGGAAGCGGCAGCAGCCGGAATGCGCGGCTTTTGTTGAACCGATGAGCGATGCTGCGCGGCAGGACGAGGGCGAGATCGGTGCTCCTGACGATCTCGGGCGCGACCGTGAAATGCGGCAAACGCAGCACGATGTCGCGTTCGATGCCGAGCCTGGAAAACGCATCTTCTGCGAGCCCATGGCCGGTGGCGTTCGAGACGGCGAATACATACCGGAGGGAGCGAACGCTATCGAGCGACAGCCGTCGCCCGATCGTCGGATGGCCGGTGCGCACCATGCAGACGTAGTCGTCGTCGAACAATACGGTCTGTTCACACTCGGTGGCGAGGCCGGGGAGATAGCCGAGTGCGAGATCGACTTCACCGCTGCGCATCGCGGAGCTCAGCGAATCGACCGCCATCTGCGCCACGTCGAAACGGATCTGGGGTGCCTCGCGCTGAAGCGCGTCGAGCAGCGGTGGCAGGAAGTAGAACTCCGACATATCGGACATCGCGAGACGAAAGGTTCGCGATGCATGGCCGGGCTCAAAGCGCTCGCGCGTCTGAAGCGCCTTGCCGATGATGCCCAGTGCTTCATCGATCGGACCATGCAGCTGTGTCGCTGCATCGGTCGGTACCATCGACGTGCCCACGCGCGCGAACAAGGGGTCACCGAAGAGATCGCGCAACCGCCGCAATGCATGGCTGACCGCAGGCTGACTCAAGCCCAGATGTTCACCCGCCACGGTCAGGCTATGCGATTCCCAGACTGCGAGGAAGACTCTCAACAGATTGAGATCGATCGATTCCGGATTCCTGCTATGCATAGCGGCCATTATTGGAGCGAATTTGACGATGCGCGGCGGTCCCACTTATTGTGGGGACGAACAGCCCAAGGAGGGTGTGTCATGCAAGCTTCATCAGTCGAAGTCCAGGTGCGTGAACCGGCGTGGCCGCACGGAGGCGCAGACGATCCCACTACCGGTATGCTCGACCTCGAGGTGGTCATCGCCGAGATCGCCGCACGCCGTGACGAATTCGACGAGCGCTCGCATGTGCCGCGCGATGTGATCGCGAAGCTCAAGCTCGCAGGGGTCTTTCGCGCGAGTACCCCCAAGCGCTTCGGCGGCACGGCACTTGCGCCGGCCGCGTTCTTCCGGATCATCGAACGGATTGCGATTGCAGACGGATCCGCGGCCTGGGTGGCCGCTTTCGGATCGGCCAATATCTATCTCGCCGCCTTGCCCGCCGATACGCAACGAGTGCTCTACCAGGGCGGCCCTGATCAGATTTTTGCGGGCGCGCTGTATCCCGTGCAAGCTGCCGAACGCATCGAAGGCGGGTGGCGCGTCAACGGGCAATGGAAGTTCGCGAGCGGTTGCAAGGGTGCGGACTGGCTCGGCGTTGGCATTGGCGGCGCCGGTGCGGCCGGCCAGGCGGCGCAGCCGCTGACCGCAGTGTTTCCGCCTGGCGAAGTCGAGATCGTCGAGAACTGGGACGTCGTAGGACTGCAGGGTACGGGCAGCCACGATCTCCGCGTGAGCGGCAAGGTGATCGACGACGCATGGACTTTCATTCGTGGCGCAGCATCGACCATCGACGAGCCGGTCTATCGCTATCCGTCGGTGTCGTACCAGGCAGGCGTCCATGCGGCGGTGAATCTCGGTCTGGCGCGTGCGGCGCTCGACGTCGTAACGGGCATGTCGGGCAGTCAGGTCACGACGACCGGTGCGCCTCGTCTCGCCGATCGCCCGCACTTCAGGATCGAACTCGCCAAATGCGAAGCAGCCCTCAGGAGCACGCGCGCGTTCTTTTATGAAGCTGCCGAGCAGGTGTGGGACTCGATTCACGCGGGGCGCCCGGTGTCGGTAGAGCAGGCGAACCTCCTGCGGCTCAGTGCGATTCATGCCGCCCATACCACCTCCGATGTCATCCAGCGTTGCTACAAGCTGGGCGGGATCGCGGCGATTTATCGCACGCATCGGCTTCAGCGTATCGTGCGCGACTCGATGGTCGTGACCCAGCACGCGTTGCTCGGCGAGTCGGGCTACGACGGCGCAGGCGCCATATTCTCTGGCGTGCCGGCGTTCAAGGGCTATCCGTAGCAGGCCAGCCTGCGCACTCGGATCGAGGAAGGCGTCTACGACGCCTTCCTCGATCATTCCTGCATTTGCAAGCCGGCAAGTGCACGGTTGAAATAGAGCAGCGGGTGCGCACCGCCTGTGACGGTCACGTCCGACACCTGCGCGAGAAAGAGACCGTGCGTGCCGACTTCAGTCAGCGATACGGTCCTGCATTCAAACGAGGCGAGAGCGCCCTCAAGCACGGGCAGTCCGCCTGCGCTCGTGATCCACGAATCGCCTTCGAATTTCTGCTCGCCCTTGAGTGCACCGTCGGAGAACCGCATGGCAGCGTCGGCATGGGCGCTCGCGAGCACATTGACGCAGAACACGCCTGCCTCGCGCAGGGCCGCGAAGGTACCGCTGTCCTGGTTGACACACACCAGCAGCGTGGGCGGGTCCGCGCAGACGGAACACACCGCCGTCGCGGTCAATCCTGAACGTCGTCCGTCAAGCACCGTGGTGATGATGCTGACCGTCGAGGCGATTTGCCGCATGCCAGCCTTGAACAGCTCGGGCGATGCGCCGGCCGTCGACGTGGCGCAATCGACAGCGCGCACAGCGGATGAAGTGCTGCTCATGCGAATTGCTCGACGGGCAGGCGCAGGCCTTTCTTCTCGAGACGCGGCAACACTTCGCTGATGAAAAGCGGCAGCTCCGCGACATAGTTGACGAACGACAGGGTGGCCCCATCGAAGCCAGCCTGACTGATCCGTTCGAGTTCGTCCGCGATATCGTCGGGCGTGCCGATCAGCGGGTACACACCGCTGCCGCCTGCAAAACGGATCTTGAAACGCTGGTACGCATCCGGTTCGAACGAGCGTGAATGCAACCCCTGCAAGGCCATCAGCTTTTCGACAGCCTCGTGGTCGGCGCATTCATCGGCGTAGTACCGGTGATAGTCCTCGGCTTCGGCACGAGTCGGACGGCAGACCACATAGGTGGGTGTGAACACGCCGATCTCGCGCCCGGATGCGCGAGCCTGAGTTTTGAAGCTGCTCACATCCGTGCGGCCTTTCTCGAGTTCGGTCAGCACGGTGAAGAGCGTATCGGCATTGCGCACCGCGAACTCGCGCCCCTCGGGCGACGACGCCGCGTTCAGGATCGGGATCGGCCTGCCCGCGGGAGGCCGGGGCTTGCCCGTCACATCGCCGAGCTTGAAATGCTGGCCCGCGTATTCAAACGGCGCATCGCCGCGCCAGATCCGGCTCATGATCTCGTACCATTCCTGCCCCATGCGATAGCGTGTGCCGTGGTCGCTGGGGAGGTCCATGCCGAACATCGTGTACTCGTTCTTGTTCCAGCCGCAGACGATGTTGAGGCCAGCCCGTCCGGCGCCGATTTCGTGCAGCGTGGCCAGTTGCTTGGCTATGGCGATCGGATGATGGAACGCCGTATGGATCGTCGAGAAGACGGTGATCTGTTTCGTCACCGCGAGCACAGCGGCCGCGAGTGCGACGGGGTCAAGTACGGATTCTGCGTAGTGTCCTGCGCCGTTGAAGCCGTTCCAGCGCGCCACGGGCAACATGAAATCGAAACCCGCCGTGTCGATCATCGTCGCGAGCGCGAGATTGTCGGCCCAGTTGCCCGACCAGCTTTCGGGCACCGTCGTGACGGCGAGGCCGCCCGACAGGTTGCTGGAGAAGATACCCAGTGTCAGCGTATGCCGCCGCGCGAAATCGCCGCCGGTATGGCGCGATTCGGCTTCGAGATGTCCCGCACTCGTGAATTCGTTCATGGCATGGTGCGCTTTTTCTGAGGATGACTCTCGCATAGTAGGTAGCTGTAAAACGGGTCGATATACGGGGCTTTGCATAAGCGGCTAGATGAAACCACCTAGCGAGAGCGTGGTCGCCCCTCGCCTGGAGGGCAGTCGAAATGTCGGTATGCCCGCTTGCCGCTAGATGACGATGCGCTTTCGAGTCGCTTCCAATGAATGCCCTGCGCAGGGAGAGGCGGGCCTGTCCATGCGTCACGTGCGCCTAAGTGTTTGTCCTCACCGCAATACCGCGTCGTCCCAATAGGGCGGTTAGCCGCGCGCCGGTAGCATCGGTACAGGCTGTGAGGCATCGCCGCGTGGCCCTCGATGCAAAGGCAGTATTCGGAGAATTCAATGAGTGGAAATGCAATGACCCTGGAAGGCGCGATTTATCTCTGTGAGGCGGGGGATGTCCCCAACGGGGAGGGCAAGCGCGTGATGATCGATGGCTTTAACCCGATTGGTGTGTTCAATCTCGAGGGCGAACTTCATGCGATCGACGACACCTGCACCCATGGCGATGCGTCCTTGTGCGATGGCGAAGTCGATCTCGATTTCGGCATGGTTGCCTGTCCGTTCCACCAGGGCTGTTTCGATCTGCGCACGGGAGAGGCGGTGACTTCGCCTTGTGTGCTGCCGGTGAAGGTGCACCCGATCACGATCGTTGACGGGAAGGTCTACCTGAAGGGGCAATAGGGGCAAGCCGACGGATAAGCGGGGCGTCGCCTTAGCTGCCCAGCACCATGCGCACGAGATCGGCGACCGAGCCGATCTTGAGTTTTTCTCGAATATTTGCGCGGTGGACCTCAACCGTCTTGAAGCTGATATCGAGCTCACGCGCAATCACCTTGCTCGACTTCCCCTCGACCATCCGGTCGACCACTTCGCGCTCGCGGCGCGACAGTAGGGCAAGCAACTGGTCGGCGTTCACGCGCGAATGACGTGTCTCGAACTCGTTGGCGCTCACAGAAAGCGCTTCGTTAACTTTGTCGATCAGGGACTGGTCGTTATAGGGCTTCTCGACGAATTCGAACGCGCCATTCTTGAGCGCACGCACGGTCATCGGGATGTCGCCGTGGCCTGTCAGGAAAATGATCGGCAGTGAGAAACGCATCTCCCTGAGACGGCTCTGAAGCTCGAAGCCGCCGAGTTGCGGCATGCGCACGTCGAGCAGCAGACAGCCGGGCACATCTTCAGTGACTTCCGCAAGAAACTCGCGCCCACTGGCAAAACTGGCCGTTGCGTGCCCGACCGACTGGAGCAGCCACTCGAGCGAGCTGCGCACCGACTGATCGTCGTCCACGATATAAACAGTGGGTTTTCTGGCTTCAACCATGGTATTCACGACGTCGGGTCCAGGTGGGGTGCGAGAACATTCATTGTAGGAGCGTCACGGCGTGGTCATAAAGAATCTTGCTGTCCGCCGCACACGAAGTCACTTGACTGCTCTCGCACCTGGGCCCGGTTATTCGCTCAGGCCGCCATGCTCGGCGATAAACCGGCGTTCGTCGAAGCTGTGTGGCACTTTCGGGTCCCCGCGGTACAACTCCACATGCGGCGCGATTTCGGCCATGCTCAGCATCATCCAGTAAAGCGGCTTGCCGTCGTCGGGAATCTCGCCAAGATTGAACTTGTCGACATACTCTAGCGCGGCCGGCATCAGGGGCAGAATGCCGTCATAGAAGGCCTTGAGTTCGGCGGTCGACGCATTGAGCCGCGTCAACTGTCGTTCGTTCTGGGTGGGCAGCGCCCATTTCTGCAAAAACGGTTCGAGACTTTCGAATCCTGCTGGCAAGGTGTAACTCATAGGGTGGGTGTCGTCAGTCTCGGATCAGGATGCAATGTACTGGTCGAGAACGTGGTAACCATGGCGAACCAGGATTTCCTCATCCTGCAGGACCATGAACTTCTTGGAGCCCGAGGCTAGGGCTTCGTGGGTGTCTTCCATGGTGCCGGTGTCTTCGAGCCACGCATTGCGCTGGAGGCATTGCGCATACTCGATGGCCCAGCGTTCGCTATTGGTCTTGGCGGGCCGCACGTGGTACCGGCCTTCCCAAAGTGTCCGGTCATGCGACAGGGGCCAGAACTGATGCGTGAACCAGGTACCTTCGGCCACATGAACCAGGATGTTCGGGAAACAGACGCTGAGTTCGAACGAGAAGTCGTCACGTCGCGACGGGTTCACTAGCGGCGGCAGGGTCGAGGTGCCGTGCGTGAAGACTGTCGATGCGATTGTCCGCTCGGCTGACATGCGCGCGATCGGCAGCAGATTCGCCGAGCGTGTCAGGCAGACGCCCGCCGTACGATGGTCGCCCATCAGCTTGACGTCGCTCAGTCCCGTCGTGAACGCGCCGGGGAACGAGCCCGCGTGGATCGTCGGTACGTGATACGCCTCGGCAAAGGCGTCGAGCGCAATCTTCCAGTTGCAGTTCAGCGTCGTGTGATAGCCGAAGCAATGGGTCATCTCGCTGAACGGAAACCCTTCGAAGTGCTCGGCGAAGTCACCCAGGTAGGTGCGCAGCGGCGGCGGGGTGTCCTTGCTGAGGTTGATGAAAATGAAGCCTTCCCAAACGTCGGTATGAACCGATGTCAGGCTATTGTCCTCGCGCGCGAAGCACGGTGCGAAGCGTTCTTCCTCAGGCACGTTCAAGAGTTTGCCCTCGGCGTCATAGACCCAGCCGTGAAAGCGGCAGGTGACGACCGCGGCCTTGCTGCGGCCAAAGGTTTCCTCACCGGTCTCGACTACGACCTTGTTGCCGCGATGCGAGCACGTGTTGTGGAAGCCGCGGATCACGCCATCCTTGCCATGGATCAGGATGACCGACGTCTTCGCGACAGCGATCTTCTTGACCTTGTAGTCGCCCGGCTTGGCGATTTCCTCGATACGGCCGACCTTGAGCCAGGTCTTCATAAAGACCTTCTCGCGTTCGATCTCGAAGAACGCGGGATCTACGCAAGGGGCCGTCGGCAACGGGTCCATGCCGAGCTCGGGGTATTTGCTGGCCCATTGGAGTGGGCGGATATCGTCTTTCATCAGGATTCCAGGAAAGGGGTAGGCCGCTTACTGGCCAATGCCGTATTGTTCGCGCGCGATGTCGCCGAGACCGATCCGGTCGAGAATCGTCATGGGGCACATAAACGTGACTCGCACCACGCCCGGCAGGCGGCTGATCTCAATGGAGCCGGCGATCGTCGCGCGATTCAGGATTTCGTCGTAGGGCAGGCCGGTCACGTCGACCGCACGCTGCAGGCCGATCTTGGTCGCGTCGTTGAGATTGGGGCCCGAGCCGATGAAGGTGATCGGCGCGTTCTCCTCGATGGTGCGCTGCCCGTATTTCGCCGCAAGCGCGTCCACATGGCCACGCTGCTCGCGCGTCATGGGCCGTGCCATCGGCGGCAGGTCGTCGGGGCGCTGGAACAGAATCGGCCCGTCGATCGCAAGCGATTTCACGACATTGACCTGCACTTCGACGATGCCCGAGATGTCGGTCGCGTGGCCCGCGATCTCGCCATTGCCCTGCTGCGCGTGCATATCGCCCATATAGACGCCGGCGCCGTCGACCTTCACGGGGCAGACCAGGATGGCGCCTTCGCGGACTGAATTGGTGTCCATGTGACCGTCGGTCTTGGCGCTGCTCAGTGTTTCGTGGGTCATGCCGAAGCGGTGGGGAGCGTCGACGAGGAAATTGCCGAAATCGCCCGCGTTGTGCGAGTCGGGCATGTCGACGGCCGGCACGGTGCCGATATTGCCCAGAAACGGCTGCATATGGGCCGCGAGTCCCGGCAAGTCGGCGCGGGCGAGCGAGAGGATCGAGTGTTGTTCGGAGTTCGGCGGGATCATCGCGTGTTCGGTGGGGACGCGGCCGATCTGTTCGGCGATCGCCTTGTCGACCGTCAACGAGACGGCGTGCTCCTTGTCGAGCACGATCACATACCCGTTGTTGAAACGGAATGCGCTGACTTCGCTGCCACAGACGTTGCAGCGTACGGCGTCGTCGCCGATGCCCTCAATATGACTGAGCGGCGCCTCGGTGCCGCAATTCGAACACTTCTTGGCGACAAACGGGTCACCGGTGTAACGTCCTTCCACAAAGTCCATGACCCCCGACGAGGTCGCGAGTGAGGTCGGCTCGCATCGGCGGATCCGCAACGCGACCGCATCGCCGATCTGTGCGCCGGCAATCCTTACCGGTTGGGACACTTCGTGGCCGCCTTCGAACATCGGCGTGATCATCGGCCCCCAACAGCCGGGCGGGGTGCCGGCGACAATCGTGCCGCCGTCGCGCAGCGGGCCGGCCATCGGGGTCGAGGGGCCGATCGTGCCGCGGGTGTAGCTCGATACTTCGACGCGATCGACTGCGTCGGCCGTGATGGCCGCCTGATTCGACGAAGGGGTCTCCAGTACTGTTTCCATTGAATTTCCTCGTTTGATTTTCTCGACGGACAATCACGCTGATAGTGGGAACGATGGTAGGGGTGCGCCGGAGGCGGCGATATCCGGCGCTCCATCTACGCATTAAGTGCAAATACTTAGCGGGGCGCGAACGCAGGTGGCGCGCCCATAATGGATCAGGCGGTGGTTTGACCGGAGGTGAGATGCAGGCTGCGAATCTGGGAGAACGTATGACGCTCCAACTCGACTATCGGGAAGTCTTTCGCTACGCGAATGACTCGATGATCATCCACGATGCGGTGACGGGCGAGATCCTCGAGGCCAACGAAGCGGCCTGCCGTCTTTACGGGCGCAGCGCAGAGGAGTTGCGCTCACTGCCGGTCGGCGCGCTCTCGGTCAGCAACGACAAGTACTGTCACGAGGTCGCGATTCGCTATATCCACATTGCGGCGCGGTCCAAGGGTCTGTTTACATTCGAGTGGATCATTCTGCGCAGCGACGGGATCGAGGTGACCGTCGAGGGTAACCTCAAGCGCATCCAGGGCGGCGACCGGCCGCTCGTGCTCGCGATTACCCGCGATATTTCCGAACGCAAGCTTGCCGAGCAGCGGCTGCAGGAACGCAGCCGCTATTTCAGCGAGCTGATTCGCAATTCTTCGGACGGTGTGGCCCTGATCGCGGGCAACGGCATGATCGAGTACGTGAGTGCCTCGCTGATCGGAATCATCGGCGTGCCCGCCCGAGCGGCCCGCGGCGAAAATGTCTTCAACTATCTGCATCCGCAGGACGCACGGATCATGTCGACGGTGCTGGCGAAGGCGCGCCGCCGCGCCGTGGCCTCGGGCACCTTCACTTACCGGATCCGCGACCGCGCCGGCGAGTGGCGCCACCATGAGGCCGTCTTCAAGAACCTGCTGCATGACCCGGCGTTTCGTGCGGTGCTTGTCAACTTCCGTGACATCACTACCCGAGTACGCCATGAAGAACAGATGCGCGAGCGTGAGCAGCAGCTCAGTCACTACGCGCGTTTGTCGATCGCGGGCGAGACTGCGGCCGCGCTCGCTCATGAAGTCAATCAGCCGCTGTGCGCGGCCGTCAATTTCTTCGCCGGGTGCCGGCGACGCCTGAATGCCGGCAATCCCGACCTGGTCGAGATCAGCGCCGCGCTTGATATGGCGCAGCAGGAACTCGAGCGCGCGGGCAGGATCATCCAGACCGTGCGACAGTTCACGAGCAAGCACGAAACTTCGCGCAAGGTGCATTCGCTTAAGGCGGTCTTCTCGGGCATCTCGAGCTTTATCGAAATCCGCGCGCGTCAGGACACGGTCGATCTCGGTATCCGCATGGACGACGACGCCCTCGTCGAGTGTGACGAGATCCTGATCCAGCAGGTGATCAGCAACCTCGTCGTCAACGGTATCGAGGCCATGGACGGTCAACTCGACCGTGAGCGCCGCCTCGAGATTGTGACCGCGCTGCGCGGGCAGCATATCGAAGTGTCGGTGCAAGATACCGGTGTGGGATTTCCAGCGGAAAGCCTCGAGCAGATGCCCGCCACGTTTTTTACGACCAAGCCCAATGGTGTCGGGCTCGGCCTGTCGCTCTGTCGCTCGATCGTCGAATCGCACGGGGGCACATTGAGCTTCCAGCATGTGCGACCGTCGGGGACACGGTTCTCGTTTGCGTTGCCGGTTCTTTGAAACAGGCTGCCGCTGCTACGCCGGGTCGTTCGCACTCACCTTGATCGCACCCGGCAGGATCTCCCACCCCTCGCGGTACGGGCTGATTAGCTTCGGCCGCAGTTCGACACGGCAGAAGCGCCAGTCATCGCCATCGCGCACCGCCTCGGCGACATAGTCGGCCGCGATCCAGTGCGACAGCGGCACCCCCTCAGTGCGGATCTGTGCCATCTCGAACAGGTACCAGTGACACTGGGCGCGTGTCACATCCTCATTGAACGTAAAGGTCGGGCTCACCATGTAATGCATGGTCCAGACGATGCTGTCCTGCGCGAGCTTCGCGACATAGGACGTGACCTCGTGTTTGCCGCGATAGGTACCAAAGCCCTCGGCGCTCCAGACGATGTCGTCCGTGTAGATCGCCGACATCATGACGGGATCGTTGCGATGGTCCGCGGCGATCGCGTAGCGCGAGACGAGTGTCCTCAGCGTTTCTTTCGACTCGAGTATGTCGAGACGCTTGAGGACTGCGCCCGGTTCGAAATCCTTCTGCATGAAATAGTGCTCCGCTGCCACGTGAAGGAAAGTCCGTCTTCAAGCATAAGAGCGGAACTCTTGCATGGGGAGAGGAAGGTTACCTAGGCGCCTACGTGCGAACACCTAGCGGGCAAGCGTGCGCTCGAAGGTCGCGGGCCGTGCTGGAGATCGGTCATGCCACGTATGGCGTGCGCCCGAAAGCCGCGGGCCGGCTTCCGCTAGGTCATTCTACTGAGTCGACTACCGATTGCCCCCGATGCCCGGTTGCACTCTGGCTACTTACCATCTGCGTTCAGGCTGCGGCACAGCGCCGCCAGCACCGATCAGGCGGCCGGATGGATTGCCGGCGCGGATGCCCGATCCACTTAAGCGGAGCGCGAGTTTGAAACTGCCAGGTACCGATTTCTCGATGTTGGGTCCGCAGAGCAAGGCCTTCCTAAACGACGTCCATACCTTGCGCATCGGCGGCGAGCGGTACACCGCCACCGGCGGCATGCTCGATGTGATCGATCCGAGTTCGAACACGGTGGTCTCGCGCGTTCCCGATGCGTCTGCGGCCGATGTCGACGCAGCCGTCGCTGCGGCACGTCAGGCGTTGACGAGCCCGGCATGGCGCGGCATGCGTCCTTACCAGCGTGCGGACGCGATGATCCGGCTCGCCAGCCTGCTCGAGGCGAACAGCCAGGAGCTCGCCGAGATCGAAACCATCAACAGCGGCAGGCTGATCGGCAACACGCGCCTGTTCGACGTCGAGTTTTCGGCGCATGTGCTGCGTTATATGGCGGGCTGGGCGACCAAGCTCGAAGGCAAGACCATTGACATCTCGGCACCTTACGTGCCGGACGGCGACTTCTTTTCCTTCACCACGCGCGAGCCCATCGGCGTGGTGGCCGGGATCACGCCCTGGAACGTGCCGCTCTGTCAGGCGGTCTGGAAGCTCGCGCCCGCGCTTGCAGCAGGATGCACTGTCGTCCTCAAGCCCGCACAACAGACACCCCTGACTGCATTGAGACTCGCGGACCTTGCGCTTGAAGCGGGTTTTCCGCCGGGTGTCGTCAACATCGTGACGGGTAGCGGCGCGGGTGCGGGCGCCGCACTGGTCGCACACCCCGGTGTCGACAAGATTTCATTCACCGGCTCGACCGCCGTCGGCCGGTTGATCGCTCGGCAAGCCGCAGGGAGCTTTCGCAAGTACAACCTGGAGTTGGGCGGCAAGTCGCCGGTGATCCTGATGGACGATGCTCGGCTCGACGATGCCATCCCGGGCGCGGCATGGGCGATCTTCGGCAATCACGGCCAGAACTGTTGCGCGGGCTCGCGGCTGTATGTCCATGAGCGCATCTTCGACCAGGTAGTCGAAGGCGTCTGCGAGATCGCCCGGTCGATACGGCTTGGGCCGGGTCTCGATCCGGCCTCGCAGATGGGGCCGCTCGTCAGTCGTGCCCAGCAGGAGCGCGTGCTGTCGTATGTCGAGGCAGGGCGCCGGGCCGGCGCAACCGTGCTGACCGGTGACGCGCCGGTCGATAGCGACGGGTGCTATGTACGCCCGACGGTTCTGGTCGATACCGACGAGAGCATGAGTGTCGTGCGCGAGGAGATCTTCGGTCCGGTGCTGGTGGCGATGCCGTTCCATGACGAGGAAGAGGCGCTCGCTCGCGCGAATTCGAGCGACTATGGCCTGGGCGCGAGCATATGGACACGCGATATTTCACGCGTGCATCGCTTTGTGCGCGGACTGGCGGCGGGCAACGTCTGGGTCAATATCCATAACGTGCTCGACGCGGCGCTGCCGTTCGGCGGTTTCAAGGACTCCGGCGTCGGCCAGGATCTTGGCGAAGAGTCCGTGCTTGCCCATACGCGGACCAAAGCGGCGGTCGTACGGCTGTGACGGGCGGACCTGCTTCTATCGAGATCGATGGCAAGACCTTCGACTACATCGTCGTCGGCGCTGGTGCGGCCGGCAGCGCGGTAGCCGCACGGCTCAGCGAGGACCCTGCCACCCGCGTCCTGCTTCTCGAGGCGGGCGGCCCCGACAACTCGTTCTGGCTCAAGATCCCGGTCGGTTACGGCCGCACGATTGCCGACCCCAAAGTGAACTGGTGCTATCAGACCGAACCCATCGAAGCACTGGGCGGTCGCAGCGTGTTCTGGCCGCGCGGCAAGGTGCTGGGTGGTTCGACGAGCATCAATGGCCTGATCTATATCCGTGGTCAGCGCGAGGACTACGATCACTGGCGTGCGCTGGGCAATCCGGGCTGGAGCTATGACGAGGTACTTCCGTACTTCAGGCGAGCCGAGGACCACGAGGACGGGGCGAGTGACTATCACGGCGCAGGCGGCCCACTGCGCGTGAGCCATCTTGTCGAACGTAACCCGCTCTGCGATGCATTCATCGGTAGTGCGGAGGCCGCAGGCGTTCCCCGCAACGACGACTTTAACGGCGCCGCGCAAGAGGGCGCGGGCTACTATCAGGCGACGATTCGCAACGGCGCGCGTGTATCCGCCTCGGTTGCTTATCTACGGCCGGCGGCGAAACGCAAGAATCTCCAGGTACTGACGCACGCGCTGGCTCGGCGCGTCGTCTTCAAGGAGGGCAGGGCAGCGGGTCTCGAGTTCTCATACGGCGGCGCCACCGTGACGGTGAAGGCGGCGCGCGAGGTCGTCCTCTGCGGGGGCACGATCAACACACCGCAATTGCTGATGCTCTCCGGAATCGGCTCGGCCACCCATCTTCGCGAGACCGGCATCACGCCCGTGGTGGACCTGCGGGGTGTGGGTCAGAATCTGCAGGACCACTACGGCGGCCAGATCACCTGGAAGTGCCGAGAGCCGATCACCATGAACGACATCATGCTAAGCCGGCGCAAGACCTGGCTCACGGGCCTGCGCTGGCTGCTGCGGCGCGATGGCCCGTTCTCGGTGCCCGCGGGGCAGGCCGGCCTGTTCGCGAGAATTGGCGAGGGTGAAGTGCGGCCCGATGTCCAGTTCCTGTTCCAGACCTTCAGCGGCGGCTACTACGAGAACGGGCTCTTCAAGTTCTCGGGCTTCGCGAACTTTATCTGCCCCGTGCGGCCGCGCAGCCGGGGTTCGATCACGCTGCGTTCGGCCAATCCGGAAGAGCCACCCGTGATGCGGCCCAACTACTTCGCCGATCCGCACGACCGCCAGTTATTGATTGGCGGCCTGAAGCTTGCGCGACGCATGGCCGCAGCCGAACCGCTTGCACGCTTCATCACGTCCGAACATCTGCCGGGTATCGACGTCGATTCCGATGCGGCCGTCGAGGCCTACTTTCGGGAGCATGGCGGGTGCGTATCGCATCAGATCGGCACCTGCAAGATGGGCACAGACGAGATGGCTGTCGTCGATCCCGAGCTGCGCGTCAGAGGCGTCACTGGCCTGCGCGTGGCCGACGCATCGATCATGCCGACCTTGATTTCGGGCAATACCAATGCGACGACGATCATGATCGGCGAGAAAGCGGCCGACTTGATCCGTGCCGCGGCTCGCGGTCGCAGGCTTTGATACGAGGTCGTCACGTCATCGCAGTGCATTGCAACGCCACATCGCGACTCCCCATTTCGAGACTGCCTCCGAGAGACGACCATGAAACGTATCAAGATGATCCTGCCCGTACCCTTGCCGGCGAGTGCGCTCGAACACTTTGCCGCGCAACTGCCGGCATCGTTGCGACGCGCCGATGTGAGCGTCGATTTCGGGGGGTGCCGCGATGGCGCGCGCCTGCTCGACAGCCCCTATGAGTGGACACTGGCCGACGCATTCGTGCTCGATGCGGGCATTGAGGCACATGCCGAGGGCTATGACGCGATCTGCAGTTTCTCGATGAGCGACTCGGGAGTGGCGGCCCTGCGATCGCGCCTGTCGATTCCCGTGCTCGGCGCAGCGCAGTCAGCCTTCAGTCTGGCCGCGATGCTCGGCAAACGCTTCTCGATCGTGACGATGTGGCAGCCCTGGCAGCGTCATATGATAGAGACGGCGACACGCTATGGCTTCGGGGACAAACTCGCTTCGGTCCGGCATATCGGCGTGCGGCCCGATACGAGTGAACTGCTGTCGGGCAAGGAAGATCTCGTCTTTGCGAAGCTCGAGGAAGAGGCGCGCCGCGCGCTCGACGAGGATGGCGCAGATGTGATCGTGCTGGGCTCGACCACGATGTATCAGGCCCACGCCTACCTCGCGGCGCGTCTGCCGTGTCCGGTTGTTAATCCCGGCTGGGCGGCCTACAAGGCCATCGAGGGATGGCTCGACATGGGCATCATGCAAAGCCGGGTTGCTTACCCGGAGCCTGAACGGCCCAACGATGCGGTGTTCTCGACTATCCCTCGCGTGTTCCAGGCATCATCCACCAATGAACATACATCGTAGGCGATGTCTCTTTGATCACTATTATGTAAGGAATAAAGTGACACTTTAGGGTCTGGGCATCCCTGATTTCGTATTAATCTGGCATGTCGTCGGGTCGTTTCTACCCCGATGAAAATATACATGCGAATGATTCTCGTTAGCTTTAAAATGGGCGCGCACATCCGCTTGACCGTGCAGAAGCACGCGCAGCCCATGCCGCCGCAGCGCATCGCGGCCAAAAAAAAACGGAATCGACGCTTTTATTGCCATGCCTACGACAGTTTCCAATGCTTTTGCTCCATCCCGCGTGCGCCCCTTGCACGCAGCCCTTCGCCAGGCGTTCGCCCGGGCGGCGTTTCCCCTGACGATCGGTTTCTCGCTCGGCTTCGCCATGCCGGCACAGGCGCAGATTTCGCCGCCGGCCGACACGACAGAACAGACCCTTCCCACCGTCAAGGTTGACGCCACGCCGGATGCGCTGCCTGGCGATTTTGCGCCCACCTATGGCGGCGGTCAGGTCGCGCGCGGAGCCCAGTTTGGCGTGCTCGGCAATCAGGAGCTCATCAATGTGCCGTTCAGCATGACGAGCTACACATCGAAGGCGATCGCCGACCAGCAGGCGCATACCCTTGGCGAGTTGCTTGCTCATGACCCGGATGTCCGGCCTGCCTTTGGCTTCGGCAACTTCTCCGAAGTCTTCGTGATCCGCGGCTTCCAGCTTGCCGGTGACGATATCTCGCTGAACGGCCTCTATGGCATCACGCCGCGTCAACTGGTGGCGACTGAAGTGCTCGAGCGTGTCGATGTGTTCAAAGGCGCGAACGCCTTCCTCAACGGTGCGTCGCCGACCGGCTCCGCAGTAGGGGGTGGCATCAATCTCGAGTTGAAGCGTGCGGATGACAAGCCGCTGACAGAGCTGACCGTGGGGGCGAGCGGATCAGGGGAAGCCGGTACCCATGTCGACGTGGGCCGCCGCTTCGGCGACCAGGGGCAGTTCGGCATCCGCGTGAACAGCTCGGTTCAGGGCGGCGAGACGAGCATCGACGACGAATACCGGCACGACACCTCGACCGCCGTTTCGCTCGACTATCGGGGCGACAAGGTGCGCCTGTATGGCGATTTCCTCTATCAGCGCAAGAACATCGACGATGGGCGTTCGACGGTCTCGGTGACGGGCGACGAAGTACCGGCCGTGCCGTCGGCGAGCCACAATTTCGCGCAACCCTGGACGTTCAGCACGCTTGAGGACACCGTCGGCATTCTGCGCGCCGAATACGATTTCCTGCCGGACTGGACTGCGTATGTCAGTGGAGGCGTCCATCACTCGCACGAGGATGGCGATTATTCGTCGGCCACCTTCAATTCGGTCACGGGCACCACCGCTTCGCGTCTGGATGTCCTGCGTGAAACCGATGCTCTGTCGACCGAAGCCGGTGTACGTGGGCACTTCTCGACGGGCCCGGTCACGCATGCCGTCAGCGCCGGCGTCGCACTCACGAGCCTCGAAGACCGTGAAGCGTTCGATTTCAGCGGATCGTTCCCGACTTCGCTCTATGGCGACGGCACGGTATTGCAGCCGGCCACGGTCGCCGCGATTGGCAGCTTCGCAGACCCGGGCCTGGCGGACCGCATCCTCACGCGAAGTGTCGCCGTGTCGGATACGCTTGGCTTCCTCAGCGATCGCGTGCTGTTCACCATCGGCGCACGTCACCAGGAACTGCACCAGAACAACTATTCGCCGGCTGACAGCTCGCTGACCTCGTCGTTCGACGATTCGATTAACACGCCCATCTTCGGCCTCGTCGTGAAGCCTGCAGCGAACGTGGCGATCTTCGCCAATCGCAGTGAAGCGCTTTCGCCCGGCGAAACGGCACCCGATACCGTTGTGAATGCTGGGCAAACGTTAGCGCCTAGCCGCTCCAAACAGTATGAAGTCGGTGTGAAATACGACAGCAACCACTTCGGTGCGACGCTCTCGGCGTTCCAGATCGAGCAGCCTTCCGCGTTTACGGACAGTGTCACGAACGTGTTCGGCACAAACGGCACGCAGCGGCATCGTGGGATTGAACTGTCCGTCTATGGCGAACCGGTCCACGGTGTGCGGCTGCTTGCGGGCGCCACGCTGCTCAACGCAAAGCAACTCGATACGAATCTCGGTGCGACGGATGGCCTGCGCCCTGTCGGCGTGCCGAGCTATCTGTTCAATGTGAGTGCGGAATACGACATTCCGCTGCTCCCGGGCGCCTCGGTCAATGCGGCATGGATTCATACAGGCAACCAGTTTCTCGATGCCCAGAACACGCTGTCGATTCCGGCATGGGACCGCTTTGACGTCGGTGCACGCTATACGACCAGTGTTCTCAAACATCCGACCACGTTCCGCGCAAGCATCGAGAATCTGACGAACAAGGCTTACTGGGCGTCGGCGACAGGCGCCTACCTGACTCAGGGCAGGCCGCGTACGTTCTTGCTGTCGATGACCGCCGACTTCTGACGAGCGTCGAACCAGACGCTGTCGGTGCGGCCCGCCGTCACGCGTCTGGCAGTGCCTCGCCAGATCCACGCGAAGCATCCCGCGCCGGCTGCCGCGACGACGTCGACGGCGATCGAGCCGTTGCTGTCACCGATCCACAACCCTGTGGAGGGCCATGCCCAGGCGGCAACGCTGCTCAGTGGTATGGCCGCAGTGACGACGATGGCCAGCAGCAACAGATCGAGTGCAGCGCGCGGCGCGCCTCGCACGAAAGCCCACCCGATGCTGAGCAGAAACACGCCGTAGTAGATCGAGGCGTGCCAGGCCTGCATATCTGAAACATGACCGTTGAGCAGTTTTCCCGCGACCAGGCTCGACGAAATACCGTCAATGCAGCCAAGCGCCACGCCGACTGTCAACGCGGCCATGAAATCTGCCGAACGGCGTTGCTTCACCTGCGCGACGTCTTGCCGAGCCGATTTGCGGCGACTCTCGATCCAGAGCAGATTGCCCGAATAAAAGAGGAAGGCGCCCGCAAGCCCGAGCAGGAAATAGCCCCACTGGACCGGCTTGCCTCCATAACTTCCAAAATGCAGGGCATAGATGGCGCTTGCGGTCGCGGACCAGGCATTGCCATTGCCCTTACCCGGCAAGAAGGCTTTGTTGATGAAGCGTCCTGTCACGGGGTCCATCAAGGCGAATCCACCGCTGCGGGCCAGATAGCGCGAATCGTCGCCGGCGATAAAAACGGTGCCTCCTGGTTGTCCGGGTCGGCGCCAAGTCATGTCGGAAGGCTCAAAACCGGGCGCGCTCACGCGCACGGTCGCAAGGAGTTCGGACGGCGCCACGAGCACGGCCGGACCCGTTTGTGGACCCGAGGTACTCGCTGTTGCGTAGTACGGATTCTGCGCGGCGAGCATTGGCTGAAGTTTGCCGCCGTAGAATGCCGCGTCCTGTGTGGCGTAAATCCAGTCATGTAGTCCAAAGCCGACGACCGACAACGCCATCACGAGATGGAACGGCAGGCTCAGGATGCCCACGGCGTTGTGCGCATCGAGCCACATGCGCTTCAGGTTCTTGCCAATTCGCAATGCAAAGAGATCTTTGATCAAGGTCGGCAGCAGCACGATGACGCCTGACACGAGCGCCAATCCATACAGCAGCGAAACGACACCCATCACGCCCATGCCGACATCGAACCCGCCGGGAACGCCTGCGGTCATGTGCAGGACGTCGATAAAACTCGCTACGCTGGACGGATGATGGACTTCGACATGCAAACCTCCATCGCCATCCAGAGTCCCGGTGGCGCGTTGGGCACCGCGCTGCGTCGACCAACTGAGCGAGGCGTGCTCGTGGTCCTTGAAATGCAGTCTCAGAGCCTTGTGTGCGTCGGGCTGAGTGAGCAGCACTTTGTCGATCAACGCGGGGACCTTGGCGATATCGACGAACTGATTCGCGGCTGCAGGGGGCGTCACCCAGGCGGCCAACGAGTCCTTGAACATCGTGATGGCGCCGGCGTAGAAGCAGATAAAGAGTGCAAGGCCGCAGGTCACACCGGTCCAGGTGTGTACGGTCTTGTAAACGCGGATGAGGTCAGTGCGCATCGTTTTCACTTGCAGACCTGGAGTAAGGCAAACGCGGCTGCACTGAAGGCCCCAAGCCAGACCCATGCTCGCAAGCCCGTGCGAAACAGATAGGCTGCCGAGAACGCGGCCGTCCAGATAAGGGGCACCGACAGCATGGCCACTTCAGCCTTGCCCACCTCTGCACTCGACCCGGACACGATTTGCACGAGCAATCCGCTCGCGGCGATAGCCAGCGCGAAACCGCACACCACGCCTGCCGTTGTTTTGCCGATCCAGTGCCCTGCAATTTTCTCGTTGGCCTGAATGGGTTTCATCGTTTTGCTATTCCGGGGCGTCGGTTTTGCCAAAGCGCACCGAGAAACGGGAAGGCGACGAAACAGGCCATTTGCGTTGTCAGGACGATCGCAAAGTCGGTTGTCAGCGGCCACGCGATGGCGCCGGTCAACAGCGCCCCGACGGCGATGAGAGCCGCTGTGGTTCGTCCGTAACGATGTGACAAGGGTGCCGTAAGCCAATGCTGGGCGGGGCTGCCGAGATAGACGAGCAGGGCGCTGAGCAGCGCGAGCGCAATCGGCAGAAACTCAGACATGAGGCGGCATCAGTGTTTAAATGAGAATCATTATTGTACTGAAAGATGCGCGACTATGCGTCTCCTTGGGTCTGTGGTTCTCAATCGCAGCGACTGTGGTTCGTCATTGCTGTTGGCTTGATGCCGCGGCATGTCCGTCAAGTCTCATAGCGCTTCCAGAGCCTGCGTCACCCTTTCGAAGACCTGATCCCAGTTGCCCGATCGTTGTTGTCTGAAGAGCCTGGCGGACGGATACCACGGGCTGTCATCGCGGTTGAGCTGCCAACGCCAGTCGGGCACAGCAGGCAGCAAGATCCAGGCGGGCTTGCCCATCGCCCCGGCCAGATGCGCCACCGATGTGTCTGCGCTAATGACTAGATCGAGGTTCGCGATCAGCGCGGTAGTGTCGGAAAAGTCGTTGATGTCGTCGCCGAAGAAATGCACATCAGGCAAACGGGCAAACATCGCTTCAGCGCCGTCACGCAATTTATTCTGGACAATGCAAATCTCGGCGAACGCACGGAGCGCTTCAAAATGGCTGGTCGGCACCGACCGCTCCGGATCCTTCTTGTGAGCGGCATTGCCTGAAAAGGTCACACCGATGCGAAGCTTCCGACGCCGAGGTCCTAGCCTGCTTGCCCATGCCTCGATGCGGATGGGATCCGCAGTCAGATAGGACGGTAGAAACGGGATCGTGTCCCCTTGCGTGCCGAATACAAGTGGCAAGCTCATCAACGGCGTCGCGAAGTCGCAAGCTGGCGCCTGCTCTCCGGTCGCAATGACCAACGCGATGCGCCGAAAGCTCTGTTCCAGCAGGCGCTTGAGTGAGGGCTGAACCTCGAGCACGACCGTCGCACCGAGAGCTGCCACCATGATGGCGTACCGACAGAATTGCAGCGTATCGCCGAGTCCCTGCTCATGCCATAACAGCACGCGTTTTCCTCGAACGTCCGACTCGCCGAGCCAGACGGGAATTTTCGCATGTCGGCGTGATTCGAACTTCGGCAAGCGCCACCGGGACTCGTAGGCTTTCCAGCCGAACTGTAAGTTTCCCAGGCTCAGTTCAAGCAAACCCGCGTTCCATCGTGCGGAAGCAGAATCGGGTGCGATCTCGAGGACGTGCCTGAAATTTTCGCGTGCGTCCGGGTAGCGATCCAAAGCGGCCAGGATGTGGCCGCGGTTCACCCAGGCGAAGACGAAGTCCGGCTCGTGCGCGAGGGCGAGGTCAAGCGCGGCTAGCGCCTCAGCATGGCGCCGCAGGTTGACGAGCGCCGTGGCGCGATTGTTCAGCGCCGCCGCAAGCTGGGGCTGGCGTACCAGAACAGGCTCGACACAGGCGAGCGATTCTTCATTGCGACCGCAGTCCTGCAGTGCCGAGCTAAGGTCCAGTGCGAGCTCGATATTGTCCGGCTCGATCGTGCATGCCTGCTGAAGGCACGAGAGGGCTTCGTCGTAGCGCATGAGCTTGCGCAGCAAATCGCTCTTTCGGGTCAATGCCTGAAGGTTGCTCGCATCCAATGCGAGCGCGGCATCGAAACTGAGCAGTGCATCGGACGAACGCCCGGCCTCGGCCAGCGCGATGCCGCGAAACGTCCATGCGGCCACATAGTCGGGCGCGGCTGCAACTGCCCGGTCAAAATGGTCGATGGCTTCGTGAGTGCTTCCCAACATCGTCAACGCTCGGCCCAGGTTGACGAAGCGGGTCGGTTGGGTCGGGTCGATTGCGATCGATTTTCTTAGCAGGTCGGCCGCGCGACCCGGCTGTCCGCATGCGAGGGCGGCGAGACCTGCCAGTTGCAGGACGTCGGGGTTGTCAGGATCGTCACCGAGAATACGATCATAGACCGCGATTGCTGCCTCGAACTGGCCCTCGCCGTGCAGGCGAAGCGCTTCTTCCAGCGCCGATGCGACGTCGCCGGTACGAAAGGTATCCACGATGAAATGGCCGCTATTTGAGGTAGAAGATACGAATTGTGTCACTGTTGCGTGGTCACGCGGCTGATTGCGACCCTTAGGCAGGCGAGCGCGTAGCCTTCCCGGTGAGCCGGCATCCCCTTGCGACCCGAGGTGCCTGTTCCATTCGCTCAAAAGTGTTTTGCACAGCCGCTGGTTGACGCGCCCTTGCTTTGAATTGAACAATCCGTCCAGAGAGGCCGCGGGCGGTTCCGGATGGTGTGGATGTGATGCAGAAACGGTGGAAGCCATCCGCTGTTGTCGCGACACACAGGTGTGGACTCACGACCTAAACATGCAGCGAAAATTCGACGATGTTCTTTTAGGAAGTATCGAGCTCTTCTGCCTTGCCGCGGAGCTCGGCAGCTTCACCTTGGCCGCGACTGCCGCAAGCGTGAACCCTGCCGCCGTCAGTCGATCCGTCGCCCGCCTCGAGAAGCGACTGGGTGTTCGACTGTTCGTCAGAACGACTCGCCAGATTCGCCTGACGGACCAGGGGCAGCGCTACTTCGAACAATGCAGGCAAGCCCTTGGCCAGTTAATCGACGCAGAGCGCGAGGTCACGGGCGAGCAGACGACGCCCGCGGGCGTGCTGCGCATCAGCATGCCGACCCCTTACGGGCACTACCGCGTGCTCCCCTTACTCCCGGAGTTCCGTGCACGCTATCCGGAAGTGCGGGTCGAAACGCATCTCAGCAATCGCAACATCGATTTCGCGGACGAGGGGTTCGATCTTGCGATTCGCGGCCGCGCGCCGCCCGATTCGGGCCTGGTGTCCCGAAAGCTCGAAGATGCAGAACTCGTGGTCTTCGGTTCGCCCGGCTATTTGCGCCGGGCAGGCGTGCCCAAGACGCCGGACGCGCTGTCCCTTCACGAATGCATCCAGTTCGAGCTGCCGAGCACGGGACGCAATCTCGCATGGACCCTGATCCAGGATGGCGAGTCATGTGAAATTCTCACGGAAGGCGGCTACGGTACGTCGGGTGACGTCCTCGCGGGCGTCACCCTCGCGCGCCACGGCGCCGGCCTGTTCCAGACCTACCGGTTCATCGTCGCTGAAGACCTGGCGAAAGGCACGCTCACTGAAGTGCTGAAGCCCTATGCCGGCAGCAGCCGACCGTTTCTTCTTCTGTATCCACATGGACGATACCTGTCGTCGCGGGTCCGTGTCTTTGTGGACTTTTTGATTGAAAAGCTGAAGGCTTGAATCAACGAATATCCAGGACACATCATGAGCAATCCACTCAAGGCAGGCGCATTCCTAGAAAAGCTGGGAATCACAGTGCCCATCATCCAGGCGCCGATGGCGGGGGTGAGCACGCCGGCGCTGGCGGCCGCGGTATCCAATGCAGGCGGTCTGGGGTCGCTCGGCGTCGGAGCGATGAAGGCAGAGGGCGCGCGCAAGGTCATCCGTGACACCAAGGCGCTGACCGGAAAGGCCTTCAACATCAATGTGTTCTGTCACAGTCCGGTGGTGGCGAACGAGGCCGTGGAAGGGGCGTGGCTCGAATGGCTGGCGCTGGAGTTCGCCCGGTTTGGCGCGACGCCGCCCGCCCGACTCACGGAAATCTATACGAGCTTTGTCGAAGATCCGGCAATGCTTGAGGTCTTTCTCGAAGAGAAGCCCGCCGTGGTGAGCTTCCACTTCGGGTTGCCGCGTCCGGAAACCATCGCAGCGCTGAAGGACGCGGGCATCACGCTGCTCGCGTCGGCGACGCGGGTCGAGGAGGCGGAGATCATTGCCGGCAGCGGCGTCGATGCGATCGTCGCCCAGGGGATCGAAGCAGGGGGCCATCGCGGTTTTTTTGATCCCGAGGCGCGGGACGACGGGTTGGGCACGTTTGCGCTGACGCGTCTGCTGGTCAAGGGCTTCGATTTGCCCGTCATCGCCGCGGGCGGGATTATGGACGGCGCGGGAGTCGCCGCCGTGCTGGCGCTCGGTGCGGAGGCCGCTCAACTGGGTACGGCATTCGTTGCCTGCCGTGAGACATCGATCGATGACGGATACCGGCGTGCGCTGCTGGGCGAGGGGGCGCGTCATACGACCTTTACGTCGGCGATTTCCGGGCGTGTCGCACGCAGTCTGGTGAATCGCTTTACCGAACTGGGCCGCGAAGCGGGTGCGCCCGGTGCCCCGGCCTATCCGGTTGCCTACGACGCGGGCAAGGCGCTTCATGCGGCCGCGAAAGCACAGGGCGAGTTTGGCTATGGTGCGCAATGGGCCGGGCAGGCCGCCGCACTCGCCCGGTCATTGCCGGCCGCCGAACTCTTTGCGCAACTGGAAGCAGAGCTGAAGGCCTGCGTCGACGGACTGCGGCGGCTTGTGCCGTAGTCGGGCTTCGACACCCCTAAGCGCGGGTCCTCTGATCGACCCCTCTTGATGTGGCGCGGAACGCCATCGGTGTACGATGGAGCGCCGCGTCACCGAGTCCATCGAGACAATGCATTCCGGAACGACGATGTGATGCGGATTGCCGTGGATCATCCGAATCGATCGACAGGGGTGCAAGACATGGATGTGACCGACCTCAAAGTCTTTGAAACCGTGGCGCGTCATGGCAGCATGAACAAGGCGGCCACGGAACTCCATACGGTGCAGTCGAATGTGACGGCACGGATCCGGTCGCTGGAACGCGAAGTCGGCATGGCGCTGTTTCAGCGCCATGCGCGTGGCGTCAACCTGACGCCTGCGGGGCAGCGCATGCTGCCTTACGCCGGGCGGATTGCCAAGCTCATTGCGGACGCGCGCACGGCCGCGATGGACGACGGCGCACCAGCCGGTGCTCTGGCACTCGGCACGCTCGAGACGACGGCCGCGCTGCGACTGTCGCCGATACTCAGCCGCTTCGCCCATGCGTATCCCCAGGTGCGTCTGTCCCTGATCACGGGCACGAGCAGCAGTCTTGCGGCAGACGTCGTCGAGTGCCGTCTCGACGGGGCATTTATCGCGGGCCCCATCGATCACCCCGATCTGCATAGCGAGCCCGTCTTCCAGGAACAACTGGTCCTGGTCACGTCTCGTGCCGTGCGCTCGCTCGACGCGCTAGCGGCAATGCCGGATCTAAAGACCATCGTCTTTCGTCTTGGCTGCTCGTACCGGCAGCGACTCGAAGCGCTCCTCGCCGACATGGGCCTGCTCGTGAGCACGCCACTTGAGTTCGGATCACTCGACGCGATTGTCGCGTGCGTGGCGGCGGGCATCGGGGTCACGCTCTTGCCCAAAGGCGTGGTGGCAGCGGCCGCACAGCAGGACCTGGTGGCCATTCACGAGATCGCACCCGAACGCGCGCGCGTGGAGACGCTGTTTGTTTGTCGACACGACGCTTATGTTTCGAGCGCCATGAGTGCATTCATCGACGTCGCAAGATCGGAATTCGGACCGTTGATGGTCGCGGCATAAGGATGCGCTCGCCTAGTCGCTTGCGGCCCGCTCCGGCTGAGTGGCGCGCAGACGGTATCACTTTCAGCGATACCCCTATCACGACAAACCGTCCCTGGTGCCGCTCGAACATTGCTAAGCTGATTCGCTTGTAAACAGTCCGCGAGGACTGATACCGGCGAGGTCGCGTGATGGATCAACTCTATATGCTGCGGGCGTTTGTCGCGGCCGCTCAACACCGAAGCTTCAGCAAGGCGGCCGCGTCGCTGGGTGTGACGACAGGATCCATTTCCAAGGCCATCGCCAAGCTCGAAGCGAGCATTCATACGAGAGTGCTCCACCGCACGACGCGCTCCGTTTCGCTCACCGAGGAAGCGCAGCCGTACTACCTGAGCTGCTGTCGCCTGCTCGAGGAGCTCGATGAAGCGCACCAGCGTATCGCCCAGGAGCGCGAGGTCGACAGCGGAAGGCTGCGGCTTGCGGTTCATCCCATGCTGGTCAGCGGGACTTTTTCGCGGCTGCTGTCGGACTATCAGGCGATCGCACCGAACGTGAACCTCATGGTGTCGGTGCAGGAAGGCATCATCAATCTCTACGATGGTCAGTTCGATATGGCGATCCTGCCGCCGGACCGAGTCGAACAATCGGCTGTGATCCGAAGGACACTCTCCAGCTCGCGCAGGCTACTCGTGGCTTCACCCGGGTACCTCCATCAGCATGGAACGCCCAACCAGGCTTCCGATCTTGCCAGCCATTTTCTGCTGCTCGACCCTCAGTCGCGGCAGCAGGGATCGAGCTTTATCGAGCTGCTGGAAGAGGGACGCCGCGTTAGCGTGCTGCCGATGTCGTCGATGGACGGCAGCGAGGTGCTGTTACGCGCAGCCGCGCTTACGGGCACCGGAATCGCCACCCTTCCCGAGGCGATGGTTCGCGACGACATCCGCATGGGCCATCTCGACCCTGTTCTTCCGCGCTGTTCGACGTGTGAGTCCGATGTTGACATCTGCCTGTTCTATTCACATCGCGAGTTGCTGCCGACGCGGTTCCGGACGTTCATCGACTTTTGCATGGCGTTCTTTCGCAACGACAAGCCGGCTTCGCCGGCTGATCACAACGAGTCGCTCGAACGGAATGCCGAAGGCGAGCCGCGCTTGTTGACGGCTGCCTGACTGCGTAGACGGGTGATGAACGTACGAAGGTAGATCATGAACGCCGTGCTCAGGCGGCACTGCTACGCAGCGGTGAGACCCGGGTGGCAGGCCGCGACACGGCACAGGTGAGTGCCGCGATCACGAGAGCCGCGGCAGCAACGCCCAAAGGTTGATTGAACGAATGCGTGTGCGAAAACAGCGCATTCGACATCAGTGGCCCGACAATCTGCCCGACCCCATACGCGGCCGTCAATGTCGCCATGATGTTGAATTTCACGAGATGCGAGACACGTTTGGCAGCGGGCATCACGATCGTCACCGTCCCCATGAAGGTGCCCCCGACCAGCAATGCACTCAGAAGGAAGAACGTCGCGGTGGGCGCAACGATCGGTAGCGCCACGCCGACGGCCTGGATCGTCAGATTGAGGATGAAGGCGAGGCGGCTCCCCAGCCTATGATGAATCCAGTGCCACAGGAAGCACGAAGGCGTGGCCCCGAGACCGAATGCCGCCCAGATATGGACGGGGTCGGTATGCTGAAGCGCGCCCCTCACGAGCAAGGGCAGATACGTTGCCGTCACGATATAGCCAAACCCTGCGAGCCCATAGGCCATCACGAGCGTCCAGGGGCCCAGTGAAGGCGCCTCCACGAGGCCCGGATCCGAAAGCTCCTCGCCCTCGTTGACATGGCGGCTGATTCTGCTGCGGATACTGGGCCACGCCAGCGCACAGAGCACGGTCGAGACCGCGGCAAGGCAGAGCCACAGGGCTGCACTACCAAAGTCGGCAGCGGTACCGAACGCGGTCAGCTCTGCGGACACGACAATGCCCAGGCCGACACCCGCGTACAGGATCGGTGCACCGTCGTGATAGCCGATGATGTGGAACAGCCAGATCGAAGCCGCGATCAAAGTCACCGCGCTCATGGCGCCCGCCAGAAACCTCACCGCGACAACAAAAGCGATACCGAAGTGGAGCGAGAGCGCCGCGAGACACACGACCGTCCCGACCATCGCGATCTGGCATAGCCGGGCGGCGTGCCGATGGTCGATCCGGCTGACGACCAACGCACCGACCAGATAGCCGCCATAGTTCACGGACGCCGCCAGCGATCCTCCCGCCACGCTAATCACCGTCTCTCTCACCATGAGGGGATACATACCGGTGAACGAGAATCGCCCAAACCCCATGCCGACGGCCAGAATCAAGGCGCCTGCGAAGGTCATCAGGACGGGCGTGCCTTTCACCCGGGAGAGAGCCTTTTCGATTTCGGGTGCCTCTGTGGGTGTCGCGATGGCGCCGCTGGCGCTAGCCGGCCTGGACCCGTGGGTCGTAGTCGAATTCGATGCGAATCCCACCGGGTTCAAAAATCATCGTGTGTTGCTTGGGACCCGCGCCGAGTAGTTCCGGCGCGAAATCGATCGTGGCGCCGGGCCAGTGGGAGACCCGTTCGAATATTTCAGCCAGCGCGGCTTCGCTTCCCACCCGAAACGCCAGATGATGCAGCCCAACATTGGCCTTGCGATCGAACTCCACCCGCGCCGGTTCGTTCTTAAGTTGCCAGAGCGTCAGCACGACATGCCCGTCGGAAACGAACGCCGCCGGATAGTCGGGCTTCTCGCCGACCTGCTTCCAGCCCAGGCATTTCACGAAGAAGTCGAGCGTGAGCGGAAGTTCGCGAACGGTTAGCCCGATGTGGTCGATGCCCAGGGTCAATGAATCAGCAGTCATCTCTTTCCTCGCTTTCAAAGTCGACGTTGAAGGGGTACAGGATAGAAAGAATGCGCTTTATTCCGCCGAAGGTGAATGTCGACTGTGGGGCCAGTGCCTGGGCGTCGACCGCGGGATCACGAACGCTTGGCTGCAAGCTGCCGGCGATATTCGTCGAGCGGCAGGCCGCCCCAGCCCCAGTTTTCCTTCTGGACTTCCTCGATCACCACGAAGGTGGCTTCGAGCGGTTTGTTGAGTACGTCACGCAGCAATTCGCTGACGCCCTTGATCAGGCGCGCCTTTTCATCTGCGCTCACGGAATCGGCACCGGCGTGACTACCTTCGCGGGTGACCTGGATCGTGACTATGGGCATGGTGTTCTCCAATCGCGGTGGGGTGAAGGGCGCCTGCGGACGGCGCCCTTTGACAATTAGTGGCCGGCGCTCTGGCCGCCGTCGACGTGCAGGATTTCACCCGTCACGAAGGGCGCCGAGTCGAGGTACAGGATCGCGTTGACGATATCGCTCATCTCGCCCATATGGCCGACCGGATGCAGGCCACCCAGGGCCTGATGCGTTTCCGGTGCGTGCATCGGGGTCTTGATGATGCCGGGCGAAACGGCATTGACGCGGATGCCGCGCTTCGCATATTCGATCGCGAGCGACTTGGTCGCCGAGTTCAGGCCGCCTTTGGTCAGCGAGGCCAGCACCGACGGCACACCGTCGATGGCGTGATCGGTGAGGCTGGTCGTTACGGTTACGACGTGGCCGCCCGATTGCTTCTCCATCTGGGCGATCGCCAGCTGTGTCACGTAGAAGAAACCGTTGAGGTTCACCGACAGGTTCGCGGCGTAGTCTTCCGGGGTGAAGCTGGTGAACGGCTTGGCGGTGAAAATGCCCGCGTTATTGACGAGTGTGTCGATGCGGCCAAACTTCGCAATGCCTTCCGCAATGACCCGTTGCGCCGTAGCGGCCTCGCCGATATCGCCGGCGACGGTCAGGACGTCAGGATCGTTCGACGGCTTGATCGAGCGCGATGTCGCGACGACACGATACTTCAGATCACGAAACGCTTTGACGAGCGCGGCGCCAATCCCTTGCGACGCACCGGTGATGACCACAACCTTTTGAACTGCACTCATGATGAACCTCGAAATCAGTAGATCGGCATTGCTGCCGTCGGGCCGGTGGCGCCGATGTGTGCAAATCTAGGCTGATTGGTGCAGGCTGCGAACACCCACGGCGGACAAACAGAGTTGCGCTTGCGGAACAAATGCGCCGCCGCCCTGACCGCACATGCTCTTTTTCGGACCTCACGGCATTGCGCGGGTCAACGACTTGCGGTGAGGGGCTGGCGAGCCGATTGAGAATAGCAAGGACGAGGGTCGTCCGCCCGGTGCATTGGGGGTACTTTCGGGCAACACGTTTTGTGATTGATGCCCGTTGGGCAATGCTCGGGTAAGACGCAGCAAAGGTGTTGCATACAGCCGGCTGGATGGATCAGCCGGACACCCGTCGCACGAGAGGGAGATCGCTGATCAAACCCGGAACGCTCAATCCGTTCCGAGTTCTGCCGAGACCGAATCGTGCTCGCGCTGGTTGGCCCCGTGCCTGAGCATGGCGAGCCACATCAGGGCCACGACCCCGACACCAAAGATCACGATGATCCACTGGATCGGCACGTTCCAGGTCAGCAGCACTGCATAGAGGCCGAGCATGAGCAGCACGGCGAGGTTCTGATTGAAGTTCTGCACCGCGATCGAATGTCCGGCCGAGAGCAACTCGGCGCCGCGATGCTGGAGCACCGCGTTCATCGGCACGACAAAAAAGCCCGCTAGTGTGCCCACGATGATCATCTCCAGAAACGCGAAGATGACGTAGTAAGGCGCATGGAACGGCCCGATCTGGAGCCCGGAGCCGGGCGCGAACAGGCCCTTGTGATAGAACGCCATGCAGATGGTGACCACGCCGACCAGCAAGCCGACCGGGAGGACCTTGAACGCATTGCGCATCGGCACGCGCGCGGCGGCCCATCCGGCGCCCGCTGCGATCCCCAGGCCGGTGATGCCTTGCAGCGTCGCGGCGTCCGACAGGCTCATGCCGAGCCGCACATTGGCCCACTTGAGCACGAGCAACTGCAGCGTCACGGCACTCCCCCACAGCAGGGTCGTGACCCATAGCGCGATCTGCGCGAGCTTGTCGTGCCAGAGGACGTTGAAACAGTGGCGGAAATCGGCAATCAGTCTGCCGGGGTGATGAAGGCGGTTCTCGTATCGGGCGCCCGTATCGGGGATACCGATATTGATGACCCCGGCGCTGGCATACACCAGCATCATCGCGAACATCGCGAGCTGAGCGGCCGAATTGAGCAGGGGGATCGGATGCACACCAAGCCAGTGCGCCACCGTGTCGCTGATCAACGCGCCGCCCACCATCGTGCCGACGATCGTCGAGAGCACGGTTGCGGATTCAAGCCATGCGTTCGCGATGACGAGCTTCTCGGAGGGGAGCAGCTCGGTCATGATCCCGTACTTCGCAGGTGAATACGCGGCGGCTCCAAAGCCGACCATCGCATAGGCAAGCATCGGGTGCACACCGCCGATCATCAACAGGCAGCCACCGGCCTTCAGTGCGTTTGAGATAAACATCACATAGCGCTTCTGCAGCGCGTCGGCGAAGGCGCCGACGAACGGTGCGAGCAGCACGTACGAGACAGTAAAGAAGATCTGCAGGAGCGGCGTGATCCATGGCGCTGAGTGGATATCGCGCAGCAATGCGATCGCCGCAATCAGTAACGCGTTGTCGGCAAGCGACGACACGAACTGCGCGGCGATAATCGTATAGAAACCTTTCTTCATCCGGCCATGTATCTCAGCAAGCAAATCTCGGCAGTCCAGTCTCGGCAATCTCTATCTCGTGGCCTTACTGCGCCGGTTGCCGCGTCTTGCTGTAGGCGCCGAGCACCTGGATCATCTGGGCGTAGAGCTTCGGATTGCCCGCGACGATTTCACCGAGGTGCAGGAATTCAGCTTCACCGGAGTAGTTGCCCACCAGGCCGCCAGCTTCCGTAATCAACAGGCTGCCTGCAGCGACGTCCCACGCATGGATGCCTTGTTCGAAGAAACCGTCGATGCGGCCCGCGGCGACGTTGGCGAGATCGAGCGCTGCTGCGCCCGGACGACGAAGGCCCGCGCAGGCTTCTGTCATTTCGCCGAACAGCTTCAGATAGCGATCGAGACCTTCGAGGTCACGGAACGGGAAGCCGGTGCCGATCAGGCCGTCTGCCAGGCGGTCGCGCTTGCTGACGCGGATGCGGCGATCGTTGAGGAAAGCGCCGCGGCCGCGTGAGGCGACGAACAGGTCATTACGGTTCGGGTCATAGACCACACCCTGGGTCACGATGCCGTTGTGCGCGAGCGCAATCGACACGCAATAGTAGGGAAAGCCGTGGATAAAGTTGGTGGTGCCGTCGAGCGGATCGATGATCCATTCGAATTCCGATTTGCGTTCCGAGCGGCCCGATTCTTCCGCGAGGATCGCGTGGTCAGGGTAGGCCGTCGAGATCGTTTCGATGATCGCGGCTTCCGATGCCTTGTCGACTTCGGTCACGAAGTCGTTGTGCTGCTTCTTGCTGACCTTGACCAGGTCGAGGTCGAGCGAGGCGCGGTTGATGATTTGCCCGGCGCGGCGCGCGGCCTTGACGGCGATATTGAGCATCGGATGCATGAGGCGGAATCCTTGTGGCTGGCGAAACTGGCAGGCGGAACATTTCACACGGGCCGCGGGACGGCCGTGCAAACGGAAAAAGAGCGAGGTGACGGGGCCGGATGGGGCGCCACGCGGGCTGCGCGCAGGGCGGGAGGCAGGCGTGGCCGGTCACGCAAACCGCCATTCTACTTGAGCGGGGCTGCGCTTGCCGGTCTGCGGCGAGTAACATACGCGCGATTCTCCGACTTTGATCCCCCTTCGAGCGCTCCATGACCGATTCCGTGCATTCCGCTGGCGACGAACCAGCCGTCGCCGGGGGCTTTACCTCGACGCGCTTCGTGCTCGTCGAACCGAGCCATCCGGGCAACGTCGGCGCGGCGGCACGCGCGCTCAAGACGATGGGCTTCGCCCGGCTGGTGCTGGTGCGGCCGCGCGTGCCGCACGTCCACGAGGATCCCGAGGCCTGCGCGATGGCAAGCGGTGCGACCGATGTGCTGGCCAGCGCCCACATTGTCGAAACGCTCGACGAGGCGCTCAGCGGCGTGCACTGGTCGCTTGCCCTGTCGGCCCGGCCGCGCGAATACGGGCCGCCGATGCTCCCGCCGCGGGTTGCGGCGCAACGGGCTTGCGAGATCGTCCGCACGCAGGCCCAGGAAGTCGCGCTGGTGTTCGGCAATGAGCGTGTGGGCTTGTCCAATGCCGATGTCGATCGCTGCAGCGCGATCGTCCATATTCCGGCCAATCCCGCCTATAGCTCGTTGAATCTTGCCCAGGCGATCCAGGTGCTCGCCTATGAAATGCGCACCGCCTTGCAATTCGCCGGTCTCCACATAACAGACGGTGGCGTGGTTGGGGCACGTCCGATGACGCTCGGAGCGATAGGAGCGCCCGGAGCGAAAGGCGAGGGCGAGAGCGAGAGCCTCGTCGACGAAGGCGTTTCGCCGCTTGCCACGAGCGAGGATGTCGAACGCATGTTTGCCCACCTCGAGCGCGCCTTGATCTCGCTTGAATTCCTCGACCCGGCCAATCCCAAGAAGCTGATGCCGCGGCTAAGGCGGCTGTTCGCACGCACGGGCCTCGAGCGCGAGGAAGTGGCGATCCTGCGCGGCATCGCCAAACACATCTTGCTCAAGCCGAAGCGCTAGCCGCTGCGGAGCGGTGGGCAAAGCCGCAGTGCGCGAAGGGCATTGAAATGCCCCGGACGGAATCCCCTACAATCGGCGCATCGACCTGATATCGATATATGAAATTCAGGTAAGCCGACGCGCCGCGCCGGAATTCACCCGCCTACACCATGTTCTCGAGACTGCGCGAAGACATCGCCGCGATTCGACTCAAAGACCCTGCCGCCCGGAGTGGATGGGAGGTGCTCACCTGCTATCCGGGCATGCACGCGCTGATGTTCCATCGCGTCGCTCATGCGTGCTGGGGGTTGGGCCTGCGCTGGCTCGGCCGCTTCATCTCGCAGTGGGGACGCTTCTGGACGGGCATCGAGATCCACCCGGGCGCGCGCATTGGCCGGCGTGTCTTTATCGATCACGGCATGGGCGTCGTCATCGGGCAGACCGCCGAGGTTGGCGATGACTGCACGATCTATCAGGGTGTGACGCTCGGCGGCACGTCGCTGACGCGCGGCGCCAAGCGGCACCCTACGTTGGGGGCGGGCGTGATCGTCGGGGCCGGGGCCCAGGTGCTAGGTGGCTTCACGGTCGGCGAAGGCGCGAAGATCGGATCTAACGCAGTGGTCGTCAAGCCGGTGCCCGCAGGCGCGACGGCCGTGGGCAATCCGGCGCGGATCATTGCGGCGACGGGCAACGTGACGTCGTCGGCAACTTTGAAGGGCGAGGTTCATCCGGTGGCGCGTGAATTTGCAGCCTACGGGGTGACGCCGAATGCAGACGACCCCATGTCACTGGCGATCAACGGGCTGATCGAGCATGTGAGCCGGCAGGCCAGCCGTGTGGACGATATCGTCGCGGCGCTCGACCGCCTTGGCGCGCGCGCGGGGACCCTGTCGGATTGTCAGGGCGAAGTGGCTGAGCTGAAGCGGCTCGGCGAAGTGGTCGGCGGCAAGTAAAACGCGAAAGGGCTTAGGAGGAGGCCGCGTTCAGTCCAGCGGATGGGCCACGATGCCGTTTGCATCGAGTTGCAGATAGCCGCCTCTTGGCTTGCCATGATCGAGATCCCAGTCGGGGATCACCCATCGCTCGGTCGCCATGCCATCGACATCCTGTCGATGCGTGGCAGGCAAGTGCGTATGGCCATGAATCAGCGTCGGCGCCTTGCTCGAACGGAACAACGCGGCGACCCCTTCATCGGTGACGTCGGCAATCACCATGCGTTCGGGTGTCCAGGTCGTCTGGCTCTTGTTGCGCATGCGCTCGGCGAGCGCGAGCCGCCAGCGCAGCGGCCAGCTCAGGAAAAAGCCACGGCCTGCGCGACTATGCGAGACACGTCGGAAGCGCTGATAGCCCGTATCCGCAGTACAAAGCGCATCGCCGTGCGCGAGCACGATCGAGCGACCGAATGCCTCAAGCACGAAGGGATCCGGCAACAAGGTCCCGGCGGCCGCCTCGGCAAAGCGCTGGCCCAACAGAAAATCACGATTGCCCTGCATCACGTAGAGCGCAATGCCGCGCTGCGCGAGTGAGCGCAACGTCGTGGCGACCTCTTGCGCGAACGGCGTCGCGAGCATGTCGTCGCCGATCCAGTATTCGAACAGATCACCGAGGATATAGACTGCCGCAGCGCCGCTGGCCGTGTGCGCGATGAACCGTTCGAACGCGGCGACAGTGCGCGGGATCGCGGGGCTCAGGTGCAGGTCTGAGATGAACAGTAGCGCACGCGCTTCATCCATGGCGATATCGGGTTGCGCGTGCGCCTGAGACAGGCGGATGAGGGAGAACAGCGTCGAGCGGCGCGACATGAACGCAGCCCCGGGGCAAATCACTTGATCGTGAGCGAGGGGCTCGTCGGGGCGATTTTGCCACCCCGACGCGTTCATCGTGACCCGATGCTTCGAGTGACATCGGGTTGTCGATGGCTCGACGATTCAATTATTCGACGATCACGGCCTTTTCGATCACGACGTCTTCAACCGGCACGTCCTGATGGAAGCCCTTGTTGCCCGTCTTGACCTTGCGGATCGCTTCGATCACGTCGAGGCCATCGACCACCTTGCCGAACACGCAGTAGCCCCAGCCTTGCGCCGTCGGGGAACTGAAGTTCAGGAAGTCGTTGTCCTTCACGTTGACGAAGAACTGGGCCGTGGCCGAATGCGGGTCGTTCGTGCGCGCCATCGCGAGCGTGCCCTTTTCATTCTTGAGGCCGTTGTCGGCTTCGTTGGTGACCGCTGCATTGGTCGGCTTTTGATCCATGCCGACGGTGAAGCCGCCGCCCTGAATCATGAAGCCGTCGATCACGCGGTGAAACACCGTGCCGTCGTAGTGGCCTTCCTTGACATAATTCAAGAAGTTTTCGACAGTCTTCGGGGCCTTTTCAGCGTTCAGTTCGATCTTGATGACGCCGTGGTTTGTATGAAGTTCGACCATGAGAATTCCTTTATCTCGTCTGGGGGAGGGCGCTGCCCGAGCCCGTGCCGGGCGGCGCAGCGGAGTGTCAGTTGCCGACGATCGTGGCCGACTCGATGACCACCGGTACACGCGGCACGTCCTGATTCATGCCGTCACTATGAGTCGGCACGCTTTCGATCTTGTGCACCACGTCCATGCCGCTGACAACCTTGCCGAACACCGCATACCCGTTGCCGTCCGGCTTGGGGAAATCGAGGTTGGCGTTGTCGACGACATTGATGAAGAACTGCGAGGTCGCCGAATTCGGATCGTTCGTGCGCGCCATCGCGATCGTGCCCGTCAGGTTCTTCAGTCCGTTCTTGCTTTCAAGCGGAATCGGCGCCTTGGTCGCCTTTTCTTGCATGTCCGGCGTGAAGCCGCCACCTTGCACCATGAAACCCGGAATCACGCGATGGAAGACCGTACCGTTGTAGTGGCCTGCACGCACATAGCTCAGGAAGTTGTCGACCGTCTTCGGTGCCTTCGCAGGATCGAGCTCGACCTTGATGTCGCCAAGCGAAGTCTTGAACAAGACATCCGGGTTGGCGAGGGCGGCCGTGCTGGCCAGGGCGAACGAGAGGGCGACGGCGCACGAGGCCAGTGCGGGGAACATGCGTTTCATAAAAATCCTTGCTAAGGGGAGACCAGGAATCAATAACGTTGTGGCGACGGCGGCAGGCCGCCGGTGTTCTGCGAGCCGCCCGAAGGCATCACTGGTGCGACCAGGACGGGCATCGCGGGTTCCGCTTCACTGTCGTCGCTGGCGGCACTCGCCGACGCCGCGCTTGCTGCGGAGGCGGCCGATGCGCTGGCCGCCGCGGCGGCCGACGCGGGCGACAGGATCGCGGCGATCTTCGTGGCGCGCGTACGCGATTCGGCATCGCGCTTGTCGACACCCGAGGCCCGCGTATAGGCATCTTGCGCAAGCTTCAGGTAGAGGCTGCCGAGGTTCTGATAGGCCAGCCCGAACGAGGGGTTGGCGGCGACCGCGGTCTCGAGCGTGGCGCGCGCGCTATCGTACTTTCCTTGCTTCGCGTAAAGCGCCGCGAGGTTGTTATAGGGCTCGGGCAGTTCAGGGTATTCCTGGGTCAGCGCAAGCAGGGCGGTGATCGCCTCGTCGTCGCGGCCCATCCGGGCGAGCACCGTCGCACGCTTGAACTTGGCCTGCGCGTCCTGCGGGTGAGTCTTGAGGTAGTCGTCGATCTGGTTGAGCGCCTGCGACCAGTTATGGTTCGCAATCGATGTATCGATCTCGGGCGTGCCATCGAGCACGGGCGCCTTGGTCAGCTGTGCCTGCGCGCGCGACAGCAAGCCGTGCGCACCTGGCACCGGCAAGGTGCCGAGGGCCGTCAGGCCGAGCCATAGCGCAACCCCGTAGAGGCCGGCGCGGGCACCCGAGAACCGTGCTGTGGCGGGCTCACCTGACTGCCCGGAAGGCCCGCCGTGAGCCGGTCCCAAGCGCGGGTCGCGTCTCGCAGCGGGACCGGCCCCTGAGCGGATGCCCAAGTGTCGATACCGCGCATGTACTGCAGCGGCGAGGCCGCGGGTGATCTTCATAGGGCAAATTGTGAATGGTATACTCGCCCGCATTCTAACAAAATGTCCGCGCGTTCCCTGAACCATCGGACTGCCGTCGCGATCGCGAGGTCGCATCGCTCCTGGCCGTGCAGTTGCAAGGCGCCGCCGGCGCTGCGGTGACATTCTGGACCTCGCCCTGTTCTATGGATTCACTCCGGATTTACAACACGCTTGTGCGTGACAAGCAGACATTCGTGCCGCTCACACCGGGCGAAGTACGGATGTACGTATGCGGCATGACCGTGTACGACTACTGCCACATCGGCCATGCGCGCGTGATGGTGGCGTTCGATCTCGTGCAGCGCTGGTTGCGTACGCTCGGTTATCGCGTGACCTATGTGCGCAACATCACCGACATCGACGACAAGATCATTCGCCGCGCCGTCGAGAACGGCGAAACGATTGGCGCGCTGACCACACGCTTCACCACCGCGATGCATGAAGACGCCGCCGCGCTCGGCGTGGCGCGACCCGACATCGAGCCGCGCGCAACACAGTTCGTGCCGCAGATGCTGTCGATGATCGAGCTGCTCGAAAAAAATGGTTATGCCTATCAGGGCAGCGACGGCGATGTGAATTTTGCGGTGCGAAAGTTCGCAAACTATGGTCAGCTTTCAGGCAAGTCGATCGAAGACTTGCGCGCGGGCGAGCGCGTGAGTACGAACGAAGCTAAGCAGGATCCGCTCGACTTCGTGTTGTGGAAACAGGCCAAGGACGGTGAGCCGCCGGAGTCGGGTTGGACGTCGTCATGGGGCCGTGGCCGGCCGGGTTGGCATATCGAATGCTCGGCGATGGCCTGTGCCCTGTTAGGCGACCGTTTCGACATTCATGGCGGCGGGCAGGACCTGCAGTTTCCGCATCACGAAAACGAAATCGCGCAGAGCGAAGGCGCGAGCGGCACGCACTTTGTTAACTACTGGATGCACAACGGCTACATCCAGATCGATAACGAGAAGATGTCGAAATCGCTGGGCAACTTCTTTACGATTCGTGAAGTGCTCGAGCGATTCGATGCGGAAGTGCTTCGCTTCTTTATTTTGCGGGCGCATTATCGCAGTCCGTTGAACTACAGCGACGTGCATCTCGACGATGCGCGTGCAGGGCTCACGCGCCTCTATACGGCGCTCAAGGATGTGGAGCCCGATGGCGGTGCGCCGGACTGGCAGGAGGCGTTTGCGGTGCGTTTTCGCACGGCGATGAACGACGACTTCAACACTGTGGTGGCAGTGGCCGTCCTGTTCGAACTGGCGAGCGAGGTGAACCGGACGGGCGACCCTGCGCTGGCCCGACAGTTGCAAGCATTGGGCCGCGTGCTTGGTCTGCTCGAACGCGACCCGCGTGTTTTTCTGCAGGCCGCAGCCGGCGGCAGTGACACGGCGGACGCGCTCGATGCGGCTTCGATCGAAGCATCGATCGAAGCGCGCAGTGCAGCCAAGCGTGCGAAGAATTATGCCGAGGCCGATCGGATTCGTGGCGAATTGCTCGCTGCGGGCGTGGTCCTCGAAGATAAACCTGGCGGCGCGACTGAGTGGCGTCGCGCGTGACCGGGCGAAAACCGGGAGGCGAGATGGCAACGGCCAGCAAGACCGCCGCGCGCAAGACCGTGCGCACGAGCGCCGGCAAGGCGAGCGAGCAGGCGAAGGTCGCGAAGGGAGACGCTCGGGGTAGCGTACGCGAGGAGACGGCCCGGCCGGCTGGCACCAAGTCGCTTGCGACACCCATTGCCCAGACGCGTGCGAGCAGCGCGCGAACAGCACATGCCAAGGGCACCAACGGGGTCATGCCACCTCCTGGCGCCCTGGCGCGCAAGAGCGTCGCTGGCACGCGCACGCCCGAGCGCAAGGTCACGCAAATCGAGGAGGTCGGTGAAGGCGAAGTGGTGCGCAAGGCGCGTACCACCAGCGCGAAAGAACCGGCGGCCTCGGTGCAGACCGGCGCGCTCGAACCGACCGTGACGCGGCCCGACTATTGGGATCGTGCCTGTGCGGATCTGGTGCGGCGCGATCGCATCCTCAAGAAACTGATTCCCCAGTTTGGCCCCGTGCACCTGGCCGTGCGTGGCGATCCCTTCGTGACGCTCGCGCGCTCCGTAGTCGGCCAGCAGATTTCGGTCAAGGCTGCGCAGGCCGTGTGGGAGCGTGTGAAGGAAGCATGCCCTACGCTCGCGCCGACGCGTTTCATCAAGCTCGGTCAGGAGAAGCTTACCGCGTGCGGGCTCTCGAAGCGCAAGGCCGACTACATTCTCGACCTCGCCACCCACTTCGGGTCGGGTGCCCTGCACGTCGATACATGGGCGAGCATGGACGACGTGGCCGTGATCTCGGAGTTGACGCAGATTCGCGGGATCGGTCGCTGGACGGCTGAAATGTTCCTGATTTTCAACCTGATGCGCCCGGATGTGCTGCCGCTCGACGATGTCGGGCTGATCCAGGCCATCAGCATCAACTACTTCAGCGGCGAGCCCGTCACCCGTAGCGAAGCACGAGAAGTGGCGGCCAACTGGGAGCCGTGGCGGACCGTCGCGACGTGGTATATGTGGCGCAGTCTCGATAACGTGGCGGTTTGATTTAGAATACGCGCTTCCGGCATGACCCAAGGATTCAAAGATGAAAACCACTTTTCTGGATTTCGAGCAGCCGATCGCTGAGCTCGAGGCGAAGATCGATGAACTGCGTTTTGTGCAGGACGATTCGGCTGTCGATATTTCGGAAGAGATCGACCGGCTGTCGAAGAAAAGCCAGCAGCTGACCAAAGACCTCTACACGAACCTCTCGCCGTGGCAGGTCTCGCAGATTGCTCGCCACCCGCAGCGCCCGTACACGCTCGACTACGTCAGCGAAATGTTTACGGATTTTCACGAGCTGCACGGCGACCGGAATTTCTCGGACGACCAATCGATCATCGGCGGCCTCGCGCGGTTCAATGGTCAGTCCTGCATGGTCATCGGTCAGCAGAAGGGCCGTGACACGAAGGAGCGCGCGATGCGCAACTTCGGCATGCCCAAGCCGGAAGGCTATCGCAAGGCGGAACGCCTGATGCGCCTGGCCGAGAAGTTCGGCCTGCCGTTGTTTACATTTATCGACACGCCGGGCGCTTATCCGGGTATCGACGCGGAAGAGCGGGGCCAGTCTGAAGCGATCGGCCACAACCTCTACGTGATGGCCGAACTCAAGGTGCCCATCATCTCGACGATCATCGGCGAAGGCGGTTCGGGGGGCGCGCTCGCGATTGCGGTCTCCGATACCTTGCTGATGCTCCAGTTCGCGACCTACTCGGTGATCTCGCCCGAAGGGTGCGCATCGATCCTGTGGAAGAGCGCGAGCAAGGCCCCTGAGGCCGCAGAAGCACTGGGCCTCACGGCCCACCGCCTGAAGGCGCTTGGCCTGATCGACAAGATCGTCAATGAACCGCTGGGTGGCGCCCATCGCGATCCGAAGAACATGGCCGCCATGCTGCGCCGTGCGCTTGCCGATTCGATCCGCCAGTTCCAGGGCATGAGCGCCAAGGACCTGCGCGAACGCCGTCTTGAGCGGTTAATGGGTTATGGCAAGTTCAAGGAAAGCCACGTCGGGCAATAAGTCCGAAGCGGCGCCGCGGCGAGACGATACCGCGAGAGGGTGGTCGAACCGGCAGCCCCCTTCGACTCGTCTGCCGTATCCTCAGCCATGTTCAAGATGAAAGACGCCGGTGTACGCGATCACGACAGCAAGGACAATCGCGTCCTGTTGGCCGTTCGTGCGGCGCTCTTTCCTGACGCTTCTTCAAATCGTCGCGGCCATCGGTCTGCCGACGTCACAACGCTTTCATCGCCTTCGTTCGAAACACCTATTGCTACCGCATTTAGCGGGGGGCTTGACTCGATGGTGCTGCTCGATGCGGTCTGCGCGGTCGTCGGGGCGTCGAACTGCATTGCACTTCATATTCATCATGGTCTGAGCCCACATGCCGATGCGTGGCTTGATCACACACGCCGCATCGCCGAGTCGATGGGCGCTCGCTTTGGCTCACGTCGTGTCGATCTCAGCGATTGCGCAGGGCAGGGTGTTGAAGCGGCTGCCCGTACCGCACGCTATGCAGCGCTATTTGAACTCTGCGATGCATCGGGCGCGACCGCGTTGACGTTGGGTCACCATGCCGACGATCAGGCCGAGACGTTTCTTCTGCAGGCCATGCGAGGTGCGGGTGTGCGCGGACTGTCGGCGATGCCTGCGCTTGCGCGCGATCGTCATCATGGGTTGCCGGTGCTACGGCCGCTGCTCTCGTTGCCACGCACCGCCTTGCTTGCCTATGCAAAGCAACGCGAACTTGAATGGATCGATGACGAGTCGAATGCGGATCCGCGCTTCGCTCGCAATGCGTTGCGTCATCAGGTTCTGAATGCGCTGGAGACGCACTTCCCCGCCTATCGCGCGGGCTTGGCACGCAGCGCACGCCATGCAGCGGAGGCGCAGGAATTGCTTGATGAACTTGCATTCCTCGACTTGCAAGCTGTCCTCTGTGACGAGTCCACGGCCAACGATGCATTGTCACTCAGTGCATTGCGCACACTCGACGCTCGCAACCCCCGACGCGTGGTGAATCTGCTGCGTTTCTGGATTCGCGACAGGGGACTTCACGCATTGTCGAGTGCGCGACTCGACGACTTGCTCATCAAGTTGCGTCTGGCCTCGCATGAACGCCCGTTGCATTTCGAACACGATGGGCATGTGCTGCGCCGTCATCGCGATATCGTGCGTTGGGAGTCGGCCATCGTCGCCCATGGGTCGCTTCCTGAGTACGAAGCGGCACCCGGCGAACATGACCCTGTTGTCCTGGCAAGCCTCGGCCTACTCGACGACGGGGATGGCCGTGCGCAAGTGAGTGCCTCGCTTCAGTGGTCAGGCGAGACCGTGTGGACTCTGCCGGCATGGCATGGCTCGTTGATCTTCGCACCCACCGGGATTGAAGACCCACTACGTGTGCCTGCTGATCTACTGCGCAAAACCTTGCTCGTCGCGCGTGCGCGGCAAGGCGGCGAACGCCTGCGACTGGTTACCGGTGGTCCGTCGCGCAGCCTGAAGAACCTGTTTCAGCAGGCCAGCGTGCCCTCATGGCGACGTGATGTTCCATTGATTTTCAGCGGCGAGCGATTAATCTTCGTACCGGGCGTGGGCGTCGACTGCGCGGTGCTCGAAGCGTTGACGACAACCCCGTCCTCTGCTGTATTGAACGACGTGCGGCACGCGTCACAGGATGCCGCTGCCGGCATGCTCGACGAAGGGTCTTTTGCTTCACCGCACCAATGGCGCCGCCTCGAATGGCACCCCGATAGCACGCTCGCGGCGCCTGCGCCACGCGATTAGATGCGTCCTAACCCCTTGTTTTTTGGGCTCGCATCGGGTAATTTCGTGGGCTTGCCCAAACGCTCTGAATCAGGCAGTTTCGAATAACATGGCACTGATCGTACATAAATACGGCGGCACGTCGATGGGCTCAGTCGAGCGCATCAAGAATGTCGCGGCGCGCGTCGCCAAATGGCACAAGGCAGGTCACAAGATGGTCGTCGTACCATCGGCAATGTCGGGTGAAACCAACCGTCTGATCGGCCTCGCAACGGCCATCTCTGCGCAACCGAGTCCACGCGAACTCGACCTGATCGCCTCGACCGGCGAACAGGTCAGTGTCGGCCTGCTCGCGATTGCGCTCCAGGCAGCCGGTGTCGATGCCATCAGCTATGCTGGCTGGCAAGTCCCGATCAAGACCGATAGCGCATTCACCAAGGCCCGCATCTCGAGCATCGACGACCGTCGCGTGATGGCCGATCTCGATGCAGGCAGAGTTGTCGTGATCACCGGCTTTCAGGGCATCGACCCCGACGGCCATATCACGACACTCGGCCGCGGCGGATCCGATACCTCGGCGGTGGCGGTGGCGGCTGCGCTGAAGGCCGACGAATGCCTGATCTATACGGACGTTGATGGCGTCTACACGACCGATCCGCGCGTGGTTGACGATGCGCGCCGGCTCGACCGGATTACATTCGAAGAGATGCTGGAAATGGCCAGCCTCGGTTCGAAGGTGCTGCAGATCCGCTCGGTGGAGTTCGCGGGCAAGTACCAGGTGAAGACACGCGTGCTGTCGAGCCTGACCGATCCGCAGATTCCGCTCGAAGACGAAATGCGCTCGGGCACCCTGATTACTTTTGAAGAAGACGACACCATGGAACAAGCCGTCATTTCGGGCATTGCCTTCCAGCGCGACGAAGCGCGGATCATTGTCGCCGACGTCCCCGACCGTCCGGGCATCGCGTACCAGATCCTCGGTCCGATTGCCGACGCCAATATCGACGTCGACATGATCATCCAGAACCAGAGCGTCGACGGTCTGACCGACTTCACGTTCACCGTCGGCCGTGGCGAATACCAGCGCTCGATGGACATCCTGACGCAGCACGTGAAAGACCACGTGGGCGCAGGCAAAGTGCTCGGCGACACCAAGGTGTCGAAGGTTTCCGTCGTCGGCGTCGGCATGCGTTCGCATGTGGGCATCGCGAGCAAGATGTTCCGCACCTTGTCGGAAGAGGGCATCAACATCCAGATGATTTCGACCTCCGAAATCAAGATTTCGGTGCTGATCGACGAGAAGTACATGGAACTGGCCGTACGGGCGCTGCACAAGGCGTTCGAGCTCGACCAGGGCTGAGCAGCAGGGGATTCGGGTGTGAGCTGCGAAAAGCGGTAGATAAAGTGCGCGTTTGCGCTCGATATGACCGCAAAATGAATGCGGAAAGTGCTTTCCGCGTTTGACCGGAAAAGGCTTTGCCGCTATGATTCACGTCTCGTCGCGAAAGGCTTCCGCCGCGAACGAGATCAGTTTGGGAGACGTGGCCGAGAGGTCGAAGGCACTCCCCTGCTAAGGGAGCATCTGGGCCAAAACCTGGATCGAGGGTTCGAATCCCTCCGTCTCCGCCAGT
>JAMFSK010000137.1 GCA_026225235.1 Burkholderiales bacterium
CTAAGGGATCGAACCCATCAAGGCTGCGCGTACTCAGGTCGCCATCCGTCGAGAATCGTCTTCGACAAGCCGACATAGTCGCGACTCAGGCGCGCGCCGCCCGAAGTTCGCACGACGCTGACACCCGACGCGGCAAGCGACGGGCATAGGGTGTCGCGCTCGTCGGCGCTATAGATGCACTGCACCTCGGTGGGGGGCACCTTCGCGATCTCGGGTTCCGCCATCAAGGCCTTCTTGCTCGGCGTCAGGCCGAGCAAGCCGGTGAAGCGAATCTGGAAGTCGGCGGTATGGCCGAGGCCCAGCAGCGAGAGGTAGGAAACCTTCGCGCGCAACGCATCCGGCAAACGGTTATAGGCGAACGGCACCACATCCGCGCCGAAAGAGTAACCAATCAAGGCGAAGGATTTCGCATGCCAGCGCGTCGAGTAGCGGTCGAGCACGCGGGCCAAGTCGTGCGCTGTCTGCTGCGGCGTCTTAGGGCTCCAGAAGTAACGCAGGCTGTCCCAGCCGATCACCGATACGCCCTGCTTCTGCAAGGTCTGGGCAATCGTCCGGTCGAGGGTCAGCCAGCCGCCATCCCCCGACATCACGATGGCGAGCCGGTCGCCCGGATGCACGGCGGGGAGTTCGACGAGCGGCAGGTCCGCCACGCTGTCGGCGCCGCTGTCCCGTTGTTGAAGATGCGGCTCCATCAGCGCGACGAGGCTGTCGACTGTGGTCGCACCAGCGCCGAGTTGATGAATCGCGAGCGGTTTGCCGGGGTCGCGCACGGCCACACGCACGGGCGTGCCGGCCGTGGCCCCGAGTTCGAGAAAACCAGGGAGCGCGGTGCTGCGGCTCAGCGTCGGATCGGGCGGGCAGAGTTTGAGGCGCGCATCGAGCGTGGTGTCGGGGTCGATCGCCACCGTGCCGGCGATCGTATTGTCGGGCGCCTGTGCGAGCATCCGCTCGGCGAGCAAGGCGCCTTCGCCCGTACCGGCAAGGATGGGCGAGAAATACTGAGGCGATTCGACGCTGCGCTGCATCCGGTGGCTCACGTCTTCCGCATCGCCAACGAATGCGTGACAGGACTCCGGGAGCGACGCCAGACGGCTCGCATAGCGCGGCAAATCGACACCCACCACCATCGCACCGTTGCGCGCAAGCGCTTCAGCAGCCCGGTCCTCGTCGGCGCCCCACCCCGTGCTGCCCGAATAGAGCACGACGAAGCCCCGCAGCGCGCCGCTCGGCTGCGTCACTTCCACCTCGCCGTAGCGGGCGTCCGGCATCGTCTCGGCATGCACGAGCCGGGGCGCCCCACAAAATGATACTGCTGCCAGACCGGCCAGCAGGAATAGCAAGCCCTTCATGAACGTTATCCTCGTGCCGGCGACCACTGTCGGCCGGACCCCCTATTATAAAGTCGCCACGAGAGCGCCAAATCTCGCCGCACACGCGATCTTCGCTCGATTGCCGCACGCACCGCGCATGCTGCAGTAGACGGCGTTGATCGGCGTGAGGCGCCCGCCCGTGGTAGCCTTCCGTGCTTGACGCACCATATTGGGCTATGCTGAAAAGTCCCCCGACGATGCCGCGCCCAGCCTCGATTGAATAGAAAAGCCGCAGCAACAACTATGAATACTTCTTCGGTAACACTACCGAGCGTCGGCGAAACCGACGACAACGACTGTGTCGAACTCGTCGCCAAGGCGACCGTGCCGACCCGCTATGGCGCCTTTATGTCGTACGTGTATCGCGTCAAGGGAAACGGCGCCGAGCATATCGCCTTTGTGATGGGCGACGTCAGCGACGAAGCCTCCGTGCTCACCCGCCTGCATTCCGAGTGCGTGACCGGTGACGTGTTCGGCTCGTATCGCTGTGACTGTGGCGAACAGCTCGACATGGCGCTGCGCTATATCGCTGCCGAAGGCCGTGGCGTGCTGCTTTATCTGCGCGGACATGAAGGCCGCGGCATCGGGCTGGCGAACAAGATTCGCGCCTACTCGCTGCAGGAACAGGGTTTTGACACCGTCGACGCCAACCTTCAGCTTGGCTTACCCGACGACGCACGGGAATACGACTCGGCAGCGGCAATTATCCGCGCGCTCGGTGTCACTTCCGTGCGACTGATGAGTAACAACCCGTCGAAGTTCGAAACCCTGCTGCGGCATGGGATTCCGGTATGCGAGCGCGTAGCGCTCGCGATTCCGGCGCGCGAGGAAAACGAGCGGTATATCAAGACCAAGCAAGTCCGTTTCGGTCACTACTTCGACGAAAACGAATAAGCGGTCTCCTCGCCGCACGCGTAGCGTGCGTCTTACTTCTGCTTGCCAAACATGGCCCGGCATTCGGGCGACAGCTTGCTGAGATTCTGTTTCATGCAAGCGGTGATCTTGTCTTCATCGGGGATCTCTGCGCTGCAGAATTTCAGCGCATCGCCGCGACAAGCCTTGGTTTGTTCGTCGCGCGTCGCCGCGGAGGCGGGCGTGATGGCGAAGCTGGTGGCGAGCACCAGGCCCAGCAAAAGGGTCGGCGCTACAGTGACTCGAACGTGCTTCATGGCATACCTCATTTCGCGAGTGAGCGGCTACTGCGCTCCGCACGTTCTGTGCCACGCCATCCGGGGGTCATGCGTCAGTCTGTACGCTCGGGAAACGAACGAAGGTGGGTCGAGTGTAAGCCAGTTGAAATCCGGCGCGCTCAACGCATTGCGCGGAGCGTTCCGTCGCGTCGAGCGTGACGCAGGCGATCTCATAGCCCTCGTCGCGTGCCGCCGCCAGTCGCGCATCGAGCAGCGCGCCATACACCCCCCGCCCGCGGAAGGCAGGCAACGTGCACGCCAGACAGAGTTGGGCGACACGACCGAACGGTGAATCGATCAAACTTAGTGTGGCCGTCCCCGCGACCTGCTCGTCGATCCAGGCAGAAAACAGCAGGGTATCGGCCCGCGCCCGCGCGATCTTTGCGAGCGATTCGACGATCGCGCGCGGCCGGGAACGCAAGGGATCCGCAGAAGCCGCCACGGACTGCGCGACAAACTGGTTCTCATCGAACATCACCCCGGAACGCGGGGCGGCAGCGCCCACTTCGTCTTGCTGGGCGGCCATTCGAACCTCAATTGCACTATCCAGCACATACGACGGCTCGAAATCGCTCAGTGCGCATGCATAGACATTCGTGAAATCGCGGATCGTATACCCCCGCGCCGACAACGCGCGTAACGCAGTCTGATCGGCATGCGGACACAGATCGATTTCAACGGGCAGACCCCGATCTGCGTAGCGTTGTTCAAGCGCCTGCAGTTCATCGGGGCAGGCCGGCGTGCGCATCGCAAAGCCGGCCACATGATTGAAGCGGCGCCCCAGGCTGGCATGGGTCAGCGCGGCAATGCCGCCAGCAGCGGCAAAAGCGACACTTTTCGTGTCGCCTGCGACGCGCGCATAGCACTCTACCTGACGAGTCAGATGGGTCGCTTCCGTCATTTCAAGCTGGAAGGCCGTATCCCCCGACGTCAGCAACATCGCTTGCCGTTCATAGGTGAGGAAGACTTTTTAATTGGAAATTTTTTGGACAGTCAGGTTGCTGCAGTGTGTGCCGACCGTTCCCTCATGCTAGTCGGAATTTCGATATAGGCAAGAAGCCGGCTGAGACTCTGCTGTTGCGATTGTTTACGCGAGCTAGGTGTTCGCTTCACTCCGGCGTCTCTTCGCTTCATTTTGCCGGACACGTGGCGATGCCTGAGTGCGTGCGTTCGCCAATGAAAAAGCCCGGATTCCTGAGGAATACGGGCTTTCTGTGAGCGTCTCGCTCGATGCTTGAGGCAGCGTTGCTTGCCGCCTTATACAGGCTCGGCGGCGGTTTGCCCCTCGCGTACGGGCTGCGGCAGCGGTTGCCGAGGCGCCACACGGACCGCGCGGAATGCCGCGGGTTGCCATGTCGTTCTAGTCGGTCCCAGCTCATCGAGCGTCGAAAACGATCCCAGCGGTGCGAAGTCGGACATCATGTACTCCTGTTTGGGTCGCTGGCGTCGGCGGCGCATGTGAGCGGCAACGTCGATGAAAGCAACCGGTGTGATCTCCAGCTGGTGGCGTCGGATCGACGCGCACCTGCGATGGATGCAAAGGTAGCCCCGAACGCGCAAGAGATAAATGCTGCTGCGCAGAACATACTGGTTCGTCAGAGCGAACAATAGCAAAATCTTTACACCCCCGTTTTCCCGAAGATCCTTATACAGCCTGGCGTAGCAGGCTTACTGCCGCATCACGGGCGCCACGGTAAAGTCATGCGCTATCGCAGCAATAGTCAAATTCAACCGGTGTTTTTCTGCCGAAACGCGCCTTGTCGTCGTGCGCGGCATCGCGCGAAGGCCGATGCTATGCTGTTCGCGGCCAACCCGCGTTGCCGCTCCAGGCGTCGGCAATGCGAGGCCCGACCCTGCTGACCGCGCGCGAGGTCTGGCCGCGATGGCTGCCCGGTCCGAACTCGTGCCTTATCCGAGGTGAACGCATGACAACGTCTTCCGGTCCCGCAGTGCTCGATCTGATCGGCAACACGCCGCTCGTCGAAATCACGCGTTTCGATACCGGCCTCTGCACGCTGTTCTTGAAACTCGAGTCACAAAACCCTGGTGGTTCGATCAAGGACCGCATTGGCGTGGCGATGATCGAGTCGGCCGAGCGCGACGGCCGCCTGCGCGCGGGCGGTACCGTCGTCGAGGCGACAGCCGGCAATACGGGTCTGGGCCTCGCACTGGTGGCGCGCGCCAAGGGTTATCGGATCGTGCTCGTGGTGCCCGACAAGATGTCGACGGAAAAAGTGCTGCACCTCAAGGCAATGGGCGCTGAAGTGCATATGACCCGCTCCGATGTCGGCAAGGGTCACCCCGAGTATTACCAGGACTACGCCGCCCGGCTGGCCGCCGGCATCGATGGCGCTTTCTTCGCCGATCAGTTCAACAACCCCGACAATCCCCGCGCGCACGAAGAAGGAACCGCACCCGAAATCTGGGAGCAGACGGGTCATGACGTCGACGCGATCGTGGTCGGGGTGGGCTCGTCGGGCACACTGACGGGCCTCACGCGCTATTTCCACAAGGTCCAGCCCAAGCTGGCATTCGTACTCGCGGACCCCGTGGGTTCGGTGCTCGCGGAATACACCCGCAGTGGCGTTGTGGGCACCGCGGGCTCATGGGCGGTCGAGGGCATCGGCGAAGACTTCGTGCCGGGCATCGCCGATCTGAGCGGCATCCGCGCAGCCTATTCGATCAGCGACGAAGAGAGCTTCGGCACCGCGCGTGAACTGCTCAGGCGCGAAGGCATCCTGGCCGGGTCGTCGACCGGCACCTTGCTGGCCACCGCACTGCGCTACTGCCGCGAGCAGACCACCCCGAAACGCGTGGTCAGCTTCGTCTGCGATACCGGCACGCGTTACCTGTCCAAGGTTTATAACGATCACTGGATGATCGAGCACGGCCTGCTTGCGCGCCGCGAGTATGGCGACCTGCGCGACCTGATCTCGCGACGCTTCGACGAAGGCAGCGTCCTGAGCGTCGGCCCCACCGACACCTTGCTCACCGCGTTTCAGCGGATGCGCCAGCTCGACGTGTCGCAGTTGCCCGTGCTCGACGGCCAGCGCGTAGTCGGCCTGATCGACGAGTCCGACCTGTTGCTGTTTGTGCAGGCCGATGCCGCCCGCTTTAACGGCCCGGTAGCCGAGGCCATGACGACGGCTCCGCAAACCCTTCCTCCATCGGCCAGTCTGACCGAGCTGAGCACCTTGCTCGGCCGCGGACTGGTGGCGATCATCGCGGATGGATCCGGCTTTCATGGCCTGATCACCCGCATCGACCTTCTGAACCATTTGAGGAGAACGCTCGCATGACGCAAGACACCCATCCAGGCCTCGGGTTCGCCACCCGTGTGATTCACGCAGGCCAGTCGCCGGACCCGACCACCGGCGCGATCATGCAGCCGATCTACGCGACCTCCACTTATGTGCAGAGCAGCCCGGGTGTGCACAAGGGGTTCGACTATGCCCGCTCGCATAACCCCACGCGCTTCGCGCTGGAGCGCTGCGTTGCCGATCTCGAGGGCGGCGGCCAGGCCTTCGCGTTTGCCTCCGGGCTCGCGGCGATCTCCACTGTGCTCGAACTACTCGACAGCGGCTCGCATGTCGTCGCGAGCAACGATCTCTACGGCGGCACGTTCCGTCTGTTCGAGCGCGTTCGCCGACGTAGCGCGGGCCACGAATTCAGCTTTGTCGATCTCGCCGACCCTGCCGCGATCGAAGCGGCGCTGACCCCGGATACGCGCATGATCTGGGTCGAGACCCCGACCAATCCCTTGCTGCGCCTGGCCGATCTGCGCGCGATCGCGACGTTGGCGCGCTCGCGCGGCATCATCACGGTGGCGGACAATACCTTTGCGAGCCCCTACATCCAGCGACCGCTCGAACTCGGCTTCGACATCGTCGTGCACTCGACGACCAAGTATCTGAACGGGCATTCGGATGTGATCGGCGGCATCGCGATCGTCGGGGCAGGCGAACCCCTCGCCGACTTGCGCGAGCGACTCGGTTTCCTGCAGAACTCCGTCGGCGCCATCTCCGGGCCGTTCGACAGTTTCCTGACGCTCCGCGGCGTGAAGACGCTCGCCCTGCGCATGGAACGCCATTGCAGCAATGCGCTCACGCTTGCCACCTGGCTCGAAAAGCAGCCTCAGGTGAAGCGCGTGCACTACCCGGGTCTGGCCTCCCATCCGCAGCATGCCCTTGCCCAACGTCAGATGCATGGCTTCGGCGGCATGATCTCGATCGATCTGGCGACTGACCTCGCCGGTGCGCGACGCTTTCTCGAAGCCGTGCAGATCTTCTCGCTCGCCGAAAGTCTCGGCGGCGTCGAGAGCCTGATCGAACATCCGGCGATCATGACGCATGCGAGCATCCCCGCGGAGAACCGTGCCGCCCTCGGTATCGGCGACGGACTCGTCCGCCTATCGGTGGGCGTCGAGGATCTTGATGACCTTCAGCAGGACCTGGCCCAGGCCCTGGCGAAAATCTGAGATCAGGTGAGCTCGAGCGCGTGGGTCAGGTCGCCAAACGGCGCCTGGCCGCGTGCCGCGCGTGCTTCGTCGCGCGTCCTCACGCCGTCGAGCGGTGGCAGGTCATAGACGCGGCTGATCAGGCGCAGGATCGAGTTGGTGTCGTAGAGGGTGTGATCGACAAAGCCCTTCTTCGCGAGCGGTGAAATCACCAGGGCCGGAATCCGCGAACCTGGTCCCCAGCGATCGCCCTCCGGCGGCGAAACCGGGTCCCACCAGCCGCCGTTCTCGTCATGCGTGACGACTACGACCATGTGCTCCCATTGCGGTCCGCGTTCGAGATGCGCAATGACGTTCGCAATATGCCGGTCGCCCGAGTCGACATCGGCATAGCCCGCGTGCATGTTCAGGTTGCCTTGCGGCTTGTAGAAGGTCACGGCCGGCAGACGACCCGCATCGATATCGGCGAGCAGGTGATTGGCCGACGGGTCGTCGCCGAGGCCACCGTCGCGCAGATGGCTACGGCCCTCGGTGCCCGGCGCGTAGCGCGCGAAATAATTGAACGGCTGATGGTGATACTGGAAATTTGGGACTGCGCCGGTGTCGTGGTGCGTCAGCGCGTCCTGCCAGGCACCTGCATACCATGCCCACGAAATCTGCTTCGCACTGAGCCGGTCGCCGATCGTGTCGTAGGCCTGCGGCGGAAGCACCTGCGGACTGTTCGGATCGGCCAGCGCGCGGTCGCCTCCATCTGGCGGTGCAACGAAGCTCGGCTGATAAGGAGGCGCCATGGTGTTGACCGCATAGCCATCGGGCGTGATCGCCCCATCCTTGACGAACTTCGGCGGACCATCGAGCGCCGACGCCGGGCTAGCGGCTGCCAGCTTGAGCCGCGTCCCGGTCAGGCTGTCTCCTTCGATCACGGACACCTGCTTGCTGGCAGGCGAATTGTGCACGTCCGGATAGAGTGGCGCCTGCGCGGAAATCAGGTAGATATGGTTGAGCCACGAGCCGCCAAAGGCGGCCATGAAGAAGTTGTCGCACAGCGTGTATTGCTGGGCGAGACCCCACAGGCGCAACGAGTCCGCGCTGTTTCGGTAATGGCCCATCACGAGCCCGCCCGAGTCGCCCCAGGCTGCAAACTGATTGTTGCGGCCTGCCGCGATCTGCATCTGGTTCTGATAGAAGCGATGCACGAGGTCGCGCGTGACGACGGTGTTCGGCAGGGGTGCGCCGGTCTCGTCGGCAAGCCGAAATGGCGCGTTCGGCAGGCCCGTGATCTGCTGTTCGTCGATCGCATACCGCCGCCCATCGATTTCCTGCGCACTCGGCACCAGGCCACCCCAGATCTTCGGCAACTGCGGCAGCGGGGTGCGCCCGTCGCGGTCGAACTGGACGAAGCGGCTGGCCGGCACGCTATCGAGCGGCATCTGCACGCCGGGGAAATTGCCGTAGAGATTGGTGAAGCTGCGGTTCTCGGCATAGATCACCACGACATGACGGACTTTGACACGCAGGCTGGCGTCGAGTGCGGACGTCGCGCCCGGTGCGCTCGCGCGGGCAGTCGACAGCGAATCGCACCCGCCCACCACCCAACTCGCGCCGACCGCGGCGAGGCCGCCAAGCAAACGCCGACGCGTGGGGTCGAGCGGTTCGTCGGCGGCGAGCTTGGCGGGATCCGAATCGTCGTCTCGGCTCATGGGTCGGGTTCCTTGCGCGGGTCAGGTCGAAGAGGGCGACTAGCGCGAAATCCGCGCTTCCGCGCGACATTATCACGCGCAAAGGAAGACACGCGAATGTCAGCCTGCGCTGATCCGCGATCAGAAAGCCCTATTGCAAACGGCCCGTAACGCCCTGGCGCCGGCCGCACAGGCAAGCGTAAGGCCGTCGCGCCTAGCCCTCGGCTGCAAATTCCCGGACCAGCCTTTCGCGAACGGTCATGAGAATCTCGCTCGACATACCGGCATCGCCCGTCGCGCGCGCGACGGAGAGCGCACCCGCAAGCGTCGTGATGATGACCAGCGCGTTGGCGCGCCGCTCGCTCTCAGACAGCACGGTGGGCATCAGCTCACTGAGCCGCTCCACCGATCGCGCGACGTGCTGCGCATACAACTCGCGCGCCGGCGCTCCGCTGCGCGCGACATCCCCCGCGAGCGCAGTGACGGCGCAGCCCTCACCCGGGTTGTCGCGATGCCCTTCGCTCAGATAAGTCCCAATGTAGGCAGCCAGCCCGCACGCCTCGCTTTTGCCCTCGAGGCCTTGCTCGATCGCGCCGTTGCCGGCTTTCAGCGCCGTTTCTACCGCTTGCGCAACCAGATCGTCACGCGATTCGAAGTGGCGATAGAAACCCCCATGCGTGAGTCCCGCCTCCTTCATCAGGTCCGCGACGCTGATGCCGTCGATCCCTTTCTCACGAAAGCGCACGGCCGCCGTCTGGACGATCCGTTCGTGCGATTGCGCCTTGTCAGCCCTTGAATAGCCCATCTCTTCACCCCTGTCAGGATGTCGCTCACCTTACCGAACTCGTTCGCCGACAGCTAATGTCGCCATTGAAGATTTCAATGTGGATTGTGATTGACATCCACATTGTACGTCGATACGCTTCGTTCTGGATTATAAATAACATCCTGAAATCGATAGCGCAAGCAAGGCGACCGCCGGTTTCGGTCCTTTTCCCTGAATGACGGAGCACAACATGAGCAACGAACACAGCAAAGGCACGGCCCTGGTAACGGGCGCATCGGCAGGCATTGGCGCAACGTATGCAAAGCGTCTGGCAGCACGCGGGTATGACCTCGTGCTGGTGGCGCGCAACAAGGCGCGCCTAGATGCACTGGCCGCGACGCTGAGCGCCGAAACCGGCCGCACGGTCCGCACGCTGGTCGCCGACCTGACCAACGGCGACGACCTCGCGAAAGTCGAAGCCCTGCTGAAAAGCGATGTGAGCATCACCCTGCTGGTCAACAACGCGGGCTCCGCCGCGCTCGGACCGTTTGCCACGGCCGACCTTTCGCGTCTGACCCAGGAAATCGAACTGAATATCGTGGCACCAACGCGTCTCGCCCACGCCGTGCTGCCGGGCCTCGTGTCGCGCGGCCGTGGCGCGATCATCAACATTGCCTCGGTGATGTCGCAGATGGTCCAGCCGGGCAACTCGGTCTACGGGGGTGGCAAAGCGTATTTGCTGCACCTGAGTCAGGTGCTTGCGCAGGAAGTGAATGGCGCAGGCGTAAAGATCCAGGCCGTGCTGCCGGGTGCCACGCGTACGGAAATCTGGAATGGCTCCGGCGTCGAGATCGATCAGTTGCCGGCAAACATCATCATGGAAGTCGACGAGATGGTCGATGCAGCGTTGGCCGGTTTTGATCAAGGCGAACTCGTGACGATCCCGTCGCTGCCCGATGCAGCTGACTGGCAGCGCCTGCTCGACGCGCGCGCGGCCCTGCTGCCGAACCTGTCACGCAACGAAGCGGCACCGCGCTACAAGACGCCCGTAACGGCTTGAGTAAGCAACGATGCCTGAGCGCAGCATGAGCCGGGCGGGCTACGCTGAAGCAGACTGAAAACAGTCGACAGCGGTATCAGAAGCGCACCCTCGTGGAGGATGGCAAACCCTGCCGTCAGCCACTGCGGGTGACAGCCCTCCGCTCAATGCGCCCCGTCGATCTGCACGAGCGCGCGCTCGATCTCGCCCGTGTCATTCGGACGAACGAGCCGCGCGACTTCCTTGCCATCATTGAGAAAGACCAATGTCGGCCACAGCTTCACACTAAACGATCGACCGAGCCGGCGCCCTTTGCCGTCTTCGACCTTCAGATGGCGCAATGTTGGGTGAGCGTCCATCGCCGAAGCGAGCAGCGGCTGCGCCGCGCGACAATAGCCACACCATCCCGTGCCGAACTCAAGCAGCGTCGCGCCGCTCAGTGCATCGACTTCGTCGCGCGTCGGCGCCATATCCGTATAAACCGTGTTCATCGACATCCCTGATCTCCGGGCAAACTCCTCGTGATGAACCATTCTAAGCCTCACTCCGCAAACTCTGCAGCGATCAAGCCTCTGAGCCAGCGATGCCCGGTGTCGTGATGAAAACGTCGATGCCAGAACGTGTGCGTCTCCAGCAACGGTAGTTTGAGGGGCGGCTTCACGAACGCGAGTCCGAACGAAGGCGCCACACTTTCCGCCAGCTTGCGCGGCACGGTCGCTACGAGTTCCCCTTGGGCGACGAGCAACGGCACGGCAAGAAAGCCCGGCACCGCATAACGTGCGCGTGCGCGAATGCCGGCCTTGTCGAGCAGTTGCGCGATCCGGTCATATGGGCTGGTCGATTCACTAACCCATAGATGTTGAGCGGCACGGAAACGCTCGAGCGTTATCTCCCCCTCGCCGAGTTCATGTCCACGGCGAAACACCGTCACACACTCCTGGCGAAACAGTCTTTGCTGGTAGTAGCTAGCGGAGAAGTCGCTGTTGGCTCCGATCGCAAGATCGATTCCGCCATCTGCCATCGCATGAGGAAGCTCGCCCTCCCCTGACCGCACGACACTCACGCGAACCTGGGGGGCCTGGGTCGCGCAAAGCGCAATGAGTCGAGGCATGAAATAGACCTCGGCGACATCCGTCATCGCGATCGTGAACTGTCGGCTGCTCGTAGCCGCATTGAAGGCTTCACGATGATGATTGAACGTATCCTGAAGCTGAGACAGCGCGGCCGATACCGGCGCCGCAAGCTGTTCGGCCAGCGACGTCGGTTGCATGCCCGATGGGGTCCGCACGAACAAGGCATCGTCGAACGTCGTGCGCAGACGCGCGAGCGCGTTGCTGACAGCGGGCTGCGACAGTCCAAGATTCCGCGCCGCCGCAGAGATCCCGCGGGTATTCAGCACCTCGAGAAAAATCACGAGTAAATTGAGATCGAGCTCACGCAGGTTCATCGCGGCCTCCATTCATGATGTGAATGTCCAATATTTTAACATTGTCATTTTCAATGAGTGGCTGCGCCGCGATAATCCGCCAACAGGATGGTTGAGCCGGCTGCTTGAAGCGTCGTTCGCACGGGCAGCGGCCTCGCCACCGATCCCTAAGGAGACAACGATGAATGCATCGTCAGGCATGCAGGCCACGATCGCACCGACAGCCGAAGCGCAGGGTGAGCGACCCGCGCAGGCCAGTTCGGCCGAGCCGCTTTACCAACCCGGTTTTGGCAATCACTTCTCGACCGAAGCGCTGCCCGGCGCCCTGCCCGTCGGTCAGAACTCCCCACAACGCTGCCCCTATGGGCTCTATGCCGAGCAACTCTCAGGCAGTGCGTTTACCGCACCGCGCCATCAGAATCGCCGCTCCTGGCTGTACCGGATCCGCCCCGCCGCCGCTCACCGGCCTTTCGAAGCCCTTGCAAATGAGCGTGTCGTCAGCCGCTTCGATACCTTGCCGACGCCGCCCAATCAGTTGCGCTGGGATCCGTTGCCCTTGCCCGCCGCCGATACGTCGCGCGACTTTATCGACGGTCTCGTCACGATGGCGGGCAATGGCGGCCCCGATGCGCAGGTCGGCATGGCCATCCATCTGTACGCGGCCAATCGCTCGATGCAGGGACGCTATTTCTACAACGCCGACGGCGAGATGCTGATCGTGCCTGAGCAAGGGCGCCTGCGCCTCGCAACGGAAATGGGTGTGCTCGATGTCGAGCCCCAGCAGATCGTCGTGATTCCACGTGGCGTGCGCTTCCGGGTCGAACTCCTCGATGAGGTCGCACGGGGCTATGTCTGCGAAAACTTCGGCGCTCCGTTGCGACTGCCGGACCTTGGCCCGATCGGATCCAATGCGCTCGCCAATCCGCGCGACTTCAATACCCCGATCGCCGCCTACGAGGACCTCGAAGGCGACTTCAAGCTGGTCGCCAAATTCCTCGGCCAGTTCTGGCAGGCCGACATCGATCATTCGCCACTCGACGTAGTCGCGTGGCACGGTAACTACGCCCCTTATCAATACGATCTGCGCCTCTTCAACACGATCGGATCGATCAGTTTCGATCACCCCGACCCGTCGATCTTTCTGGTTCTGACCTCGCCTACGGACACCCCCGGTGTCGGCAATGTCGACTTCGTGATCTTCCCGCCGCGCTGGCTCGCGGCCGAGCGCACCTTCCGGCCACCCTGGTTCCATCGCAACGTCGCCAACGAGTTCATGGGCCTGATCACCGGGGTCTACGATGCGAAGGCGGAGGGCTTCCAGCCCGGCGGCGCGAGCCTGCATAATTGCATGAGCGGTCACGGCCCCGATGCGGCGACCTTCGAGCGCGCCAGCCACGCCGATGTCAGCCGTCCCCATAAGATCGACGCCACCATGGCGTTCATGTTCGAGACCCGGCTGGTGATCCGGCCGAGCGCTTTCGCGCTCGAGTCGGCCCAGTTGCAGGCTGATTACTTCCGCTGCTGGCTCGACCTCCCGAAACACTTCAACGCGGAACAGCGATGATCTATCGGATTAACGAAACCCATGACACGACCTTGCGCAGCTGGGTCGAATCGGCCAACCAGCCGGGTTGCGACTTTCCCGTTCAGAACCTCCCCTATGGGGTTTTCAGACGCCGCGGCAGCATTGAGGGCTTTCGCATCGGCGTGGCGATCGGCGAGCAGATTCTCGATTTGCGCAAGGCGTACGCCGCCGGCGCCTTCGACGATGCAGACGACCTCACCCTTGCCGCGATCGAGGCCACGCGCGCCCCAACGCTCAATGCGCTAATGGCGCTGGGCCCTGAGGCATGGCAAGCGCTGCGCCTTGCGCTCTCGCGGCTGTTGCGCGAGAGCGCGCCGGCACAGGTCACGCTGCGCCAGGCCCTCCTCCCACAAGACGAGGCCGAATACAGCTTGCCCGCGAAGATCGGCGACTACACCGACTTCTATACCTCGATTCACCACGCTACGGCTGTTGGCAGGCTTTTCAGACCCGACGCCCCGCTGCTGCCGAACTACAAATGGGTGCCGATCGGCTATCACGGGCGCGCCTCATCGATCGGCGTTTCGGGGCAGAACGTGAGGCGCCCGACGGGCCAGATTAAGGCGCCGGACCAGGCTGCACCCGTAGTAGCGCCGAGCGCGCGGCTCGACTTCGAACTCGAGGTCGGCATCCTCATCGGTGGCAGCAATCCGCTGGGCGAGCCGGTGCCAATCGACAAAGCCGAGTCCAAGATCTTCGGCCTGTGTCTGCTCAACGACTGGTCGGCACGCGATATTCAGGCCTGGGAATACCAGCCGCTCGGCCCCTTCCTCTCGAAGAACTTCGCGACCACGCTCTCGCCATGGGTCGTGACTCTCGAGGCACTGACGCCCTTCCGCACGCCCTGGAGCCGACCGGCTGACGATCCGCCGCCGATGCCGTATCTCGATTCCGCGGCAACGCGCAGCTTTGCGGGCCTTGATATCGACCTCGAAGTGCTGATCCAGACCGCGCGCATGCGCGAGGCCGGCGAAGCGCCCGAACGGCTTTCGCGTTCGAACTTCAGGCATTCGTACTGGAGTGTGTCGCAGCTGATTACACATCACACGCTCAGCGGCTGCAACCTTCAGGCGGGCGACCTGCTTGGCTCGGGCACACAGTCTGGCCCGACACCCGCCGAGGCGGGGTCGCTGCTTGAATTGTCGTGCGGAGGCCGCAAGCCGCTGGCGCTCAACAACGGCGAACAGCGGACTTTCCTTGAAGACGGCGACACCGTCGTGCTGCGCGCGTGGGCCGACAAGGCCGGCTTCACGCGCATCGGCTTCGGCGAAGCCAGCGGAACCATCATCGAGCCCTATTCGGCGTCGATCTGATTGCCCGGTGCAGCGCGCACGAAAGCTTCAATGTCGGCCGCCGCGTTGGCAATCCGTTCGATGGTCGGATACGGATCAAGCGGGATGCTCATCCGTTTCGCATTGAAGACCTGCGGGATCAGGCAGAGATCGGCCAGGGTCGGCGTATCGCCAAAGCAGAAGCGCCCGACGCGGCCACCCGGCCGCGTCTCCTGAATCAGATGGGCCTCGAGGGCGGCGAAACCGAGATCGACCCAGTGCCGGTACCACACGTTCTTCTGCTCGTCGCTCACCCCGAGCGTCTTCTTCAGATACGACAGCACACGCAGGTTGTCGATCGGATGGACATCGCAAGCGATCTGCATCGCGATTGAGCGCACGTAGGCTCGATCCACCGGCCGACGCGGCAACAAGGGGGGCTCAGGCTGGATTTCCTCGAGATACTCGACAATCGCGAGGGACTGAGTCAGGGCGCCGCCGTCGGGTTCGATAAAAGTCGGCACCAGTGCTTCGGGGTTGAGCGCCCGATAGCCGGGCGCCAGCTGCTGCCCCCCGTCCCTCACGAGATGCACCGGAATGCAGGCATACGGCAAGCCCTTGAGCTCAAGTGCAATGCGCACCCGATAGGCCGCGGAACTGCGGAAATAGCTGTAGAGCGTCATCGCCGGACCGCGCGATTCGCCCGGGTCCTGTGCATCCAAAGGGTCTCGAATCATGAACGTGTGAGAGAAGTCTATATAGGCGCGCCGAGCCGCTTGCTTGCCACCACGCCAAGCGCGTTCAACGCGATAGCCACGCGTCCATCGGGCTTCACGTCGAAACCATTTTGCGGCCCCAGCGCGGTCACGACGCCGGCCACGTCCATGCGTGCATCGAAGATCGGCACGGCCATTGCATCGATACCCGGCACCATCAGGCCTTCGATGGTTGCGCGTCGCTCAGTACGGATCTGTTCGAGCAGGGCGCAGAGCGGCGAGCCAGGATCGCGCAGTTCAAGCTGCAGTACCTCGGGTTCCTGGGCAGCAATCGGCTCGCGCTCGCTGACCGGCACATACGCGGCGAACGTCAGACCCGTCGCCGAACGCAACAAAGGCATGATCGAGCCCACCCGAGTCAGCACCGTTACCTGCCCCACGCTTTCCATCACACGCACCACGGTCGGCCCGTGGTTGCCCCACACCGCCAGAAAACACGTGTGCCGGATTTCATCGCGCAGGTCGGGAAGCAATTCGGAAATGCCGCCGATCACATCGATCTGCGCGAGCGCGGCAAGCCCGATCGTGACCGCTTCAGGGCCAAGGTAGTAACGGCCCGAGAGTTTGTCTTGCGCAGCCAGACCGCTGGCGATCATGGCCTGCAAATAGCGATGTACCTTCGCCGCCGCCAGCCCCGTGAGTTCGCTGATGGCCGAGAGGGAGGCCGAAGGCCCGAGCCGGGCCAACGCCTTGAGGACTTCGGCGCCGGTTTCCGCGGATTGCACGCGTTGCCGGGTGCCGGTTCGAGTACTGCTCGTCATAGTTTCGCCGTGCGGTTCGCCATCGGGAAGGAGACGTGAAGGTACGCGAAGCAGGGAGGGTTACGCAAGACTAGGCGGGCACGATGTGCTGGGTCGCGATCATCGAATCGCGTTCGCTGAAGCGTGCATACCAGGCGGCGAGCCCTGCGTAACGACGCCAGCCTTCCTCCGGAAAGCGCAGATCGAGATAGCCAAGGGAGCACGCCGCCGAAATAGTACCGATATCGACCCGGTCGCCAAAACTCGGGACCCACGCTTCGAGGCGTTCGAGCGATGAAACGACTTTCTCAAGCTGGCCACGCTGCCAGGGGGCATACATCATGTCGGCCGGGCGGATCACCTGTTCGTAGCGCATCAACAGCGCAGCGTCGAGAATGCCGTCGGCGAGCGACTGTTCGACCAGACACTGCCAGCGCGCCGGACCCGCGGCGGGGAACAGGCGCTGGCCACCGGCCAGCGTATCGAGGTATTCGCAGATCACACGGCTGTCGTAAAGCGCCGTGCCGTCGTCGGCAAACAGCGTGGGCACCTGGCCGAGCGGATTAGTCGCGACGATAGTCTGGTCACGCGTGACGGGGTTCGCCGCTGACGGCAGCAGTTCAATCTCCAGGCCCAGCTCAGCGGCAGAGACCAGCACTTTGCGGACAAACGGAGACATCGGGGAGTAATAGACCTTCATCTCATTCCTTGCATGCATTCATCGTGTAAGGGGAATCGCGTCCGCCACCGCATCGGCTTGCCCATGTGGCGCGTAGTCTGCGCCGTGGTGATGCGTCAGGAAGCCGCTCGTCAGGCCGTCATCGGCCTCAAGGATACTGCCTGTGACTTACGAGGCGGCATCCGAAAGCAACAACCCAATGGTCTGCGCGACTTCTTCGGGCCGCGCAAAACGGCCCAGCGGGGGGGTCTTGCTTCATGCTGATTGTCCTTCCATGAGTAAAGCGTCACTCGTGCCCGCGATGCGACGAGTGGCGAAAGCGGGCAGCAATACGAGCAATGCCAGTGCACCGATCAGCACAAACACACCGAGCGTGGCGACAGCCAGCTTGAAACTACCCGTGCTCTGCGTCAGAAAACCGATGATGGCGGGCCCGAAGAATCCCCCGAGGTTCGACACGGCATTGACGAAGGCCAGCGCCGCAGCCGCAGAGGTGCCACTGAAAAACATCGTCGGCAAAGTCCAGTACGGCGGCATGGAGGCGTAGAGCCCGATCATGGCGACACAGAATGCGCTCATCGCAATCACGGGCTGACTCAGATAGAGCGCAGCGACGATAAACGCGACACAGGCGAGCAACTGCGGCAGCACCACGTCACTAAGCCGCATACCGCCGCGACGGCGGCAACGGCGCGCCCAGAGCAGCATGGCAATCGCACCGAGCGCGTTGGGCAGTGCGCTGAGCAGCCCGACTTGCAGCGTCGATACATGGAAGGTCTTGATGATCTGCGGCAGCCAGAACCCTGCGCCGTAAAAACCGATCACAAAACAGATACCCGTGAAAGTGATCAGCAGAGTGCGCCAGTCAAGCAGCGTGGCCATCACCGCTGTCGCGCCATGGGCCTGGTCTTCACTCAGCTCGCGATCGATCTTGGCCTGCAACCATTGACGCTCGGCCGGCTCAAGCCAGCGCGCTTGCGACGGGCGGTCGAGCAGGATGCGATAGGTCACGAAGGCCATCAGCACGGCCGGAATGCCTTCGACAATAAAAATCCAGCGCCAGCCCGGCAAGCCGAGCACGCCATCAAAAGCCTGCAGCACGAACGATGACACCGGCCCGCCGATCGCTGCGGCGATCGGCAGCGAGATCATGAAGCGCGCAATGATCCGAGTGCGGTGTTCACGTGGAAACCAGAAGGTCAGATAAAACAGCACCCCCGGGAAGAAGCCCGCTTCGCTAATCCCGAGCAGAAAGCGCATCGCATAGAAGCTGTGCGGGCCGGTGACCATCGAAGTCGCAAGCGTCACCAGGCCCCACGCGATCATGATCCGCGTAAGCCAGACCCGCGCGCCGAAGCGCACCATCATCAGGTTGCTCGGCACCTCGAAGGGACACATGCCGATAAAGAAAATCCCCGCACCGAGTCCGTACATCGCCGGCGTTAAGCCAATCTGATGGTTCATCTGCAACGCCGCAAAGCCGACGTTCGTGCGGTCGATGAAACTCACGATGTAGAGGATGAACATGAGCGGAATGATCCGCATCGCCGTCTTTCGCAAGACGGCCGCTTCCTGGAAGGCCTGCATGATGGTGTCTCAGGTTGATCGGGCTCTTGTGGTCGGCCCTGGTTAAAGTTCAGTCTGCATCGGACAATCCGGCGTGGCCAGACTAGATGCCCGACGCCCCGCCCAGCGATTTGCCGCCGTCGACCATCAGGATCTGCCCCGTGATGAAGTCCGTCTCCGGTGCAGCGAGAAACGCCACCGCGTTGGCGATGTCTTCGGGCCGCGCAGCGCGCCCGGTCGGTTGCAATGCAAGCTGGGCGGCGCGGCGTTCAGGCGTGAGCGCCCGTAACAGCGGCGTGTCGACCAGACCCGGTGCGATCGCGTTGACCAGGATGCCCTGCGGCATCAATTCAAGTGCCATGGCCCGCGTCAGGCCCACCACCGCGGCCTTCGACGCCACGTAGTGCGCATGATTGCGGGCGCCCAGATAGGCGCGCGAGGCAATGTTCACGATCTTGCCGCCGCTCTTCAGGCGCGTTACCGCGTGGCGCGACAGCCGAAACACGGCGATCAGGTTCAGTTCGTAATGGCGTCGGAAGTCCTCGGCAGTCAGATCCATGAAGGCGCGTTCATCGAAGATGCCAGCGTTGTTGACCACGGCATCAAGGCGCTGTAGTCCTGCCACCAGCGTCGCCACTTGATCCTCATCGCGCAGATCGACGACCGCGCTCTGCGCCGAGCCGCCGTTCGCGCGGATGCCCTCGGCAACCGCCCCGACTTGCTCGGCCGCGATATCGACCAGGCATACATGGAATCCATCGTGAGCGAGGCGGCGCGCCACCGCTGCACCGATCCCGCCGCCCGCCCCCGTGACCACCGCAACGGGAAGCGATCCGCCCTGCACCTGCTCGTCGTTCATAAGCTGCTCTCGCTTTTTCGCTAAACATAATTGATTACGCATAGCGTAAATTAACGAGAAACAACGTCAATGCGCTAAAACCCTAGGTCAGGGAGCGAAGGGTGGACAGCTGGAGGGGGAGACGGCAAAAGATCGAAGCGACTGAGGCAAACAGCAGCACGAAGTGAACCGACGCATGGTTACTTCAGGGCTATTTCAGCGTGCAGGTCGTAGGCGGTCGCGTGAGAAGGGCCTTCGGTTAACTCATTGGGCGTCCGCTAAAACGCCGCGCCCCCTGGCTTAAATGCTGAGCGGGCCCATGCCATGGTCGCCCATGCGCAACGCACGCGCAGCCGCCCCCTGCATGACCGGCGCATCATCGGGCCGCGCACGAAACGCGAGCGGTGAGACACCGCACCAGCGCTTGAACTGCCGCGAAAATCGATTGCTGTCCGCATAGCCCAGCCGCAACGCGACCTCGCCCACCGACAGCACGTCATCGAGCAACAGCATCTTGGCGCGGCGCAGGCGCAGCGTCGATTCGTACTGGCGCACCGAGAGCCCAAACACCTGACGGAACAACGCGTTGCCGTAGTCCGGGTGGTATCCAAGCTGACGAATCATCGATTCGATCGAGGCCGCACCACCTGTCTCGACTTCGCGCTCAATACGCTCCGCAAGCCGTGTCGCCGTTTGCAGCGTGGCCTGCGGGAGTTCGGGAAGCGCGGTGTATTCCTGCTGATAGGCACCCGCCATGACCGCGAACAAGGCGAACAAAGCCGATGCGAGTTGCAGGCGCGACACGAGCCCGTCGCTATCCCTAATCGCGCGCATTTGCTTGAGCACAGGCCGCAGGCGCTGGCCTACCACGCTGTCCGCCTCGAACAGACGCGAACCACCGCGGCATAACAGCCGGCGCAGCGCAAGTTCATCGACGTCGAAATGAATGCAATAGAGGGCCGACGCAACCGGTGTCGTGCTGGCATGCGCATCGAATGGGCACAGCAGCAAGAGATCGTCTGGCGCCTGCTCGAGCGTGCGCCCGGTGAGCCGCGTTTGCTGCCGCCCTGTTTCCAGAAGGCAGAGTTCGAAGTAGGGGTGGTCGTGACGCGGATAGGCCCAGCCCGACGGCACTTCGCGCGAATGAGCCCCCGTCAGCTGGAAGCTTGCAGCAAGGTTCGGTTGCCGGAGGGTGGTCGCCGCCCCTGGCTCGAGGCTGGGCGGTATGAGGTGTGTGGGGTGCATAGGGTTTATGCGGAGCCGGAATCTCGGCTTTGGCCATAAGGATTGCGGCTCCGGCTATGTCGCTCCGGCCCGCTGGCTGGGATCATTCTAAGTGATTTCAACCGCTCGCCGGTGATGACCAACCCCAGAGATGCAATCGGAGGCAACAGACGTGTCGAATGGAACAGCTGGAACCGTAGGACAAGGACAGACCACGCAAGCGTGGCCGATTTCGATCCAGATTTACAGCATGCGCAATATCGGCGACCTCGACCGCGAACTCGATGCAGTCGCTGTCGCGGGCTACCGCAACGTCGAGTTGATCGGGGCCCACCTCAATGACGCATCCGGGACCCGCAACAAGCTGGAAGCGCGCGATCTCAAGGCTTCATCGAGCCATGTCAGCCTTGACGCGCTGCGCACGAATTTCGATGTGGTGGCCGATGCGTGCAAAACCATCGGTTTCACGCAGTTGTTCATGCCGTCCGTCCCGGTGCCCGAGCGTCATAGCGAAGGTCCGTACTGGAGTGCACTGGGCAAAGAGCTGGGCGAGATGGCTGAACGGCTCGACGAGCGTGGCGTCCATCTTGGCTATCACAACCACAACTGGGAACTCGAAGTGAAGGACGCCGGCCACAATGCGCTCGAGTTGCTATTTGACGGCGCGGGGGACAGTCCCCTGACCTGGCAGGCCGACGTTGCCTGGCTCGTGCGTGGCGGTGCCGACCCCAAGGCGTGGCTCGAACGCTATCGTGACCGCGTTGTCTCGGTGCATGCGAAAGACCTCGCACCGACGGGCGAAAAACTCGATGAAGACGGCTGGGCCGATGTGGGGTCCGGCGTGCTCGACTGGCATGACCTCGCGCAATTCAGCCGCGAGATTGGTGTGACCTGGCTCGTCGCGGAACACGATAAACCGTCCGACCCGGATCGCTTCGCACGCGCGAGCTTCAAGTTCCTCTCTTCCCTCAACGGATCGGCAGCATGACAGCCACACTCATCGGCATCATCGGTTGCGGCACCATCAGCGACGCTTACCTCAAGGGCGCAGCCGCCTCGAAGCTCATCAAGGTCAAGGCCTGTGCGGACCTTCGTCCGGAAGCTGCGCAAACCAAGGCAAAGACGTATGGCATCGAAGCCATGACAGTCGAGGCCTTGCTCGCGGATCCGGAAATCGAAATCGTGATCAACCTGACGGTGCCCGCGGCACACGCGTCGGTCAGCCTGCAGGTACTCAATGCGGGCAAGCACGTCTATCTTGAGAAGCCACTGTCGGCGCAACTGGCCGACGCACGCGCGGTCGTTGCCGCAGCCAACGCCAAGGGTTTGCGAGTCGGCTGTGCTCCGGACACCTTCTTTGGCGCTTCGCATCAGGCCGCGCGCCTGGCGATCGATAGTGGCTGCATCGGCGAGCCGGTCGGCGGTACGGTCGCGGTGTTGTCGCATGGCATGGAACACTGGCATCCGAACCCCGAGTTCTTTTTCAAGCCGGGCGGCGGCCCGATTCTCGACCTGGGTCCCTACTACATCACGCAGCTCGTCAACATGCTCGGGCCGGTGGCGCGCGTGGCGGGCGTGACGACCATTGGCAGTGCAACGCGAACGATCTCCAGCGAGCCGCTCAAAGGGCAACTGATCGATGTCGAAGTGCCGACGACGGTCAACGGACTGCTGCAGTTCGCGAACGGTGCGAACCTTACGTTAAGTGCGTCGTGGGACGTGTGGCGGCATCAGCGTGCGCCAATCGAGATCTACGGAACGGAAGGCAGTCTGCTGGTGCCCGATCCCAACTTCTTCGGTGGTAGCCCGATGATCAGCGAACGCGATGCCCCTTGGCAGGCGCTCGATATTAGCCGGCATCCGTTCGGCGTGAACAATCGCACCAAGGGTTCGGGTGAAGCAGTGGCCGACTACCGGATCGTCGGTGTGCTCGACATGGCCACCGCCCTTCAACAAGGGCGTGCGCATCGTGCCAGCGGCGCGCTGGCCCTGCACGTACTCGAGGTCCTCGAAGCGTTCGAACGTTCGTCGAACGAAGGGCGCCACATCGTGATCGAGAGCCGTTGCGAACGGCCTGAAGCGGTGCCATTGGGCAAGGGTGAAGAAGTGTTTGAAACGGCGCACGCAATGGCCTGAGGAACTGCTTTCTGAGCGGAGTGCCAGCAAGGCGCACTTAAGGCGCCTTGCATGGCCGTTCAATTTATTCGCCCCTTACCGCCCAATCTGACGCAACGGTTTGCCCGCCATCAGGTTCTCTTCGATGCGCTCGAGCGGCACGCCACGTGTCTCCGGCACGAAGAAGAAGGTCAAGCCGATAAATGCCGCATTCAACGCGGCATAGATCCAGAACGTCTGTGCGTGACCCAGGGTGTTAAGCATCGTCAGGAACGTCGCACCAACCACTGTATTCGCCACCCAGTTAGTAAAAGTCGACGCAGCAATCCCGAAGTCACGGCCCTTGATCGGTTGAATCTCCGAACAAAGAATCCAGATCATCGGGCCAGCCGACATCGCAAACCCGGCGATAAACAGCAGCAGCATCGCCACCGCCATGATCTGTTCATTGTGGGTCGAGATACCCAGCTTGAGCAGATAGCCGAGCGCGCCCATGCCGACGGTCATCACCGTGAAGCCCATCAGCAGAATCGGACGGCGGCCCCAACGGTCGACCAGCAAGATCGCGACAAACGTCGCCAGCACATTCACCGCACCGACAATCACCGTCCCCCACAATTGCGCCTGGTGACCGCTATATCCAGCCAGCCCAAAAATCCGCGGTGCGTAGTACATCACCACGTTAATCCCGGTCAATTGCTGAACGATCTGCAACATCACACCCAGCATCAGCGAGCGGCGAAAATCACGGCTCTTGCGCAGCAGTTGAAAGCCGTGCTCCTTGACCTCAAGCTGCTTGGCGATATCACGTATCTCTTGCTCAACAGTCTCCGAGTCGGGACGCAGGCTATCGAGCACCGCACGCGCTTCATCAACACGCCCTTTCATCATCAGCCAGCGCGGACTACGCGGCAGGGTCAACACACCCAACAACAAGAGCGCAGCGGGAATCGCGACCACACCGAGCATCCAGCGCCATTGTCCATTCGCTGAAAACGCGGTGTCCGAGAGAAAGGCCGCAAGAATCCCGACAGTGATCATCAACTGATACGCGGAGACCATCGCTCCCCGGACATTGCCCGGCGCGACTTCCGACAAATACAGCGGAGCGGTGAAGGTAGCGATGCCGACCGCAACACCTAAGACGAGCCGAGCGCCAATCAAAAATGTCGGATCAGGGGCGAAAGCACATGCCAACGACCCCGCAATAAAAAGCGCCGCGCCAAGCACGAGCGAGTATTTGCGCCCAAGCCGATAAGACATCCAGCCGGCCAGCACCGCACCCAATGCAGCGCCGACCATCATCGAGCTGACGATCCACTCCTGCATATGGTCGTTGACCTGAAAATCCTTGGCAATAAACGGCAACGCACCGGCGATCACGCCGATATCGAGGCCGAACAACAGCCCCGCGAGTGCTGCCATTGCACAGGTGAGCCAGACGCGCACGCGATTGCCGCCGTGCTCGTGGGTCTGTGCATGGGTGGGAGAGAGAGATGCCATGTCATGCTCCTGCTGACTAGCGGCCGCAAAGGGGTCGGAACGTTTGACGTTTAACCGGTAACCCGCGATGCCGGCGGCGTAACTATTATTGGGATTGCTGCTTTTTGCCGATGGCAATGCCTCAGCAAACCGCGTGCCTTGCAATATTTCGACGTCCGACGCCCGTTCGGGCAAGCCGTCGTATCATGTCGTGGTCCGCCCCCACCGATTCTCTGCATGACCTTACCTGCTCCTTCGCTAGTGCCTCCCACGACGCAATGGAATTGTGCGCCTGCCGGCACGCGAGCGCAGCGTAGCGCTGGCTTCAGAATCCCGCGCGCACGGGAGCTCGCGATGGGCTGCGCGACCGTATTTTGTTTGAGCCTCACAGGCTGTTCGTGGTGGATGCCCTTCAACTCGACCCCCAAGCCCGTCGAAGTCACCAGCCTGTTCGCGATCGACGACTACGACCAGGACGTCGACCATTGGATCAACCCTTTGTCGACCGACTACGACAAACCGGTCCTTCCGGAAACCACCCAACGCGCGCAATTCGACGCACTGTTTGCACGGTATTTCGGCACCGCCGCACGTGACCCCTCGCCCTGGAATCCGGCGTTTATCAACGCGGCGGTTTATCGACAGGGGGGCGCCGATATTGCCGCGCTGCAACGTCGACGGCTGGGCCGCTACGACAACCGGATGCAAGCGCCCCAGCACATCGGCTACGGTCAGAACCTGCGACCCCATAGCGCCGAGTGGATCGATGGCATCGCAGCGAACCTCAACGTCGCACAGTTCGAACAACGTCCCGGGTACGACGCGATGCGTCGCGCGATTGCCACCAGCAATGTACTGGTGCGCGGACTGCCAACGTCGGATCCTTCGTTTTACGACAGCCGGATCGCGGGAGAAGGTTACCCGTTCGACAATCTCCAGATCTCGGCTATCCGGCCCGGCACTCCTGTCTATATCGTCGGCACCTCATCGGACGGCGCGTGGCAATACGTTCAGACCCCGGACGTACAAGGCTGGGTATCGAGCACCGATATCGGGCTAGTCGACGAGGCTTTCGTCACGCGCTGGCGAGCAGCGGCAAAGAAGAGTCTGGGTGGCATCATTGGCGCATCGGTGCCGGTGCGCGACGCGAGCGGCGCCTTCCGTTTCGCGGCGCCCGCGGGCACGATGTTGCCGATCGCCGGACACGATGCGCAGGGTTACGACGTGCTCACCCCGGCGAACGATGCCGATGGCCATGCGCAGATTCACGCTGCCAGACTCAACGGCGAACAGACGATCGTGCCGATGCCCTGGCCGGCGACGCCGCGCCATATCGCGACCCTGCTAAGGGCGCTGATCGGGCGCCCCTACGGCTGGGGCAATACCGGTCTCTATAACGACTGCTCATCCGAGCTGCAAAGCGTGTTCGCGCCGCTCGGCATCTGGCTGCCCCGACACTCGGCCAACCAGATGACGGCCGGCTCGAAGGCCGACGTCTCGGCTCTGACGCCGACCGAGCGCGTTGCCTGGCTGTCCCACCACGGCCAGCCCTTGCGCTCGATTATCTACATCGGCGGGCACGTGATGTTCTACCTCGGCAATACGACGATCGATGGCAAGCTCGTGCCGGTGGTCTATCAGGATATCTGGGGGATGCGGCCTGTCGCCAACACACGGCGCGCGGTGATCGGCGGATCTGTGATCATGCCGATTACGCTTGAAGTACCCGAAGACTCGACGCTGCGTTCACTTGCCGCAACACCGATCTTCCAGGTCATGACGATCGATACGGCGCCGCCTCCGGGTCTCTCGCCCGAAAGCGGCGACGACCCGGCCAGTTAGCGTGTCAAATCAAACGCCCGCGCTTCGGTCAGCGCGGGGTCCAAATCAGCGTTCCAGCACCGGCAAAGCAAGGCCCTTGGCATCGAAGACGTGGCAGTAATTCGCCGGCACGCCAAGCACGACGCGATCGCCCGTCTGGTTGGCAGCGTCGCCCGGCAACTTGGCGATCATCGCTTCGCCCGGTGCGCCTTCCAGATGCAGATAGGAATGTTCCCCGAGCCGCTCCACGAGGCGCACGTTGCGCGTAATGCCTTGTCTCGCATCCGGCGACGCGGCGCTGCCTGCATCCGGCACGAAATGCTCAGGGCGAATCCCCAACGTGACCGGGGCGCCATTCACTACGCCCGCTCCATTGACCGCTGCACGAATCGCCTCACCGCTATGCAGCTTGACGACCACACCGGTCGGATCGACTGACTGCACACTCCCTTCGATGAAGTTCATCTTCGGCGAGCCGATAAAGCCCGCGACAAACTTGCTGCGCGGCCGGTGATACAGCTCGAGCGGCGCGCCCACCTGGGCGATGCTGCCGAACTGTTCGGTATCGCTGCCGCTATGGAGCAGCACGATCTTGTCGGCCAGCGCCATCGCTTCGATCTGGTCGTGGGTCACATAGATCGCACTCGCCTGGTCGAATGCCTTATGCAGACGGGCGATCTCCGTACGCGTCTGCACGCGCAGCGAAGCGTCGAGGTTCGACAGGGGCTCGTCGAACAGAAACACACCCGGTTCGCGCACGATCGCACGCCCAATCGCGACACGCTGTCGCTGGCCGCCCGACAGGGCCTTCGGCTTGCGCTCGAGCAGCGGCTCGAGTTCGAGAATCCGAGCCGCTTCACGAATCTTCTTGTCGATATAGTCCGCCGACTTCTTGGCCTGCTTAAGCCCGAACGCGAGGTTGTTGTACACCGTCATATGCGGATACAAGGCGTAGTTCTGAAACACCATCGCCACCTTGCGTTTCGCAGGCGGCACGGCGTTCATGGTCTGGCCACCGATCCGGAGTTCACCCGCGGTGATCGTCTCGAGGCCCGCGACCATGCGCAGCAGGGTCGACTTGCCGCATCCCGACGGCCCGAGGAACACGCAGAACTCCGAGTCGGCAATCTGCAGGTTCACATCGCGAATCACCGGCGGGCTGGTCCCGTAGGCCTTGTAAACATTGCTCAGCGAAATACTTGCCATGATGCTTCGTCTCCGCGTATGCGAATTATCGGGCGGCCCAGAGCAGGCCGCGCAGCGCGATCTCCCTGACCGGCGCGACTTCAAAATCGGTATTGATGTGGCCCAACGCCGAATAGAACACACGGCCCTTGCCCCACTGACGCTTCCACACGACCGGCATCACTGTGTCCTTGACCCAGGGCACGTTCTCGCTCACGAAAGCGCCGTTGAAGGTCGTCGTCGCCAGTACTTCATTGCCCGGATCGACGTGCATGTAGTACTGCTCGGACTTCACGGCGAATTCACCGAAGCCTGCTACGATCGGATCGCCCGGCTCGGTGATCTGGATCGTGTAGTCGATCACATTGCCCGGATGCGCCACCCATTGGCCACCGACCATGAACTGGTAGCCCGGATTGCCGCGAAACGCGTCGCCTGCACCGCCGTGCCAGCCACCGAACCCCACCCCTCCCGCCACAGCGGCGAGCAGGTTCTCTTCATGTTCTTTGGTGATCTCGCCCATCGTGTAGTTGTTGACGATCAGGCTCTGGGCCGCCAGCAGGTCTTTGTCGAGATAGACATCGAGCGCTTCGGTGACGGTCGTGTCGAAGCCATTTTCCTCAAGCAGCGCGGCAAAACGTGCGGTGATTTCCTTTGGCTGATGGCCTGGCCAGCCACCCGAAACCAGCAAGGCCTTGCGACGATTCTCAGACATTCAGGTGCTCCACGTTCGCGGCGAAGGGTTCGCTCGCCATTAGCAAAGGTTTGTCAGTACCGGTCTCGATCGAGATGGTGCGGCCCTGGGCGGCGGCGTCGAGGCTCGCCTGCATGACCTCGAGCACATGCAGCGCAAGCTCGCCGTTGGCCCGATGCGCACGGCCTGTGGCCACCGCTTCGGCAAGATCGGCCACGCCGAGACCACGGGTGTTCTCAGCGTACGGATGCGTGAGCGCCACGTCTTCCCAGTCGCTCTCGCGGCGCTTGATCCGCACCGGGCCACCGAAGGTGTTCGGGTCCGGCACGCTCAGGCTACCTTCGGTCCCGTAGATCTCGATGCGCGGCAACACCGCGCCCCAGATATCGAAGCTTGTCACGATGGTGCCGATCGCGCCGTTTGCGAAGCCCAATTGCGAGGCGATATGAGTCGGTGTATTAACCTCGATCTTCTCGCCGCGTTTCGGCTCGCTCGTGATGGTCCGTTGCGCAAAGGTTGCGCGCGCCATCCCGGACACTTGCGTGATCGGGCCGATTAGGTTGATCAGCGCGCTCAGGTAGTACGGCCCCATGTCGAACATCGGACCCGCGCCCGGTTGGTAGTAAAACGCGGGGTTCGGGTGCCAGCGCTCGTGGCCGCGGTTTGTCATGAACGCGCTGGCAGCGATCGGCTCGCCAATCTCCCCCGCTTCGATCAAGGCGCGGCAGGTCTGGATCCCTGCGCCCAGCACGGTGTCGGGCGCGCTACCTACCCGCAGGCCGCGCGCGGCTGCGGTCTCGACGACCTTGCGGCCATCGGCGACTGTCAGCGCAAGCGGCTTTTCGCCGTACACATGCTTGCCGCCCTCGAGCGCGCGCAGCGCGATCGAGGCGTGCGATTCGGGTGTCGTGAGGTTCAGGATCAGGTCGATACCCGGATCGTCGAACACGCGGTCAAGCGGAATGGCGCGCTCGAGGCCGTACTTCGCTGCACACGCCTGCGCCCGCGCAAAGTCGAGGTCGGCGACGCCAACCACGTGCAGGGCCGCAAAGCGCGGCATGTTTTTCAGGTAGATATCACTGATATTGCCGCAGCCAATCACGGCCACACGCAACGGAAGCTGGTTTGCGGACATGCAGGTAAAACCTCTTGTCAGAAAACGCCCGTCAGAACGGGCTCACGCTTTCGAAGGCCCGGAATGCCGGCCTTTTCTCAACCCTTCACCGAGCCGGCCATCATCCCTTTGATGATCCGCTCCTGCCCGAACGCATAGGCAATCACGAGCGGCAGCGAGGTCATGGCGATCACGCACAGCATCATCGGAATATTCGATGCGTACTGGCTCTGGAAGTCCCAGATTGCCAGCGGCAAGGTACGGTGTTGCGGCGTCGAGGTCAGCACGTAGGCGAAGATGAACTCGTTCCACATCATGATGCCGTTGAAGATCGCGACAGTCGCGATGCCGGGCCCCGAGAGCGGGAAAAAGATCGTCCAGAAAATCTTGAACGGACCGCAGCCGTCGAGCTGAGCCGCTTCCTCGAGTTCCTTCGGAATCTGCCGCATGAATTCGGTCAGGATAAAGATCGAGACGGGTAGGGCGAACGCGATATACGGCCCCATCAGCGCCGCGGCGGTGTCGTAGAGCCCCATCTCCTTAGTCATCAGGTAGATCGGCACGAGCGTCACGTGCACCGGCACGATCAGGGCCGCCACCACGAAGGCGAAAAGCGGCTTGGCCAGACGGAACTTGATCCGTGCGAACGCGTAGGCCGACATCGAACTCGCCAGCACGATCACGGTCGTCGACACGACCACCACCAGCACGCTGTTGAACAGGTAGCGATAGAAGGTCGGGTTGCCGAGCAGCAAGCCGTAGTTCTCGAATGCCCAGTGCTTGGGCATCGCCCACGACTCACTCGACATGTACTCGGGTGCGTCCTTGAGGCTCGTGAAAATCATGAACAGGAACGGCGTCGCGGTGACCAGCAGCCAGAACAGCGCGAGGACGGCGATCACGATGCTGCCGATGGTCAGGCGACGGCCGGCCGAGACGGCCTCCACGGTCGCGGTGGCCTGTGTTGCAGAAGAAGCGCGCATCTCAGACCTCGGTTTCAAAGCGTCGCGTGAGCCGCATGCCGAGGCCTGCAGCGAGCACGACAATCACAAACATGCCAGACGCGATGGTGCTGCCGTAGCCGAGCTGGAAGGAATTGAACACCTGGCGGTACATATAGGTCGCCATCAGTTCCGACGAGCCGTCGGGCCCGCCCCCGGTCATCACGAAGACCAGGTCGAAATATCGCAGCGAGCCGATGATCACGAGCAGGACCGCCGTGCGAATCGTGCCCGCGAGATACGGCAGCGTGATGCGGAAGAAAATCGTCCATTCGTTGGCGCCGTCGAGCACCGCCGCTTCACGCAACTCGCCGGGCATCGAGGCGAGCCCTGCGAGAAACAGGATCATGTAGAACGGAATGCTCTGCCAGCAAACGACGGCCGCCGTGGCGATCAGCGACCAGTGCGGGTCGCCCAGCCAGTCGACCGCCCAGCTGCCGAGCCCGATAGCATTGAGCAGCGTATTGAGCGGCCCGAAGTTCGGATCGTAGAAATTCTTGAACAACACCCCGACCGCGACCGACGACATCAGCAGCGGCAGGAAGTAGATGATCTTGAGGATCCGCGAGCGCTTGCCCGCCTTGTCGAGCAGCACCGCAAGGCCGAGCCCGATGGGGATCTGCACTGCTACGGAGACAACCGCAAGAATGCCGTTGTTGGCGAGCGCGCGCAGGAACTGGGGGTCTTGCACCATCGCGACCCAGTTGCCGAACCAGACGAACTTCGCGGTCTGGCCGAGTCCGTTCCAGTTGAGCATCGACAACCAGAAACTCGAGAGCAGCGGGTAGATCAGATAGGCGGACAGCAGGACCACGGTCGGCAGCAGGAACAGCGCAGTCGTCAACCACTGACGGGGCGGCGCGTCCGACGTCTGACCCGGGACGTAGGGAAGGGGAGTCTGTTGCGAAACGGTCATCGGTGTCTCACGAACGAGCCTGACGGGTCACCCCGTCAGGCGTACATCGAGCGCAGCCAGACATCGGCTGCAGACTGCTTACTTGAGCTCGGTCTTGGCGAGCGCTTCCATCTTCTGGGCGGCTTGCTCAGGCGTGATCGACAGGCCAAACAGCGCCTGCGTCGTGTCCTTGTGCAGTTCGCCCAGGTTCGGCGGGAGCATCTGGTCGTACCAGAGTTGCACGCTCGGCGCCTGCGCCACTTCGTCGAGCAAGTTGTTGACGATCGGCTCGTCACCACGCAGGCCCTTGACCGGCGGCACACGACCGCTGGCGACGTGATCCTTCATCGACTGCTCGTCATCGAGCGTCATGATCAACTTGAACGCAGCGTCCGGGTTCTTGCAGCTCTTCGAGATGCTCCAGAAGTTGTCGCCGATCGTGCCGATGATGTCCTTCGGATCACCCTTGCCACCCGGTACCGTCGGGAACTCGAAGGTGCCGACCTTCTTGTAGAAGTCGGGGTTCTCGCTCTTGAACGCCGAGATTTCCCAACTGCCGATCAGCTCCATCGCGGCCTTGTCTGCGTACAGCAGGCGGCGTTGTGCGCCCGTGTCGTAGTCGAGCCCGTTGAAGCCCGGCGCGAAGGCACCCATCTTAACGAGTTCTTGCAGACGCTTGCCGGCTTCGATGAAAGTCGGGCTGTCGAAGCTGCCCTTGCGCGACACGGCGTCGAGGAACGGCTGCGGGCCACCGATACGGTCGGCCAGCGTCATGAAGTACATCGAGCCGGTCCACTTGTTCTTGTTGGCCAGCGCGAACGGTGCGATGTCGTGCGACTTCAGCACCTTGATGATATTGACGAGGTCATCCCACGTCTTCGGGGGTTGCAGCTTGTATTTGGCGAACAGTTCCTTGTTGTAGAAGATGGTCGCGATCGAGGTGTTGTCAGCGGCGACACCGTAGATCTTGTTATCAAACGTGACAACCTGGTACGACTGCTTCAGGAACTTATCGCGGAACGCGGGGTTCGCGTCGAGATACGGGGTGAGATCCGTGACCTGATTCGACTTCACGTACTCGTGGAGCACGCCGCCGCCCCAGCTCGCGAACACGCACGGCGGGTCGCCGGCGCCGAATGCGATCTTCAGCTTGGTCTTGTAGGCATCGTTGAGCGTGTGGACCGACTGCACATCGGTACCCGGATTCGCGGTCTTGAAGCGCACGACTGCATCATCCACGGCTTTCTGTTCTGCCGGGACTGTCTTCAAGTCCCACTCGGTGACGGTCTTGTCGTCTGCAAACGAGGCACTGGTCGTCGCGGCAATCGCGACGAACATCAGTGCTGCTGCGATGGGTTTCAAATAGTGTTTCATGCCGTCTCCTGAACTTTTATAAGATTTGATTGGCACTACACGAACCGCCTGTCGTGCACGCGTGGCAGCGTGCGCACGAACGCCTGGCGACAGCTGTCACCCTCGGCGATCGTGGAACAGTCATACGGCCGGCGCCGCCTGACCCGGATCATCAAGACCCCGGGTGCGCGCGCCGGCCCGGCCTACGTTCAACCGTGAACAGCCTGATTGACGACGCCTTCCAGATACTCTTGCCGGCCGCTGGCCGGATGCGGGTTGTATTGCTTGTCGACCGCCTGGTCGCGCAACGCTTCGAGCGACAGGTCGCCCGACAGGATCTTCTTGCCCAGATCGCCGTTCCAGCCCTTGTAGCGCTCGTCCTTGAACGCTTGCAGACGGTCGTTCTCGATCATCCGTGCCGCGGCTTCGACCGACTGCGCGAGCAGGTCAATCGCGCCGATATGGCCGTAGAACAAGTCTTCCGCATCGATACTCTGGCGGCGCACCTTCGAGTCGAAGTTGAAGCCGCCTGTCTTGAAGCCGCCGGCCTTGATCAGTTCATAGATCACCAGCGTGAGTTCTTCGCCGCTGTTCGGGAACTGGTCGGTATCCCAGCCGTTCTGCGGGTCGCCACGGTTCGCGTCGATCGAGCCGAACACGTCGAGCGCGAGTGCGGTCGCGACTTCGTGATGGAACGAGTGGCCCGCGAGCGTCGCGTGATTGGCTTCGATATTGACCTGGATTTCCTTCTCGAGGCCGAACTGCGTCAGAAAACCGTGCACCGTCGCGACGTCGTAGTCGTATTGGTGCTTGGTCGGCTCCTGTGGCTTCGGTTCGATCAACAGGGCGCCCTTGAAGCCGATCTTGTGCTTGTGCTCGACCACCATCTTCAGGAAGCGTGCGAATTGTTCGCGTTCGCGGCGCAGATCGGTGTTCAGCAGCGTGTCGTAGCCTTCGCGGCCACCCCACAGCACGTAATTTTCACCGCCAAGCGTGTGCGTGGCATTGAGTGCGTGGAAGACCTGCGTCGCCGCGTAGGCGAACACTTCGGGATTCGGATTGGTCGCCGCGCCGCCCATATAGCGCTTGTGCGAGAACAGGTTCGCCGTGCCCCAAAGGAGCTTGACGCCGGTTTCCGACTGCTTCTTCTGCAAGACGTCGGTGAGACGCTTGAAGTTCTCGACGTATTCCTTGATCGAGTCGCCTTCAGGGGAGACATCAGTGTCGTGGAAGGTGTAATACGGCGTGCCGAGCTTGGAGAAGAATTCGAAAGCGGCGTCGGCCTTCTCGAGCGCACGCTCCATCGGATCGCCCGGGCGATGCCACGGACGATCGAAGACGGGCTGGCCGAAGATGTCATTGCCCTGCCACACAAAGGTGTGCCAGTAACAGGCCGCGAGGCGCAGGTGCTGCTCGAGCGTCTTGCCGAGGATGGTCTTCGACTTGTCATAGTGGCGGAATGCCAGCGGATTGGTCGACTGCGGGCCTTCAAATTTGACTGCGGGAATCTTGGCGAAATAACTCATGTGCGGATCAGTCCGGTTGCGCGAGAAGTGCCGATTGCTCGGGTGACACATGATGCGGCCCCGCGGATGCCGGCTGCAATTATGAAATTTGGTGGCGCTCGTAGTGTTTCTTAACTGTGCAACTGCGCAATGGGGTCCCGGAAAAACCCTTATGCATCATGGCTCTGCGGCCTGGTTGCAGTGCCTTCGAGGGGTTTTTGACGCGTTGTTTAACGTTATCGCTAACGTTATGATCGTCTGCAAATGACAGGATCAGAGCGCCATGGACAAGCCCCGGAGCAGCGATGGACCCGTAACGCTAGCGCACGTCGCCGAGCGCGCCGGAGTCTCACAGATGACCGCCTCGCGGGCGCTGAACGGGCGCACGGGCGTGTCGGCGAAGACGCGCCGCGAGGTCGTGCGCATCGCCACGCAGCTCGGTTATCGGGTCAACGTCGCGGCGCGCAAGCTGTCGAACGGGCGCAGCCGGATCATCGCGGTCCTTGCGCCCGACCTGACAAACCAGTTTATCGGCCAGTTGCTGATCGGTGCGGGCGAAGCCGCGCGCAAAGTCGATTATGAGATGTTGGTGTATACCCTGTTCGACGAAAACCGCCGCAGCCACGACGACATGCTCCGGCTGCTTCAGCAGTTCGCCGACGGGCTGATCGCGATCTTGCCACGCGGCGCTACGGACTATGTGCAAGCGCTGTATGCGGCCAGCATGCCGATCGTCGTGCTCGATCACCGCGGCGAGGTGGCCGCGTTGCCGACGATCGCGTCGAATCACTATGAGGGGGCGTCGATCGCGATGCGCCACCTGCTCGAACTGGGCCATAGTCGCATCGGTTTTCTGACGGGGCCTGACGAACCGGGGGCGTGCGCCGACCGACTCACGGCCTATCAACACGTGCTCGCCCAACATGGGCTGCGCGTCGACCCGCAACTGATCTCGGCAGGCGACTACACCCAGCGCGGCGGCTTCGAGGCGGCGCGGCGCCTGCTCTCGCTCAGGAAGCGGCCCACTGCGATTTTTGCGGTCAACGACGTGGCCGCCTTCGGCGCGCTCGACGCCATCAAGGATGCCGGGCTCAGCGTGCCTCACGATATTTCATTGATCGGTTTCGACGATATCCCCATGGCGTCGCAGACGCATCCGCCGCTGACGACGATTCGTCAGCCGCTGGTCTGGATGGGGCGTTCTGCGGTCAATACCCTGCTTGCGCAAATCAATGGCATTGACGTCGCTTCGCCGCGCGTGACATTGCCGACCGAACTCGTGGTGAGAGCCAGCACGGCGCCGCCGCAAAACGGGGGGCGTGTTTTGCCGTCAGCCGGCGCGCGCGGCGCGAAGCCGTCGGCGCAGGGGTGCGAGCTTTAGGCGGGCTAGAGTGCTTTAAGCACGCTGGCTACGGACGTTGGGCGTGCCTTCCGGGGAAGCGCTGCGGACGTTCAGAACTCGACGTCGAGTTCGTCGATGTCTTCCGTTTCCGACTGCGCGATCGCGATCCATTCGCCCATATAGGGCAGCGCGAGAATGCGCTTGCAGTATTCGGCGATGTCTTTGTCGACCTTCACGTCATAGGTCAGAAAGCGTGTCACGACGGGCGCATACATCGCGTCCGCCGCACTGATTTCGCCAAACAGATAAGGGCCGCCGTAGCTTGCGAAACACTCGCGCCAGATTTCGAGAATCCGCTCGATATCGTCCTGAGCGCGTGACCAGATCTTGAAACCGGGAAAGTGCGCGCGCAGATTCATCGGCAGCGCGGCACGCAGCGCGCTGAAGCCCGAATGCATTTCGCCACAGATCGCGCGGCAATGAGCGCGCGCCTTGCGGTCGGCCGGCAAGAGCTGGGCATCGGGGAAGAGCTCGTTCAGATACTCGGTGATCGCGAGGGTGTCCCAGACCTTGATGCCGTCATGCGACAGGCAGGGCACGAGGATCGAAGGCGACAGCAGTAACAGTTCGGCACGGGCAGCAGCGTCGTCGACGGGCACACCGACCGTTTCGAATTCCAGGCCGCTGAGCTTCGCGAGCAACCAGCCGCGTAGCGACCACGACGAATAGTTGTGGCTGCTGATCGTCAGCGTCGTCTTCATCTTCGTCTGCGTCATACCGTGTCTCCGTAGGAACCCCATCACGACGCACGGTGCGCGGCATGCGCACCTGATCGGCGCTGCGTGCACCAGCTTGCTGCGGTCTCGCCTCCCATGCCCCGGCAGCAAGACCCTGTGGCCCGCCTCAGGGGTGTCGGCCGACGGTCACGGGCCGTCGCTTCGACGCATCCCCTGCCGTGCGCACCACCGCCTGCACAAGAACTGGCCCCGCTCACTCGTCACCAGGCTGCAAGCACCATGCCAATGAATCGTGAACTGGCATACGTATTGCCTTTCTGATGGATGTCCTCGGCCCGGTCCCGCCAATGAACCTCCTTGCATACCCGACGTATCAGGCCATTTCGGACCTCATGCGGCCCTGGCGAACCAGCGCCTCTTTCGCACGCGCCACGCTCGCCGCCTGGCCGGAGCTTGCGGCTAGTCCGCACGGACGGACCCTCGATGCATGCTGCGAACAGCTTGAGATGGCGGGCCTCTCTCATGTGCGCCCTCCCTTCGGCATCCGATCGGTCGAGGTCGATGGCCAGCCTGTCGAGATAATTGAAGAGGTCGTGAAGCACACGCCTTTCGCCTCCCTGCTCCATTTCCGCAAAAACCACACAACCCCGCAGCCACGCGTGCTGATCGTCGCGCCGATGTCGGGCCACTTCGCCACGCTGTTGCGCGGCACGGTGCGCACCATGCTCGCCGACCACGACGTCTACATCACCGACTGGCATAATCCGCGCGACATCCCGCTCGCGGCGGGGCGCTTCGGCTTTACCGAATACGTCGAGCATGTGATAGCGTTTATCCGCAAGCTCGGACCCGACTCGCATGTGGTCGCGATCTGCCAGCCGACGGTCGCCTCGCTGGCCGCCGTCTCGCTGATGGCCGCTTCGGACGATCCGGCCCAGCCCGCGAGCCTGACCTTGATGGCCGGCCCCCTCGATTGCCGTGTGAATCCGACCAAGGTCAACGATCTCGCCAACAGCAAACCGATCGAATGGTTCGAGCAGAACCTGATCAGTGTCGTGCCGGCGGGCTTTGCAGGGGCGCAGCGGCGTGTTTATCCGGGCTTTCTGCAGCTCACCGCCTTCATGTCGATGAATCTGAGCCGGCACGCAAGCTCGTTCGAAGACATGTTCTATGAGCGCTCGAAAGGGGATCCGGCCAAGGCCGATACGATCCGCACCTTCTACGATGAATACTTTGCGATGACCGATATGACGGCCGAGTTCTATCTCGAGACGGTCAGCCAGGTCTTCCAGCAATACCTGCTGCCGCTAGGCAAACTCAAGGTTGGCGATCGACTCGTCGAACCCGCGGCCATCCGGCGCACGGCCCTGCTGACGGTCGAAGGTGAGAAGGACGATATCTGCGCGGTCGGCCAAACGGTTGCGGCCCAGGAAATGTGCTCGCGGCTGCGGCCTTATATGAAGACCCATCATGTGCAAACTGGCGTCGGCCACTATGGGGTATTCAATGGCCGCAAATGGGAATCGCAGATCTATCCGATGGTCCGTGCGGTGATCCATGACAACGAACCGCGCGCCATGCGTGTCTCGTCGGCTGCTCGATCAGGTGGCGACCAGATCAGCCTGCATGCCATGCTCAAGGCCGAGAAGATCGCAAAGGCAGCCGTCGCTAAAGCTGCGGAGCCGTCGCCGAAGTAACTTCCGGGTGATAGAGCAAGCGTCCGGCGCCGCCCCCCTGCGGCGGCGACCGGACCGATCAGCAGTCGACCTTCAACCTAGGCCGCCTCGCTGCGCCAGGGCGTAGGCGCCGGCACGGCGCAAGGCCCTTCAGCATCGATCGAAGTGAAATCCGCAGGGCCCACGATTTCGAGGTACTCCATGTCTTCGGAGTAGTCGAACAGGAAGTGCACGGTCCCCGGGGCCTGATGGACGCAATCGCCGGCTGAGACGAGTGTTTCCTTGTCGCCATACATGAAGCGCGCCCAGCCCTTGAGCATGAAGACGATGTGGAACTCGGCTTCATGGCGGTGCCAGCCCGTGCCTTCCTCTGGTGCGTGATTCGCCCGCACGAGTTGCGCGATCACCTTGCCGCCCGTTGCCGCAGCGATGCCAAGGTCGCGATAAACAAAGAAATCGCGCAAGCCCGCGCCTTCGAACGAGGTGTCCTGCGGCTTGACGTGTGTAAAAGCGGTAGCAAGTTCAGTGGACATATCCCAGCTCCTGTCGAAAGACCGGCTAGCTACCAAGCATTTCCTGTTCCAAGTTGACGGGCGACGCGGCGTTCTGCAGTGTCTTCGGTAACACGCCTGCGGCGACCACGTGATGCACGAAGCGCAGCTTTTCGACGACGGTCGGTGCAAGCGTGAACGGGTAACCGTCGGGCATGCCGAGGCTGCGGTTCAGGCTGTTGAGCGCATAGGTCAGCGGAAACCAGCGCTTCATCAGGTTGTCGAAGTTCGCGTCTTCCACTGGCGAGTTATCGCTCAGGGTCGGCTCCTGCGGATCGTCAGGCAGCAGGGTCAGGCCGCATGAGGTGGCCGTGTCGAGGGTGTCGACCATATGCAGGTAGTGCGCCCAGGTCTCGGCCCAGTCTTCCCATGGGTGGGTCGTGGCGTAGGCGCTGATAAAGGACTGTGGCCAGTCAACCGGTGCGCCGTTCTGATAGTGCTGTTGGAGTGCCTCGCCGTAGTCCATGCGTTCGTCGCCGAACATGGCTCGGAACGACTCGGTCCAGCGGGTATCCGCGACGAGGCGGTCGAAGTAGTAGTGGCCGATCTCGTGGCGAAAGTGGCCGAGCAGGGTCCGATAAGGCTCGTGCATCTCGGCGCGCACTTTCTCGCGCTGGGAATCGTCGGCCTCGGCGATATTCAAGGTGATGAGGCCGTTGTCGTGCCCGGTCAACACCGGATCCCCGTCAGGCGTGTTTTCGAGAAACTCAAAAGCCACTCCGCCATCAGGATCCTCCGCGGCGTGGTCGGCAAGCGGCATCGGCACGGGCTCGCCGGCCGTGGCTGAGGAGGGCATCTCCGGAACGGCCTGGTTCGGCGTGGGTGGCGCGAGCTCGGTCGGTAGTGACGGGTTCAGCTCGGGGGCCTGTACGTCCCCCCCCTGCTCGACTGGCCGCTTGGGCTCGATCGGCAGGCGCAGCGCCGCCAGGGTATAGAGCAGGCGCCGCTTGGCACCTTCAAGCTTGTACCAGCGCGTGCGGTTTTCGTCGGTCGTCAGGTTCGGAATAGTCCGGGTCAGTTCACAAGACCGACACAAACGATGCGGCTCGTCGTCCGGCACCATCCAGTTGCACACGTTGTAAATCGCATAGTTGTCGCACATCCGGTACAGACTGCCTTGGGCGTCGGGATGCAGACTGCGCCACAGATCGGTCCGTCCATCTACGTCGGCAGGCTCGAAGGCACTGATTTCGCCGTGTTCCGGCAAGTAACCGAGCAGCGCGTCGCAGCGTTCGCAGCGGATATTTTCAAAAAACACAAGCTGAGAGCAGCGATTGCAGTGAAACGTCTTCATTGGCGATGGCCTTTATCTGTGCGATCCTGCGACGGGTTATCCCCGGATGCCGAGAGCATCGCAACTTTCGTTCCGCGCCGCCGCGAGCCAAGCGGCATAAAGCTTGCTTTTGCTAACTGGAGCGTTACCGAGCTCGCAGCAAGCGCCCAGCTGAACGGCTGTCAGACCCGCAAACCACTGCATATCCAACAGGAGTCCGGCGTGTCTATTCGTGTCGCCTTGAACCACGTCACGCACTACCGCTACGATCAGCTGATCAACCTGGGTCCCCAGGTTATCCGCCTGCGGCCCGCGCCACATTGCCGCACGCAGATCGTCTCGTATTCCCTGCAGATCGAACCACAGGAACATTTCCTCAACTGGCAGCAGGACGCTTTCGCAAACTACCACGCGCGACTCGTGGTGCCGAACAAGACGCGCGAGTTCAAGGTCTCGGTCGACCTGGTCGCCGAGATGGCCGTCTACAACCCGTTCGACTTCTTTCTCGAACCGACCGCCGAAGAATTTCCGTTTGCCTATTCGCCCGAGCTGGCCGAGGAGCTCGCGCCTTATCTGGCCAAGCGCGAACCCACGCCCCTGCTCAAGGCCTTCGTCGACAGCATCGACCGTACCCCGCGCCGGACCAACGACTTCATCGTCGAGCTCAACCAGCGGGTCCAGCACGACATCGGCTACCTGATCCGGATGGAGCCGGGGGTCCAGTCACCCGAGGAAACTCTGACCAATCGTTCGGGCTCATGCCGCGACTCAGGCTGGCTGCTCGTCGAGGCATTCCGCCAGTTGGGCATTGCCGCGCGTTTCGTGTCGGGCTATCTCTTGCAGCTCTCGCCCGACATCAAGTCGCTCGACGGCCCGGTCGGCGCCGCCTATGACTTCACCGATCTGCATGCGTGGTGCGAGGTCTATCTGCCGGGCGCGGGGTGGATCGGTCTCGATCCAACCTCAGGCCTGCTCGCGGGTGAAGGCCACATTCCCCTCGCCTGCACGCCGGAGCCGGGCAGTGCCGCACCGATCACGGGCGTGCTCGACGAGGCCGAGGTCGAGTTCAGCCACACCATGACCGTCGAGCGTGTGCTGGAGACGCCGCGTGTCACCAAGCCGTATACAGAACCGCAATGGCAGGCCGTGCTCAAGACCGGTGAGCAGGTCGACCAGCAGCTCAAGCAGATGGACGTGCGCCTGACGATGGGCGGCGAGCCGACCTATGTTGCCGTGAGCGACCGCGATGCGGGCGAATGGAATACGGATGCGCTCGGACCGACCAAGCGCGGTTTCGCGATCGCGCTAATGGACAAGCTGCGCGCGCGTTATGGCGTCGGCGGCTTCCTGCATTTCGGCCAGGGCAAGTGGTATCCGGGCGAACAACTTCCGCGCTGGGCGCTGTCGCTGTTCTGGCGCGCCGATGGCGAATCCTGCTGGAGCGACCCCACGCTCTTCGCCGACGAGCGCCAGCCATCGAACTATACGGTCGCCGATGCCGAGCGTTTTATCAAGCGGCTGACCGCGCGGCTCGCGCTGGACGACAAATATGTCCAGCCGGCCTACGAGGACGTCTGGTACTACCTGTGGCGCGAACGCAGGCTGCCGATCAACGTCGACCCGTTCGATTCGAAACTGGCCGACGAACTCGAACGGATGCGGCTGCGCCGCGTCTTCACGGGCGGCCTCGACAGCGTGACGGGGTATGTCTTGCCGATCGGGCGTAGTGAACCGACACCGGCTTTGCAGACCCCGAAGTGGATCAGCGGGCCCTGGCATATGCGCGACGAGCGCATCTACCTGATGCCCGGCGATTCGTCGATGGGTTATCGTCTGCCGCTCGAGGGCTTGCCCTGGGTCAGCGAGACCGACTACCCCTATATTCACGAACACGATCCGTTTGCACCGCCTACGCCACTGCGTACTGCGGCGGAACTCCGCGTGCAGTATCGCGATGGCGATCATGCGGTGGGGGCAGTCAGTGGCTCGGCCGCGACGGAGCGCGTCGCTGGGTCGGAAGGGACGGTTGCGTCGCCGGGCGGCTCCGCCGCACTCGGCGCGGGCTCAGCATCGCTTGCCCGCGGCGACAACCCGGCCGATCGCGTCCCCGCGCGCGGTCAGTCGGCGCGCCACATCACGCGCACTGCGCTGTGCGTCGAAGTCCGCGATCCGGCGCGTGCAGCCGGCCCGAAAGTCGAGGCGCGTGAGTTCGGCAAGGGCAAGGGCGTGCTCTACGTCTTTATGCCACCCGTGACGGAGATCGACGACTACCTCGAACTGCTTGCCGCGATCGAGGCGACGGCTGCCGAGCTCAAGCTGAAGATCGTGCTTGAGGGCTACCCGCCCCCGCGCGATGTGCGCCTGACGATGCTGCAGGTCACCCCGGACCCGGGCGTGATCGAAGTCAATATCCATCCGGCCGCCAGTTGGGCGCAACTCGTCGACCACACGGAATTCCTCTATCAGAGCGCGCACGAGTCGTATCTGAGCTCAGAGAAGTTCATGCTCGACGGCCGCCATACCGGCACCGGCGGGGGCAACCACTTCGTGCTCGGCGGCAAGACACCCGCCGACAGCCCTTTCCTGCGCCGCCCTGACCTGCTCGCGAGCCTGCTTACGTTCTGGCACAACCATCCGTCGATGTCTTACCTGTTTTCGGGGATGTTCATCGGCCCGACGAGCCAGGCGCCGCGCGTCGACGAGGCACGCAACGACCAGCTCTACGAACTCGAGATCGCGTTCAAGGAACTCCAGCACCAGCTCGATCTGCTCGGCAGCCGCGACGGACCGGTGCCGCCCTGGCTGGTCGACCGCTCGCTGCGTAATATCCTGATCGATGTGACCGGCAACACGCACCGTTCGGAATTCTGCATCGACAAGCTGTATTCCCCCGACGGTCCGACCGGGCGACTGGGCCTGCTCGAACTGCGCGCCTTCGAAATGCCGCCGCACGCGCGCATGAGCCTGGTCCAGCAGTTGTTGCTACGGACTCTGATCGCGCGCTTCTGGAACAAGCCGTACACGGCACGCCTGACGCGCTGGGGCACCGAGCTGCACGACCGCTTCATGCTCGGCACCTTCGTCAAGATGGATTTCGAAGACGTCCTGAGCGGACTGCACAAAGACGGCTATTCGATCGACCCCGCGTGGTTTGCACCTCACCTCGAGTTCCGTTTCCCGGTGGTCGGCGAGATCATTGTCGATTCGATCACGCTGACGATTCGCGCGGCACTCGAACCCTGGCACGTGATGGGCGAAGAAGGCGCACCAGGCGGCACGGCGCGCTATGTCGATTCGTCGGTCGAGCGGCTCGAGGTCCATGCGCTCGGCCTGAACGGCGATCGCTACCTGATCACGGTCAATGGCGAAGCCCTGCCGCTGCAACCGACCGGACGCGCGAGCGAGTTTGTGGCTGGAGTGCGCTACAAGGCCTGGGCGCCCCCGTCGGCGCTTCATCCGACGATTCCCGTGCACGCGCCGCTGGTGTTCGACATCTTCGACACGTGGAATGGGCGATCGATCGGCGGCGGGCAGTATCATGTCGCCCATCCGGGCGGTCGCAGTTACGATACCTTCCCGGTCAATGCCTATGAAGCAGAGAGCCGCCGGCGTGCGCGCTTCCTGACGATCGGGCATAGCGGCGGGTCGATGAAGGTCGAACCGCCGCGGCGCAGCCTCGAGTTTCCGTTTACGCTGGACCTGCGGAACCCCTGAGACCCGAACCCTAAACCGAAAGTATAGAGTCGTCCCCTTTGGCATTTCAATCTTCGCTCCCGTTCGAACCGGGCGTGCCGTACGCGGACGCGCTATCACCGCGCGCCCTGCCCGCCCGCGAGGGCCATTGGGACGAGTTGCGCCAAAACCCCGGGAACCTGCGCGAACCGTGGCGGCAGTTTTTCGAGCTGCTTGGCGAAAGCGGGTTCGCGGGGCTCCCCCAGCGCGCCGAAGCGGTACAGCGCCAGGTGCGCGACAACGACATCACCTACAACGTCTATGCAGACAAGGGGGGGGCGCGCGCCTGGGCGCTCGACCTGCTGCCCTTCCTTATCGACGAACAAGAATGGGCGCGCATCGAGCGCGGCGTGGCGCAACGCGCCAAGCTGCTCAACGCGATCATCGGCGACGTCTATGGCGCACAGACGCTGCTGCAGGATGGCTCGCTGCCGCCTGCGCTGGTGTTCGGCCATCCCGGCTACCTGCGGCCCGTCAAGGGCTACCGGCCGCCGGGCGGTCAATACCTGCAACTGGTCGCGGTGGATCTCGCCCGCAATGCCGATGGCCAGTGGACGGTTCTGTCGCAGCGGACTGAGGCGCCTTCGGGGCTCGGCTATTCGCTCGAAAACCGGCTGATCGTGTCAGATGTGTTTGCCGAACCGTTCCGGCAGATGCATGTGCACCGGCTGGCTTCATCGTTCTCGCATCTGATCAGTACCTTGGCTCAACTCGCCGTCCACACCATGCGGGGCGCGGCGTCCGGGCATCCGCATATCGCGCTGCTTACGCCGGGGCCGTTCAGCGAGACCTACTTCGAGCACGTGTTCCTCGCGCGGTATCTCGGCATCACCCTGGTCGAGGGCAAGGACCTCACGGTGCGCGACGATGTGCTGTATTTGAAGACGCTGGCCGGGCTCGAACGCGTCCATGTGCTGCTGCGGCGGCTCGACGATGCGTTCTGCGACCCCGTCGAGCTGCGGCCCGATTCGACCATCGGTGTGCCGGGCCTCCTGCAGGTGATGCGCGCGGGTAACGTGGTCGTCTCGAATGTGCCGGGGGCCGGTTTCGTCGAATCGACCGCCCTCCACGCTTTCCTGCCCGCGATCTCGCAACGGCTGCTCGGCGAACCGCTCGTGCTGCCCAGCGTGCCGACATGGTGGTGTGGCGAAGCCGCCGCACGCAGCGAAGCGTTCACGCGGCTCGAGCGCGCCTACCTGATGCCGACGTGGCCCGGGCGCCGCGAAGGCCGCCCGATCGGCATGGAACAAGGCCAGCAGCGGCTTGCCGACTGGCGCGAAGAGATCTTGCAGACGCCTGAGGCGTTCACGATCCAGGCGCCGTTGCCGCTGTCTTACGCGCCACGCTTCGACGACGGTCTGATCGATATGCGCGCGGCAGTCGTACGCGCCTATGCGATCGCCGACCCCCAGGGGGGCTGGCATGTGATGCCGGGCGGTTTCACCCGCTTTGCTGCCGAACGGCAAACCACCGTGTCGATGCAGCTCGGCGGCAGCAGTGTCGATACCTGGATTCTGTCGAGCGAGCCGGGGTCGAGCTTCTCGTTGTTGCCCGCGCCCCTGACGCCCGCCGATCTCAACCAGAAGCACCGGACCGTGTCAAGCCGTGCGGCCGAGAACCTGTTCTGGGCAGGCCGCTACGGCGAGCGTGCCGAGAACAATGTGCGCTTGTGCCGGATGATTCTCGGCTCCCTCGAAAGCGACGACAGCGGCACGCTGTTCGAAACGCTCGTGCAGCTTGCGCAGGCCTGCAGCCTGGTGCCTTCGCATGCGACCGAGCCGCAACGCTCGCTGCGTGCGTTCGAGCAGTCGCTGATCCGCTCGCTTGACGAGAGCGCCGAGTGGCCAAGCATCGGCCAGAACCTCGCCTGTCAGGTCCAGGCCTCGGGCGAAGTCCGTGGCCGTCTGTCCGGCGACCATTGGCGGACCATCGTCGCCTCGCGCAACGATTTCCGCGACGCGCTGCGCGGCCTCGCTCCACGCACCGAGACCGGCCGCTTTGAACGCCTCGACGTGATGAGCGCGCTCGAACGGCTCGCCGTGCAACTCTCGGCGATCAGTGGCGCGCAGGGCGACCGGATGACGCGCGACGAAGCCTGGCGGTTACTGTTCGTGGGGCGTCATATCGAACGGCTCGCGACGCTGTCGACCTTCCTGAAAGTGGTGGCCGAGCAGCAGACGCTTTCGACGCATTCAGGGTTCGACCTGCTGCTCGATCTGTTCGACAGCACGCTGACCTATCGTTCACTGTATCCGGGCCGGTTTCAGATACCACCCCTGCTCGACTTGCTGGTCGTCGAGCCGACGAATCCACGCAGCCTCTATGGCGTGTACGTGCGGCTGCGCAACAAGCTCGACGACTTGCCGACGGCAGCCGCGCATGCCAATCATGCCCCGCTGTCCTCGCTCTTGCCGTCACCCGACACCTTGCCCGCGCTCGAGGCGCTGTGCGTGATGGATCCTCACGGACGCTACGTCGCGCTCATCGAGCTGTGCACCCAGCTCGGCACGATCATGGCATCGTTGTCCAACGAGATCAGCGTGCGCTACTTCAGCCATGCAAGCACCTCGGCCACCTGGATGGCAGCATGAACCAACCCACCGATACTCAGGGACCGAAGCGGCCGCCGATCCTGACCGTGTTGCATCGGACCACCTATCGCTACTCGACACTGGTCGAAACCGCACAGCATCTTGCGACCATCCGTCCGGTGTCGAATCCGAGCCAGGAAGTGTTGCAGCACGCCGAACGCATCGAGCCCGAGCCTTCCTACCTGCATAGTCGCCTCGATACCTTCGGCAACGAACTCATTTATTTCGCGCTCGACACGCCGCACGATGCGCTTCAGCTCACGAGCGAAACGACCGTGCGCCTGCGCCCGCGCTGGAACGGTTTCGATCCGGAAGCGACTCAGGGCTGGGAACAGGTCTCGGAGGCGATGCGTTACCGCGCCAGATCGTCGTTCTTCGCCGAGTCGGAGTTTTGTTTTGCGTCGCCCTATATCGTGCTGCATCCGTTGATGCGCATCTATGCGCTCGAGAGTTTCCCGCCAGGTATGCCCGTTGCCCAGGGCGCGCTCGATCTGATGCATCGGATTCACGATGAGTTCGAGTATCAACAGACCACCACCGACTTCGACACTCCCGCGCTGAAGGCATTCAAGCTGCGTAGTGGGGTATGCCAGGACTTCGCGCAGGTGATGGTCGGCTGCCTGAGGGCGCTCGGAATTCCTGCGCGATATGTCAGCGGATACTTGCGCACTGAGCCGCCCCCCGGGCAACCGCGGCTGCTCGGCGCCGATGCTTCGCACGCGTGGGTCTCCGTCTATTGCCCGAACTTTGGATGGGTCGACCTCGATCCGACCAACGACATCATGGCGGATACCAACCATGTCACGCTGGCCTACGGACGGGACTATAGTGACGTGTCCCTGCTGCGCGGGATGATTCTCGGCGGTGGCGCGCATGGCGTGAAGGTCGCGGTAAGCGTGGTCGAGCTTTAAACCGTCTGACCGGACGGCTCGCGCCCGCGCTGACCCATCTGCCCAGCCTGCCGCGGGGCCAGATCGCACGCGAGCATAGCCGTTGCGTTATTCGTCAAGCTTCCAGACATATTCCAGGCTGATCCACTCGGCATCGGCCTTACCGTCCTTGAGCACCGGCTTGAACTTGCAGTCCGCCAGCTTGAGTGTCGCGCGATCGAGCGCACTGAAGCCACTCCCCTTGGCGATCTTCGAATCCGTGACCTTGCCGTCGACCCCGACCAGCAGCGAGACCACGGTCGTGCCCTGCTCTTCATTCGCGAGCGAGGAACGCGGATATGCCGGCTTCTCGCAAGGCACCTTCGGATCGAGACTCTGCAGCGTCAGATCATCCGCCCACGCGGGCAGGCTTGCTACGGCCGCGAGCACGGCCCCGGTTTTCAACAGAAACGTTGCGCTAGACATGATGTTGGTTCTTTATGGTGGTTGACCCCGACAACTTCCGACTTCATCAGGCAAGGCGGCTCACACCGCTTCCATCCTGAAGATACTGACGACTCCCGCTACCTCGGCGGCCTGGTCTTGCAGACGCTGTGCGTCGGCGGCCGCCTGCCCCACCAGCGCGCTGTTCTGCTGGGTGACGTTGTCCATTTCGATCATGGCCTGGTTCACTTCCGAGATGCCGGCGCTTTGCTCCTGACTCGCCTCCGTGATCTCGTGCATGATTTCCGTCACGTGTTGCACGCTCTTCACGAGTTCTTTCATCGTCCGGCCGGCCTGTTCGACAAGCAGGCTGCCCGCTTCGACCCGCGAGACCGAATCGCCAATCAGGCCTTTGATCTCCTTGGCGGCCACAGCGCTGCGCTGCGCGAGACTGCGGACCTCGGCCGCGACCACGGCAAAACCTCGCCCTTGCTCGCCTGCGCGAGCCGCTTCGACGGCGGCGTTGAGGGCGAGGATATTGGTCTGGAAGGCGAGTGCATCGATCACGGCGATGATGTCGACGATACGTCGGGCGGACTCGTTGATCGAACCCATTGTCTCGACCACTTGCGTGACGGCCACCCCACCCTGGCGCGCGACGTCAGACGCCGACAGCGCGAGCTGGTTGGCTTCGAGGGCGTTGTCCGCATTGCGTTGCACGGCCGCTGTCAGTTGCTCCATCGAAGAGGCGGTTTTCTCGAGTGAGCCGGCCTGAAGTTCCGTGCGAGACGACAAGTCGAGATTGCCTTCCGCGATCCGGCCCGACGCAACGGCAATCGCCTCAGTGCCCTCACGGACCTGCCCGACGATATTGACAAGACTGTCGCGCATCGCCTTCATCGCGACCAGCAGGCTCGTCTGATCATCAGGATGGGTGGTGATCGCCGCGGTCAGGTCGCCTGCGGCGATCCGGTTTGCAATCGTGGCGGCATAGGCCGGTTCGCCCCCGAGTTGCCGCAACAGACTGCGCGTAATCACAAAGGCCGCGCAAATGCCGACCAGCAGCGCAGCGGCGCCGAGGCCAAGCATGAAGGTCCGCGCGAGTACGAACGCGTGTTGCGCGTCGGCGGCCGCCTTCGCGCTGAGGTCGTCTTCAAGTGCAGTCAGTTCGTTGAGCGCCTGCAGCCAAGTTTTCTGGACCGGGCGAACTTCACGCACGAGCACTTTGGTGGCCGCTTCGGGCTTGTTGTCGAGAAACAGCTGGATCGCCTTGGTCATCAGCGGCATCGCGACACTTTCCTGCTGCTGCATCCTGGCGAGCAACGCCTTTTCCCGATCGGACGTGCCGGGAACCTCGGCGAACATCGACGCGAGTTTCTGTTCCGCATCGGTATATCGCTTGGTCTGCTCGTTGATCTGCACGATCTCCGGTTGCATATCGGCCGGGTCGGTCAGCAAAGACAGATTGCGCAGCACGACGATACGATCGTTCACGTCGGCCCGCATGTCGATGATGAGACGGGTTTCGACATTACTGACCTCGACCACTCGCTGCAGCCGCGCCTGGATCTGCGCCATGCGGCCTATGCCTAGCAGGGTCACCGCGCACAGCAGGACCAGCACCAGCGAAAAGCCGAGCGCCAGGCTCGTGCCGACTTTCATTTTTCCCAAGGTCATCTCATCTACTCTCGGACACAAAGTGAACCGGTTGCCAGAGACCTCACGCAACCATGCAAGGTGCGATCAGACGCCGGCAAGCACAGCCCACGTGCCGACGCACGTGAACGTGCATCGGCGCGCAAGGGCCGCCTATTGGCAATCAGGCAATGCAATGAAAAGTCGGTCAGCAGCGGCCGGATCGTGTACTGGAAGCGCGGCCATTCGCGCGATCAAGACTCGCGCGTGAACCTGGCTGCAGGGGCCGTGAGCGACCCAGAGTGATGGCCTCCTGTGTCGCATGGACGACAGGAGTCGATTGAATCGCACACCGCATGTGCGTGCGTTCGGGCATTTCGCCAACCCCGTAAACTGATTTCATACCTATCCAATACATTATAGTTTTTTGGATGTGACGCCTGCCGTGCGGACTGGTCAAGGATCCGCTGGCCTCTTGGATCCATCACCTGGGTAAGGGTGGATCGTATTTTTTGCCCCGAAATTGCGGGTCGAGTATTCAACGCCAATTCCCAAATATCAACCGGTTTTTGCGGTGTAGCGAGAAGGCACGTGTCTCTGCAACGCGAACGATGAACGCGAATCGACAGGACCAAGCGCGAGGGGGCGCGTTGCACGTTCAACGAATCGGGCGCACGATGTATGGTGAACGAGCGTCCTGGTTAACATGAAATCCGGAGACAAGTTATGGTCAAGGTCCGTCAGTTCCGCAGGATCACGACAAGGCGTCTTGCCGCATTCGCGGCGCTCGTCGCCCTGTCGTCACTGGGTGCATGCGCAGCTGGCGACGACTCCGGTGGGCGGTCTAACGACGCTGCGCCAAACCTGAACTGTCAGTTCGGCTCGCCCTGCGCAGACCGAGGTGGACGCGGGCCTTGATGCAGGCCGAGCCGCGACCGGACGAAGCTGACGTGTTCGCGCAGTACATAGAACGCGTCCGCATAGGCGAGCGGCATCTTCAGCTTGTTCACACTGTCTTCGATCTGGTCGAGTTCCTTGAGTAGCGCCGCGCGCTGCTCATCCGTCGCGTCGCTGAATGCCTCGCGCTCGATTGCAATCAGCGCGCCATACCAGCGATAGATACGCGAGCGGATACGCCATCGATAGAGCGCAGGCAGCATTCTCAACCCGGGTACCAGCAACACGGCGATCGGCAGCAGCACCACCAGCAGGCGATCGACCAGACTGGCCAGCCAGAACGTCAAGTTGCGGTACAAGAAACTCTTGCCCGACCGGTAGTACCGGGCCGCATCCTCGCTGATCCGGTATTCGTGTGCGGTCGCATTCGGAAACTCGCCACCGTGCTGAAGAATCCCCGGCATGCCGTGGACCTCCTGCGCCGCTTCGATCAGCAGATCGGACACTGCGGGATGGAGGTTCGGGCGTGCAATCAACTCCACCACCGGACTGATCAGATGGATCGGAACAGGCGGAACGTTGTTGCCGAGATCCAGCACCCCGGGAGGCAGGTCGATCTCACTGAGGTAAGGAAACAATCGCGTATAGGCGCTCGCCTGCGCGAAATCCATGAAGCTGATTCCGGGTGTCTGCAGGAGTCGCAACATCATTGCCCGCGTCGCGGAGTCACCGTTGAAGAACGCGGCATCCGCCTCGCCATCGACCAGCTTTCTGGCGGCCTGATCACCGTCGTAGGGCATCAAGGTGGCTGCGCCATCCGGCACAATCCCGTTTGCCTTGAGCAGATCGAGCGACAGCACTCGTGTTCCGCTGCCCTCGCGTCCGATCTCAATGCGCTTGCCCGCGAACTGCGACAAGCGCGTCACCCCGCTACCCCGATAGAACACCACGATCGGCGCATAGAACATACTGCCGAGCGACATCAGTGACGACGTGTTCATGCCCTTCGAAATACCGCCCTGGACAAGCGCCAGATCGACATGTTGCTTCGGATCCAGCAACCGCTGCAGGTTCTGCACTGACCCGTCTGAAATCAGGATCTTGAGCGTGATGCCGTTACGCGCAAGGATCTTGCGGTACGCCTCGGCAGTGGGCAGGAAGGAACTGTCTGTGGGGCCGGCACTCATGACGATCGTCCTGGGCGGAGCGGGGTCGACCAGCCAGACAAAGACGCCGAGCGCTACCAGGCAGAGAAAGGCTATGGGCCCCCAAAGCATGGCGACATCGCGCCACGAGGTGGCGGAATGCTCGGGGCGTAGCTCCGGATGCTCTCGATAGTCCGACCGCTTCATGGCTGATCTCTCCCTGGTGGTGTGGACACGGGACCCGGACATCCGGCCGGTCGGTTGACCGTCGCCGATTATGGCGGGACGGCGGCGTCGGTGCAGCCTGATATTTGAATAGTTTGACTCGGCTGACTTGATCGAGTTGGGTGAGTTGGTTGACGCACCTGAACCGGAGTTAAACCGGGCCGGCACCATCGTGCCTGTCAATCTAGCGTGGGCCTCTCTCTTGCTAAGCGATGCGGCCGCGACGCGCTTTAAATGCACCACGATCCGACACATTCATCGGCGGGCTCAAATCATTGGCCGTTAGTTGCAAGCGAAACTACATTCTTTCACCATGCTTTCACATTCGTTTTGGGCCGATGTCTTTCTTTCCCACTCTATTTGCGGCGCATATGATGTCGACAGTCGTACATATCGTGCGCCCCCGGTGGGCGCGATACCGCCAAAGGACACCCTCAGCACTTGAACACCCTGCTCAATGCCCCGCTGCGCTCGGCACGCCTCGACCTTGAACCGCTCGAAGGGCACCACGCGGCAGCGCTCTTTGATGGCCTTGCCCATGCCGGGCTGTATGACTTCATTCCAGACAATCCGCCCGCGCTCGACTCGCTGACCAAGCGCTATACGCTGCTTGAGAGACGCAGCTCGCCAGACGGTACCCAGGCCTGGCTGAACTGGGCGCTCAAACGGCGCGACGACGGGTGTTACTGCGGGTATATACAGGCAACCGTCGATCACACGACGCGCTCGGTGTCGATTGCCTATCTGGTTTTTGTGCCGTACGGCGGCAAGGGATTCGGACGCGAAGCCGTTACGGCCATGCTGGAGCATCTGAACGCGCACGGATGCGCCGATCGGTTCGAGGCTCAGATCGACCGGCGCAATGTCCGGTCAATCGCCCTCGTCGAGGCCTTGGGGTTCAAGCGGTTTCACGAAGTCGAAGACGCTGACTTCTTTAAAGGCGCGACGAGCCATGAGGTGCATTTCGAACTGGCCGCCCAGCCGCAGCTGCAGCTGCAGCCCAAGGCTACGACATAGGCACCGCATGTTGCTGACGCAGACGCGACTGAGTGAGAGCTGCACAGCGAACTGCTGCGAGCCGCGTCAGCCCCCTCAACGTGTGTCAGGCGTACGCGCCGGTCGCCATGTCGAACACGCACAAACCATTGGTGCCTCCATCCGCGCTGGCGACGATCGCCGCGCCGACCTTCTGATGTTCCGGATGCACGAGATAGGCATCGCGATCTTCGGCGCTGGCAAAGTCCATCGAGAAAGCCAGTTCGAAACCGTGGGCAAGATTCTCGGGCGAGACATTCTCGCTCGCCTCGAAATTGCTGAAGCGGATGCCCTCGACACGAGCCAATGCTTGAAGTTGCGCGACGAGTTCGTCGCGAGCGGAAGCCGTGATTTCCGGACGGAATTTACAAAACACGAGGTGACGGATCGCCATGAGGATGGATCGTTCGCAAGGTCAAGAGAAGCGCCAGTCTACATGCAGCCGCACTCAGGCGCCTGCACGAAGTCAAGGTCTCTGGACCGCGTGGAAGGGCGAACCGTGCTGATCCGCTGTGGGCGCTTTACGACTTCATGCGGCCGCGCAGCTTGGCTTTGACACGGCGCGAAACAAAGAGCGTCAGGTAGTCGCGCACGCGCGCGCCATCGCTGAGGTCTTGCCAGGTTTCAAGGTAGTCGTGCTTGACGACATCGAGCGGCATATCGGTTTCATCCGCGATACGCGCAATGATTTCCGATTGGGATTCCACTTCAGTTCTCATGGTGCGGTCCTCGCAGAGGTAGCGAACGCCCATCCTTCTCTTCATCGTTATCCGCGTCAACCCCTGCTCACTGAACGCCCCGGGGATGTTTGTAACCGGATCGTACAAATGTAACTGAACGTAACTTCAAAGAGCGCCGACGCTAAACGGCAGGGCATCGGCGCACAGCTAGAGTGCACTCTGTCGAGTCGCGCTTGGCGCACCTTCAGTGCCTCAATGCCGGAAAGAATGTTGACCCCATTTGGCGATAGACTGTCAATGTACTTGGGCACGGTTCATAGCGGGCAGAACACCGGCGGGGGCGCGAGGGCAGCGTTCGGTCGTGTGCGCCTGGCGTGACGCGCCCGCGTCCATCCCCGTTCGTCTGGAGCTTGTCACGTGAAAAAACCTATCGCCGAATCACATCGCGCCGCCCCTTTGCACACGCCGACCGACCTCAAGCCGGCGGCGACGAAGGAGATCTCGGGCGCACTGAATCTTCTGCTTGCCGACTACTTCGCGCTGTACCTGAAAACCAAGAATTTCCATTGGCATATGTCAGGTCCGCATTTCCGCGACTATCACCTGCTGCTCGACGACCAGGGCGACCAACTGTTCGAAACCACCGATCCGCTCGCCGAACGCGTGCGTAAGATTGGCGGTAACACTTTGCGCTCGATAGGGCAGATTTCGAAACAGCAGCGTGTGCTCGACAACGACGCTGAATATGTGACGCCGGCTGACATGCTCGCCGAACTTGCGGATGACAACCTTCAGTTGGTCAGCCGCCTGCGTGAAGCACACGGCCTGTGCGACGAGCACGGCGATATCGCGAGCGCGAGCCTGCTCGAGAACTGGATCGACGAAGCAGAACGTCGTGCCTGGTTCCTGTTTGAATCAGGTCGGCAAGGGTAATTGAAGAACATCGCCTCGCGCGGCGCGTCTCAATGAGTTCGCGATCAGGCGGGCGATAAAAAGGCTGCTCACCGTTATTGACGGTGACCAGCCTTTTTTTCAAACCAGGCGCGATTGATCTGCGGGTTCGTCCCTCACACGCTTTTAATAGCCGCCACGATGTCCGTGCCAGTCATTGCGACGCCAGTCGTCATGATGCCAACCCCGACCGTGCCAATCGTTGCCCCGGTAGTAGGGCGAGCGGTAGTCCACCGCGACGGCCGGACCATAAGCCACCGGTCCGTAAGCCGGGGCCGGTGCATAGGCTACCGGAGGCGCCTGATAAACCGGAATGCCAAGACCAATTGAGACATCCACGTGCGCCATCGCAGCGCCGGAAGCCAGCAGTGCCGAGGCACCAATCAAGCCAGCAACAAGAATCTTTTTCATTTTCGGCTCCGTCTTGGGCAAGCAGTAGATCTGCTCGTTAAACACACTGTAGGCGCTGCCTTCCGTCACAGGTGAAAGCCGAATGCGAGAAACGTAACGCCGAATTACGCGCATTTTTGGGCGGCACGCCATGTCGAAGCCCCCTATCGCGGGTCTGCAAGAGTCCTTTGTCCGTATCTATCGCTAATACGCTTTAAACGACCAAGGTCGATGATCGCGAGCGAAAGCGGTGTGTCCGGGCGAGCGCCGGAGACAGGTTCGCCAGACTATAAACGCGAGGCGATAGCCTCAGTTGCCGGGGTGTCGACTCCGCCACTGACATATTGCTCGACCACCGTCGCCAGCAGTTGGACCTGGTGGGTTGCATCCGCTTCCACGAGCGACAGCGTGCATTCGGGAGCCGCGGGAAGCGGTGACGACGGGCGCTGCATGCACACCGTACTCAGCAACTGCGCGCGCGCAGCGTCGACCCATGCGGCGGTCAATGAGCCGGCTGCATCGCCCTGCTCATTCGCCTCTGCACCGCGCGCCACCCCGAGCCTCGCACGGGTCGCCGTGCCGGCAACGCGTCGGCACAAGGCCAACGCTGTCAGCGCAAGCCAATGGCCACCCGAATGGCGAATGGCTTCGAGCCGCATGCGCTGCAACGATTCCTCGGCTCGATTACTCGCAAGACCCGCGATGCGACGTAGCCGCTCGAGATCGCGCGCGGCACCTCCGGTGTAACGCAGTGCACGAGCCAGGTAGTCGAGGTTCGCCGCGAGCGCCTCACCCAATTGCTCATGGAAATTGTCCGGGCCGCGGCTCGGCCAAAGCAAGAAGGTGGCCGCGAAAGCGATCACGCAACCCAGCACGTTATTGCCCAGGCGTGCGAGCGCATAACCCAGCTCGTGCGCACTCGGTGTCGCAAAACCCGCAACCAGCACGAAGGTAGGCGTCAGGAAAAAGACGAAGAGGCTGTAGCTGGCCGAGCGAAACGCCATCGTCGCGACAACCAGCGGAAACACGACGACCGACACGCCGATCGGCGAGTGAATGGCCAGCCCAATTGCCGCCGCTACCACGCCGCCCGCGACCGAGCCGGCCGCACGCTCAAGACTGCGTGGCCAACTGGTGGCGATGGATGGCTGCATGATCAACAAGATCGCCATCGTGGCCCAATAGCCGAACGGCACATGCAAGGCCCGCACCGCGAGAAAGCCGAAGGTCGTGGCAACGCCCGTGCGCGCCGCGTGGCGCAGCCCGATCGAATGCCAGTCGAGATTGGCACGTGCGACCGCCCGGGCGCGGCCCCACGCCTCGCGCAAGGCACGGCCCAGCTCTTCGGGCGAGGCCGTATCGGTGTCGAGGTCAAGCTCGAGATCCACCGGCCGCATGCTGGCGCTCGCGGCAAGCGGCTCGCCCAGCTCAGCTTCGAGGCGACGCGTGAGACGCGCAAAGCGCCCGTGCAAACGCGAGAGCTGCGCAATGGGCGCTGCCTCGATTTCCCTGCCGCTCGCGTCGAGCAGTTCAGCCAATGCGAACAAAATTCGCACCACGCGGCGCGGCTCGGGCAGCTCGCGCCGACGGCGCTCGCACGCATCGGCCACCGCAATCAGGAAGGCAAACACCTGTTCCGCATCGGCCAAACCAATCAGCAGGCTCGCGCGCATCTCACCCGACTTGGAGGGGGGCACTTTCGCGAGCGCCGCCCGCGTCAATTCGATCGCCTCACGAATCTGGCTTCGATGGTGCGCGCCATGGCGCGACCAGTCGCCGAAATCCACACCCTCGCGCCGGACCAGCCTTGCGCAGTCGCGGCACGCGTCGGCAAGACGCACATAGACACGCTGGGCCGCAGCCCGGCTTGGGGCAAACGGATGGATGCGCCACACGGCCAGGCTCAATGCGGTCGCCCAGACGCAACCGGCCAGGTAGACGCCCATCAGGCTCACCCCATCGGCCAGCCCGTGTAACGGATGGTCGACCATCACCACACAGGCCGTAGCAGACAGAATGGCGATCTGCGCCACCGCCGGCCCCCAGATCCGTCCGAGTGCGCCGCCCGCCGCGAAGATGAGCACCGCGATCGCGGCCGCCGTCACGCCGAGCCCCGATGCATAGGCAGCCAGGCCACCGCATACCGTTGACAGCAGTGCAAAGCCGGCCATCGAGGCGAATCGCATGCGGTTTGAACCCGCCGCGTCGGCAAGGCAGGTCCAGAATGCGCCAATCGCGGCCCAAGCAAAATCCGGCTGATGCAGCACGTCGCCGAGCACCAGCATGCTCGTCGCCGCGCACGCCGCACGCAACCCTTCTGACAAACTCGCGTCGGTCAGCGAGAACGACACCATCCAGACCGGCCGGTGGCGGGTAAGGTAGTCAGCGATCAGCAGATAGGCATGCCGCAGGCGGCTGCCTGCGAGCGGCGGGCGTCGGGACAAGCGGGGCAAACGGAACCTCGGATTTTCTCTGCAGTGGCACAACCCGGTCGGTCACGTCGACAGGGCACGAGGCAGTCCATGAAGCGGTCTGTAAAGCGAGTGGCCCATCAGGCGATCAAGAAACAAGCCTGCTCAGCCGCGCGAAGCGATCGCGCGAAAGGTCAGGTTAAGCCGCTCGCCAGCGACTTTCGGAGCCTTCGGCACCCGATGCCGCCAGTCAAGCTGCGTGCGTCCGCGCATCACCAGCAGGCTGCCATGCGTAAGCTCCAGCGTGTGCAGCGCTCCCGTCTTGACATGCCGGAACTGGAAGGCGCGCGTCGCGCCGAGGCTGACCGATGCGATCACCGGCTCACGGCCGAGTTCGGCTTCCTTGTCGGCATGCCAGCCCATGCTGTCGGCGCCGTTCCGGTAGCGATTGACCAGCACACTGTTGAACGCCGTCGCGCTGCTTGCCTCGACGGCGTCCTTGAGTTCAAGCACCGCGGGTGTCCACGGATCAGGCACGTTGCGCACGCCGGAGTAGGTATAGACGGCCTCCGGCTCGCCCTCCCACGCAGTCAGTCGCGGGAATGGCACCCGGCCGGCCGGCGTGAGCATCGAATCCTGCTTCCAGCTCACCTCATCGATCACCCGTGCAAACAGCGCGTCGGCCGCGGCCCGGGCAAGCCAGCCTGGATACCAGTCGATCTCAGGCTTGGCAATATCGTCGAACAAGTCAAACATGGGATCGGCTGGGGAACGGCGTTCGCCCGGCTGCTATGGGTCTGGCCAGTATAGGCGAATCCTTGCCGGCGCGATCCTCACGCCGGTGCAACGGCCGCGCGTACAGCGGGTCCCTGAAAAAACAAAAGCCCGGCAAGATGCCGGGCTTTTGCGCAATCTGGTCAAACAAACCGATGGATTAGACCGGCTTGATGTTCGCCGCTTGCTTACCCTTGGGGCCCATCTTCGTTTCGAAGCTGACCTTCTGGTTTTCCTGCAGCGACTTGAAGCCGTCCACACGGATTTCAGAGAAGTGCGCGAACAGGTCTTCACCGCCAGCGTCAGGCGTAATGAAGCCAAAACCCTTCGCGTCGTTGAACCACTTAACAGTACCGGTTTCCATCTTTTGTTTCCATAGCAAGGTGACAGGTGCAATCTGCGTCACGGACGTGACTCTTTGATGAAAACCCGCCACGCCGCCAGACAGCGCGCCAATGGCTCGTTTCCGCTCAAAGTGATCTACCTTTTGCGTTTATAACAAACCACATTGAGGCGGTCAAATCAGGATATTCCCGTGGGAGTCGACCGAGGCCCGCATTTTGCGCTCTACCTATAATGGCCCGCAGCGATGCGCTGCGGCGGCAAAAGGCCACGGCGCCACCGCGCGGCGGCACACGGCCTTAGGCCGGGCATTGCTCAACCCTTAGTCCACGGGACCCCTATCGTGTCCGCCGTCTTGCCTGGTCCGTTTCGCCGCCTCGCGGCCGCCCTTCGCGAAAACCGGAGCGCCTTGTTAGAACAATGGGTCAAGGACGTATTCGCCGATACGGACATTCCGCGCGCCGACGAATTGACCCACGCACAACTCGTCGACCATCTGCCGCGAATCTTCGAGGAATTGTGCGCGGCAATCGAGTTGCAGGATCTCGATGCCCTGCAGCCTGCCATCCAGCACGACGCAAAGGGCCATGGCCAATGGCGCTGGCAACAGGGCTACAAGCTCGATGAACTCGTCCGCGAACTCGAGCTATTCCGTCAGGCCATGATCCACGCGATCGCCGCTTTCGCGACCGCCAATCCCGACTTGGGACGCCTGTCCGAAGCCAAGGCGCGTCATCTTGTCGATGAGGCACTCAGTCAGGTGACGCTCACTTCGATCCGCGAGGTCGTGCATGAGCGCGACAGCCGGATCGACCAATACACGGGCATGATCGAGCGGAGCAATCAGCAACTGTTGCTCAAGCAACAGTTGCTCGACACGCTCTACGAATCCCGCCTGCAGGTCGCACGGCGTGTCGCCCACGACCTGCGCAATTTCCTGCACGGGTTCACCACGCATCTTGAACTGATCGAGCGCGCGCCGGCCAGACTTGCCATCGCGCTCAAGCTTGCACGCCGACAGGTTGGCGACATGAAGACGCTCGTTGACGAGATGGTCGACTATGCAATCGTGCTGAGCGACGGTGTGCCGGTCAACCCGGAAGTCTTCGAAATCCGCGAGCTCTTCGACGAACTCGTCGCGGCCTTCGACTCGCCGATCAAGGAGAAGGGGCTGGGGTTTTCAACACGCTTTGAAGCGGGGCTCGGGACCGCCTGCACCGATCGGCTCAAGATCAAGCAAATCGCATTGAATCTGCTGTCTAACGCCACCAAATACACACGCGAGGGATCGATCGACTTCGCCGTGTTTGCATTGTCACCCAGGGTATTGGCGATCTCCGTCTCGGACACCGGCATCGGCATTCCACCCGGCGATCGCGAGCGCGTGTTCGCCGAATTCGAACGCGCGGCGGACGACGACATCCCCGGCAGCGGCATCGGCCTTGCGATCGTCAAGGAACTCGTCAAGGCGCTTGGAGGCACCCTGCACTATGGCGCGAACCCCGGTCGGGGCTCGCGCTTCGAAGTCCGCTTGCCACGCGAACTACCGCCGACGGCAGACGCGCCCTAAACTGCGTCGTTCTCGAGGAACATCAGCGTATGGCCGTGAGCAAGCGCCGCAGCGTGACGCTGAAAGGCGCCGCGGTGCGGACAGTTGAAGCCATGTTCCGCGTCCGGATAGACGTGAAACTCGGCATTTGCGTGACCCTCGAAGCGTTGCTCGATTGCTTCGACTGCCGAGGCGGGGATGTGTGAATCGGCTTCGCCGAAATGGAACTGCATCGGTACCTTGATCTGATCGGCCAGATCGAGTTCGGTATTGATACCGCCGCCGTAGTACGCGACGGCCTTGTCCACCAGCCCGGCAGCTGCCACCTTATAGGCGAGCCTGCCGCCGAGGCAGTAGCCGATCGCCGCGATCGGGTCGGCCGGCTTGATCAGACCGCGCAGCGCCTGCACCGTCGCGCCGATGTCGCTGACTGCGAGCGAGAGATCGGTCTTCTGCATCAGCTCGACCGCATGCTTCATGTCGTCGCCTTCGTACTTGAGGCTCACACGTGGCTCGGCGCGCCAGAAAAGATCCGGTGCGAGCACCACATAGCCGTCGGCCGCGTATTGGTCGGCGACTTCGCGAATGTGGTCGTTGATACCGAAGATTTCCTGGATCAGCACGATGCCGGGTCCGGTCTTGTGGTGCGGGACGGCGAGATAAGCGCCAAATGTGCCGTCGTTGACCTGGATGTCAATCCACTTCGAATAGGTAGTCACGGGGGAGCCCTCTAGAGGTAGACGGAAAGGGAAGCGTAAGAACGCAGGGGCGGATTTGCGGCGATGATGCCACCATCGGCGGGCTTCGAACAAGATCGGCGGGCGCCTTTAAGGCGCGATTTGAGCGCGGCCTTGTTACAGACGATGAAAAAATCGCACGATCCGAGGGGCACGCGAGGGGCGCTTCGTGCACGAAGCATCGCCTTCTATCGCGGCCTCTTGCCCGATCGTGCGAGACGTGTCGGCAAGTCCGGTAAAACATGGGTCGCACGTTTTAGGCCGCGCGCGATGAATAAAGACGGATACGAGACTAGAATAAGGACGTGTCATCTGCTTGAACGCTTGAATCTGCCCACGATCCGGCCGGGAAGGTCACTGCCCAGGGCCGGGAAATCGAACTGCCAACAGTTGTCCACAAGGAGTCGATATGAATATGACCAGACTGGTAAAGGGTGCGAGCGGCGTGCTCGTGATGCTGGCCTCGCTCAGCGCGTTTGCGCAGGCAAGCGATTCGGGCGCCATGGCGCCTGCCGCAGCCACTTCGGCACCTTCGAGCAAGGCGGCCAACCGCCAGCTCGCCAAGGTGGTGAAACGCGCCCTGACGAAGAACAAGGACATCGATGCAAGCAATATCTACGTGCGCGCACGCGATGGTGTAGTCCGGCTAACGGGCTTCGTTCCTGAAAACGGCCAGATCCAGACGGCAACGGACGTGGCGACTGCCGTCAGCGGTGTCACCTCGGTCGACAACAAGCTGAGCGTGCGTCAACCGGGGCACTAAGCGAAGCGCGGGCGAATTCGCGCGCGCCCCGCTGCGGGCGACGGTCTGCTGAACTGCCTTCAAGGTCAGTCAGCAGCCGGCCCCCGTGGCGGTCTCAATGCATAGGCTCGTAGAAATAATAGTCCGCTGTATACGGTACACGCGCCGTGCGACCCGCCGTCGTGTCACTGCATGGCATCGACGGTGCAATACCGGCGACAGTGTGCAGACGTTGCACCATCTTCACTCGGGCGAATTTTCCGCCTGCCACCTCTGTGCTGCCATTCGTGCCGCTCTTGATCATCGGACCGTTTGACGCAGCCGACTTGGTCGTCAACAGCAACCATGGAATCGCCGAAGCAGCCGGGCTGTCGACGTGCGCCTTGACGGTACCGACGATCTTGCTGCCGTCGTTCGCCTCCCAGCTGGGTCCCGCGTAGTGCTTGCCGATCCGATGACCGGTGCTGTCAAAAAGTGTCGCCTCGGGCGCGGTGAAATTCCACACATAGTGCTGGGGATCGTCTTTCGAAGGCCCGCACGTGTAAATCTGCACGCCGACTCCGAGCGCCTTGGCAACGAGTTGCTGGCGACCCGGCACCTGAAGGGGAGCCGGCACATCGGAGGGGAATGACTGCGCGAACGCTGTCGACGCGGTTGCTGCCCAGAGCAGGCATGCCGCAAAAGGCACCCGGAAATTCAGAGTCTGGCCCGCAAGGCGCTTCGGAATAGGCAATTGAGTGCTCCGTCAAAGTGGGGAATCAGAAAGAATGGAAAGGCATCGCATCGATTCTACGGCGAAGCAAGGCAACTGCGAGCCGAGCCCCTTTTTCCTGAAGCGCATTGCCCACCGAACACAAGCGCCCGGCTCTTCACCCCGCATCGGCCTGCCCCTCATACCCTCTCTGTGCAGGCCGTCCCATTCCCTTCCATTCCAACCACGCAAAAAAAAACCGTTGCAACGCCGCTGGGGTGGCGTTGCAACGGCTTCGACCTGTCGCCGGAGCGACAAATACGATGACGTCTTTAACTACATGTCGTACTACACAGGGTACAGCGGAGAAGGTATTGCTTAGAACGCGGTCATGATCCCCGCGAACACGCCGGTCTGGCTATGACCGTAGTTCGGGTTGTTGATGGCCGAGGTCGTCACAGACGACGTACCCGTGACCGGATCGTAACCATTCGAACCGTATGCGTCGTTGCCCAGGTCGATGTTCGACGTCGAGCTGTTGTGGATATAGCCCACTTCGGTGTACAGGAACGTGCGCTTGGACAAGTTGTACGTACCGGCCAGGGTATACATCGTCGCATTGCCGTTGCCGTTGTTGGCGTTGGCGTGGAACACGGCACCCGTGATGAGCGCGGCGGCAGTTGCCTGCCATGCAGCGCCAAACCATTCGTGGTCGACCGAGGTCGGAGCCGTCACGCCACCCGGCAGTGCACCCGCACCCGCGCCGCCGTTGATCGAAGCGTCGGTGGCTTGCGGTGCGTTCAGGTGTTCATAACCTGCGTAAAACTTGACCGGACCCAGCGTATACGTACCGCCGCCCATCAACATGCGCGAATGAGCGTACACGTCGTCGAACGTGCCGTTCGAGCCACGCAGTTCGTCATAGATCACGCGCAGTTCCATGCCGCCCAGATCGTAGACGGCTTCGATACCGTCGCCGCGACCTTGACCGCCCGGCGCTGCTGCGCTGTTCCAGTTCGTGTTGTTCGTCAGGTCATATTGACCCTTGATGACCAAGCCCGCGAAGGTCGGCGTCGTGTATTCGAAGCCGTTCGTCGAGGTCGGCCAGTTGCGGCCGTGGACCAGCGTCGAGATTGCGTAACGCTGCATGACCTGCGGGTCGAGACCCCAGCTGTCTTGCGACAGTTCGCCAGCGCCGAGGTTACCCAACTTGAACGTACCGTATGCGGCGTTCGTGACACCCACCGTGGCATGGCGACCGAACAGCGAGCCGGCCGATTGACCGTTCTGCGTGTTCAGCTGACCTTCCAACTGGAAGATCACGGCCGAACCGCCGCCGATGTCTTCCGAACCTTGCAGACCGAACCAGGAGCAACCCCAATCGCCGCTTTCAGCACTGATCTTGTGGCCTTGCGGGAGGCCCGTTTCATACTGGATGCCGTTATCAATACGGCCATACAGCGTCACGCTACTTTGCGCTTGAGCGGCGGCCGCGATCGCCAGCAGCGACATGGACACAACAACCTTTTTCATTACGTCTCCTCGGTGAATTAAAACGCGGGTAGCGCCCCGAACGTTGGCTACTTCGAGCCTTCGCGAATCCGTCGATGCGAGATGACTCACTCACATTTCGGCGCAATTATAGGTTTATGGTTTTTGTCCCGACCGACCCAAATTGGCCTAGGGAAAACGAGATGGGGTACCCCGCTTGCGGAGACGGCAAGGTTGATGTAACGCACCTTTATGGTCACATCGATCTGACCATTTTTTGCCACGACACTTAAAAAACAATGACTTACAGCACGCTTAAAATAAGCGCCGCGATTATAAGCAGGTGATCCTAGTTTACATTTGGCCTAAACGCATAATTGCCACGACAGTCATAAACTAGTTATCTTTTTTTGTGGAGGTAAATCGCGTTGTATGAATGCGACGAGGGCAATCCCCGGTCGAATGCGGGTTAATCAGGAGATTTCATGGTTAACCCGGGTCGAAGAGGGAGAAATACCCGGTGCGATGAAGCGTGCAAAGCGACTCTGGCTTCGCACTCATTGCCCAGTTGAACACTGAGCGGAAGGCTAGTTGAATTGATAGCGCAGCATGAAGCCGATGGTCGCCGGCAACTGATCGGCTGGGATAGGAGGAATAAGGATCAGGTTGAGCCCGAACTTGCCGACGTGGGTCATGATGATCGGCGCGATCACAGGGCCCACTGAGTGATGACCGCCAATGCCCCAGACGCCATAGTTATAGCCGGAGATCAGGCCCGCCATGACCGCAATCCGGACGTAAGACCAAGTCACGAGATCGGGGGACCAGAGGCCACCGCCATAAAAAGATGGCTTGTCGAGCGAGTTGCGAAAACCACCCGCTGTGACGGCCCAGTTCTGGTTAACCCAGCATTCGGCGCCGAGACCGGGGTTGAAGTCATTGAAGTCTTTCTTCGGGTTGATGTGCTGGGAGGCCACCATGCCATCGAGCCAAAGGCCTCCACCGCACCAGTCCGTTGCGTGAGCACTTCCAGCCGCGAACAGCGGCAACAACAGGCAGACCTTGAGCAGCATCGCCCGCAGGGCGCGGGGCATCATCATCAAACGCACAATCAGTCCTCGTATTGTTCTTGTCGAGACTACCAAGGTTGCACGACGGATGTGACGCCAATCTGCGCGCCACCGGTTTCACCTTCTCCCTGCCTGCCCTGACTGCGCGTGCCTGCGTCGCGCCGTTTATCAGGTGTGCCGCTGAGTCCACTGCCGACATCACTCCCCTCACCGCGCCCGGGACTCCCGCCGCCAACGGTGTTCTCGTTGCCCCCATCGGTACTGATCGGCGTTCGGCGTCGATTCCATTCGCTGAGGATGCGCAGGTTCGCACGAATATCGTCCCGACCGGGCGCGAGTGTCACCGCACGTCTCAGGAGTTCAAGCGCTCCGCCGATATCGCCCAGCATGGCGCGTGCCGTGGCGAGATTATTCAGCAAAGCGGGATCGTCGGGAGCCTGCCTGAGCGCCGCGGTAAATTGCCGTGCCGCGCCTGCCGAGTCGCCCGCGGCGAGGGCGGTGCGGCCCGCGTCGGTGAGCTGCCCGACTGAAGACTGGCTAGTGCTGTCGGCGTCGCCGTCTTGCGAGCCATCCGCCCAGTCGACGCGTACCCACCCCGTGTGAGCCCGATTGGCTTGCTTTGCAGGATTAAATACGCCCAGGCGCAGCATTTGGATGCTCTCACCCGAGGCGTTCGGCAGGGTCGAACCTATGAGCGCGTCGTAGGCGGGCGTGATCTGCGCGGCGGCGAACTGTCCGATGAAGATCGCCGCCACCGCCACACGGGGGATCGCATTCAATTCTGCGGATACGGCGTAACGAGTGGCGAGGGCGGAATCAACGGCACCCCGTTGGTCCGGCTGAATGCATAGCGCATATAGACCGACGCATACCACTGCCGGTAGTCCGTCGCGTTGTCGACACCGCCGATTCCGCCGACGAACACCTGCGGCGCGAGCTGATACTCAAGCGTGCCCGTCAGGTTATAGCGCACACCGGTTTTCGACTGGCCGGGCAGAGTTGCCGTGACTGCCGGAGTCAGGGCGGCGCCGGCCGTGGTGGCGGCGTTCTGCAAGTTTGCGTCCGACGGGAAGTAGTCTTCCTGATTCTCGCGGAAATGCTGGACGCCGATCGAGCCATTGACACGGTACGCAAGGTTGCCGCTGCGGCCGTAATAGTCGACCGGCAGATTGAGCGCGATGTAGTTTTGCGGGCTGAAGTAGCCACCCTGCCCCAAGGTGAAGCCGCTGAGGTTCTTGTCATAGTCGAGCACCATCGCATTGACGCCCGCCGTCAGCGACTCGTCGACACCATTGATCACATGGGTATAGAAGCCCCCGCCGCCTTCGGCGCGCGTGTTGCTCTCGACATTGTCGCCGGTCAGGTAACTGTAAGAGCCGTAGATATAGAGCCCGCTCGTGCCGTCGTCCCAACCCAGCTGGGCACGGCCGCCCGAACTTACGACGCCGCCCCAGGTTCGACCCGAGCGCGGATCGACGGTGCCGGCATAGGACAGCAGACTATCCGTGACGGGTTGGCGAGACGCGGCGAGCTGGTAGGAGACCGTGTCGTTGACCGCGCCGTGATAGTTGACGCTGCCGATCACGTTGGTTTCGCGAAAGCCGAGCGGAGTCGAGCCGACGTTCGCGGAAATACGGCTGTTCTCATAGCCGATCGACAAGCCTGTACCGGTCGCGTGCTGCGACCCGGGTGCGACCGAACTCGAGACCGCCAGGCCCGTACCGAACTGGCTCTGCGTACTCGGCGAAAGATCCGGCGTGCCGGCATCGAGAAATACCGGCGTCGCCCGCACGATGATGTGTCCGTCGCCCGCCCGCAACTGCCCTTCGACCGGCGTTTCGATATCGGTCAAGGTCGACAGGCCTTCGGTGCCTTCGCGGTTGCGCAGGCTCATGCCCGCGCCGATCGTGCTGGTCTGTTCGCGATTGATCTGGTCGAGTTCGTCCTGGACGCTCATCGCCTTCGTGGGCGGCGGCGCACCGATCATCGCAACGGTGGCCGTGCTATCCGCGCCCGGTAGCGCCGAGGCAAGAGCCGCGGCGGCCGAGGAGTTCGTCGCGACGTAGGGTTGCGTGGGCGGCGCCTGCGCATAGGCGGGTGCAGCGGGTGCGTATGCCGCCTGCTGCGGATAAGGTTGTGGGTAGTAGCCCTGCTGCGGGTAACCCTGCGCTGCGTAGCCCAGTGGATACGCCGGCGGCGCATACCCTTGCTGGGGTGCATTGGCGTAAGCCGCTTGCGGTGCGCCTTGTGGGTAGTTGGGGTAGCCGCCCTGTGGTGTGCCTTGTTGAGGATAAGCGCCTTGCGCATAGCCGGGGGGTGCATAAGCGGGCGGGTAACCCGGGGGGACATATGCCTGCTGGGGATAAGGCGCGGCGTAGCCCGGCTGCCCGTAGGCCTGCTGCGGGTAACCAGATTGAGCGTATCCGGGGGCATAGCCCTGAACCGGGCGAGCCTGGTTAGCCACCGCGTTAGCCGGATGTTTGGTCTTCGAAGATTTGGCCGCCTTGGTCGTCGTCGCCGGTCCACTAGCGGGATACGACGGGTAGTAAGCGGGCGCTGGCTGCGTGGGCCACGGCATCGGCGCCGGCTGGTAGGCCGGTTGATACCCTGGCCCGTATCCGGGTGGATAGCCCGGTGCAGCGCCCGACGTGTAGCCGGGTGCTGCCTGCGGCGCGGGATAGCCAGGCGCCGGCACATAACCGGCTGCCGCGCTCTGCTGGGGTGCGTAGGCTTGTTGCGGATAAGGCTGCGCCGCGTACGGCTGCTGAACTCGTGGCACCTGCGGCGCAACGGGGTTCTGTGCCTGCCCCGGATACGCTTGTGAAGCCTGTGCCTGTGCCTGTGCCTGTGCCTGTGCCTGTGCCTGTGCCTGTGCCTGTGCCTGTGCCTGAGATTGAGCCTGCGACACCTGGGCTTGCACTTGCGATGGAATCGCCGCTGGAACCTGAGAATACGCAGCAGGCTGGTTTGGGTAAGCCTGATAAGCCGGCGCGCCTGCCGAAGCCGAAGCCGCCGATGACGGCTCGCCACCACCCGCGTCGGACGCCCCGTTCGCATCGGGCCCGTATCCTGGCGAAGGCAAACCGCTGTCCGAACGGGGCCCATACGGATAGGGCGATGCCGGGGCAGGCATCACATAGGGCGCAGGCGGCGCGGGTGGCGGGACATAAGGCATGGTCTGGGTCGGATAGGGAGCCGTCTGGTAGGCCGGACTGACGGCCGCTTGTCCACCGGTATAGCCGTAGGCGTCGGCCGCCGCGGCCTGGCCACTGGCAGCCGGGGAGCCGCCGCCTGGCGCGTTATCGACGGCCTGCCGCCCGATAAACGGATTGAGCACAGGCTGCGTGCCGCCGCTGAGCGTCGCATCCCAGCCGCGCGATACCAAGCGCATGTCGAGCGGTCCGTTCACACCGCCGACCGGCGCGTTTTCGGCGATCAGCGAACGCCGGAAATACTCGGCCGCGAGCCGGTTTTTCCCCTGCGCATGATAGAGCCGGCCGCCCGTCGCGAGCACCCGGGGATTGCCCGGGGCGACCCGCATCGCGTTCTCCAGCAGGGCGTTGGCGGTCGACCAGTCATGGGTCGCGGTGCCCGCGCCAATGGCCGACATCAGGGTGTTCAGGTCATCGGGCCGCACCGACAGCGCGCGCTGGAAGCATTGCAAGGCCTGTTGCGGTTCGCCGGCCGAGGCGTACATCCTTCCGAGTGCACTCTGCAGTTCCGGATCGTCGGGGCGTGCCGCGAGCGCCGGGGCGATCGTGTCGAAGGCCGCCGCGAGATCGCCTTTGACGCGCAGCGCATCGGCACGTCGCAACAACACGGCGAGGTTAAGGCTGCTCAGGTCCTGCCGCTGCGTCGGGGTGAGCGGCATCGCCTGCAAATGCTGAAGTACCGACACCAGTTCGACTTCCTGCTGCGTGGCGAGCAGCACCCCTGCGTACTGGAGCAGCAAGCCCGGGTCTGGCTGCGGGGTCTGGGCGAGCGCGCTGCGCATCAAGGCGAGCGCATGATTGGTGTCGCCGATCTGCGCATAGGCATTGGCAACCGTGCCCATCAGGCCGGTGTCGCCGGCCGCAACCGGTTCGGCGGCAGCGAGCATCCCACGCGCCGCCGCGACCTGGCCACGCGCGGCGAGCGTCGTCGCCTGCTCGGCTTGCACATTGACCCACAGCCGGTGCTGCAGGCTCGTCATGTCCTTGGTGCGCTGCGGGGGCGGGATCCGTTGCAGAAGCGCGAGCCCGTTGTTCCAGTCGCGCGTTTCGCCTGCGAGCAAGGCCGCGGCGTAAAGCACATCGGGCATATCGGGGTGGGCCGCCAGCAGGCCGTCCATCAGGCTATTCGCATTTCCGGTGGCGCCCTGCTTCACATAGATGCGGCCGAGGTCCAGGCGCATCCACGGATTATCAGGGTCGTTGAGCAGCGCATCCTCGAGCAGGCTGCGCGCGGTGCCGAGGTCGCCGCGCGTCTCGGCTGCACGCGCGTCCGCCTGCTCGGCCTGTGCCTTGAGCTTGCTGATACCGCCGACTTTCTCCTTTTGCTCGGCGCTCAACTGGTTGGCGAACTGCAACGCTTCCTGGCCACGGCCTTGTGCCGCCAGTGCGCCGACCAGACCACGAATCGCATCAGGGTTGTCCGCCTGGCGACGCAACACCATCCGATACGCTGCCTCGGCCGCGCGCGCATCGCCCGAGGCCATCAGCGTGTCGCCAAGCAGGTTCTGCGCGGTGATTTCACTCGGGTCGGTGGCGATCGCCTTCTCGAACAGGGTCTTGGCCTGTGCGACTTCGCCATTGCTCCGCGCCCCGATCGCTTCGCTGACCAGACTCCAGTAGGTGGCGCTCTTGAGCGCGTCGCGCCAGCGCCCCGGGTTACCCGCCTGGGAGGCGCGTTCGAGATAGCCCCTGGCTTCGGTGAATTTCTCCTGCTTCAATCGCACGACGCCCATGCCCCCGAGCGCGTCACCGTCATTCGGCGCGTTCTTCAGCACACCCTGGAAGCGATCTTCGGCCGTTTTCAGATCGCCCTGCTGCGCGGCGTCGAAGCCTTCGGAAATGGCCCGGCCGCGTGCGCTCGCGGCCGCGCCGACCGCGGCTTGCGCACGCGCGGACTGCTCCTGAGAGGCGAGTGCGTCGTAGCGCGCCTTGACCGCCGCATCGTCGGGATTGGCCTGCAAAAAGGCCTCATACAAGGGCTCGTCAGCGGCCCGGCCACCGAGCCAGAGCAGGCCCTGTCGCCAGCTGATGCGCGCCGCCGCCGACACGTCAGGAACGTTGGCCAGCTTCTGCAGTTGTTCGATGCCTTCGCGGCGCGTTGCTTCGCGATAGGTCAGATGCTGGGCCAGCGCGAGTGCATAACGCGGTTCGTCGGGGTGCGCCTTCGCGAGTGCATCCAGGCCGCGACGCGCTTCGTCCCAGCCTTGCTGTGTCGAGCCGAGTGACTGGTAGTACTCGAGCGCGAGATCGGGCGAGACGGGCCCCTTCGCGAGTGCCTCCTGGTATCGCTGCGCCGCCGCCTGCGGCTGCCCTTGCAGCGCGAGCCGCCGTGCCTCGTCGACCGCGCTTGAGCGTGGGGTCGATTCGCCCAGGCGCCGCGCGAGGTCGTCGATGCGCGGATCGTTCGGCACGACATCGCGCAATTGCACCAGGTATTCCTCGGCCTGCGAGGGCTGCTTGCGGTCGGCCTCAACGACCCCCATGCCATAGAGCGCGTCGGGCTGCTTGGGATCGATCCGCAGCACCTTTTGCCAGGCCTGTTCGGCGAGGTCGCCGCGGCGGTGGTTCTGCCAGTACTTGCCCTGGGCGATTAGCACGGCGAGCGCATCGCCGCCCTGCTCGGCCGCCTGTGTCGGCGTCAACCCGGCGCTCGCGTAGAACGTCGCAAGCAAGGCGACGATCAGCGTGCGTTGGCGGATTGGCATGCTCCCTCCCAGCGCGGCTCGAGCCGCCCACGTGTGTCGAAACGGTAGCGCGCCTCGGCCGCGCCGGTGCCGAACAGCGCAAGGGCGCGGTCGTAATAGCGGGCCTGGGCGAAATCGCCGGCAAGGTGATTCTGTGCAAGCCCCACGGCCTGCGGATCGTTCAATGCGCGCAGATACGGCAACAGCGCCCCCCAGTATCCGACCGGTGCATTGCCCTGAGCAGCGCTCGTGACGGTGGCAACGCGTTCGGGCGGCGCGCCGTTCGCGTCGATGACCGAGCGCATGCCGCCGAGGGTGCCGAGCAGACGCGCGGCAAGCGGGTCAGCGGACGGGAGCAGCGCGGCCCAAAGGTAGACGCGGATCGCGTCGTAACTGCCGACATCGCCCTTGACCGGATCGACGACAAAACCCTGACCAACATGAAAGCCCACCCAGTCCGGTACGAAACCATGCGGCGAGACGATCCGGATCATCTCCACCGTGCTGGCCGCCATCGCACTCCACGGCCCCTGCGGGTCTTCCTGGGCGAGCCGTCGCAGCACGAACACCGGCGTATAGCTGGGATTGAGCCGCGCAAGCCCGTTCTGGAAAAAGCCGTGTGAAGCCGGCAGCAGCACCGGCCCCAGACCCGGGAGGTCGGCGGTCTCATTCGCACGGATCTGGCTCAGCAACGCGCGCGCGGTCTGCGTATAGCGCGCCTCTTGCCAGAGGCGCCCCGCTTCGAAAAGATCGTAGGCGATCCATAGATCGGAATCGGAAGCCGAATTCGGATCGAGAATGCCAAAGCTGCCGTCCTCACGCCGCCCCCATTGCCATGCCGGCAGACGCGCCTCGTCGGGGCCGAAGCGGCCGCCCGAGAGGTTCGCACGCGTCCACTGCAAAGCCCGGTCGAAGCTCGGACGATCGTTTGCGACCAGTGCAAAGAACATCGCATAGGACTGCCCTTCCGACGTGGTCTGCAGTTGCGGGGTACTGGCATCGACCGCATGACCGTCGGGCTGGACCACCCGCGCGAGCCACGCTTCATATTGTGGCCACGAGCAAGCCGCCTCTGCCTCGGCTGTGGCAACTGCAGCTGCCGCATGGCCGGCGCCGCACGCCAGCATCATGAGCGTGGCTCCGCGCGCGACCGAGCGGCGCGCGCGTCTAAACGGCACCGGGCGGGGCCGCCTCATTCGCCATCCCTCAAGCGGCGCGCCGCGATCCGCTTCAGACCCCGATACATCAGCGCGGCGATCAGGAAGGCGGCCAGCGCCCCACAGATCACGAGCATCCACGGATGCTCCGACAAGGCCCAGCGCAGATACTGTATCGGCGGCAGGCTGCCGACGTAATAAGTCGTGCCGTTCGAGATCGGCGTGATCGTCTTGCCGCGGATCACATCGAGGCCGCCCTGAACCTGGCTCACGAGTTCCGGGTCCATCAAGGCGCGTTCGATGTCGTAAGCACGGTTCGCATCCGAGGCGACAATCGCGACCACGCTGCGACCCGACCGGAGCGGCGATTCGAAGCCCATCATGAGCGCGCCGGAATTGTCGTTAGTGATCGAGATGTCACCGCGCTTGGGCGTGTGGTCCTGCTGGTTCGCTGCGCCATGCCACCAGTCGACCAGCTTGAGTGCGATATCCGAAACCGGGAAGGTACTCGCGCCATCCGCGTGCGAATACGGCATGGCCTTGGCCCAGCTTTGATAAAGCGGCTGGTTGTCGAGTGCGCCGAGCACGATCAGGTCTTTGTCGGCGAGCTTGTCGACATTGGTGGGGCTGCCCACGGTCACGCCGCTGACCGGATAGCCGGTCGATTCGCCCATGCGTCCCATCAAGGCGAAGTACATCGCATAGTCGACCGAGCTCGGCCGCTCCGGCAAGATTACCGCCGTGTCCGACAAGTCAGCGAGGCGCGTGAACGGAAAGCCGCTGGTCGAGAACGCGGCGAGATCAGGCAGCGCCATATAGTGCGGATACGACGAAAGGTCGATCGTCGAGGCCGGATCGATCGCGCCCTGCACATTGTCGACGAAGCTGCCCGAGCACTCGCCCGTCTTCGGAATCTCATAGTAGAAGTGAAAGCGTAACTGTGCCTCTGACGCTAACAGACGCGCCGGCACATACACCGTGCGACGCGATGTGGTCGAGGGATCGGGCAGGAACCGGCTAAACCACCGACTCATGTCGGAGACCACCGCCGATTGCGAGGGGATCCGGATCGCCTGGACGAACGCGTCGTTGACGCTGATATTGAGCGACGACTTGTCGGGCGTCGGCCGGGGTGTATAGCGATAACGCAGATCGATCGGCACGCCCCGGTTGTGCCAGCCAAACAGGTCGGGCGCCACACGCACTGTCAGCCGCACGGCATCCGCGCCATACCCCGAGACGCTCAGGTCACGCTCGGGTGCAAGCTCACCGAAACGCACGAGGCGATCGCTCGGCACCCAGTTCGGTGCGTCATAAGGCTGGCGCGGACGGATATCGTCGGCCTGCGTGATGACGGCCGACGGCCCGGATAACGCGGACTGCCCGATGCCCAGCACCGTCGCAGCCAGCTTCAGCTCGGCATCGTCGCGGCCCAGCACGAGCAACAGCTTCCCGCGCGCATTGGCGGGACGATCGACGATCGCGAGCGTCGGACCGGTGATCGGCGGAATGTCGACGTTCTGCGGCTTCGCATTCTCGGTCGCGAAGACGACAGCGTTACCCGTCAGCGGGAGCTGATCGATAAAGGAAGGAAACAGGGCGCCCCGATACCGCGCAAGCGAGCCGAAATACGACGACACAATGCCCGCAGCTTCGAGCACTCCGGCATCGGGCAAGTTCGGCATCACGATCGGCAGCTCGAGCCTGCGCACATCGCGGCGATCGAAGAACGGCAGCGGGAGCAGGGAGAGGTCGGCGCGCGTCGGCAGCGACTCGAACGTGAGCTGCAGCGTGCTCTCGTTGCTCACAGTGGCCCACAGCGCACTGTTCGAAGGGTCTTCGCACTGTTTGGTGTAGTGACCGATCAACGCCACATTGACGTGATTGAACTCGGTCAGCAGACGCGGCTCGATGGGCACATCGCGCTGCAGGAGCATGCCGGCCTGTGCTTTGGGCAACGGCAGCGTTGCAGCAGTCTCGCCGTTGACGATGACCTTCAGGTGAGAGATATCCGGCAGCAGCGACGGCGAGTACGAATAGACGATGTGAAGATTCGCGGCCGTCACGACCTCATCGGCGCGCACGGCGAACGGCACGCCGTTCTGCCCTTCGACGCCACGTAATTGCAAGGGGTCGAGCGCGCCCAGATCCCGGAACGACAGCGTCGCGGTGCGGCCATTCGGGGTCACGCTGCTCTCGTCTCGCGTCGTCGGCACGTGGTCGTGCGAGGCGTTCGCAAGCGAAGCCGGCGCGGGTGTCGCAAACGTCGACTGCTGGCTGGAAAGGGGGTTGAGCGGCACCGCCTCACTGGGTGCCCCGACCGGCGGCGGCAACGGCGCCGTGCGCAGGTCGTCGACCCCGTAGACAGCGGGCGAACTGGCGGCTGCCGGCGTCGGTGTCGGTGTCGGCGCCGCCGCGAGCGCGGTCGAGACTGCGCCGAAAGCCGCAAGCAGGATCGCAAGGCCGCGCGCGATCGTCACAACCCGGTGCAGCGCGCCGGTCGTGCCTCTTCTCGGACATTCCCTTCGAATGCGTTCGCTGTGGCGCGTTCGCGCGTCTGCCTGCTCCGTCGCGAGCGCCGCCTTGCGCGTGATGCTCATATCAGCTTCCGGTATCGAGTTTGGCTTTTTCAAGCTTCTTGGCACGGCGGGTGGCGAGTCGCCCCGCGTCTTGCCGGATATGGCCGAACAACTGAAAGATCCCGCGTACGCCCACGCGCAGCACATGGGAGAGACCGCGTAGCGGGGTGTCGGTTTTGCGTCCCTTCGACCAGTCGGTCCACGCATCCGCGCGTGAAAACGTGCTCTGCACGAAGTCGAGTTCCTGCTGAGGGGTCAGCGTCGTAAAGCGCACGCCGAGACGCGCCGCGGCGGAGAACACCACCACCGCCGGAAACACGAACTCCTCACTGCCGCGAAACAGCGACACCTGCACTTCCTCGTTAAGTGGAATGGAGACGCCCTCCGGGATCTTGATCGCGACCCCGCCTTCGGAATAGTCGATCGTTTCGCAGGCCAGCGTGCGGCCGTTCGCAAACCGCAGCATCGCGCGAATCACCATCGTCACGCGATGGCTGTCACGAACCTGGCGGACTTCACTCGCGGCTGCCACGCTCGCGCCGAGGATCGTCATGTTGTAGGCGGTCCAGGCTAGGTTCAGCAGCGTGGTGCCGAAGTCGCCGCGTGAAGTCACGAACAAGTGGGCGAAACCAATTCCGAAGCCGGCCAGGTTCAACAGCAGCAGGAACAGGTACGGCCGTGAGATACCCCAGTCGAAATAGCTCTCTTCGATCCGGCCGCCCTTCGCTGTCACGTTGAACTTGCCGAGCTTCGGGTTGATCAGCGCCATCAACGTCGGGGCGGTGATATAGGAGGCCAGCACCGACTCGTAGACTTCAGCCCAGAACGAATGCCGGAACTTGCTCTGCATGCGCGAGTTGGTCAGATTCGCATGGATGATGTGAGGCAGTGCATAGGCCGCAATCGCCCAGGCCGAGGCCTGGATCACATGGGCGCCAAAAAACAGGTAAGACAGCGGTGCCGTGAGGAACACCAGCCGAGGCACCCCATAGAAAAAGTGCAGCATCGCGTTGAGGTAGCACAGTCGCTGGCCGAGATTGAGGCCCTTGCCGGTCATCGGATTGTCGATCCGGAAGATTTGCGTCATGCCGCGCGCCCAGCGAATGCGTTGGCCGATGTGACCGGATAGGCTTTCGGTCGCGAGCCCTGCCGCCTGGGGGATCGCGAGATAGGCGGTCGAATAGCCGCGCCGGTGCAACTTGAGCGCGGTATGCGCATCTTCGGTCACTGTCTCGACCGCAATCCCACCGACTTCGAGCACGGGCCCGCGGCGCAACACTGCGCACGAGCCACAGAAGAACGTGGCATTCCAGAGGTCATTTCCGTCCTGTACCAGCCCGTAGAACAGTTCGCCTTCATTGGGCACCTTGCGGAAGGTGCCAAGGTTCTTCTCGAACGGGTCGGCCGAGAAAAAGTGGTGAGGCATCTGCATCATCGCCAGCTTCTTGTCGCGCAGGAACCAGCCAAGCGAAATCTGCAGGAAGGAACGGGTCGGGATATGGTCGCAGTCGAAGATCGCGAGGTACTCGCCATCGGTAATCTTCAGCGCTTCATTGATGTTGCCGGCTTTGGCGTGTCGGTTATGGCTGCGGATCGTCCAGGTCACGCCGACCTGCTCGCAGAAGTGTTTGAACTCGGGGCGGCGGCCGTCGTCGAGCACATGAATGCGCAGCTTGTCAGCCGGATAGTCGAGCGCCAGGGCGGCATAGACCGTTGGCTTCACGACGGCGAGCGGTTCGTTATAGGTCGGGATAAAGACATCGACCGTCGGCCACGCGGAGCGGTCGCTCGGCAAGGGCACCGGTTTGCGCTTGAGCGGCCAGGCCGTCTGGAAGTAGCCCAGCATCAGCACGACCGTCGTGTAGACCTCGGCGCTAACGAGAATCAGGCCCCAGAACGCATCGAAGGGGCGGTCCCACCACGTCGTTTCGGTAAGCCGCCAGAACATGTAGCGGCTCGATACGATCAGCGACAGCACCATCATCACGAGCGTTGCGATATGGCCGCGCTGGCGCCGCATATACAACGCGAGCAGCACGAAGGACAGCGCAAGACCGACCTGCGAAGGAAACTCGAGCGGCGTCACGATCACGAAGTAACAGAGCACGCCGGCCACGATGATCGCCAGCCAGCGCAAGGGCCATGCACTCCACATTGCCGCGTTGCTCAGCCGCGTGAGCACCTGATCGGAGGCGCTACGTTGCGCGCGTGGGTCGAGATCGCCTGAATCAACGGCGGCAGGTCGCGGCGGGTCCAGCGGAGCTTCGCTCATTCGGCCATCCTCGTATTCTTGTCGTCAGGCACGCCCTCAGGCACGGCTCGCGACCGGCGGGGCCGGTGCTACGCTGCGCAAACCGTCGTGATACATCTGCATGACCCACTGCGCACATTCGGTGAGGTCATGCGTGGCCTGGCAGTGCGGGTCGTAATGATTGGCGGTGGTGTCGTAGGCGAGCGCCTCGCTGACGCCCTGGTCGAGGTGGATCATGCCCGGGAAGATCCGCTCGCCGAGCGACTCGCGCAGCACGCGCACCACATCCTTGGTCAACTGGCGACCCTGGTCGACCTGGTTCATGACGTAGCCGACACCACGGAAGGCAGGGCGCGGCGCCGCATAAGTCGCGATGAGGCGGTCCATCATCGGGATCACCGCATACGAGGCCGCATCGGCGAGCACCACGTTCAAGGCGAAGTCGCAGACCTTGAGCACAGCTTTCAGATAGATCGTCGGTCCTGGCGGCGTATCGATCACGAGCAGGTCGTCTTCACCCATGCGCAGATCGGCGAGGCCATCGTGAAGCCACGCCGCATCGTGCTCGACGATATGCTCGAAGGTCTCGCGATCGTCCTCATTGACCGCGCCGTAAGGCAACACCCCCACGCCGCCCGTGCCATCAACGAGCGAGGTGAGCCAGCGTGCGTCGCTGAGTGTCGCGCGCGAGACGCCGTCGATCATGTCGAGGGGAATGCCGAAGTGCAGGCGCAACGCGTTCTGTGGATCGAGGTCGAGCACGATCACACGGTGGCCTTGTTGCGCGAGGAGGGAGGCAAGATTGGCAGCCAGCGTGGTCTTACCGACGCCACCCTTGGCCGAGACTACGGCGATCGTTTTCATCAGTCGGGCGTCCTTTCGTTACTGCCGGACAGCCGGCTGAATACCGAGCGCAAGTCGCGCGGCGCAGGCCCCGGCTCGACGGTGGGCGCGGTCGCTTCGTACGCCGGTGCGGCGGCCGGCGCGAACAGCCGGCCGAGGATCGATGGGCGAGGCGCCGGCCGCGCGGCGGCAGGAGCTTCGGCGGCCGCGAGTGTCCGGTTATCCGGTGCGGCCGAAGCCGCTGCGATAGCCGGAGCAGAGGGAGCGAACCCGCTTGGCGTCGCGGCTGCCGCAAACGCCGCCGGCAACGTCGAGGCATCGGGCGCGAAGTGATTGACCGGCACGACGGGCGGCGCAAAGTCCTGCGCATGAGGGGCATGCAGCGTCGAGGTTTCCGGCGACACAACGGGCGGATAGGCGCTCGGCGGCGGAACGGACCGGGCATGCGCGCCGGCGCGCACCACCGGCGGCGGTTCGCGCTCCGTCCGCGCGTCTTCAGGGGCGTCCGGCACCGGCTCGGGGCGTACCGGTCCGTTCTGGACACGAAACGCCGGGGCACCTTGACGCGATGCAAGCGGCGCAGACGCAGTGGCCGCTGCAGCGTCGGCGTGTTTTTTTGCACCACCAAACAACACACTCTGAAGCGATGGGCGGCGAGTGGCACCCTCGTTGGCTTCGGCGGCGTGTCCACTTGTCGAAGGCGACGGCCTATTCACGGGAGCAGGAGAGCCCGCGGCAAATCCGGACCCATGCCCGCTTACACCGCCTGGCAAAGTCAAGTCCTCCGCCGTTGCGCCGCCCGCCCTTGCAAGCGCGCCCTCTTCGCCGACACCAGGCACGCGACCGGGCTCATCGAGCACAATCGACGAAAGCAAGGGCCAACGGGTTCGCGCCTGGACCGCCTGGTCTTCGCGCGACACCTCTTGATACTGCTGCGCCTGCCCGTCAAACTTGCCGAACAAGTTGCGGATATCTTCAGAAGCGCTCATTGCCCACTCCGTCTCGGTACCACTACCTCACCATCCACCCACGATGGCTCGTCACTCAACGCGCGAGCCGGAATTCATACACCTGCATGACCGCACCTTCACCCTCCTGCAAGGCCGGCTCGATCTGCCGCACGACCAGATGCTCGCCCGCACCCAGGGCACTGAACCAGTATTGATAAGCACCTTCGAGAAAGGCACTGGCCCACGCCGCCGCACCCTGCCCGAAAGCCGTCGCAATCGGCGCGCAGTAATGGCGCACGGCGAGATAGTCAGTCAGGTCGACCAGTTCGATCCACCCCCAGTCGAGCGCATGCCAGACACGGTTGAGCGCGCGCTCCAGCTCATCGAGCGTGGCGCAATCGCCCAGGGGCTTGGCAGTCGCAAAGCGTTCGCCGATACGCGCCATCAGCGCGCGCAGTTCCGGCAACGCAAGCTGGCCATCGAACTCTTCGGCCATGGCGTGCAGCACATCGCGCCACTGCGTCGAGACTTGCTGTTCGCCGTAATAGGCGAGAATCGCTTGCGTATGCGACATACGGCTCCGGTGATTCGCTGTTGTCGAGATAACGTCCAACTTATCTTACGGATGCCTATCCATTTCGCCCGGATTAATCGGAAACAATTACCTATTCTTGCTTCTCATCACGTCACTCTTCCCGCTTTGCTAAACACTCTAGCGGCTGCTAACGCCGGTGCTTGAGGTCTTTGGCCAACAAACTGCGTGCGTGCGATCCATACGCGTACCAAGGGAAAACACGATGCCTCGCCTGAACGGCTATGTGCGCCACCCCACTGTCACAGCTTCGCAGCAGTGTTATGCAGCGCATGACCGTATTCTGGAATAAGTGACCGCTAAAGCAAATAAGAAATTGGGGAACCTTGCGCGACTCAAACGAGCGCTTGACCCGAAATTCAAATAGGGACACGACGCTAAACACGCGTGCCCGACAAAGTCAGGCACGCGTGAAAGGTAGACACGAGGGGGGACAAGGCACAGACGCCGCCACTGCAAGGAGCGACGGTCGTCTGAAAGGAAGTGTGAAGCGTAGGCGTTACTTGGCGATTTACCGCGCGTTACCGCATCGGCGGAAAACCATCGGGAAACAGGCGTTCGACCGCGGCCTCGAAGTGCTGAACCGGTGCCGCACCGCGCAGTGCGATCGCGCGCGAGGCTTCCTCGTCCGGAACGGGGGGACGCGACACGACGGCAAATGGCACACCGGTGATGCCCACTTCGCTCGCGAGCCGCTCGTCTTCGACCACCGCCGCGGTGTAGCGCTGTTCATTCAGGGCTTCTTCGAGCGACTCCGGATCGAGGCCGCAGATGGCCGCTATATCCAGCAACACGTCGGTGTCCCCGATATCTAGACCATCTTCGAAGAAAGCCTTGAAGATCGCACGATGCACGACGTCGAAGCGCCCTGCCTCGCGGGCAAACAGCATGACTTCAAACGCCTTGCGGCTGCGCGGTTGCACGGGCGGTTGGCGCATCGTTACACCGCGCTCGTCGGCCATCGGATGAATCGACTCGATCCAGCTTTGGGCAACGGCTTCGTCTTCGGGGTCGAGCAGCGGTGCCGGCTCAGGCCGCAGTTCGAAAGCATGCCAGCGAAACTCGACCGCATCGCCATACGCGGCGCGGAACTGGTCGAGCACCGGGACTTCGAGGTAACAGAAGGGACAAACGTAGTCGCTCCAGACATCTATATATAGCGACGGGGTATTCGACATGGAACGGGCTCACGGTAAAGCGGCGCCTCCACGGGTAGCGGAGGCGCCGGGACACAATGACCGTATGGTATCGCGCGGCGGCAAAACCTTCTTTCAAGCCGGTTCGCGCACCGTGTCGAGCAAGACAGGCTGGCCCGATATCAGCGACTCGCGCATCGCGATGCCAATGCGCGTCGCTTCGAGCGCGTCGTGCAAATTGAGCGGCAGGGCTTCGTCGCCGCGTATCGCATCGACGAACGCTTGCGCTTCGCTGACGAAGGCATCGGCAAAGCGCTCATAGAAGGTCGGGGTGCATTCGTTGGACAGCCCATTGGCGTCGGCAATCTCGACCCGGTTGAGACGCGGATTGCGACCGATGGTCAGCGCCCCGCTCGTGCCGATCACCTCGGTCATGGTGTCGTGCCCATGTGCCATGGTCCGCGAGGCATAGAAGACAGCGAGCTTGCCGCCTTCGAACTCGACGACCGCCACGCCATTGTCGACATCCTGCGATTCGGCCAGCCCCGGATGCAAGGCGATCGTGCCGGTTGCGAACACGCGATGGGGCTTCGGATTGCCGAGCAGCCAGCGCGCGAGATCGATGTCGTGCACGCTGCAGTCGAGAAAGATGCCACCCGAGGTCGGTGCGAAACGCACGAAGAAGCCGTCGGGATCGTTTTTGTCGCAGGTCTGCGAGCGGACCATGAAGGGGCGCCCGATGCGCCCGCTGCGAACCTTGTCGAATGCGTCGCAATAGCTCGCATCGAAGCGGCGCACGAAGCCGATCAGGGTCTTCAGGCGAGGATGGCGCTTCGCCTCTTCGACTACGGCCGCACAGGCATCGAGGTCGAGCGACAGGGGCTTTTCGCAGAACACATGCTTGCCCGCGCGCAGCGCGTCGATAATCTGGGCCGGATGCAGAGACGTCGGCGTGACAAGGAAGACAGCGTCGACTTCCGGGTCGGCGAGCAGCGCCGCGTAGTTGTCATAGAGGCGCTGGATGCCGAAAGCATCACGAGCCGAGCGTAGTTCGTCTGCGATCGGCGAACACACGGCAACCAGCGAGGCACCCGAGATCCGGGTGGCCAGGTTGTCCGCATGCCGGCGACCGAGCCGACCCAGGCCGACGATGCCGATGCGCACGCCGGTTCCTGCTGAGAAACTGTTCATGGCTCGCGCTCCGGTTATTGCGCAGCGGCGCCGACAGCGGCCAGCACATCCGCCAGCGGGCTGTTGTGAGCGCTGCTGAGTTCGACCGGCCGCCCTTCACGGAACGACTTCGCGGCCGCTTCGGCAAGTATTAGCGCGGCAAGCCCATCCTTGACACTGGTGCGGGGCGTCGAGCCGTTCTGCAAGACATCGAAGAAATGCGCCATCTCCGCGGCATACGCCGCCCGGTAACGCTCGAGGAAGAACGCTTCGGGCAAGTCCTGGCTGACAGCCTTGCTGCCATACGCGGTCACTTCTGTCGGCCGCACATTGCCGGCCTGCAGCATGCCACCGCTGCCCAGAATCTCGAAGCGCTGGTCGTAACCATAGGCAGTCCGACGCGAGGTATTGATCTGACAGATGCGGCCACGCCGTGTCGTGATCGTGACTGCGGTCGTATCGATATCGCCGGCTTCGGCAATCGCGGGATCGCTCAGGCAGCTGCCACTCGCATAGACAGTGCTCGCCTCGTCGTCGAGGATCCAGCGAAAGATATCGAAGTCGTGGATCAGCATGTCCTTGAAGATGCCACCCGAATGCTTGATGTACTCGACCGGCGGCGCGCCCGGGTCGCGGCTCGTGACGATAAGGACTTCGGGGTCGCCGATCTCGCCCGCATCGAGGCGCGCCTTGAGTGCCGAGAAAGTCGGATCGTAGCGGCGCTGAAAACCGATCAGGCAGGTGACGCCCGCGCGCTCGACGGCCTTTGCACAGGCCTGTGCCCGCTCCACAGTGAGGTCCACCGGTTTTTCGCAGAAGATATGCTTTCCCGCTGCTGCCGCCCGTGTGATCAGCTCGGCATGCGTGTCGGTGCTTGAACCGATCACGACCGCACCGATCGCCGGGTCATCGAACACGGTCTGCGCGTCGACAACCTGGGCGCCATGTTGCGCCGCGAGATCGCGCGCGAACCCCGGGTTCACGTCGACCACATACTTCAGCGATGCGCCCGGCTGCCGCACCAGGTTTGCCGCGTGGATCTTGCCGATCCGGCCTGCGCCGAATAGCGCCACTTCAGTCATCGTAGCCTCCTGTGTCTCTCATTTCTTCGGGTGCCAGTTCAAGCCGGTAAGCGAGCGCCACAAACAAGGCCTGGCACAGGCAGACCGTACTGGTCAGGGAACGGAATGCAAACGCACTGCCTTCCTTCACGGTCAGCAGCGCCGTCGCGTAACGCGCGAGCGGCGAGAGCTGGCTGTCGGTGATCACGATCGCCTGCGCCTGATGCAAGTGCGCGACGCGCAGGCAAGCCTGCGTCTCCTTGCCATAGGGGGTGAAACTGATGGCGATCACGATGTCGTTCTTCTTCACGCTGCGGATCTGCTCGTGGATCATGCCGCCGAACCCCGACACGAGATGCACGCGCTTCGCCGTATGTTGCAGCGCATACGAGATATAGCTCGCGACGCTGAACGAGCGCCGCACGCCGACCACATAGATGTTTTCCGCCTTGACGAGCAGATTGACCGCAGCCTCGAACTGCTCGTCGTCGAAACCCTGCTCGAGCTCGTCGAGCCCCGAGCGGCTGGCCGCGATGAATTCGCGCGCCAGCGCGCCACCCGACAACTTGCCCGGCTTGCCGTCGATCAGCTTGCGAATGCGCTGCTGATAGCTCTGCGTCGGCGCCGACTGCTCGGCATACGCCTGCCGGAACATCGCCTGGAAATCGGAGAACCCGGTAAACCCGAAGCGCTGCGCAAAACGCACCACCGCCGAGGGATGCACGCCGCACTCCGTCGCGATATCGCTGGTGCGGTCGACCATCACGCTCGCGCGATTTTGCTCGATGTATTTGGCGATGCTCTTGAGCTGCCTGGGCAGCGTGTCGAACTCGTCGGCGATCCGGCGCATCAGCGCATCGACCGCCGCCGAGGTGCGCTCCTGTTCGTTCGGCTGGGCCGCCGCCGGCGCCGTGCGCTGCTCCATCCCGCTCTCCCTGGTCCTGGCTTGTGATGTGACGGAAGTATAAGCAGGCCCTTGTCGAAATGGAATTGATTTTCCATTTTGCAGTGCAATGCAATTTTTTTTGCATTTTCGAAAAGTGTGAGCTACGCTGGTCTGGCACTCGGGAGGGTTCGGGCGGTTCGGTGAGCTCGCTCGCGACTCGTCATGCAGGGTGACGCACTCAGACATCACAACAAAAGGTGGAGACATGAAACATTCGACAGACGGTAAGCGCTGGCGCGCGGTGCTGGGTTCGGGCATCGGTGCGGCATGCATGAGTTTCGCGGCACTCGCGGGCGGTCTCGCGTCACAGTCGGCGCAAGCGGCCGATGCGCATTTCGTGCTGATCAGCCACGCACCCGATTCCGACTCGTGGTGGAACACCATCAAGAACGCGATCAAGCAGGCCGACGAGGACTTCAACGTCGAGACCGACTATCGCAACCCACCCAACGGTGACATCGCCGATATGTCGCGCCTGATCGAACAGGCTGCGGCGCGCAACTACGACGGAGTAATCGTCACCATCGCCGACTTCGACGTGCTCAAGAGCTCGATCGGCAAGGTAACCGGCAAGCATATTCCGCTGATCACGATCAATTCCGGTACCGAAGAACAAAGCGCACAGCTCGGCGCTGTGATGCACGTCGGCCAGCCTGAATATGCGGCGGGTAAGGCGGCCGGCATGGAAGCGAAGAAAGCGGGTGTGACGTCGTTCCTCTGCGTTAACCACTATGCGACCAACCCGGCTTCATTCGAACGCTGCCGCGGCTTCGCCGACGCGATCGGCGCCGATTTCAAGGCTTCGACACTCGACGCGGGCGCCGACCCAACCGGCATCGAGACCAAAGTCAGCGCTTACCTGCGCAACCATCCGGACACCAAGGGTGTGCTGGCGCTCGGACCGACTTCCGCCTCGCCGACCATCAAGGCCCTGCAGGCAAGCGGCCAGGCTGGCAAGCTCTGGTTCGCGACGTTCGACTTTTCGGACGACATCGCCAAGGCGATTCAGGACGGCACGATCAAGTTCGCGATCGACCAACAGCCCTACCTCCAGGGCTATATCCCCGTGGCCGTGCTCGCCATCATGAAGAAGGACCATACGACCGACGTCACCAAGATTCGCGAAGAGCTGCAGAACAACCCGAAGTTCAAGGCGCGCCTTGCGACGTATGGACTGCAACCGGTGTATGGGCCGAAGAACATCGGCTCGGGCCCGGGCTTCATCACGAAGGACAACATCGACAAGGTCGTGAAGTTCGCCGGACAGTACCGCTGATCCTGTAGCGGTCGTCACCCGGTCGGGGCCGCTGAGCACGATGGATAGTCCCGGGCACGTTGAGTGTGTCCGGAGCGCTCACCATGCTTCGTAGGCCATGCCGCTGAGCCCGCACCGCCTCAGCCCGGGTGACACCGCTTGTGCTTCCCGCATCTGCATTTCGCATCCGCACGAGGTAGAGGAGAAATCATGGGCGTCATTCAGCATCGCGCACGCCACCCGTCCGACTCGACCGACCCCTCAGACGTGCCCGGCTCTGCCGCACCGGGCACGCTGTCGGCCGCTCCATCGGACGAACGCCTGCGCAACGAAGCATGGTTCAGCAAACTGCTCGGCCGACCGGAGTTCGCCGCGATTTCCGGCGCGGTCATGGTGTTTATCGTGTTCGCGCTCGCCGCCGGCAGCTCGGGCATGTTCAATCTCGACGGCATCATGAACTGGTCGCAGGTCGCGGCCTACCTCGGCCTGATCGCAGTGGGCGCCTGTCTGCTGATGATCGCCGGGGAGTTCGACCTGTCGATCGGCTCGATGATCGGCTTTGCCGGCATGATGGTCGCAATCCCGTCGGTCTATTGGCACTGGCCGATCTCGCTTGCTATCTTGTTCGCCTTTGCAGGTTCGATGGCGCTTGGCGCGCTCAACGGGTATCTCGTGATTCGCACACGACTGCCCTCGTTCATCGTCACGCTGGCCTTCCTGTTTATCCTGCGCGGCCTCACTCTGGCGCTTTCTGTGCTGTTTTCAGACCGCACGATCATCTCGGGTGTCGGCGATATCGCCGCAGCGGATCCGATCGCGAACTTCCTGTTCAAGGGCGTCGCCTTCCATAGCCTGTTCCAGTGGTTCGGCCACATCGGCCTGCTCAAGCTGCTCGACACTGGCGAGCCCCTCGTGCCCGGCATTCCGAAAGTCCTGCTGTGGTGGGCGCTGCTCGCTGCGTGCGGCGCATTCACCCTTGCACGTACGCGCTTTGGCAACTGGATCTTCGCCTCCGGCGGCGATGCGGTCGCGGCCAAGAACGTCGGCGTACCCGTCAAGCGCGTGAAGATCACCCTGTTCGTGTTGACGGCCTTCTGCGCCTGCCTGTTTGCAGTCCTGCAAGTCTGCGATATCGGCTCGGCCGCGGCTGACCGGGGCCTGCTCAAGGAGTTCGAGGCAATCATTGCCGCCGTCATCGGCGGGGCGCTCCTCACCGGCGGCTACGGCTCGGTGGTGGGTGCTTGCTTCGGCGCGCTGATCTTCGGTGTCGTGCAAATCGGCATCAGCTACACCAATGTCGATTCCGACTGGTTCGGTGTGTTTCTCGGCGTGATGCTGCTGCTCGCGGTGATCTTCAACAACTACATCCGGCGACGGGTGGCGGAAGCGAAATGAACACTCACTCCAACACACAAGCAAGCGCGGCGTCGAGCACCGAGTACATCCTCGAACTGGATCACGTCAGCAAATTCTTCGGCAAGGTCATCGCGCTCAAGGACGTGACCTTGCGTCTGCGGCGCGGCGAGGTGCACTGTCTGCTCGGCGACAACGGCGCTGGCAAGTCGACCCTGATCAAGACCCTGGCCGGGGTCTGGTCACCCAACGAGGGCCGCTACCTGATCGATGGTGCTCCCGTATCGTTCGACTCGCCTCGTGATGCGCTCGACCTCGGCATCGCAACGGTCTATCAGGATCTGGCGCTCGTGCCTCTGCTCTCGGTCGCGCGGAATTTCTTCATGGGTCGCGAGCCGCAGCGCAAGCTGTTCGGGCTGATCAACGTGATGGACCTCGAGACCTGCGCGAGCACCGCCCGCGCCAAGCTCGGCGAGATGGGCATCAATGTGCGCGACCCGCATCAGGCGATCGGCACCATGAGTGGCGGCGAGCGGCAATGTCTCGCGATTGCGCGTGCGATCCACTTCGGTGCGCGCGTGCTGATTCTCGATGAGCCCACCGCCGCGCTCGGTGTCAAGCAGAGCTTCAACGTGCTCAAGCTGATCCACCATGCGCGCGCCAAGGGCATTTCGGTGATCTTCATCACCCATAACGTCCACCACGCCTATCCGATCGGCGACACCTTCACGCTGTTGAACCGGGGCCGCTCGATGGGCAGCTTCTCGAAGCACGACATCAGCAAGAACGAGGTGCTCGACATGATGGCCGGCGGCGCCGAAATGCAGCAGCTGATCGGTGAACTCGAAGATACGACGGTGTAACACGCAGTGCCGCGACAGACAGTCAAGGGAGTCACAATGAAACAGGCAAACAGTCGCTTTGCAGCGGGCCGTTCGCTCGACGTCATCTGCATCGGCCGGCTTGCCGTCGACCTGTATGCACAGCAGGTCGGCGCGCGGCTTGAAGATGTCAGCAGTTTTGCGAAGTATCTCGGCGGGTCGTCGGCCAATATCGCCTTCGGTGCAGCCCGGCTCGGACTCAAGTCCGCGATGCTCACGCGCGTGGGCGACGACCATATGGGACGCTTCCTGCTCGAATCGCTCAACCGCGAAGGATGCGATACGCGTCATATCGTGATCGACCGCCAGCGCCTGACCGCGCTCGTGCTGCTCGGCCTCAAGGACCGCGACACTTTTCCGCTGGTGTTCTACCGCGATAACTGTGCCGACATGGCGTTCGACGTCGCCGATGTCGACGAAGCCTTTGTTGCATCGAGCAAGGCATTGCTGATCACGGGCACGCATCTGTCGACCGAAAAAGTCCTCGCGGCAAGCAGCAAGGCGCTCGACTTTGCGCGGCGTAACGACGTGCGCACTGTGCTCGACATCGACTATCGGCCGGTACTCTGGGGCCTGACGGGCAAGGCCGATGGCGAGACGCGTTTTATCGCGAGCGACACGGTAACGGCCCACCTGCAACGCATGCTGCCTGCGTTCGACCTCGTGATCGGTACGGAAGAAGAGTTCCGTATAGCGGGCGGCGGCGACGATCTGATCTCGTCCTTGCGCAAGGTACGCGAGGTCACCCCGGCGACGCTTGTCGTCAAGCGCGGTGCGCTCGGCTGCTCGGTCATCGAAGACGCGGTGCCCGCTCAGATCGACGCGGCGCCGACCTTTGAAGGCGTGCAGGTCGATGTCTTCAACGTGCTCGGCGCGGGCGATGCGTTCGCGGCCGGCTTCCTGTCGGGCTGGTTGCGCGACGAACCCTTCGAGGCCTGCGCGCTCGTTGCGAACGCTTGCGGCGCGCTGGTCGTTTCGCGCCATGCGTGTGCGCCTGCGATGCCGACGCCGGTCGAGCTCGACTACTTTCTCTCGCATGCGCAAGCCGACGCCGAGTCGATGCGGCATCCGGATCGCGATGTCACCCTGGCCCGTCTGCATCGTGTCACCGTGCCGCGTACGCAATGGGATGAGCTTTTTGTATTCGCCTTCGATCACCGCAGTCAGATGTTCGAGCTTGCACGCGAAACAGGATGCGACGAAGCGCGTATCGAGACGCTCAAGCGCCTCTTCGTCGATGCCGTGGCCCAGACTGAAAAAGCACGCGGCAACGACGGCAAAGGCCATATCGGTGTGTTGATCGATGGACGGTATGGCGCCGACGCACTCGCCAACGCAACCGGTCGCGGCTGGTGGATTGGTCGGCCAATCGAGCTGCCCGGTTCGTCGCCCCTCCTGTTCGAAGGTGGCCGCTCGATTGGGACCACCTTGCTCGACTGGCCGCGCGAGCACACAATCAAGTGTCTGGTTCACTACCATCCCGACGAGCCATTTGAGACCCGGCTCGAACAAGAGGCCCAGCTTCGCGCGCTCTATGACGCCGCGCAGGCGAGCGGACACGAATTGCTGCTCGAAGTGATCCCGCCCAAACATCTGCCGCAAGGTCCCGACATCGTGCTGCGCTCGCTCAAGCGCATCTACAACCTGGGCATCTACCCAGAGTGGTGGAAGCTTGAACCGATGCCGGCCGAACGCTGGAAGGGGATCGATGCCCTGATCGCCGAGCGCGATCCGTATTGCCGCGGTGTCGTGCTGCTGGGCCTGAATGCACCGGTGGCCACGCTCGCAGAGGGCTTCCGGGACGCGGCTGCTTCGACGCAATGCAAAGGCTTTATGGTCGGCCGCACGATCTTCGGCGAACCGACCCGCGCCTGGATGGCCGGCGAGATCGACGATGCGACGCTGAAGTCGCAGGTCCGCCAGACTTTTGAAACTCTGATCGACCATTGGCGCGCCACGCGGCATTCCACTCCGGTGCGGCCACAGGCCGTCGCAGCCACGGAGCGCGTCGCATGAACGAGACCGCGCATCACACCAGGTCAGATGCTTTGAAAGCCGGCTCGCAGGCCTCGCCATCAGGCACCGTACAAGCCGGCACGGTGCGGCTCACCGCCGCACAGGCACTCGTGCGCTATCTTGCCGCCTTGCGTGTAGCGGGTGATGACGGCGGGGCACCCGAGCCGCTGTTCGGCGGTGTCTTTGCCATCTTCGGCCACGGCAACGTCGCCGCGCTCGGCGAAGCGCTCTATCACTACCGCGATGCCCTCCCGACGTTCCGTGCGCACAACGAGCAGGCGATGGCCCATGCGGCAATCGCCTATGCAAAGGCGCACTTCAGGCGCCGCATGATGGCCGTGACGACCTCGATCGGACCCGGCGCGACCAACCTCGTGACGGCAGCAGCCCTCGCTCACGTGAATCGGTTACCGGTTCTGCTCCTGCCCGGCGACATCTTCGTGTCGCGTGCGCCGGACCCGGTACTGCAGCAAGTCGAGGATGCGCATGACGGCGGGATTTCGGCAAACGACTGCCTGCGGCCGGTGTCACGCTACTTCGATCGGATCGTCCATCCAGCGCAGTTGTTGAGCGCGCTCCCCCGTGCGATTTCGGTCCTCACCGATCCCGCGCAGTGTGGCCCGGTCACGCTTGCCTTGCCGCAAGACGTGCAGGCCAGCGCTTACGACTATCCCTTGAGTTTCTTCACCCCGCGTCTGGTCGAATTCCGCGCACCGCCGCCCGATGCGGCAGAACTACGCGCGGCGGTCGAGGCAATCACACAGGCCAAACACCCACTCATCGTAGCCGGTGGCGGCGTGCTGTACGGCCGCGCCACGCACGCCCTCGCCGCCTTTGTAAAACGCTATGGCATTCCGGTCGCGGAGACCCAGGGCGGCAAGGGCTCGCTACGCTGGGACGATCCGTTTAACGTCGGCGCAATCGGCGTAACAGGCTCTCCCGCCGCGAACGACCTTGCCCGCGAAGCGGACCTCGTGATCGCGGTCGGCACGCGCCTGTCGGATTTCACGACGGGCTCGAATAGCCTGTTCCGCCAGGCCACAGTGTTGGGCATCAATACGAACACGCTCGATGCGCTCAAGCATCAGGGCCTGCCCTTATGCGCCGATGCGCGGCATGCACTGGAAACGCTTGGCGACGCGCTCTCGGGCTGGCAGCCCGCGAGTGACTGGAGCCGCCGTGCATCGGAAGGAGCAAACGCGTGGCGCCAGAGCGTCGATACCTTGACGCGCGGCGCCGACGATCGCCTGCCTTATGACGCAGACGTGATCGGCGCAATCCAGCGCTCGATCCCCAACTCGCCCGAACGCGATATCGTCGTCTGCGCAGCCGGTACGCTGCCGGCCGAACTTCACAAGCTTTGGCGTACAGGCGTGCCGGGCGGCTACCACGTCGAATACGGCTATTCGTGCATGGGCTACGAGATAGCCGGAGCGCTCGGCGTCAAGCTCGCGCGACCCGACCGCGAGGTCATCGTCACCGTCGGTGATGGCAGCTATCTGATGATGAATAGCGAGATCGCGAGTTCAGTCGCGCTCGGCGCCAAGCTCGTCATCGTGGTCCTCGACAACCGCGGCTACGGCTGTATCAACCGTCTTCAGCAGGCGAGCGGCACGCCGCCCTTCAACAACATGCTCGATGACGACGCGCCCCACGTCGACTTCGCAGCGCACGCGCGTGCATTGGGTGCCGAAGCCGAGCACGTCGACGATCTCGCGGGACTTGCCCGGGCACTTGAACGCGCCCGCACGGCAAAACGCACTTATGTAATCAGCATCGATACGGATCCGCAACGCACGACCGACGATGGGGGCTGGTGGTGGGAAGTCGCCGTGCCCGAGGTCTCCGCGCGTGAATCGGTGCGAGAGGCGCGTGTCCAGTACGAACAAGGCAAACGCCAACAGAAGGAGCCACGCTGATGTCAGGCAAGCCAGACAGTTTCGATATCCGGATCGGGGTCAACCCCTTGTCGTGGATGAACGACGACCTGCCCTCCCTCGGAGGTGAAACGCCGCTCGAGGTTGCCCTGACCGAAGGGCGTGAGATCGGTTATCAGGGTTTCGAGCTCGGCAACAAATTCCCGCGTGAACCCAAGGCGCTCAGCGCGCTGCTGGGTCAATACGATCTTGCACTCGTCTCGGGGTGGTACTCGGGCCGCCTCGCCGCGCGCTCGGCGCAGGAGGAAATCGACGCGGTCGGACCGCACCTCGAATTGCTCGCGCGGTGCGGTGCAAAGGTGATGGTTTACGGGGAAGTGGCCGATTCGATTCAGGGAGCCGCGGTGTCGCTCTCGAAGCGTCCGCGCTTTATCCGCGACGATCAGTGGGAACAGTATGCGCAACGGCTCAATACCTTCGCGGCCTATACGCTTTCGCAGGGCGTGCGGGTGGCTTACCACCATCACATGGGCGCATATGTCGAAGCGCCGTCAGACATCGACCGGCTCATGGCACTGACCAGCCGCGATGTCGGGCTGCTGTTCGACACGGGCCACGTGACCTTTGGCGGCGGTGACCCGCTCGCCGTGCTGGACAAACATATCGATCGGGTCTGTCACGTCCACTGCAAGGACGTGCGGACGCCGGTGTTGCGCCAGGCGCGTAACGGCGACTGGACCTTCCTGCAATCGGTGATCAACGGTGCATTCACGGTGCCCGGCGATGGCTCGGTCGACTTCGCCTCGGTCATCGCGCGACTGACCCAGCATGGCTATCGAGGCTGGCTAGTGGTCGAAGCTGAACAGGACCCCGCCGTGGCGCCCAGCTATGCCTATGCGGACCAGGGCTTCCGGACCCTGAACCAGCTGGTCGAGTCCCATCACTAGGCGTCACCCGCGCATCCCTTCACAGAGGCATCAGTATGAGTCTGCTCGTCAAGGCAAATGAAACCGGACGCGAAATCGTCCGCGTCACCCCGGCATCGGCCGGCTGGAATTTCGTCGGCTTCAGCGCTTACCGGCTCGAGGCCGGCGAGTCGCTCGATCTGCATTTCGACGATCGGGAGATGTGTGTGGTCGTACTCAGCGGCAAGGTGTCGTTCGACACGGGTGCGCAGCGGTGGAAGGATATCGGCGAGCGCACTTCAGTATTCGACGATGTCAGCCCCTATGCGCTCTACGCGCCGCCGGGTACACGCGTTCGTGTGGCCGCGACAGGCGCCGGAACCGGCGAGGCCGCCGAAGTGGCGATATGCGATGCACCCGCAAGCGGACGGTATCCGGTGCGAATGATCGAACCTTCGCAGATCAAGGCGAGCGTACGGGGCGAGGGGCTGAACACCCGATATGTGCGCGACATCCTGCCGCACACCGAGACAGCCGAGTCGTTGCTGGTGGTCGAAGTGCGGACGCCTTCGGGGCACTCGTCGAGCTACCCGCCCCATAAGCACGATGCCGACGACATTCCGCGCGAAAGCTCGCTCGAAGAGACCTATTACCACCGGCTCAACCCTTCACAGGGCTTCGCGTTCCAGCGTGTCTATACCGATGCACGCGATATCGACCAGGCACTGGCTGTCGAGGATCACGACGTGGTCATGGTGCCGCGCGGCTATCACCCGGTCGTCGTGCCCTACGGCTATGACTCGTACTACCTCAACGTGATGGCTGGCGCCAAGCGCCTCTGGCACTTCAAAAACGATCCCGCGCACGAGTGGATGCTCGAGAAGCGGTAATCACGACGATGAGTACTCGGTCCCCATGCGCAGGTAGCTCTCGCGGCCGAGCGTACTTTCACGCTCGACGAGTCGCACCGGCTCGAGCACGTTGCGTGGCGTGATGTCGGTGTTCAGCAGGAGCTCAACCGCCGTCTCACCAAGCCGGTCCTTGTCTACCGTCACCGTCGTCAACGACGACTCGCGCGCCGCGATGCTATCTTCGAAGCCGACAATGGCCATCTGGCTCGGCACGACAATGCCGCGCCGCTCGCAGACCCGCATCGCGGCCAGCGCCGCGACGTCGTTGAATGCAAACACCCCATCCGGCGGCAAGGCACGCTCGAGCAGATGTTCCATCGCCGCCGCCGCGCCCGCCTGGGCGTCGACTCCGGGCGGAATCGTGACTTCGAGCGCCGGGTCGAAGGTCATGCCGGCTTCAAAGTACGCCTGCCGGAAACCCAGCGCGCGCTGCGCGATCCCGTGGTGCGCGGGCGGACCGCCGATAAAGGCAACGCGCCGGCAGCCCCGGTCGAACAAGTGCCCCATCGCGAGTTGAGCGCCGAGCAGGTTGTCGATGTTGACGCAACGGAACTCGGGCGCCCAGAGGTCGACCAGCACCATCGGGCGATTGAGCATCGCGAGCTTGTGCAGATGCGCGGGTTCGATCAGCCCGGAGATCGCCAGCGCATCCGGCGCATGACGCCGGAGCTGATCTAGCAGGTCTTCAGTCGGATCGAACGCCAGCATCGACGTCGTGATCCCCAAGCCGCGACCTACACGTTCGATCGCGTCCTGCAGATCTTCAATAAACGCCGAACTGGCGAAGTTGCCGTAATTGCGTGCGACAACAAACGTCACGCGCCGAATCCGGCTGCGACGCAAATTGCTATGGTCGTAACCGAGTTGCGACGCGACCGTGAGCACCCGGCGTCGGGTGGTTTCCGACAAGCCAGGTTGATTTTTAAGCGCACGTGACACCGTGCCGATCGACACGCGCGCAACTCTCGCGATATCCCGAACAGTGGTTCCCATCTAATGCCCTGACTACCAAAATTTACCAATAACGACAACCGAGCCTTACAGAGCAAGGGCCGAAATAAGAACGTCGTTGCGGAAAAGCCCTCTTTAACGCAACGGCGTTCCGCCATCATTACTGGTTAACGGCAGATCTTTCAGGACTTAAGGAAGATAGAACGCTCGCTCTGAAATATTTCCGCCATACAGCGGTTTTGTTTAGTGGAATAGCTGGGCGACCCGCTAAACAGGAAAGAGTTGCCGAATGGAATGAATCGGCAGAGATAAGCAGGCCGACGAAAGGGCTCAACGACCCGTCGACGCCAGCTTTTCCTGAAGCGCCGCGTCATAGCTCGAATGCACATGGGTGCGCTGGCGGTCGGGATACGCGTAGGCGTACGCCTTTCGCAGCGCGAGCGAGCCTTCATGGAAGGCTGACAAGATCAGCTTCTGCTTATTGTCGTAGAGCGCGATATCTCCGATCGCGAAAACGCCGGGTAGTGCGGTCTCGTAATTCGAAGTATCGACCGGAATCCGCCCCGCGCGGGCCTCAAGGGGCCAGCGCGCAATGGGTCCAAGATCCGGCACCAATCCGAAGAGCGCGATCAATTCGTCAAACGCCAGATCGCGCTCACCCTGGAGCGTCTTGACCCGCGCCCCAGCCAACTGTCCGTCTACCTCCTGCAGCGCATCGAGCGTGCCGACCACGAAATCGATCTGACCGGCCGCTTCCGCCGCCTTGACCGCGTCGGACGTCGCCTGCGCGGCACGGAAGTTCGCGCGCCGGTGCAGCAGGGTGATATGTGAAGCGATGCCGCGCAGCGCGAGCGCCCAGTCGAGCGCCGAATCGCCGCCGCCCGCGATCAGCACACGGCGTCCCCGAAAGCGCTCGGCCTGCCTCACCGCATAGTGCAGGCCGCGATCCTCAAAGGCCGCCGCTTCCGGCAAAGCCACGCGTTGCGGGACAAAGGCACCGTTGCCGGCCGCAATCATGACCGTCGCGGTATCGAAGACCCGTCCTTCGCGCGTCGTGACACGCCAGCGCTCGCCGATGCGCTCAAGCGAATCGGCGCGCTGCCCCAGATGGATCGGGAAGCCAAACGGCGCGCACTGTTCAAGCAGGCGGTCGACCAGTTCCTGCGCGCTGCAACGAGGGACGGCCGGGATATCGTAAATGGGCTTGTCGGGATAGAGCTCGGTGCACTGACCACCCGGGCGATCGAGCGCATCGAGCGTCACACAGCGCAGACCGATGACCCCTGCTTCGAACATGGTCCATAGTCCGGCCGGGCCCGCGCCGATGATCACCACGTCGGTGGTTTCGACCGGCTGGCCGAGATCTTGATCCGTTTCGTTCATTGCGTAACGCTTCCTTACCGTGTCTTGCCTCGGCCGAGTATGCACTGCCGCACCTGCGAAACTCGCAGTAGCCCCGCGGCGACTGCGTGAATGCGGCGAACTGTCTCTACAATGCGGCCTACGCGAAGGCACGCCGGATCAGGCTGTTACGGCCGCTGTCGGCCGTCTTTCGTTTGACCGTTGTTGGCAGTTTTTACTCATCTCTAGCGTGCACGCCTTGCCTATGCAACCGACCTTGCCCGAACTTCCCGCCGGCCCGATCGGCATCCTTGCCGCGATGCCCGGCGAAATCGTTGCCCTGCTCGGCGCCATGCGCGCTCAGCGCGCGGTCGACCTCAAGATCATCGGGCAACGTGAGTTCTATTCGGGCGAGTTGTTCGGGCGGCGCTGTGTTGTCGTCCTGGCGGGCATCGGCAAGGTCGCGGCCGCTATCACCGCCACGACCCTGCTGCAGTCTTTCGACGTGGCCGCGCTGGTCTTTGTCGGCGTCGCGGGGGGGATTGCGCATGGCATGGCGGTCGGCGATGTGGTCGTGGCCGACGCCGTGCTCCAGCATGACCTCGACGCCAGCCCACTGTTCCCGCGTTTTGAAGTGCCGCTGCTGGGCGTGAATCGCTTCACGAGTTCCGCGCCCCTGTCCAATGGCCTTGCGCGTGCTGCCGAACGTTTTCTGGCAGGCGTGGGTGCCGGACGCCTGCACCGCGGTCTCATCATCAGCGGCGATCAGTTCGTGCATAGCGCGAACCATGTTCGCGCCCTGCGCGACAGCCTGCCCGACGCGCTTGCAGTCGAGATGGAAGGCGCCGCAATCGGCCAGGTATGCGATGCCTTCGCGATGCCGTTCGCCGTCTTGCGGATCATCTCCGATGCAGCCGATGGTGACGCGGCTCAGGACTTCCCCCGCTTTCTCGAAGAACATGCGAGCAGGTATTCGCTCGGCATCGTGAAACACTTTCTGAGCGGCGACGACTGACCTTCAACTACAAAGACGTCGCGATTGCGGGCGTCGGCACGCGACTCGCACAACGCTCCGCATCGCCTGAAATTTGCCCATCAGTGGTCCCTGTGCGTGCGCCGACGCAGGCCCATTGTTTCATGGGCAAAATAAAGCTATCCATCACTCAGTGTTTATTGACTCATGCCACATCGGTAACCTGCTGCCAGCGCTGCAGTCAGGTGCGACGGGATACGCGGACTCGGGCGAGCCGTGAGCGACCCACACCTAGAGATAGGTTGTCCGGTTAGTGCACGCTTCTTAAAGTATGCCTACGGGCTTTTCCTTTTCACCCTCTATCAAAAGAAAGCATGAAACTCTCTACCTGCTTCGCCCGCACCTCGATGGTCGCGTCCCTGTCCTTTGCAGCGTTCGGTTTCAGCACTGCACAAGCCACACCGGTGACCCATGTCGTGCTCGTGCACGGCTACTTTGCGGACGGATCCGGCTGGCAAAAAGTCGCGGAGATGCTCACCCGTGACGGGTATTCCGTGTCAGTGGTTCAAGAACCCGAGACCTCGTTCGGCGATGACGTGAAGGCGACTCGCCGTGTCATCGACATGCAAAATGGCCCGACGATTCTCGTGGGTCACAGCTACGGTGGTGCGGTCATTACCGAAGCCGGCAATGACGACAACGTCGTCGGCCTTGTCTACGTAGCGGCCTTCCAGCCCGACACGGGCGAAAGCGCACTCGACCTCGTCAAGAAAATGCCTTCGGCAACGAATGGGATCAAGGCAACGGCTGACGGTTACCTCTATATCGATCAAGCCGAGTTTCATGCCGACTTCTGCGCAGACCTGCCGGCCAAGGAAGCAAAATTCATGGGTATGTCGCAAGTGATGCCGGCGGCCCAAGGCTTTGGTACGCCGATCTCGAACGCCGCATGGAAAACGAAGCCGACCTGGGCCATGGTCGCCACGGATGACAAGGCGATCAACCCCGACCTCGAGCGCTTCATGTACAAGCGCTCGGGCAGCACCACCGTCGAGGTCAAGTCGAGCCATGTAGCCTATATCTCGCATCCGGCTGAAGTGACCAAGCTTATCGAGCAAGCCGCCGCCGGTGCAGTGAAGTAAGGGGAGTCAAGGACCAGGAGCGATGCGGGTCCACCCGGTCTTGCGTCAAGACTCGTTGATTGCGCAGGCGCGGCTGTCGCGCGCCTGCGGATACTCACTCAATGTTTCGCCAACAGTTCAGCCAGGGTCCGGCGATGCGTCCTGAAGCTCAGGATGACGGCCAGACCCGCAATCGCCAGCACTGCCCCGAGCCGCATCGTGGCGGGAATGCCAAGGTTATCGACCACCACCCCACCCATCGACGAACCCACCGCGATCGCCGCCTGTACCGTGCTCACAAACAGGGCCGACGCGGCTTCCGGTTTGTCGGGCGATGCCAGTTGCGTCCAGATGCTCAGGCACAGAGGAATCGCACCATAAGCCACCCCCCACGCCATCACGATCAGAAACACGGCCGTGTGTGAGGCATGCAGGACCGGCAACGCAAACAAGACGACCATCACGAGCGCCACCATCGCTGACAACGATCCCTTCACATGATTCGTCACCGCGGCGGAGACCACGAAGTTCGCAACGAATCCCACGATCCCGAAGCCCAGCAGCACCAGCGTCACCGCCTGCAAGCTGAAGCCCGCGCTCTGCACGAGGAAGGGCGCGATATAGGTGTACGACGAGAAGTGCGCACCAAACACAAGGGCCACCATCAGGAAGCTCTTCGCCGGGTTCATCCGTGTGAGGATCGAGCCGAGATCACGCAGACGGATCGCTTCCCCCGCCGGCAGGGACGGCAGCAGCACTGCCTGAGCCGCGAGCGCCACCGCGGCAAGAATCGCCGTGGCCAGGAAAGACACGCGCCATGAGCTCAGATTGGCGATCAAGGTGCCGAGTGGCACACCGATGACAGTTGCTAGCGTGATCCCCATGAAAATCATTGCCGACGCGCGCGCCGCACGCTCGGGCCGCACGAGTTGGCCGGAGGTGCCTAGCGCCACAGTCCAGAATCCGCCGAGTGACAGCCCCAGCAATGCACGTCCGACAAGCATCACTTCGAAGCTATGCGCGAATGACGAGACGAGGTTCGAAGCGAGCAACAACACGGACAGCGTCAGCAGGATCAGCCGACGGTTGACGCGGCCAGCCACCAAAAGCAGGGCGGGCGCCGAGAACGCGGCGATCACACCCGGCGTGGTCACCATCAGGCCGGCGGTCCCCGGCGTGACCGAGAGATCTCGCGCGATTTGCGGCAACAGGCCGACGGGGAGATATTCCGTGCCGACGAAGGCAAACGATGCGGCCGCAACGGACAGCACGGCCAGCCAGGACGTGAGCGATGAGGCGCCCTCGCCTTCGGGCGAAGCGGTTGATAAGGGGGAAGTTAAGGGGGTCGCTTTGGCGACTTGAGCGGTGTCCATGCTGGCTCCAGAGTCCAGGGGAATGCGTTGGATCCGGGAGCCGAAGCGAAGAGTCCACAGAAGCGGCCGCCGGATGTCTGGACTGAAGCGTAGTCGCGCTGAAGGGGAATAGGGTTCCCCTTCAGGGAGACAAGGTGGCAGCGTGGACTGGGGTGATCCAAGCGTCTTGGAACTAGGGAGCTTTGGTAACTGGGTGCTGGGTGCCGGGGCACTTGAGCACTTGAGCACCCAGCCACCTCTATGCCTGGGTGCCTCAGCGCCTATCTTCTTACTTCGACCAAAGCGTCCGGCCGAAAAATGTCAGGGTCCGATCCCAGGCCAGCTGCGACCAGACCGAGTCAAACTGCGTGCGGGAAATGCGGCCCGGTCCCACGGCGGTTTCGTTGGCGAACGCGTGGTGCGCGAGGTACCGGTGAAACTCCGTGCTGACCCCGGCGTCTTTCAATTTGGCTTCCAGCGCGTCGACCGTCTCTGCCGGGAAGAACGCATCTTGCGTTGCCCAATGAGCCTGCACCGGCACCTTGATCTTGCTCGCGTCGATGTATTCCAGCGGGGGAAAACCGTACCACACGACCGCCGCAGTGAGGTCAGAGATCTGACCCAACGCCAGCAGCGTCAGCGCGCCACCCATGCAGTAACCGGTCACGCCGACACGTGAGGAACCTTGCTTCAAATAGTCCACGGCACCGCGAATATCTTGTCCGGCGGCGTCGCCGAAGTCGAGTTCGCTCATCAAATGGTTCGCTTCCTCCTCTTCGACCGTCGCTTTTCCGCGATAGAGATCGGGGACCAGGGCGCGATAGCCGCTTTGTGCGAGCCGGTCGGCTACGCCGCGAATCTGATCATTGACGCCCCACCACTCCTGAATCACGACGATGGCGGGCGCGTTCCCGGCGTCTTTCGGCTCCGCCAGGTAGCCCTGGACCTGCTTTCCATCGGGGCGCGAAAACGTGATCGTCGATCCTGGGGTTTGCTTCATGTGACTGTCCTCAAGTGGAAGAGCGGAAACAATAGCGCGGATTGTGCGGACGCGCTGATGTGCCGTTCTCCCGCCCCGCTTGCCGCCCTCTCGCTGTGGGTCGCATCCAAGCCGACATGCACAGCGTATATGACATCAAGCAGCGCAGTTTTGCGCAGCATCCAGGGAGACCGAAATGAAGAACGTACTGTTGGGATTGACCGTGGTTGGCATGACCGTCGCCGCGTCCGCCGCATTCGCCGCGTCCGACACCGTAATGGTAGGTGGGCAGGCCATGTATCCGAGCAAGGACATCGTGGACAACGCAGTCAATTCGGCCGACCACACGACGCTCGTCGCCGCCGTGAAGGCTGCGGGGCTGGTCGACACACTTAAGGGCGCTGGCCCGTTCACCGTGTTCGCGCCGACCAACGAAGCATTCGCCGCCCTGCCAACCGGCACCGTGGACACCCTGGTCAAGCCGGAGAATAAAGCCATGCTGACCGGCATCCTGACTTATCACGTGATTTCGGGCCGGTATGACTTCGCCAAGCTCGATGCCGCGATCAAGGAAGGCGGCGGCAAGGCGCAAATCAAGACCGTGAACGGAGAAAACCTCTCGTTCACGGAAAACGGCCCGCACAATATTGTAGTCGCCGATGGGTCGGGACACACCGCCGACATTTCGACCTATGACGTCATGCAAAGCAACGGTGTCATCATGGTGATCGACAAAGTGTTGCTGCCGAAGTAACAGAATCGACCGGGTCCACGCCATCGAGGTGAACTCGATGGCGTGGACTAGCGACTAGCGCAACCGTCGTCGTCACGTGAACCCGCTGGACACCGATTACCAAAGACGCTTTACCCGTTGGTCACCGCATTGACCTTACTTCGCGAGCGCCTTGACGAGCGCGGCATTGGCTTGCGCCACGGCAGCAGTCGCCGCCGGCGTATCGCCCAGCGCGTTCAGCATCACAAAGTCATGCACCGTGCCGTTATAACGAACCGTCGTCGTCCGCACGCCGGCTTGGCTCAACTTGCGTGCGTAGGCTTCACCTTCGTCGCGCAGAACATCATTCTCATCGGTAATCACGAGCGCGGGCGGAAGATCCTTGAGGTCGTTCAGGGTCGCGCGCAACGGTGATGCGGTGATCTTGTCGCGATCCGCAACATTGGGCGCATAAGCGTTCCAGAACCATTGCATCCCAGGCTTGGTCAGCCAGGGGCCATTGGCAAACTCGTTGTAAGAGCCATCGTCAAAGTTCGCGTCGGTGACCGGATAGAAGAGCACTTGATACCGGATCTTCGGTCCACCTGCCTGCTTCGCGAGCAATGTGACCGCTGCCGCCATGTTTCCCCCCACGCTATCACCCACCACGGCGAGCCGAGATGCATCGACGTTGAACTCCGCCGGGTGCTCTGCGACGTAGCGCGTCGCTGCATAAGCCTGTTCGATCGGTACCGGGAACTGTGCCTCCGGTGACGGCGTGTAGTCGACAAAGATCACAGCGGCATGCGCGCCATTGGCAATCTGGCGGACCACGCGGTCGTGCGTTTTCTCGTCGCCCAGCACCCACCCGCCACCGTGGAAATACATGATGACCGGCAGTGGGCCCTTGCTGTGCGGCGGACGCACGACGCGCACAGTGACGCTTCCGGTCGGACCGACTGGCAAGGTGCGGTGTTCGACGTCCGCTGCCAACATTTTCACCGGCCCGGCCTGAGCGCCATCGAGCACTTTGCGCGCCGCTTCCGGCGTCAATGTATAGATCGGTGCCCCTCCCCCCTTGGCCACCGCATCGATGAACGATTGGGTCGCAGGTTCAAGGACAGGCGCTGCGTGAACGGCGCTCGAGGCGATCAATGCGGCAGAACCGATAACGGTCAATGCTTTCACGGTGACACTCCACAGAAGTTCGAAGATGAAAAATAGGCTGAAGACAATCTACTACTAGATAGATAAGTAACCCTGCTGCTCAATCCAATGCTTGATGAGTTTTTCCCCCGGAACTAAACGGCAGGCATTGTGCTTCGCCACTCTAGCGACGGTACGGCCTCACCACCGGTGCCACAGATACATGAGTCTCTGACTCATTAAATACTATCTATCACTAGATAGATAAAATCACAAAACATTCCCTCAGTACACTCTCAAACTGACTACCGAACCTTGTATGCCCGCGCGACTTCCTCGAGCCTGCCTTTCGTCCCGAACAGCCGGCTCGAGAGAACCGTCCCCTGGTAAGCCGCGTAAAGCACTCGTCCTGCCGCTTCCGGTTCGCCGTTGACTACTAGCGTCCCTTGTTTCTTACCTTCGGCAAGCAGCTTGCCGAGCCAGGTTTCATTGCTTCTGAAAAAACTCTGCACGGCCTGTTTGATGTGTTCAGGCAACGAGGCAATATCGGCAGCGAGCATCCCGCAAAGGCATATCTGGTCGCCATCGCCGAGCACCTTCCCGAACATCCGGGCGTACCGGTCGAGGCGCAGATCGGCCGACTGGGACGAATCAATCGCATACATCTCAGCCAGCGATTCGCTGCTGTACACGTTGATGGCCTCCAGCACCAAGTCTTCCTTGGACGGGAAGTAGTAGTGGATGCTCGAGGTCTTGACGCCGACAAGCTCGGCCAGATCCCGGTAGCTGAAGCCGTTATAGCCTCTCAGCATGATCAGGTTCTGAGCGTAATCGAGCAGTTGCTCTCGTACAGTTCGCGTTTCCATGAACGAGACTCTATCTACTGATAGATAGCAGGTCAAGAATTTTTCTCAAAAATATTCGAGAACGTGATGAAGGGGGGCTGTCGCGAGCACACTGTTCAGAGGGGAACAGCAGAGGTAAGCCCGTTCTGCAATTCGGCGAAGATCCTCCTGACCTCCTTCCTGCCCCTGTCGGCGGACGGACGATCCCCGCGCAGCGGTCGGCGCTCTGGCCGACGCTCCGGCCGATTGATGCGTGCTTGATGCGTGCTTGATGCGTGCTCGATGCTCGCTGGCCCGTCGGCGTGCGATGAACGTCGAAGAGCAGGCAGGTAGACTGGCATCAATCTGTGGAGCCGGCCCGTGTATCAAGACACCTCCGAGAAAGTCCGGCGCGCAACACATATCGTCGCGACCCTCGCGCATCCCTGCGATGCGCTCATCATTCACGCGCAACCGGCACAGACCGCCCGCCCCTGCCATCGCAAGCGCGCCGCGCTGGCCGCGACCATCCTCGGCTCGAGCATGGCCTTTATCGACGGCTCCGTCGTTAATGTGGCACTGCCTTCGATACAGAATGGATTCGGCGCGAGCGTCGCCGCCATGCAGTGGGTCGTCAACGCCTATTTGCTCTTTCTCGGAGCACTGGTGCTTGTCGGCGGATCGCTCGGCGACAAGCTGGGCCGACGGACGATATTCGTCGGAGGCACCCTCTTGTTCACGCTCGCCTCCGCCGCCTGCGGGCTGGCGCCAAATGTCGGCGTGCTGATCGCCGCACGCGCCGTGCAAGGCATCGGTGCGGCACTCCTCGTGCCAAGTAGTCTTGCCATCATCGGCGCGGTCTTCGACGAGAACGAGCGCGGTCGGGCAATCGGGACCTGGGCCGGCGTCGCCGCCATCACATCCGCGCTGGGCCCCGTGATGGGCGGCTGGCTCGTCGACACTGTCTCATGGCGTGCGATTTTCTTTTTGAATGTGCCACTGGCTGCCGCGACAATCGCCCTTGCGCTGGCGGCGGTGCCTGACAGCCGCGGTGCCGATGCACCGGAGCAACTCGACTGGCCGGGCGCATGTGCTGTGACGCTTGGATTGGGTGCTCTGACGTATGGCCTGACCATTTCGTCGACCCACGGCTTCGGCTCGCCCAGAGTGCTCGGTCTGCTTGGCATCGGCGCGCTGGCGCTGATCGCATTCTTCTTTCTCGAGCGCCGTCATCCTCGTCCTATGGTCCCGCTCGACGTGTTCCGCAGCGTCAATTTCGTCGGTGCGAACCTGGTGACACTCTTGCTTTACTTCGGCCTTGGCGGTGCTCTCTTTTTTATACCGTTCACGTTGATCCGAGGTCATGGCTACAGTGCGACTGAAGCGGGCGCCGCATTGTTGCCCGTACCGATGATCCTTGGCGTCTTGTCTCGCTTCACTGGCAACCTGAGCCCGCGGTACGGACCGCGTCTGCTCCTCAGCATGGGATCGCTAATCTCCGGGGCCGGGTTCGGTCTGCTTGGTCTACCGCTCCTGCATGGCAGCTACTGGGGCGAGTTTTTTCCTGCTCTCGTGGTCCTTGGCCTCGGCCTGACGATCACAGTTGCGCCGCTGACAACCGTCGTAATGAGTGCGGTGTCGGAACAGCGAATAGGGGTCGCCTCAGGGATCAACAACGCGGTTGCGCGCATCGCCGGCCTGTTTGCTGTCGCGATCCTCGGCATCGTGTTTACGTGGTCCTACGATGCGACGCTAGACAAACGACTGAACCCGTTGCACCTACCGCTCGTCGCACACCCCGAGTCACAACTAGCTTCGCCGGACACGGCGAATGACGGGCATGACGTCCATTTCGCGGAGGCCCAGGCCGAGGCGATCAACGCATCTCTACGCGCAGTCGCTCTGGTATGCGCGGGATGCGCACTCGCAGGAGCCGCTCTGGCGGTCGCAATGATCCGATCAGGGCAGCAGCGGCCCCACTAAAGGGTGTGATGTGGATACATAGTGTATCCATGCAAGCCGGGCACTTAGACGTTCGTCCCGTCCTCTGTCAAACCCATAGTAAAGTGAGTGATACGAAAGCCTTTGCATATTCGGTTCCGACCCGGCTGCTCAACTAGTCGAGGAATTTGTGCAGATCGTCGAGGAGCGCTTGCGGCTTTTCCTCAGGAATAAAATGCCCACTGCCCTCGACCCTCAAGGTTTGCGAGCCCGGTGCTTTTGCGTCCAGCGAGGCCCTGAGCCGTTTGTAGCCTGTGCCCGCCAATCCGAGTACGGGCATCGTCAGCGGCGCATACGTTCCATAATGGACAATATCCTGCGCAAACGCCTGATACCACGCGTTGCTGGCACGGATAGCGTGCCGACTGGAATACGCGGCGGCGTAGACGGCGCGAGCTTCAGCGTCGATCGCGCCCTCGTCCTTCGACAGGTACCGGAAGACCCACGCATGCTCAATGTCTGCCCGGCCCTCCAGCAGTTCTTCCGGGAGGCCTTTGACCTGATGAAACGCGAACCACCACAGGTAGGGATGATCCTCGTCGATCTTCTCGCCGAACGTTCCCAGCTCGGGTAAAAGCGCCAGCTTCAAGTACCCCTCCGACGGATGACCCACGTCGAGCATCACCAGCTTGCGCACCTGGTCGGGATGATTGGCTGCAAAACTGAAAGCGACCATGGCCCCAATGTCGTGACCGACGACATCGACCTGTTCATAGCCGAGCTGTCGAACGAACTCCGATAGGTCCTTGGCCATCGTCCTCTTGTCATACCCCCCCTCCGGTTTATCAGAGCTGCCCATTCCTCTCAGATCGATCGCGAGCACGCGACGCGTCCTTGCCAGTTCGGGCATCACCTTGTGATAGGCCCACCACGTTTGGGGCCAACCGGGCAGCAACAGCAGTGGACTCCCCTTTCCACCTGCGACATAGTGCAGACGGATGCCATTGACGGTCACGGTCTCGCTGGTAAAGCCGGGAAGGCGTTTGACCAGCGCCACATCTGAAACCTCGTATGCTTTATGCGCCTCACGTGCGCGCGCACCTGACAAGAAATTCGCTCCCCACATGGCTGCTCTCCGTTTCCGTTCGACAAGATGTCCTATGACGCACTTTCGACCTCGGTGCTTTGGACAGAGCACGCTTCGGGCCACGCACCGTCATTCGGCACGAGCCGGTCAATCCTCCGGCCCCGGATCCGCTGGCGAACGGGCAGCCATCTTTTCCATGCTTGGGACTCCAATGGACTTTGACTGTCGACTCACCGATGCCCGAGCCGCGGAGGGTAAGTGCCACCACCCCAGCGGCAGGCGGTCGGTCTCAAAGGCAGACATTACAAACGGTAAACGACCATGATTTCGGGCTTTCACTCGCACCGCTTCGGAAATGCGAGCTTTCTGATTACGCTGGTCGCCTCAACGTTCCTGATGGGTTCGAGCTTCGTCGCGGGGAAAATCCTGCTTGCCGATGGAATTTCGCCGATGCTCCTTGTGGGCTGGCGCTTCTTCGTCGCCGCACTGGCGACACTCCCGCTCGTCTTGCTTGATGACTACCGAGGGTTCGCAGCGCTGATTCCTCCGCGCATGAAACTGCGTGACGGGGCGATGGTCGTCGTTATCGGTCTCTTGCAAACCGCGGCTGTCATGGGCCTCCTGTTCCTTGCGATGCAGTCCATTTCCGCATCGACCGCCGCGATCCTCTTGTTCACCAACCCGATCTGGGTCGCTGTACTGGGCCGAATCTTCCTCGGCGAATCCCTTCACCGTGCGCGGGTGGCAGGTCTTGGCCTGGGCATCCTCGGCGTGATCCTCGCAATTGGCCTCGGCGCCCATTCGTTCTCCGCGCCCGGGGCAATCGCTGGGGAGCTGATCGGTCTGGCTTCGGCCGTGTGCTGGGCAAGCGCCACAATTGTCAACAAGCGTGCAAATTTGCCGCTGGGCTCATGGGCACTCAGCTTCTGGCAAATGCTGACTGGCTCGATCGCCCTGCTGACCATCGCATATGGCGCGGGAGAGCACTGGCCGACTGGCCTTGGCCCACGGCAATGGGCGTGGTTTCTGTGGCTGGCGGTCCCCGCTTCGACGGGCTCGTTCGGGCTTTGGTTCGTCGCCTTGAACAAAGGCGGTGCCACCAGGACGAGTGGTTACCTGTTTCTCGCCCCTGTATTCACCGCCGTGCTCTCGTTCTTCATTCTTGGCACGGCGTTGTCGTGGATACAGGCTTTCGGAGGTGTCCTGATCGCTCTCGCCCTGTGGCTAGTCAATCGTGAGATACCCGCTCGCAACGCGCGTGAACGCATGGATGAGGCGCGCGCGGAAGGGGAAGCCTGATTGCTCTAGCGAAATCGCCGCGCAAGCAGGCAGAGGATTTCATACATTAGCGTGGCCGCGAGTAAGGCGGTATTGCCGCCCACGTCATATGGGGGCGATACCTCGACCACATCCGCGCCAGCCCACTGTATGCCTTCCAGTCCGCGCAGCAAGGCAAGTGTCTCGCGGACAGTGAGGCCCCCGATCTCAGGCGTGCCGGTGCCCGGCGCAAACACCGGGTCGAGCCCGTCGACATCGAGCGACAAATACGCCGGGCCATCCCCGACCACGCGGCGCGCTTCGTCGATGATGGCTTGTACCCCGCGTGCCTCGAACTCTTCGATGAACACCACGCGCATGCCGCTGTCGAGCGAGTAGCGCCAGCCTTCATCTGAATTTTGCGCGCCCCGGATACCGATCTGGATGGTGCGCTTCGGATCGAGCAGCCCCGCTTCAACTGCTCGACGGAACGGCGCGCCATGCGTAAATTTCGATCCCTTGAAGCTATCCCAGGTATCGGTATGCGCATCGATATGGACGAGCCCGAGCGGCGCGCGCGGTGCGATTGCCTGAAAGATCGGATAGGTAATCGAGTGGTCCCCGCCCGCGCTCAACGCCAGTTTCCCCGCGGCAAACACAGGCTCGAAAAAGCGCCGGATGTCTTCATGCGACCGTTCGAGATGAAACAGGTCGGTGAAAGGTACATCGCCGATGTCGCCCACCCGGCAGACCTCGAACGGGTTGAAACGACTGACATGATGGATCGCGCGTGTCATCGACGACATATTGCGGATTTCCCGCGGGCCGTAGCGCGCCCCGGGCCGCGCGGTCACACCGCCATCGAACGGCACGCCGGCAAGCACGATATCAACCGCTTCGAGCGAGGTGCAAAAGGGCACGCGCATGAAGGTCGGAATCCCGCTGTAGCGCGGCAGGGACATCTGGCTTCGATCGGTAGCGGTCAAGGGCGGTTCCTCAGAAAGTCGGCGGCGTGTTAGTCCACAGCACCCGGGTAACGGTCTTGCCGGGGTTGCGATAACTGTGCGGCACCGTACTCGGAAAATAGAACGAGTCGCCGGCTTGCAGCACATAACGCTCTTCGCCGAGCGTGAGTTCGAGCTCGCCCTCGATCACGTAACCGAGTTCCTCCCCTGCATGGCTGATCTGCTCGTCGCTGCTCGCCAGCGGTTCGATCACATGGATGTCGCTCTGTAAAAGCTGGCCCGCGCCGGGCACGATCACGCGCTCGAGCATGATCGACTTATGTCTGCCCGAGGTCGGAAACTCCGTCGTTGGCCGCTTATTCGCGCGCTGCACCGGCGAAGCATTTGTTTCCGGGCCCGACACGAGCGCGCCGACATTGGTCGATAGCGCGAGCGCGATCTTGTGCAACGTCGCAAGCGAAGGCGTCGCGTGCCCCCCCTCGAGTTTGGACAACATGCTTTCGGAACACCCTGCTTGCAGGGCCAGTGCCTTGAGCGTGAGCTGCTTGACCATGCGCGCATGCTTGAGCCGCACACCCAGCGTGTCAGCCGCAACCGGGGCGCTGACGGGCACGGCAGCGGCGGCGCGGGGCACAGCGCCTGCTCTCGACGAGGCAGGTTTGCCAGAGGTGCTCGGCTTGCGTGACGCACCCGGGGCCGCGGCATCGCGCGCAGCGCTGCCGGCTGCGGCGCGTGCCGACTTGTGCCCCGGTGTACGGGTCGCGCCCGGGGCTTTTTTCGAAACAGTCTTTGTGGCCACCAGGGCGCCCTGAAGTCAGTTGAGATATCCGTTGAGACGAGCTCTTACGCGAGGACCGTGAATTCGACTTCGACCGGGTTCAGCGCGTTGATCGGAATAATATCCTGCGGACACGCCGACATGACCACCACACAATCCATCACGGCCTTGATGTCCACATAGTCACCTGCCTTCGAGACAGGCTCCAGCCACTCGATCGAGTAGTCTGGATTGATTGGAATATTCATCCAGAGATTGAACGGCTGCGGCACTTCGCGCGCACGCAGGCCGATCGCCTTGAGCGCCAGGCGCATGTTGTCTGCGCAGTTGTCGTGATAACCGCTGACGCCGAGGTTCTGGTAGCGATACAGATCACAGGCCGCGATCAGCGTGTCGTGAACGCCTGGCGAGGTATCGGCGACGAGTTCGGCAATCGGCCGGCGATGGTTCGTGACCAGAGGGTCGCCGGGCTGAGGAATCACTTTGTCGAGATAGGCGCGGGTATGTTCGAACGACAGGAATTCGTCGAGGTGTTCTGCGTTGAAAATCCACGTGTCGCATACCTGCGTGCCATGCGGGTTGGCAATCCGGATGGTCTGGCCGACCTTCACGCGCACGGCACGTCCGCAACGCGCAGGCACGGTATACGTTTGGCCGGGCACCGGTGTGCCGTCCGCCGAAATCGGTTCGCGCAAGGTCGCGTTCAAACCGGTTTCGGTGCCGTTGTCGGACGCATGAGTATGCACGTCGTGCGAATGGGAAGACGGGTGTTCAGTGTGAGACAGCGTCATGGCAAGTCCTTGTTTCTGTTGCGTCAGGGTGTTTCGTTGCAGAGGTGAACCAGGCAGTGTGCGAGCGCGCGAGTACCCAGCACGAGGTGCTCGTCGTTCGTGGCTTCGAGCGGGTTGTGACTGATGCCGCCGCGACTCGGCACGAACAGCATCGCCGTCGGGCAATGCTTGGCGAGATACATCGCGTCGTGAAATGCGCCCGAGTTCAACGTAAGCGACCTTGCGCCCAGCGCGGCACACGCGTTGGCGACATGGCGCACCACGGTGTGCGGGAAGTGCACGGGCGGGTGGTCGAATAGTGTCTCGACCGCTACACCACAGCGCGCAGCGCATTCAGCAAGCTGACGGTCGAATGCGTCGAGCACTGCCGCGTCGGGATGACGGAAGTCGATCGTGAACGTGACGCAGGCAGGAATCGTATTGATCGAATTCGGTTCGACCGACCACCGTCCGAACGTAACGCGCGTATGCTCGCCGCCGAGTGTCGTCGCGAATGCTTCAATCTGTGCCCGCATGTCGATCGCCAGCGTCATCGCGTCGCGACGCGCGTGCATGGGGGTGGTTCCCGCATGCGCTGCCGTGCCTGCGCAGCGTACTGTGTACCAACGCACGCCCTGGATCCCGCTCACGACACCGAGCGGCACACTCGCGATTTCCAGCAAGGGCCCCTGTTCAATATGCAATTCGACAAACGCGTGTGCAGTCTCACCGTCCGGGCGCATCTCAAGCGTCGGAAAGGCGTGCGCATGCGTGTCGAGCGCATCGGCCAGCGTGACCCCTGCGGCGTCACGCGCGTCTCGATAGCGCGCCATTCTGGAGGGATCGACGAAAGCACTCGATCCCATCGCCCCGGGCTGGAAACGCGTGCCTTCTTCATTGGTCCAGGCGACGACCTCGAGGGGGCGGTGCGTGCAAATCCCCGCGTCTTCAAGTGCAGCGATGCACTCAAGTGCGGCCAGTACACCGTAGCAACCATCCAGCTTGCCACCGCTCGGCTGGGTATCGATATGGCTGCCGGTCAGAACCGGTGGGAGCGGCTTACTTCCTTCACGGCGAAAAAAGAGATTCGCGCAGGCATCGGTATGCACCGTGCAACCGAGTTCGAGTGCGCGCTCGATCAGGTGACGTCGCGCATCGAGGTCGGTCGATGACAGTGCGGGCCGATTGACGCCGCCGTCGGCACACGCTCCGAAGGTGGCGAGCGTCGCGATCGAGGCGAGCAGCCGTGCGGCGTCGACCCGCAAGGCAGCGGCCAGCGCGGGGTCTGAAACGTGCAAATTCATTGCGCTCCTCCGCTTTGCAAGGGCGCAGCGGGCGACAGGCTGCGGTCGAACCAGGGTTTCAGGAACTGCTGCAGGCGCGGTGTACGTGTATTGCCGAAGAGCTGCTCAGGGGGGCCTGCCTCGACGATCTGACCGGCCTCCATAAAGACGACATGGTTCGAGATCTTCGCGGCAAAGCTCATCTCGTGCGTGACCATCACCATCGTCATGCCGTCCTGCGCGAGCGAGCGGATCACGCTAAGCACCTCTTCCACGAGTTCAGGATCGAGTGCCGAAGTCGGCTCGTCGAGCAGCATGACTTCCGGCTCGATTGCGAGCGCGCGTGCAATGCCGACGCGTTGCTGTTGCCCACCGCTCAGGGTCGCCGGATAAGCGTCGGCCTTTTGCGCGAGACCGACACGCTCGAGCGCGGCAAGCGCGCTGCGATGCGCGTCGGCCTTGCTCGCCTTCTTCGACAGCACGAGCGGCGCGGCGACATTGCCGAGCACGCTCATATGCGGCCACAAGTTGAACTGCTGGAACACCATCGACACGGGGCGACGGACTTCGGCGATGCTCCTCTCGCTGTCCCGGTCACGCGGCGTGCGACCCTTCGATCGATAACCGAGAAGTTGGCCCTTGATCCAGACCTCGCCTTCGTCATACGCCTCGAGAAAATTCATGCAGCGCAATGCGGTCGTCTTGCCCGAGCCGGAAGGACCGATGAGCGAGACGATCTCGCCACGCATCACGCTGAGATCGATACCCTTGAGCACACGCTGCGCGCCATAGGATTTTCCGACCGCACGTAACTGGACAATAGGCAGCGAACTCATGATGTTTTCCGCAACGGGGTGAAATGCGACGCCGCGCGACGCGCGACCAGCGCAACGGCCTGGGTCAGTAACCAGTAACAGACGATCAGCATCGCGTACGGCACGATGTAGGTGTAGGTCGAGCTGACGATATCGCTGGCCGTCATCGTGAGTTCGGGCACCGTGATGACCGAGGCCACCGCGCTTTCCTTGATCACCAGAATGACCTGATTGGCAAGCAGCGGAATCGAGAAGGCCATCGCCTGCGGGAGTTCGATGCTCCTAAACGTCGCGCGGCGGCTTATGCCGAATGCGCGCGCCGCTTCAAGCTGTCCGCGCGGAATGCTCGCCCAGCCAGCCCGGAACAATTCGGCGAAATAGGCGGCCGAGTAAAACGCGAGCGAGACGACGGTCGCCTGCACGGCGGTCATCGTGATGCCGATTGCCGGCAACCCGAAATAGACGATCACCAGTTGCGAGAGATAGGGTGTGCCGCGGATCAGCCAGACGTAGAGGCGATAAGGCCACGCCAGCACACGCTTAAAGCGAAGCCGCAAGGCATTCAACGCGAACCCTGCAATCGCCCCAAGCAAGGCAGCAAGCAGGCTCACTTCGAGCGTGACGAGCATGGCGCTGGCAAAGCGCGGCGCGAGTGTGAGCACGGTATTCATCGCGGGCTCACGCGTCGTGCGAGACGGCTTGCAACGCCACGCCCGGCGAGCGACAGCAGCGACGTGATCGCGAGATAGAAAACGGCCGCGAACGTATAGACCTCGAGCGGGCGATAACTGGCCGACGACAATTGCTGGCCAACCCGCATCAGGTCCGTCACGGCGATGACCGACACCACGGCCGAGGCCTTGACGATATCGATCATCTCCGAGATCAGAGCGGGCAGCGTCAACGCCACCACCTGCGGAATCTCGATGTGCCAGAGCCGCTGCGACCGCGTGAGATTGAAGGTATGCGCGGCGTCGATCTGGCCGCGCGGAATCGAAGCAAACCCTGCACCAAGAATCTGAGACTGATAAGCAGCCGTATTGAGCGACAGCCCGATCACGGCCGAGACGACCCCTGGCAGGCTCAGCCCAAGCGCCGAAGGCACGTAGTAGAACACCAGTAATTGCGCGAGCATCGGTGTGCCGCGAAAGACGCTGACATACGCGCGTGCCGCTGCCGCGAGCGAGCGGCTCCGACCCGCGAGCATCACATAGATGAAGATGCCCGCGAAGAACCCGCACGCGACCGACACCGCCGACAGCCATAGTGTCGTGATAGCGCCATTGAGCAACTGCGGCGCATAGCCGGCGAGGCGTGCGAGAAGATCGGGTGGGTTCATGAGTCGTCGGTGCGGACTTGGCGGCTTTGGACGTCGGAAGCGACGATTACATCGACGGCTCAGGCACCGCATCCGACGGTACATCCATTGTCGCGCCAAACCACTTCTGCTGGAGCGTCTTCATCGTGCCATCCTGATTCGCACGGGCGATCGCATCGCTGAACACCTTCAACAGCGAAGCACTGTCCGCATCCTTGCGAGCGACCCAGGCGAAATAGCTCTTCGGACCAATCGTCGAAGGCATGATGATGAATACGCCGGGGCGCGACTTCATCAGAGGACCGAGGTTTGCGACCGATTGGGCGACGGCATCGAGCCGGCCGACGGCAAGATCGGCATACGCTTCGTCGAATGCAACGTATTGCTTGATCTCCTTGATCCCGGGCCCGCCTGCATCCTTCAGCTTCTTGTCGAGCGCGGTCAGCGCCAGGAGTTGTGCAGATCCGGTTTGCGAACCCACCACCTTGCCGTTGAGGTCATTGGGTGATTTGATTGCGGCTTCGTTGGAGCGCAACAGCACACCCGTCGTCGCGTCGGCAACCGGAAGCGTGAAGGCGAAGTGGCTCGCGCGGTCCTTGTTGACGGTGACGGCAGTGATCACCATATCGAAGCGCTTGGCGTCGAGGCCTGGTAGCAGGCCCTGAAACGGCAGATCGAGTTGTTTGAGCTCGACACCCGGCAAGGACTTGAGCACATACTGCAACAAGTCGGAGTCGTAACCGACGATCTTGCCGTTTTCGATCGACTCAAACGGCGCATAGCGGGCTTCCGTGCCGACTGTGATTGCCTTGTTGGCTTTCACTCGCGCCAGCAGGTCGCCGTCCTGCGCATGACCGGGTACCGCCACGCAAAGCGCCAACGCGCCCGCCATCGACAAAATGAGAGTGCGAAAAGACTGATGCATGATGCTCCCGTGCGGCCCTGCCGCTGAGAAAGGTTAGTGAATTTAATTCAAGTCACTTGAATACAGTTCACTAAGCATGACTCATGCCATACTAGAACGCCGGGAATCCGCGGGAAAACGGCCAGTGCCATGCACCAGATTTTGGATCCTGGTCAGGGTGGGCACCAACGGCGTGCCCGATGCACTGGAGGGAAGCAGAGGCGCCACCGCGCCAGCAATCATCGGCGACGCGATACGAGTTCCTCGTCTAAGTGCTGTATTTCTCGATCGCTTGCGCGCTGACCGGCGTGAAAAAATTGACCAGATTTCCCTCGGGGTCGCGAAACATCAAGGAGCGGTTCCCCCATGGCTGAGTTGTCGGTTCCTGAACAAATTCGCTGACGACCTTTTTCAGGTTTTCATATTCCTGGTCTACGTCATCCACGCGAAACTCGACGATCGCGGTGCGGTTGTCCGCGGGATGCGCGGCGCTGGCCCCGAACAGATCCATGGTTTTCTTGCTGGCGATCGCCAACGTACAGGAAGGCGTCGCCAATTCGGCAAAGTCCTCCGTGTACCACGTCGCTGTTAGACCCGTTGTGTTTTCGTAGAATCCAACCAAACGCTTCATGTCATTGGCGATGACTCGCACCGAGACGAAATTCATAGTGACCTCTTTATGTGGGTTAGACTTTCGCGTACCTATCGTTGTTGATTCTAGGAGGGGCCTGCTGACAGCGTTACGTCAGCAGCGACACCATCATGCGTCGAGCCGACCGCCTGTTTCAGATCATTCAGATCCTGCGACGCTATACGCGCCCTGTGACCGCAAGCATGCTGGCCGAAGAGCTGGAAGTATCCAAGCGGTCCGTCTACCGTGATATCGCGGATCTGATCGGGCAAAGGGTACCGATCCGCGGTGAGGCAGGCCTGGGGTATGTCCTTGATCGCAACTTCGACATGCCGCCGCTGATGCTCACGCCAGATGAGATCGAGGCCGCGGTGCTCGGCGCGCAATGGGTAGCCGAACGCGGAGATCCCGTGCTGGCCAATGCGGCACGCGACCTGATCGCCAAGATTGCCTCTGCCGTACCGGAACGGATGCGCCCTTTTATCGCTGAACCCACCGTCGGCGCTCCGTCGGGCAGTGTGCAGGCGCTCGATGGCCTCGACATCGCGAAGGCTCGTCTATGGATTCGCAGCGGGCGCAAGATCCGCATTCACTATCGAAACCAGGGGGCGCAAGACACCGAGCGCACCATCTGGCCCGTGATCATTGGGTATGCCGACACAGTGCGTCTTCTCGCCGCCTGGTGCGAGATGCGACAGGAGTTTCGGCATTTCCGAACGGATCGCATCACCGCCGCGGAATTTCTTGACGAGCATCACGGCTGCCGTCTCAGCGACCTGAGAAAGCGGTGGAAAAACCATATGGAGACTGAGCGCGGCATCCGCTTGTCATAGCCGTCGGGTCAGGGTCTGAGCGGTCGACCCTCCGCCTCGAAGAGTCGAGATTTCGCATTGTTCATCAAATCCCGCTAGTTATTTCGTTTTGCGCCGCTTTATCGCAACCGAAGAGATGTCTACATTGGCACCGACGCAAAGCTATTGGCTTCAGAAACAGCCAGTCATGTTCCGCGGAACCAGATCTCTTTCAGGAAACGATATGAGCAAGCTCGCAGGTAAGGTCGCTGTCGTCACGGGCGCATCGAAGGGTATTGGAGCCGCTATCGCGAAGGCACTCGCAGCAGAAGGCGCCTCGGTGGTCGTCAACTATGCAAGCAGCAAGGCTGGTGCGGATGCGGTTGTGGCAGCGATCTCCGCAGCCAACGGCAAGGCAGTCGCCGTCGGCGGGGATGTTTCGAAAGCTGCGGACGCGAAAGGCATCATCAACGCCGCTATCGAGACGTTTGGGCGCCTCGACGTCGTGGTCAACAACTCGGGAATCTACGAGTTCTCGCCGATCGAAGAGATCACTGAAGAACACTTTCACAAACAGTTCAACACGAACGTGTTGGGCGTGCTGCTGACCACACAGGCTGCCGTCGGCCATCTAGGCGAGGGAGCGAGCATCATCAACGTGAGTTCGGTCGTGAGCAGCATTACCCCGCCGGCAAGTGCCGTCTATAGCGGCACCAAGGGTGCGGTCGACGCGATCACCGGCGTGCTTGCACGCGAACTCGGGCCGAGGAAGATTCGCGTTAACTCGATCAACCCTGGCGTTGTCGTGACCGAGGGCACCCACACCGCAGGGATCATTGGCTCCGACCTCGAGAAGTGGGCTCTCTCGCAGACTCCGCTTGGACGTCTCGGCCAACCGGACGACATTGCGTCGATCGCTGTGTTTCTCGCATCGGATGACGCCCGCTGGTTGACAGGCGAACACCTTGTCGCAAGTGGCGGCATGCACTGAGCTAGAGGGATTGCTCTGCCTGACGTGATCGATCCGGTCTCGTCGGGTGGTCTTCATTCAGGAACTGCTGCGCGAGAAATCGACGTCTTTACTCTCGACGACTCCGCCCGAGCGGCCCGGCGCACTTTGATTGGTCCAGTACAGATTGGTGTGTCTGATCACGCCATCCGCTGGTGGTGCGCCGTATTGCGTCATGTCATCCGTCGTATGTGCGTCGCTGACCAGCGTGGCGTCATAGCCGCGCACGATCGCTCCATGCAGCGTCGAGCGAATGCACATGTCCGTTTGCGCCCCCGTCACAATCAGTTTGCCGACGCCCAGCGTCGACAGCACGTGTTCGAGCGTGGTGTTTTCAAACGCATCGCGATAATTTTTATCGATGATCGCTTCTCCGGGTGCCGGAGAGAGTTCGGCGACAATCTGCCACGCTTCGCTGCTCGGCTTCAACTCTTCGTCGGTGTGGCGCACCCAGACAACCGGCACGTCCATACCGCGTGCTCGCTCGACGAGCGTCTTGACGGTGTTCAGCACTTCGTGACGTCGATACGCGTTGGCCACGACTCCGTTTTGAAGATCAATCACGATCAATGCGGTGTTGGAACGATTGGCTAATGTAGTCATGGGCAAAAACCTTTCTCGGCAGAAAGCACATATTAACGAGATTTTGCTGCCGGCAACGCAAGCGGGGCGTCCCGGGCTTTGGGCCAGGGTGTCCCGCCGGTTTGCCGACGATGTGTTCATTAGTTAACCGAGCCTCCAACAAAGGCCTTTCGCTCTCACGCTGCAAAAATCGAACTCAAGCCCAGACGACGAAGACCCTTACGATAAGCAATCGAGCTTCGGTCGGCCGGAATATGTGCCTCGAGCATCGTATCCAACGGAAGGCACTCGGGTTTCTGTGACTCCACCACAAGGCGATCTTCTTCGAACACCCGGAGATTGAAATCATGCACAGCCTCGACCGGCTGATCCCTATCGAAATTACGTGCAATCGGTGCGAATAGACGGGTCTTTCGGGCCGAGACGGGACAGGCTGCGTTCATGATGATCAGGCGGCCTCCTTCCGGAAAGTGAACCGTCAGTGTCGCCGCGAATGGCAAATGCGCTTCAAAATGACGCAGCCACTCGAAACCGGCTTGCCCCCGCTGATCGGATCCGATTGGGTAGTTACCGACAAAACTCCGATAGTCCGCTTTGAAACCGACGGCTGACTCGACAACCGTATAAACAGGCACCTCCGTGTTGTCCGGATCGCCGAACGTATCGGTATGCACCCAGCCGAAGTGCGCTACATCCAGAAAGCCCTCGAGTTGACGGCCAGCGAAGCCGGCAATGTCGATCGTGGGGCACACGATCTGCTGGAAATCGTCGTCGTCCCAAAACGGCATCGTCGGTATGAGCGGCTCTACGCTTTCCTCCCCCGAAACGGGTGCGCCCAAGCACGTCCAGATCAGCCCGTAGCGCTCGACCGCAGGATAGGTTTTCAATTGAAGTTTGGCCGGAATGGGCGTGTTCGGACTTGATGGGATGCGATTGCATCGACCATCGGAACCAAAGCGCAATCCGTGATATCGGCAAACCACTCCTTGACGGTCATGCGTGCCCAGACTCAGCGGTACGCCTCGATGCGGGCATACGTCCCGCGCGATCACAAGCTTGCCGTCGACGCGATAGATCACCAGCGGCTCGTCGAGCAGCATGGCGGAAATCGGTGCTTCGACCACGCTGCTGGCCAGCGCAACCGGATACCAGTGCTGCGCCAGGATCCGCCAATCATGCGGGTCGAACGTGCAATTCGGCGGTAACAACACTTCAGTGCTCATTGGATTGCCTTTCCAGGTGCGGATCTAAATCAGAGTCAAGGTCGCGAAGACGGGGGCGTTTTTGTCGGCTTGATTCTGGGGAGAAATGGCGTTCCAATAAACAATCAATAATTCACTGACGCGTTGCAAAAATTGGAACACCCATGCTGACGTTTTCACGGTTCACCCGCTACTTCGCTGCGATCGCGGAGCTTGGAAGCATTCGCAAAGCGGCCGAGGCACTCCATGTGTCGGCCTCTGCCATCGATCGGCAGGTGCTGCAGGCAGAGAAGACGATTGGTGCGCCCTTGTTCGAACGTTTCCATGGCGGATTGCGTCCCACGGCCGCGGGCGAGATCTTTATCGGGCTGATCCGCCGCTGGCAACAGGAATATCAGCACGCCCTCGCGCAGGTGGACGAGTTACAAGGACTGAAGCGCGGCCACGTGGAAATCGCCGTCATCGACGCACTCACGGAAGGCATGGTCGCCGAAGCGATCGGCAGGATTTCGGCCGCCCATCCCGGACTGACGGTCGGCGTTCAGGTTCTGGACAACGAGGAGGTGGCGCGTCAGATCAGTTCATGCGCTGTGGACTTTGGGCTGCTGTTGCAGCCGGCTTCGATGACCGGCCTCGAGGCACTCCATTCGATTGATATTCCCCTCGGCGTGGTCTTTCAACGCGGCCATATACTGGGCGAGCACGCGCGGCTACGTCTGAGTCAGACGCTGGACTTCAAGACGATCCTGCCCGGCGCGCCGCTCGTGATCAGTGACCACGTGAACGCGCTTTACGAAAGGCACCAGGTCGACACGAGCACGTTCATGTCGTGCAACAACACACAGATGATGCGGTCGCTGGTTCGAGAAGGCGTCGGTATCGGCGTGCTTTGCTGGCTGGATGTAGTGGCCGACGTCTCGCATCAACGACTCGAATTCAGAGCGCTCGAGGACCCGCGTCTGCTTCCTCTCAAACTGCATTTGTGCGTGGCCTCGCGCAGGCAGATCTCCTATACCGCACGTGAATCCATTCCCTATTTCCAAAAGAGCATGGTCGGAACCGAATATGATGACGCTATCCAACCGGCACGTTGGCGCAGATGCGGCCATCGGAGCCGAGTAAGAACCGAACGTGACACAAGGGGGAACCAAATGGATGTGAGCAGGAAAGAAGCCGTCGGCGAGAAATATCAACTTGCCTCAATGCATCATGCCCGGGGTAAAACCTGGGAGGTGGTGGAGCGCATTGCGAAAGTCGTTCGTCCGGGAATGACCGAGTCAGAGGCGACGGCTGAATGTCGTGTCATTTTGGCAGAGATGGGGATGGATCGAATCTGGCATCCCGTCTTGATCCGCTTCGGTGAAAACACGCTGCGAACGTTCAGCCAGCGATCCGAAGGCGACCCACAGCTTAAAGAGAGCGACATTTTCTTCGTTGATTTGGGTGTCGTCTGGAACCAGCATGAAGGCGATGCAGGCGCTACGTTTGTGGTCGGTGACGATGCGGAAATGAAGGCATGCGCCGAAGCCGCCAAAACCCTGTTCGACGAAGTAGAACACTATTGGAAGTCGACCGGTGCAGGAGGCAAGGCGCTCTATGACTATGCGGCTGAGCGCGCTTCAGCGCTGGGATGGCGCTTGAACCTGGACATCAAGGGACATCGTGTCAGCGACTTCCCCCATGCCATTTATAAGGCGGGCGATCTTGGGGATTTCGAAGAGCATCCCCACGCCGGGCTCTGGATTCTGGAAATCCAGATTGCACATTTGACTCGTCCGTTTGGGGCCTTTTACGAAGACCTTCTTGCCTGACGACGATAGACCGGCAGGCGCTGAAGATTGAATGTCGCCTCAGGCCAAAGCTTCCGATAACGGTCCACGGTTCGCGGGTCATCATCGGTCTCGAACGCAAGCAGCGGGCACGCTCAGAACGGCTTGGTCGGCAGATACTTTCCGTCAAGCGTGATCACTGCACGCGAGCCGCCTTCCGGATCGTCGACTTTCTTGATATCGAGCTTGAAGTTGATTGCGCTGATTATGCCGTCGCCAAATTTCTCATGCACCAGCGCCTTCAGAGTCGAACCGTAAATCTGCACCATTTCATAGAACCGGTAGATCGTGGGATCGGTCGGCACGCCTCCCGGAATACTGCCGCGCACGGGAATGGTTTGCAACAGGCGAACGGCGTCTTCACCGAGATCGAGCTTCACCGCCACGACCTTCGCGGCGTCCGCCGGCAGCGGATGCTGGCCGAGTAGCGCGGCCGTGACGAACGCCAGGCTGAGGCCACTGCCTTCATTGATCTGTTCGAACGTCAGGTCCTTGCGGATCTTCGCGTCGATGATCGCGTTGGTCAGGGCTTCTCGGGAAGATTGGCTATGTTGGGATTGCGTCATGACGATGCTCCTTGAAATGGAATGAAGTTGAAGAGCCGTTGTTCAGGCGGCAAGGCTGAACCGCGCCGGCGTGGCGCAAACAGTCGGATGTTCGGCGAGAGACACAAAGCGGTTCGTCGTGCCGTCCAGCGTGTCGATTGAGCCGGTTTCGATGTCGTACACCCAGCCGTGCAGCGCCAGATGCCCTTGTTCGAGTGCCAGCCGCACAGAGGGGTGGGTCTTGATATTGGCGAGCTGGGCGATCACGTTTTCGCGCACCATCGAGTCGATCCGGTCGTGTTCGCTCTTGTGCTCGCGTGCCTCGTTGACGACTTTCGCGGAATCCGCGTAGCGCAACCAACTGCGCACAGCCGGCATATGGTCCATACACTTGCAGGTGGCAATGGCTGTCATCGCACCGCAATCCGAGTGACCGCAGATCACCACGTCGGTGACGCCAAGTGCGGCGACTGCGTATTCGACGGTGGCCGTCACACCCCCCGGTTCCGGCCCGTACGACGGCACGATGTTGCCGGCATTGCGGATCACGAACAGATCGCCCGGCTCGCGCTGCGTGACGAGTTCCGGTACGAGCCGGCTATCTGAGCACGAGATGAACAAGGTGCGCGGTTGCTGGCTCGTCGCCAGTTGCCTGAACAGTTCCGAACGCTGTGGAAACGCGTCGCGCTGAAACTTCAGAAAGCCGTCGATGATCTCTTGCATGTTTCGCTCCGCCGGGGAAGGTGGTTAAGAACCGATGAGCGAAGAATGCGGCAATCAAACTATAGTGTCCAAGACCGGTTTATTATCTTCACCATAGGGATAACCAATAGTTAAAAGAGGTCTCATGCTGCTCCGGCACATCCGTTATTTTCTGGCGGTCGCGGAACACCGCAATTTCACACGCGCGGCCGAGGCGCTTCACGTGTCACAGCCCACCCTCTCGCAACAGATCAGGCAGCTTGAGGACACCTTGCGCGTGCAATTGTTCGACCGGTCCGGCCGGACAATCCAGCTGACGGATGCCGGTGCGGCCTACGTGCACTTTGCCCAGCGTGCGCTGCAAGATCTGGAGGCGGGCGAGCGAGCGATTCACGACGTGCAGGAACTGAGCCGCGGTTCGCTACGCCTCGCCATGACTCCGACGTTTACCGCCTATCTGATCGGCCCGCTGCTGGAAAAGTACCACCGCCGCTATCCAAACATCGTGCTGAACATCTTCGAAATGCCGCAGGACCGGATTGAGGCGTTGTTGAACGAAGATGCGCTGGACGTGGGAATCGCGTTCGATGAGACGCACACTTCCGATATCGAGACCCAGGCGCTGTTCGTCGAAGCCCTGGCAATGGTGGTCGGCAAATCGCATGGGCATGCGAAGAAGCCCACGGCCCTGACGCTTGGCGAATTCGAGAAAGAAGCACTTGTACTGCTCAACGAAGAATTTGCCACGCGCCACTACATCGATCGATATTGCAAACGGCATGGCATTGCGCCACGCATTGTGATGGAGGCCAATTCGATCAGTGCGGTCATCGAGATCGTGCGCCGCAGCGCGCTGGCCACCGTGCTGCCGGCCGCGATCGCACGCGAGCACAGTGAGCTATCTCTGATCGATCTGAAGCCAGCGCTGCCGAAGCGGACTGCCGCGCTGCTGCTGCGCAAAGGCGGGTATCGAAGCGCGGCCACGCAGGCATTCATCGCGCTCGCCCAGGTGTCGGTGGAAGTTTAATTCGATATCGAATCAATCTGATGGAACAATCGCCCGACGCGCCCCGCGCAGGGTATCTCTGCCAAGAGCACGCCGGAAAGCGTGACTTAGGCGTTCCAGCCGCCGTCAACGGTCAGATTTTCGCCGTTGGTGAACGATGCATCCGGATGCGCCAGATAAGCCGCCGCCGCTGCGATCTCGTTCACCCGGCCGAACCGGCCGACGCTGGTGAGCTTCACCATGGCGTCGTAGGCCGGATCGCCCGGGTTCGGGCTGAGTTCGGTGTCAATCGGACCGGGCTGGATACCGTTGACTGTAATGCCGAGCGGGCCGAGTTCGCGCGACAAGCCGCGGGTAAAGCCGTGCAGCGCGAATTTGGTGGCAATGTAGAGCGTGACACCCGGCAACGGCGCGGCCTCACCGAAAGCCGAGGCAATATTGATGATTCGGCCACTGCCGGTCTTAGCCATACGCTTGCCAGCATCTTTGGAAAGTGCAATCGGCGCGCGTACATTCAGATTGAAGTGCTTGTCGTACGACTCATCGGACGACTCGAGGAAGGGACCATACTCGACAGTGCCAGCGTTGTTAACCAGGATGTCGAGTCGACCGCCGAATTTGCCGCCGAAGACTTTGTCGATCGATGCAATGAGAGACTTCGTTCCTTCAACGCTGCTTAGATCCGCACCCACCGCCTCCGCCTGGCCGCCGGCCTTACGGATCTGTTCGACGACCTCTTCAGCACGCGCCGAGCTCGCCGCATAGTGAACGATCACCGAAGCGCCATCGGCGGCGAGCCGGGCGGCGATGGCCGCGCCAATGCCGCGCGAGGAACCCGTTACGAGGGCGAGCTTGTTTTCGAATGGCTTCGACATTTTGTTGCCTTTGAGATTAAGAGTCGCATAGCGAATGCACGTCTTGCGCATTCCTCGGTGTACAGAACCCAGGCGTCCTGCCTATGGCGTCCTACCGTGGCGCTAAGTTAATCGTCGAGCTATGTCGAGGGTAGGTAGTCGGGGTGCATACCGACTATTCCACGCAGGAATGGGCGTGTGCTGCCTCATCTCACTTCTCGGTCGGCTGCATCAACTCTCGGTCGACTGCATCAACATTAGTCCGAGAGGGCGCGCTCGTCGTAGCGAACTCTCGCGATCTCAACTTCAGAAAGGTGCTCGAGTGTCCACAGATAAAGCGCTTGAAAGGGTCGATCCAGCGAAAGTCCGAGCGTCGTGATTTTGTATTCGACGGAAATCGGCGAGGTTGTGATCACTCTCCTTTCGACAATTCCGTTTCGCTCAAGCCGACGCAAACACTGCGTCAGGGCCTTCTGGGTCACCCCGTCGATGCGACGCTTGATCGCGTTGAATCGCAATGGTCCGTCGCGAAGCGACGCAAGGATGAGCATCGACCATTTGTCAGCGATCTGGTCGAGCATCACGCGACTGGGGCAAACAGTCGGGGGCAACATCTCTGCTTGAAATTCGGACATGACGGTTTCCTGAATGCTACCTGGTTGCATTGTAGTACCTGATTGACACCTAGTATAGAAAACATACCATTAGCTTCTTATCAAGACACGCCGCTGCACGGACACCGTCTCCCGTCTGTGCCGACTCCTACAAGAAGCCTACTTACAGGCAGAAAGGAAACATAGAATGATTGCGATTACTGGAGCAAATGGAAGCCTGGGACAACTCGTCGTTAAAGGCCTTCTACAAATCATCCCGTCAACTCAGATCGTTGCGGCGGTTCGAAACCCGGAGAAAGCCGACGATTTGCGCGCCTTGGGGGTCCAGGTACGCGAGGCCGATTACGATCGTCCGGAAACGCTGGCCGAGGCTTTTAAAGGTGTCGAGAAGGTGTTGCTTATATCGGCGGTACAGCCGGGCGAAAGACTCCGGCAACACAAGGCCGTAATTGATGCTGCCAAGCGAGCCGGTGTGAAGTCGATTGCCTATACAAGTATGTTGCGCGCTGACAGCTCCAGCCTGGTTCTCGCAGGCGAGCATCTGGAAACAGAAAAGTACCTGAAGAGCTCTGGCCTGGAGTTTGTGCTGTTGCGCAATGGCTGGTATCTGGAGAACGCCACTGGAAATCTCGCTCTGGCGCTCGCTCATGGAGCAATGATCGGCAGCGCAGGACAAGGGCGATTTGCCTCTGCTTCGCGTGCCGATTACGCAGGTGCGGCTATCTCGGTTCTTACACAGCCTGGTCACGCGAACAGGACCTATGAACTTGCAGGAGACCACTCCTTCTCGATGTCCGAATTTGCCGGGGAGGTCTCAAAGCAGGCTGATCGACCCATCGTCTATAACAATCTGCCGCCGGCTGAATATGAGGCTGCGCTGCTAAGCTTGGGGTTGCCGAAGATGATCGTCGATGTCGTGGTCGATGCGGATGTGAAGGCGTCGCAAGGGGCGCTGGATAGTTCCTCTCGCGATCTGTCCGAGCTTCTCGGCAGAAACACGACGCCTTTTCCCGAGGCGATCAAGTTGGCACTGCAGACCTGATTCAAGTACCTGCAGCACGGATTGCCCGCGCGGCCTGTCAGTGCCGCGGAAGCCTCAACAGCGGGCCGCCGCAGTAACCACAACAAGCGCCGAGAAGATCAGCGCCGGCGCAAGATGCCCAAACGGCTCCCGGTTTCGTAGCAACGTAAAGAGCGCGGCGATCATGATCGCACCGGTCAGCATTAGGCCTAAGACTCGGGTTTGTTGTCCGGGAAGAAGTGCCGCACTCAACAATTCGAGAGCGCCACAGAGAAAACGAAACCATGCCGGGTAACCCCAGCGTGCGAAGTCGCGCTTCACCGCGCCTAGTCCTGAGAGATTGACCACCCCGGCAACCGCGAACAGAACCGCTACGATCATCGCGAGAATCGATTCGAAAGATCCAATATTTAACGCCATCGTCATGCCCCGTTGCTTTGCTGAAAGTGCTTCTGTACAGAGAGATCCACAATCAGGCCGGGGCCATCGGGGTCCCACGCAAGAACCTGCCGGGCATGCTGGCCGCTTACTGTCTGATCGAGCGCCAGTGCGTCAGCGAATGGTCCAAGCGATTTGCGAGCATCGTCGAGCGGCCAAGGTTCGACGCGATCGGCGCCGACCGAGGCACGAATCGCTGCACCTATCTCGGCAACGGCAATGGCATCTTCCGTGACCACGTTGAAGATCTGTCCCGTGACTCGAGCGTCCCCGCTTGCCGCTCGCTCCGCCGCGCTTAGGTAAGCCGTGGCGAGATCATCGACGTGAACGGCAGGCCAGTGGTTGCGACCATCGCCGACGATCCTCACGCTGCCAGTCTGACCGACCATGCCGGCAAGCATGCCAAAAACACCGCCGCCGTAGCCATGCACCATCGCCGGCCTGAGGACCACTGCGGCAATCGAGCGGCTTGCTGCCAGCGCCCGCACACGTTGCTCCACTGCGGGCCGCCAGGCGACAAGTGGTGTCGGATTTAGCGCTGATGCTTCAGTCGCGGGCTCCCCCTCTGTATTGCCGTAGACCCAGGTGCCCGACGTATAGACAAAAGTCGCGCCCGGATGCAAATGCGAAAGCATCGCTACAGTTGCGGCCTCATCAACAGCACCGGCGGAGGCATCGTTCGTCGACGCGGTGTGCACCACGCCATCCGCGGCACCGGCAGTCGCAGCGAAAGACTCTGGCTCACGCAGGTCGCCGCAATGCAGTTTCACTCCGAGGCGTGCTAGGGCGCGGGCGGCCGCCGAGTTGTCCTGGCGCACCAACGCCGTCACCTGATGACCGAGGCTAATCGCCTTGCGCGTGACCACTTGCCCAATAAAGCCCGTACCACCTGTAATGAACAGTTCCATAGCGTTCCCCTCAATGATTGCCAGCAAAGTTGATAAGTCACAGTAACGAGACTGATTGGTCTCGTTTCCGCAAATCTAAACGAGACTGATCAGTCTTGTCAACTACTCAACGATCTGTTACTAATCGGGCATGAACACATCCTCTCTCCCCGACCTGAGCCCGCTACAACACCGTAAGCGATCCGCCATCCTCGACGGCGCTAAAGCCGTTTTTTTAAGCCAGGGTTTCGGACTGGCAACGATGGATGATGTCGCCGCGGCAGCGGGCGTCGGCAAACAGACGGTCTACCGCCATTTCAAGTCGAAGGAGGCTCTCTTCGTTGGCCTGGTGAGTTCGATGTGTGCTGAAGTGGGTGGAGTTCTTGCCAGCGCTCAGGACGAGCAATCCGAGGGATCACCCGACGACGAGTTGCGTGAGTTGGGATGGGTGTTGGCACAGATCCTTATCGCGCCGGATTACCTGCGGCTTTACCGGGCCATCGTTGCCGAGGCCGAGCGCCTTCCGGAACTCGGTGAGGTGTTCTACGAAAATGGTGCAAAGGGCGTGCGTGCCTTCGCCGCAAAAATTCTGCGAAAGCGATTTGACGAATCAACTGCTGCATTGCGGGCAGCGACATTCGTTCAGTTGGTGCTAGGCGACGCGTATCTGGAACTGTCGATTGGCTACGCGGTGCCCGACGTTGAAGCGCGCTTTGCGCTGCAGATCGACGAGGCGGTGGCAGCCGCACTCCGCTGAGGAGCGCCGCATGCGAGCGCATCGGCCTCTCGTTCGAGGAAGAACTGGACGAATCGCAACAGCGGCACTCGCCGCTGCAGGGTGATTGTCAATAGTCCGGCTCTCCCATTGTTTGAATGAACTGAACCCAGTCTCGGTTAGATCGACTTAACCTCGCCCCCGTCCATCCGCAGGGTCGAGCCCGTCATCCAGCGCGCCGCCGGGGACACCAGAAACGCCATCAGTTCTGCAATATCTTCAGGCTCGCCATAGCGCGTGATCCCCACCTCTAACGGAAATTTGGCGGTGGCTTCCTCAACCGTCATGTCGTGCAGCGGCGCCCAGTGCTCAAGGTAAGACCTTCGACGCCCTGTCATCACCGGACCCGGCAGCACGCTGTTCACCTGAACGCCGTCCGTGATTCCGCGATCTGAAAAAGCCTTGGCAAGCGCCACGATCGCTGCGTTGATGGTGCCGACTGCGGCATATGGCGCTTTCGGAAACAGCGCTGAGTTCCCCGAGATCAGGACGACCGAACCTTTGGCAGCCTTCAAAGCAGGCCACGCTTCGATAGTCAGGCGGCGAGCGCCGTGCAACTTCAGCGCCATCCCGGCATCCCATTGCTCGTCTGTCATATCGAACAGATCGATTTGAGGAACGGCGCCAGCGATATTGACCAATGCATCGATGCGGCCGAACTTCTCGAGCGTTTGTTCCACCACCGTCTTTGCCGCCGAGCGATCAGACAGATCAATATCGATGACAAGAGGCTCCGCACCGGCCTCCCTGACCGCCGCCGAGGTCTCCTCGAGCTTGGCCCGATTGCGTGCAACCAGAACGACGGAACCGAAGTCTCGCGCGAGACGCACGGCAGTGGAAAAGCCGATACCTTGGCTAGCACCCGTAACAACAGCAACTGGTTTTGACATGTCATTGCTCCCAAGTTGACGAAGAGGCCTCACAACGGTCATCTCCGGCGTCCGCCGCAGGCCTAAACTCACGCTGCCGCAGCGGACCGATTTATCGAGAAAGGAACTCGCCGATCACCGCGGCGATCTCTGTCGCATGCGTTTCCAGCGCGAAGTGGCCGGTGTCGAAGAACCGGATCTCGGCGTCGGGAATATCCCGCTTAAACGCTTCTGCGCCCGGCGGCAGGAAGAAGGGATCGTTCTTGCCCCACACCGCCAGCAAGCGTGGCTTGTGCTTGCGGAAGTAGTCCTGGAAGGCAGGGTACAAGGCCACATTGCTCTTGTAGTCGCTAAACAGATCCAGCTGAATCTCATCGGCTCCCGGGCGTGCAAGATAGAAATTGTCGAGCGCGATACCGTCCGGTGACACCAATGTCTCATCGGGAGCCCCATGGGTGTACTGCCAACGTGTCGACTCCGGCGTCAGAAAGCCGCGAAGCGCCTTGCGATTTTCTTCGGAGGCGTCCTGCCAGTAGGCACGGATGGGGTTCCAGCCTTCGCTCAGTCCCTCCTCGTAGGCATTGCCGTTCTGCGAAATGATCGCAGTGATGCGGTCCGGATGCAGGGTCGCCAGGCGAAAACCCGTCGGTGCCCCGTAGTCAAATACATAGACAGCAAAGCGGTCAAAACCGACGAGTTCCGTAAAGCGATCCACCACACTGGCTAGGTTGTCAAAGGTGTACTTGAAGGTCTCGCGTGACGGCATGTCTGACAGGCCGAAGCCCGGCAGGTCAGGCGCGATGATGTGAAAACGATCGGCGAGAAGCGGGATCAGGTCCCTGAACATGTGGCCTGAACTCGGGAAACCGTGGAGCAGCAGCAGCTTGGGCGCGCCCTTGGGTCCTGCTTCGCGATAGAAGACCTTGAAGCCGTCGACGTCTGCGCTACGGTAGTGGATGGTAGTCATGGTGATGCTCCTTGATGAGACCTATGGCCGCATCGGCGGCCGACAAGAACAGGGGATTTCGTTTGGTCAGGCGCGGGCTTCACGCACGGCATCAAGAATCAGATCCACGACGACGTCAGGTGCGCTCACGCTCGGCGTATGGTCGACTGCGTGGGCGCTCACCCGCGCCTTCATACGCTCAGCCATGAAGCGCTGCGTACCGGCCGCGATCATGTGGTCCTGCTCAGCCAACAGGTACCAACTCGGCACGTCTTTCCAAAGCGGGCGTCCTACCGGAACGCTGATGCAGGCCGGTGAGATCGGACACTGGGTCGCCGCCAATACCGCGAGCTCGTCGGGCGTTGCGTTTTGCGCAAAGGCCGCGGCAAATGCCTCCTCGGGCAGCCAGATCAGTCCGTTGGTATCCGGGGCAAGCTTTGGCGCTTTGGGGTGCGGCTCGTTTCGATAGAACACATCGGCGACCGTTTCCCCCTCGGCAGGTGCGAGGGCCGCGACGTACACCAGGGACTTGATCCTGAGATTGCGTGCGGAGCCAATCACCGCGCCGGCGTAGGCATGGCCGACCAGCACGACAGGTCCTTGAGTCCGTTCAAGCGTTCGGTCAAGCGCCGCAACATCATCGGCCAGCGACGTCAGAGGAACCGGGACAGTAACTGCTTTAACTCCATTTGAATGGAGCTTGCCGATGACTTTGCTCCAGCTTGATCCGTCGGCCCAAGCGCCGTGCACCAACACCACATTTAATTCGCTTCCAAACATTTTTACCTCCTGTCGATGGGATACATCCGCCTCGCCCCCCTATACAGCAACCACCGAGCGATCTTAATTTAAGTAACCTCCTTGTCGATACTTAGCAGGTTATTTTACGATGTGGTAACCTGTCAAGAGTTTTCAGGCAGGTTATTTTCATTCATGTTGAGGTTTCCGATGTCCCAGCAAGTACCCGCGATGTTCCTGGCCGATTCGGCCGGTCTGGATTTCTTGAATTCGCTGGCCACACCGGTCGACGTCCCGATCGACTGGATCGATGACGGCGAGGGCCTCTTGGCATGGCTTGGACAGTCGGGGCTGGTGTCCGCAGAAGTGCTGGGCGCGATGCGCGAACGGGCGATGCCAGGGGAGCTCGATCGCCTGGCGGCGCAGGCGAGGAGCCTGCGTGAATGGTTCAGAGTATTTGTCCGGGAGCGCAAAGGTCGTGGGCTTGCGTCTGCGGATCTGAAGGAACTGGAGCCGTTGAACCTGCTGCTCGCGCGCGACGAGGGCTTCGGAAAGATCGTCGCTCACGAACATGAGGCCGGGGGCGCGCTCGGCTTTGAACGCGCGAGACGCTGGACTTCGCCCGAATCACTGCTTCTGCCAATCGGAGAAATATTGGCGAAGCTGGTCTGCGAGGAGGACTTCACGCACGTGAAAGCGTGCGAAGGCCCCACGTGCACTTTGATGTTTGCCGACCATACCCGGGGCCACGCGAGGCGCTGGTGCAGCATGGCGGCGTGTGGCAATCGAGCCAAGCAAGCCGCTCACCGGAATCGAGTCAAGGAACAAACTTGAGTGTTGTCCCTTGCTCTTGCCCCTTGCATCAGGTCATTCGAGGGCGGCGGGACGCGAAAGCGATGCGGTTCCGACGCCCCGCCCTGCATTACCGACCAAAGTAAATCGACCGTGCACCGCCCTTGGCTGGGAAGTGGGCCACAACGGGAATCGCGGGTGACGAGGCGCGATCGGTCACGCCCTCGACGTTGTTCGAATCGTCGTTCTGCGCCATGACGCGGGTCTCGGCCGCCTGAATATTGGCCGGATAGTAAACCGAGTCCCCGTGCGGGTTGTATCCGACTTTTTCAAGTTGGACCAATTCCGCGCGAACCTGCTCGCGTGTCACGTGCGGATTCGATTGCGCAAACGAAACGATGGGAGTGACGAGCACAGCGGTAACAACAACAGCCTGAATCAGCGATTTCATGATTACAACTCCAGTATTTAGTCCGTATTGCCAAGTTGACGCCGGTATGTCGGGAGTCACCGGCAGATCCACTCAGGACCTGCGATGTGATTTGCCTTGAATCTGGCGTTGACGTATTGGGCGCCGCGGAGGTATCTGGAAAGTGTCAGGAATTCGGTGAATCGCAACGCACTGTATCTCTTTCGGCACTCGATACAGTGCGACACAAATAAGCGTTCAGCGTACTGTCGCAGAGGGATCGAACCCGTGAATGAAACGGACGAGGCGAGCCGTCCGGCGGGACCGAACCTGCTTCAATAGACGAAGCTGGTCACCAGGGTCAATTCGCCGGGCTTACGCATCGGCACCACGAAGCTTTGCTTCTTTTCGTCGACGGTGTTCTCGTTAGCGATGACGGTCACCGTCGCGACGGTGATGGTCGCGGGTTTGCCTTTGACGTCCATGCCCTCCCCGCCGTAGTAGTTCACATAGACAAAGTACCGTCCGTGCTCGGCGACAGGCGATTCGAAGATCTCCGGGCCGTAGCCGCTGGTGACATCGATATCGAGCGCCGCGCCATTGTCGAGCAATCGATTGCCGTAAAAGCAATGCTGCCCGTCGGGCATCAACACATGCAGGTCGAGGTCGGTCTGGTCGGTACTCCATGACAAAACCACCCGCAGTTTCGCCGGCAACTGGTCCGAATTGGCCTCGTAGAATTGCGCGACGGCCCGGTGCGATCCGTCGGCACTTCGGACTTCGACGTTGTTCGCGCCTTTGCCGAACACATAGGGCCGCGAGAAGCGGCCGTTTTCGTCAACTTTCAAGGGCATCGGGACACCGTTGACGATCAGGGTATTAGGCGCGACTTGCGGGCCGGCGCCCTCATCGCCCGACGCCTGCGACGCCGTTGCGTCCTTCGTCGTGCTTTTCGGCTTGGGTGCTTGCTTGATCTCACCCGCAATCAGTGCCATCCGGCTCTGTCCTTCGCGCGTGTTGACGTCGGACGCCGGGTAGTGGACTTCCTGCGTGAAATTCTGTGGGTCGGGGTCGATCGAACTGTTACGCCAACCTGATGTCGGCTCATCGAGATGGATCTGGCCTGCTTCGCCGGCATCATCCCCGGCACTTGCCTGCAAGGGCACACTGCCCAGCGCGACGAGCACCACGATGCAAGCGTACGCGCCGGGTGCGGCGCGCAAGGAGAAAGGAAACACACTGGATCGGAGCATGAAAGACTCGCTCATGGATAGTCGGCAACAAGCCGCCGCGCGGTCGTCTCGACGTAACGTTCGTCGTGCCCGCTCGGAAAGTGTTGGAAGGCCAGGTGCAGATACTCGTGGGCCAGTGTGACCTGGTCATCCGTCGTCTCGAGGCGGCGCACGTAGACCCGGCTCTGATGATTGTCCGCAAAGGGCCACCGTCCATCGAGACGGCAGACGTCGACGTGGGCCGGCCGTTCATAGCCCGGCTCGGCGCTGAGCGCTGTATCCCAACGTTGCGCATGCAGCGTAAGCCATGCTTCTAGCGTGGGCAGGTGATCGCACGTGGCTGGCCCGATGCCTTCGTGGGCGAGTGTACCGTCCGCACCCAGGCATCCGATCAGGCTGCTCACGATAACGGCGAGCAGATGCCGGCCTGCTCGCCCGGTCGACGCCGATCTTTGCGCGCCTTCAATGCCGTTCATTGGACCGTCCACGCTGCCGGGCCCGCAGCGTCGAAAGCCTTCGACGAAGGGTCGTACATCCGGTAATACCGTGTCGCTGGCAGCACGAATCTTCCCGCTTCGCCGAGCCGGATCAGGTGCCGGATCACGAGCTTACCGTCCAGGGTCGCGACGGGGACTGCATAGTGATTGCCGAACTGCTGAATCTTGTCTGCGCTCAGGACGCCTTCGCTGGTCAACAACGGGTCGCCGTTTTCCGCCCGGGGCGCATCCGCATCGGCATCGCTATCGGCATCCGCTGCGGAAGCATCGCCACCCGCCTGATCCTTGGCTCCCTTCGCTTTGGGCTCATCGAGCGGACTCAAGCCATCGATTTCGAAACCGAAACGCTGCGACTCGATTTCCGCCCCTGCGGGCACCGGCACCTCGAGCAAGCCATAGCGATACAACAGCTTGTCGCCGCGCGGGGCGAGTTCGATCTCGTCGACATACAGGGCGTTGGCAGAAAGCACACTCTGCGCTTTGGTCACCGCGAACACACCGGGTTTGGCGGTCGGCATCAGGCGATAGAGACGCCGCGTCACCGTGACCGGCAAGTCGGCGGCATCCGATGCAGCCGATCGATAACTGAGCCGGAATGTCTGCGTCGACGCTGGCGCGTTCGAGAATTGCAACGACGTCGGCAGAGGCACGGCCTTGGTGCCGCGATAGGACCAGTAGCCCCCGCCTGCCGAATCGACGTAGTGCCATCCGCCCGTCAGGGTCCAACTCCGTGCACCCGCGCCCGGTGCCGAAGGCTGGACTGCTGCCTGCAACCACACCAGGGCGAGCGCGCGATCCATGGTCGGCATCGTTTCGTCAAAGCGGTTCACTAGATCCGCGACAGCGGACGCCGTGGCTTTGCCACCGAGACCATAGGCGAGCGCCGCCAGCATCGGGTTAGGGCTCGACTGTAACTCGGCCTGCGCAGCATCCGCCTTCGCGGCCAGCGCAGGGTCGTCGGGCATCTGCTCGTGACGGACGATGTCATGCCACAGCAGCAGGCTCATCTGCCAACGAATGCGCGCACCCGGGCTGCCGAGCACGATGCTCTTGCCAGCATCAGACCCGCTGGCGACCACCGGTTCCTTCTGTGCCGCCAATGCTCGCTGCACACCCACTGCGAGCGTACGGACGGGCAGATGCATCTGTTGCATCAGCCACAACGTCAGCGCGCGATCGACCAGCGACATCTGCGACGAACCCGCTTGATAGGTATCGAACACATGCTGCCAGTGCTCAGGCGGCAAGGTGATGCCAAGCCGCTGAGTCGCGCGCCAGTCCGCGTAGTAGGCATAAGTGGTGAGCAGCGGGTCGCCCGCCGTCTGATCGCCCCACCACGCGAACGCCGCCTTCGGACCGGCCATCGACATCAGCCTGCCGCGTGCGGTCTCGAGCCGCTGCTCAAGGGTGTCGCGCATGCCGCGATTGAGCGCATCGTCGGGAAGTCCGTCAAGTGCGATCGTGAGCGGAATCATCTGGCTCGCCGTCTGCTCGACACAACCGTAGGGATAGTCGATCAGGCTGTCGAGCACCGGTCCGAACGCCTGCTGCGTGCCCGTCGCACCCTGCAAGCGGATTTCGAGTGCGTCAGCCGGGAGTTGCAACGTATCCCCCGCATGGACCAACTGGCTCTGCGGCGCGGTCCACGTCGTCGCATCGACCGTCAACGGGATGCGCAGACGATCGAGTGCGCCGCCGTCCGCCCCGGTCAATTGCAGATCGACTTGTGCATCCTGCGTAACCGTCAGCGGCAGTTCGACAAAGTTGTCACCGGGCTTGAGCGTGAGATCACGCGAGGGCTTGTCAGTATCGATGCCGTCGACCTTGAGGGTCGCCATGACCGGCGTACTCCTTTCATTGAACACGATCAAGCCGATTTGGGGCACGTCGCCGACACGGAAACGCGTCGGACCGCTCCAGCGCAGATAAACCGGCTTGCTCGATGTGATCGATGCCGTCCGCTGGCCGACCACGCCGTCGGCCGTCGTCGCCCGCACAGTGATGCGCCAGCGCGACAGCGAATCGGGCATCGTGAAGCTGAAGCTCGCATGACCATGGCCATCCGTCTTCAAGGTCGGCTGCCACGCCGCCGTATCGATGTTCTCGCGGCGCGGGCGGGTAAGAATCTTGAGCGCACGCTGGTTGTAGTCGAACTTCGCTTCACTACTCGTGTGGGGCGACCACGCGAGGTCATAGCCGTAGAAGTTCAGACTCGCGGTCGTGCGCACACTGTCGCGGCGCGGATGATAGAAGAAGTCGAAGATCGATGGCGCGACTTCGGGTTGCAGCGTGTAGACCATATCGTCGACGACGCCCGCACTCAGTACGGCCTCGACAGGTTTGCGCCCGACGCTGATGTTCAGGTCCACCGTCACCTTGTCGCCCGGTCGGTAGTCGCTCTTGTCGGTATGGATCGCCAGATCGATCGAAGGCACGACAACCTGAATCCCCGCGTTCTGGAAATTGAAATCGCCATTCTTCACATAGAGCGCGGAGAACGTGATGTTCGGACCATAGTCGTCCTTGACGGGGATATCGGCAAGCCACTCGGTCGGACTCTTCTGCGTCAGTTTGACCCAGTCGTCGGCATGGCTGAGCAAGGCCCGATGTTCGACCTGGTCACGTTCGAGCGTGAGCAGCGCATTGGCGACCGGCTCGGGAAATATGATGTGGACGTGTGCGACGTCTCCCGGCTGATAGCGCGGCTTGTCGACCTCGATCGTAATCGCGCCCACCAGCACCTTCGCGGCCCGCGCCGCGATGCTGTAATTCGACTGACCGAGCAGTTCGCCATTCTGGCTGCGCGCGAAGATGTTGTAGGCGCCCGGTCCAGGGAAAACAATGTCGAAACTTGTCTTGCCCGACGGCAACACGCCGCGCACACGGCTGCGGTCTTCGAGTCGAATCGCCTCCCAATTCACCGCCGGCCCTACCCCTGCGGCCCCCACGCCCTGCAGCGAGAACGTCACTGGTTTGCCCGCACCGATGCCCGCCTGCGCCGGCTTGAGCACATAACGAGGCGGCGCAGGCTGCAGGATCAGCTCACGATTGGCGCTGACCGGAAAGATGTTGTGTTCGCTTGCGACAGCCTGGAGGAGATAGCGGCTCGGCACGGCAGCGGCCGGCAAACTGAAACGCGCGATACCTTGTGCATCGACGTGCAAGGTGGTCTGCGCGAGTTTCTGGGGAAACCGCGCGCCAAATTCAGGGTCCCCATTCGTGACCGAGAGTGTCTGCGACTTCAGATCGAGCGAGACACTCGCGTCCGCAACCGGGTCCCCGTTTGGATAGTGAAGCTCGACCTGCCCCGCCACCGGCTCGCCGACATGAACATCGTCGCGGTCTAAATGGATCGACACGTCGAATGCCGGCTTCGCATAGTCCGCGACGCGGAACATCGCGCTATAGGTTGCGCCGCGGTAGTCGAAATGCAGCTCATAACCGCCAGGGAAAGCGTTCGACGGCAGGCTCAGTTCCGTATCGCCGCCGGTGTCCGAGCTGATTTGCAATGGCCGCGACAACAAGGTCTGCCCCGCTGGATCGACAAGCTGGAGCATGACCTTCGCGGCTTCGATCGGCTTCGAATCGCGCGCACCCGTGAACTCCCGGCCGTAAACCTTGAGCCGCACCTGGTCGCCCGGCTTGTAGAGCGGTCGGTCCGTGAACAGATAAAGTTTGCTGTTGTAGATCTCGCTGTCGTAGTAGAAATTCTCGGAGACGAACGCCCCCCCGTCCTTGTCCTGACCGAGGGTGTAGGCCTTCTCGGGTACGTCTCGGCCGAAGCTTACGATGCCGTCATCGTCGGTGCGATCGCTCTTGAGCACACCGTTGCCGTCAGACCAGACGATATCGACATCGCCCACCGGCTTGCCGCTCATGCGGTCGGTGGTCCAGACCAGCATCGACTTGCCTGCGGTCTTCGTGATCGCGACCGTGTTCGAGACGAATACCAGCGTCGTTGCGCGATGGGCGCCCACATACGCCTCGACAAAGTAGAGACCCGGCTTGAGCTTGCCGAGCGGCACATAGACATTGCCTTCCGATGGCTGGATGAAGTCGCTGCTGCTGCCCGCGAGCTTGACGGCCGCCGGGGCTTCGATCGGCTTCGCCTGCGTGACCGGATAGCGGAAGCGTTCGACCATATCGAACTGCTTGAGGACACGGTACTGCGGCGCCGCATGAAAACGGGTCTGGTAGCTGCCGGGGGGTGCCTGGGCCATGGAAGGCGCCGCACTGATCACCGACTGGCGCGCGGCATTCGTGAAGATCTGCTGAAACACCATGCGCGACTTCTTGAACCATTTGTCCCAGAGGAAGCTGATCGTGTTCGCGAGGCCCTCGCCCGAATAGTCGCCGTTGACCTGGATTCGGTGCAGGTCCTTCTGATGTTCGAGAAAATCGAGCGGCTTTGGCACGCGGTAGACCACCACGTCGACACCACCGTACTCGTCGAACGCAGACGGGTCGCCTTCGACTCGCATGCGTGCCACTGCATCGCTCGTGAAGCCGCTGTCGGCCAGCAGGAAAAACGGCGCCCCCTCGACCGGCCGATAGCCGCTGACGAGCGACGAAGGTTCGACCGGAGCCGAAGCAGCAGGCGCAGCGGAGGCAGCCGGCGCCGACGCGCCGGACACGGTCCAGGGCGCAAGCAGACTCAGCGCGACAAGAATCGCAGCCGGAATACGCCGATGAAGTTGGGATTGTCGCTGCGGGGTTGCCACCGGACATCACTCCACGTCAGTAGTTGTTGAACGCCCACCGCCCTGAGCCCCGTGTCACCGCGTGTGCGGCGGCCGTTGTGGTAAGCGATGTAGTTGCCCATCCAGATCATCAAATGCTGATCGTCGCCCTGGTCGAAGAACAGCAGGTCGCCCGGCTCCGCCAAATTTATATCGCGCGAGACCTGCACACTGTTTTCCTGCACGAGCGAGAACGCCGTGGCGAACGCGCCCACGCTGCCATCGATACGATGCCAGCGTTGCGGCCATGCGGCCTGCTGTGCCGGCGTCAACTCCAGCTCCGGCGGCAGACGCCGATCGCTCAGGCCATTCTGTGCACGCCATTTCGCATCGTGCAGCCGCCACGTCTCGCCGACCGCGAAACGCACGAGACCCGCGCAGTCACGGTGATACCAGCGCGCGTTCGGCCCTTGCCGCAATTGTTCGGCAACCAGTAACACAAACCATGCGCGGAAGCGGCGCGACTGCTCGGCGTCGAGCACCGGGGCGTCGGGTGTCGGCATCGCCACGCAGAGCATCGGCCACGCGCAGGCCGCGCCGATCATTTTGCGTCGCTTAGCGTTTGCCATTCAATCGGTTGCCATTCACGTCGGGCATCGTCCAGGGACTCAGGCAGCATCAGCGCGACCGGCGGGAAGGCTGCCATCGCCTTGAGGCGCGGCACCAGGCGGTTTTGCGCGGCTTCGCGGAAAATCGGCTCGGTCTGCTGCGGCAGCGAACCGAGCGCAGCCTGTTCGAGCAAGGCCGACAGGGTCCGGGGCGTGATCACCGTTTCGATCATTGAACGATCAGTGGGCAGCGAATCCGCCAGGGCGGGACGCTGGTTGGCAAAGACCGCCAGCGTATCGTCGACCAATTGTGCGTTCGGCGAGAACACAAGCCAGTCGCCCTCACGCGCCATCGTCACGTCGAAGCCACCGAAATCAGTTTTGACTCTGCGATGCCAGATGCGGGCACCGCCCTGCATATGGACATTGAGACCGGCAGTGTTCACCCCGACCGGCGCCGCGGCCGCGGCGGCATGGCTGCCGGCTGCCTTGCCGCCTTTCTTCGCGGCATCTGCGTCGTCATCCGTGCCGGCGTCGTCACTCTTGGCGGGCCCGGCCAGACTGTTGCCGATCGATTTGTCGAACAACGCATCGAGTGCCGCGTCAGACGTCGCGTGCGTATCGACCCGGGCGACTACGAGCGGACTATAGAGTTCTCCCGCCGGATACCAGCAAATGGCGACAGGCGCGTGCACTCCGTCGAGCATCTTAGGATCGCCCAAAGGCATGAGATCCTTGCTCCCTGCGAGTATCGGTGCGAGCGTGCCCGGCACCAGCGGCATCGCGGTACACAGGCTCGCCGCAGTGGGCACGTGATGCCAGAGGTCTCGCGTATCGAGCGCGGCGCGCGGCGCACCACCCAGAACCCGAACATAGCTGTTCCAGGCCGTGCCGTCGAAATCAAAGCGCAGCGCCTCGAAGGCAGGGGAAAATTGCTGATAGTTGAACGACAGATAGCCGGTCTCGGCCACGATCGTATGTTTGCCCGTGAAATCCGCGAGGCCGAAGTGCCGGCGCAGCGGGCTTGCCTGCCAGTGCGTATCGAGGAGTGCTTGCCAGACCTTCGCCCGTTCGCCGTCGGCACCATAGTCCGTACCTTCGATCATGCCAAGGTCGGAGAACACCACCGTCTTGTCGCCGTTGCCCGCGAAGAACAGGGTGTCCTGTGGGGTGTACTGAAGTTTGTAGAGTGGCGTCGTGCCGCCGCCTGCGAGCGGTAGCGTGCCCGCTTGAGACAATTGTGTGTCACTGACAGCGACCTTCGCGGCGAGCTCGAGGAGCTTGGCCCAACCGTTGCGGTTCGCGTTGAGCAACCAGTGCGTAAGCTTGCCGTCCGGACCGCGCCAGAGCGCGACATCGGCCGGCTGCTCGAGTGCGAGCGCGATGACCTCGTCACCGAGCGAAAGCTGATGTTCGTAGGCAATACGCCGCAGCGCGCCTTTGAGGTCGAGCACCGTATCGCGTTCTTCGTAGTAGAAAACGAAGTCTTCGGTCAGCACGGACTTGAGCAGAGGGACTTCGAGAAGGTCGTGCGGGAGGTCGCGCAGACTGCTCGACACGATCATCGCATCGGGGCGCGCGAGCCGGATCGGCGCGATATCGAGCAGCGTCGCCGGAATCGGCGCACGCAACCGCTGACGCTGCTGCCAGGCCGACCAGCCCAGAAAACCGGCAGTCACCACGAGGAGCGCCAAGAGCGCGAACAGCACGAACCGCAACGGCCGGGATTCTGGCAAACGCATGGGCGATCGGAAGAAAGGTCAGGGCACGGTAAGGCTGCCAAACCGCGCTAGCTTAACGCAAAAGCGACCCGCATCATCGCATTGCCATCGAGAAGAATAAGCATTGAATGTTTGCATCGTTGCCCTGCGTCACATCCCGCGATACGGTGATCGGTTGTTCGGCTACCCGTCCTGAGCCTTCAACATGCCACTTCAACCACGATGAATATCCTTCTGGAACGCGCTCATCCCCAACGCCCTCCACAGTTTCCGAGACGACCGCTCAAACGAATGTTCGAGCGCGCCTTGGTCTTGACCGCCACCGCGCTCATCTGCATGAGTGCGAATGCGGAAGGGAAGATCAGCATTGCGCAGCAGTTTGGCATCGGCTATCTCATCCTCGACGTCGTCCAGGACCAGCATCTGATTGAACGCTACGGAAAACAGGAAGGGCTCGATATCCAGGTTCAATGGGATACCGTATCGGGTGCGACATCAATGAACGAAGCCTTGCTCGCAGGTGCAATCGATGTGGTGTCGGCAGGCGTGCCGCCGATGCTCACGATGTGGGATCGCACGCAAGGGCATCAGAACGTCAAGGCCATCGCTTCGCTTGGGTCGATGCCCAACTATCTGCTCACCAACAATCCGAACGTCAAAACGCTCAAGGATTTCACTGAGCATGACCGCATCGCTGTTCCCTCGGCCGGTGTCGGATTCCAGTCACGCACGCTTCAAATAGCCACGGCTCGCGCGTTTGGCGATAGCGAGTACGCCCGGCTCGACCAGATCTCCATCAGCCTTGCGCATCCGGATGCGACCGTTGCCTTAATTGCGGGCCACTCCGAGATCGATGCGCACTTCTCAAGTCCGCCGTTCCAGTATCAGGAACTCGAGCACGCGAACGTCCATAAGGTCCTGAGTTCATATGACGTGCTGGGTGGGCCAGCGAGCTTCAACGCGCTCTATACCACCGAGAAATTCCACGACGAGAACCCAAAGACCTATCGCGCGTTTTATGAAGCGCTACGAGAAGCCGCACGCATTATCAACGCCGACAAGAATGCGGCCGCCGCCACCTACATCCGTGTGGAGCGTTCGAAGTTACCGCTGGAGGAAGTACAAAAGATTGTCAACGACCCCGAGATCCGGTTCACCGTCTCTCCGGAACGCAGCTTTGTCTATGCGAGCGAACTCCACCGTCTCGGTGTGCTCAAGCACGCTGCCTCGAAGTGGACGGACTACTTCTTCCCTGAGGCATGGGCGGAACCCGGTAGTTGAGGTTGAGCACGAGGTCGTCTGCTTTTATCGGCTCCAAAGAGGAGCCGTAGCAGCCTACGACCTCTCACTTCTCAGTGTTGCATGCCCCAACGCCGCACGGTCACCCGTTCGAGTACGCCAAACACGAGGTTCTCGAACAACAGCCCAATCAGGATAACGAGCGTCAGCCCTGCGAACACGCGATCGGTAAGCAACTCATTGCGATTCTGAAAGATGTACCAGCCGAGGCCGCCTCGCCCCGAAGACGCGCCGAAAACCAGCTCGGCCGCGATCAACGTGCGCCATGCCGACGCCCAGCCGATCCTGAGGCCAGAGAGAATTGACGGCAATGCGGCCGGAACAAGAATGAAGAGCACATAGCGCATGCCACGCAACCCATAATTTCGCCCGGCCATCCGCAGTGTCGCGGGCACCGACCGGAACCCCGCATAGGTATTCAGCGCAAGCGGCCAGAGCACAGAGTGCGTGAGCACAAAGATCAGGCTGCCATTGCCGAGCCCAAACCAGAGCAGCGCAAGCGGGAGCAAGGCGATTGCCGGCAACGGATTGAACATCGCACTCAGCGTGTCGAGAATATCGCGACCCAGGCGCGTAGAGACGGCCAAGGTCGTCAACAAGAACGCGAAGAAGATGCCGCACAGGTAGCCGCGTACAAGCAAATAGAGAGACACGGCGGCTTTGGCGGGCAGACTGCCATCAAGAAAGCCCTCAACGAAGGCACGCGCCGTCGCGGTGAAGGTCGGTATCAGCAGCTCGTTGTCCTCGAAAACAGCAACCAATTGCCAGATGGCAGCCAGCACGACGAGAATGACGGCCTTTCTCAGCCAGGCCTGGTTCCACAGACGCTGCTGCCAATGCAGCGGACGCGCCACCACGAAATCGGTCACGGATTCCAGGGGCCGTTCGTATTCCGGTCGTGGCACAGGCGCCGCGGTGAGCGTTTGGGTAGTCGAGTGCGGGGTCATATGAATTGATCGAAGGCGAGGCGCTAGCGGGGACTGGGGGACTCGAAAAGCAAGCGGTGAATTCGCTGCGCACTCGCCTGGAATTCCGCACCGCCAACGTTTTCAAAGCCGAACGCCTGACTATCGAGCTCGGCGCGCACGCGCCCCGGGTGCGGCGAAAGCAACAAAATCCTGTTGCCGACGATCAACGCTTCATCGATTGAGTGTGTGACAAACAAAAGCGTGAAGCGCACTTCTTCCCAAAGCGCGAGCAACTCTTCCTGCATGCGCTGACGCGTCTGGGCATCCAGCGCCGCAAACGGCTCGTCCATCAGAAGAATCTTGGGTTTGGCGGCAAGCGCGCGAGCGATGGCAACGCGCTGCTTCATGCCCCCCGACAGCGTGTGGGGATAAGCGTCCTTGAAACGTTCGAGCCCGACTTTCGCCAATGCATCACGCGCAACCTCTTCGGCATCCCGACGACTCATTTTTCGGGAGGCAATCAAAGGAAACATGACGTTCTGACTAACGGTCTTCCACGGCGGGAGCTGGTCGAACTCCTGGAACACCACCATGCGATCTGGGCCCGGTTCGGCCACCCGCTCACCATCAATCAATATCTGGCCGGATGCCGGGGAGACGAACCCGGCCACCGCCTTGAGCAGCGTCGACTTGCCGCACCCCGACGGTCCGAGAATCACAAACCGGTCCCCACGGTGGACGTCGAAACTCACACGATGGGTCGCGTGCACGACCTCGCGCGCACTCCGGTATTCAAGCGAGACGTCGTCGACACGCAACAGCACCTCGGACAGGCCGGGCGCCAGACTATGCGGCGCGGGGTTTGTCTGTCGAGCCGGGTCCACCCATTGGTTTGCGGGCTGTTCGAACTCGTGCGTGAATCGTAGCGGTGCATTCATGTCAGCTCTCCTGTCCGATGCCGGCGTTAGCGATATCGGTCGCTGGCAGTGGCCGAGCCGCACCGACTGCGACCTTTTAATATAGCCCGGGGGGCATTCCTGCCAAACCAAGGAAAAAGAATATCGATATCGCGGATGGCGCGAAGGGCGCGCCGCTCGTGCGGCCAAATCGCCGAAAACCCTCGCTGGCGCAACCTGCGGCCTCGCTGCAGCGCCGGCAACGTATTCACATGTTCTGTACTATTCATTCGACCAACCACATTGAGACGCCATGACCACCGAATCCAGCAACCCGACCATCGACAGTTACTTGTTCGAACCCGTCAAACTCGGGCCGCTCTCTTTGCCCAATCGCATCGTCATGGCGCCGCTCACGCGCAGCCGGGCGAAGGACGGCGACGTACCGAGCGAAATCGCCATCGAGTACTACACGCAACGTGCCACGGCGGGACTGATCATCGCGGAGGCGACGCAAATCTCGCCGCAGGGCAAGGGGTATGTCTTTACGCCGGGCATCTATAACAATGCACAGGTGCAGGCGTGGAAACGCATCACTGACGCGGTCCATGCGAAAGGCGGTCATATCTTTCTGCAGCTATGGCACGTCGGTCGCATTTCCCACCCGACTATTCAACCAGACAACGCCTTACCGGTGGCCCCGTCGGCGATCAAGCCCGAGGGTCAGGCCTACATCGACGACGGCTTTGTACCGCTCGTGACGCCGCGTGCGCTCGAAACATCAGAAATGGCGGGAATCGTCGAGCAATATCGGACGGCGGCCCAGCACGCAAAAGCCGCGGGTTTCGACGGCGTCGAAATTCACGCGGCCAATGGGTACCTCCTCGACCAGTTCTTGCGCGACAAGACCAATCAGCGCACCGATCAATATGGGGGCTCGATAGAAAATCGCGTTCGGCTACTGCTTGAAGTGACTGAGGCCGTGGTGGGCGTCTGGGGAGGCGATCGGGTCGGTGCCCGCATTTCGCCGCTGAGTGGTTTTGGCGATATCGCCGACAGCAACCCGGAACCGCTCTTCACCTACGCGGTGAAGCAGCTCAACGCATTCAAGCTGATCTATCTGCACGTGATCGAAGGCGAGACGGGCGGTACGCGAGACGTTCCGGGCGGATTCGATCTTCAGGTGCTGCGCCGCGAATTCGACGGGTTGTTCATGGCCAACAATGGGTATGACAAGGACCTCGCGCAGAAGACCTTGGCGGCCAAGCGCGCCGATCTCATTGCATTCGGCCGGCCCTTTATCGCAAACCCCGATCTGGTGGCCCGATTGAAGAAAGGGGCCACGCTCGCCGAACTCGATGGGGCAACGTTGTATGGCGGCGATGCGAAGGGATATACGGACTACCCGTCGCTCGAGGAAGAAACGGCGCGCTGATAAGAGGCTGTGCTCGACCTGCCTTCACGTCACTGGTGACCTATGCATGACGTGAAGGCGGGTCGACTGCGACACGCAGGAGCCACGACGCAGCTTCCCGAGATGGCATCGCCATCTGAGCATCAATCGACGCTTTCAGCGAGACGGTTGGCGGTCCCTGCTCTATGCGAGGTCCACTTGGCCGCATCGTCAGCCGGCGCAGCATTGCTGGATCTGAAGCGCTCGCGATAATCGGCAGGGTTGATCTGCAAGCGCCGCTGGAAAATGCGGCGAAAACCATCGGTGTTGTCGAAACCGCAGCGCCGTGCGATTTCGCGCAGTGGCATGCTGGTCGCTTCGAGATAGTGCCGCGCGGCGTCGATGCGCGCATGGCTCAGGAATGTCATCGGGGTAACGCCGCATTCCTTCGCAAAGGTTCGCGAAAGATTGCGCGCGCTCATGTGCGCGCGTTCGGCAAGCGTCGTCACGGTGTGATCGACTTGCAGATTGTCGAGCATGTATTGCTGCAGCGAGAGCGTTTGCGACGACGGTGACGCCTGTACTTCGAGCAGTGGACTGAATTGCGACTGACCTCCCGCACGACGCAGATACACGACCAGATACTTAGCGACATCGAGCGCCATTTGACGGCCGAAATCGTCTTCGATCATGGCGAGCGACAGATCAATACCCGCGGTCACGCCGGCTGTCGTAAAGATGCTGCCGTCCTGCACGTAGATGTGATCAGGTTCGATACGAGCCTTGGGAAAAGTCGTCGCAAGGCGAGGCACGTCCATCCAGTGTGTCGTGACCACCCGGTTATCAAGCAGGCCTGCTGAGCCGAGTGCGAACAGGCCATTGCAGATCGCCGACATGCGCCGACAACGCTTGTACTGATCCTTAAGCCAGCCACTCAGGGCGGGGTCGTCAAAGGCTTCGAAAATCCCGAGGCCGCCCGGCACGACGATGGTGTCGAATTCAGGGCAGACGTCGAAAATGGTCCGGTCCGGCATGATGGTCAAACCGCTCGACGATTGCAGGCTGCCGCGCGTCGTGCCGACCGTCAGCATTTCATATTCGCACTCGCCCTTGCTCAGTATCTTCACTTCGGCGAACGCGTCTTTCGGCCCGGCAATGTCGAGTAACTGGAAGCCCGGGAAGACCACCATGCCCACCTTGATGTGTTTCATTGCCCCATCTCCCTTATGGCGAACGGCTTGGGAACGCTGCGTGTACCTCATGCTGGCGACGCTGATCGCACATTCCCGGAAAGAGCACGGCCATCGAGATAGGGCGCAAGTTCAGTCTATCCGGAAACATTAAACTCGGCCATTGGCGACCAACGCCCGTGAAACGCGCGTACCGCCCGCCTGTTCGCGGGTAGTTGGCAGACAGCGCTCGGCCAGCGCGCCAAACAGCAATCCAACGGTGGTCCACATGATGGCCTGCATGCCGATTGCCGCTACCCGAAACTGCCAGAGGAGCGCCGCGGGGAAGGTGGACGGGACTTCGTTAATCGTCGGCAACGCAATCTGTACAGCGGCGATGATGGCGATGAACACTCCGCCCGCCACAATCGACGCATTCCACGCGCCGAGCCGGGCATAGGCCATACGCTTTACCTGCAGCGACAAGACCATCGTGGCGATCGATACGGCGATCATCAGGAAGTACAGCCCGGTTCGATAGCCGATCGTCTCAGGATCCCCCACTGAGGGCGGGTTAGCCGGATATTTGAAGTTCGGCACGATTGAGAGTGTGATGAACGCGGCGGCCGCTATTGTGGCCGAAAGCGCGCGAATATTGCCCTTTCCGGCCCGACCCCACGCGTAGGCGAAGGTCAACGCAAACAGGCCACCGAACGCCGCACCGTAGGTCACTACGCCTGTCAGCAGGCCAAGGCCCGCCTGCGTTTTTCGGCTGACGAGTTCAGGCTCGGGGGCATCACCGCGCGCCTCGGCCGCATGTTCTTCGAAGGAGATCGCCTGGTCCACACGGGGTTCGCCCGCGATCTTCGCAAAGGAGAAGGTGAGCAATCCCGCCACTACGCCCGCCAGCATGCCGCGTACTAATAGTTTTCCGACCATGATGACCTCATTGGCTAGTGACAGGGGAAACCGAGCAAGTGGCGGCCGTCGTGCACGAACTCATGCACATACATGCCGCGAACGATCGACGTTGCGCCTTCTTCGGCACCGACAAAATAGATGGCGAACAGCATCAGCAAGCCACCGAAAACGACCCACGGGAGCAACTCCCGCAGTGGAATCGGCGCTAGTTCTGCTTCAGGGTGGAGAACAGCATCGCTCATGACAGACATCCTTGGAAACGAAGAATTAAGTAGCGGAAAGTCGGTGAGAAATTGTGGTGTCGTTAGCAGGCGTGGAACAAGCGGGACACGGAAGGTGCTCACATACCGGGTGCCAGCGAGACAGGTAAGTGGCTCTCCACTGGCCGGCGCGCGATCAGGACGCGGGAGAGCTCGTCGCGCGTCAGCACACCGCTCGCTTCAACCACATTCAACAACGCTTCGAGAAAGCGCTCGTAGTAATCCCAGTGCGGCGGGTTCTCGCAATCGGCTGGCGCGTTTTCCCAACGCGCGATCGAAGCGATCAGGCTTTGGCGAAAATCCTCCCACTCGAAATACCCCGCTTTTGAAAGCGATAGCGCGAGGCCAAATACGTCCCGTTCCCAGCGATTGGTAAAGAACAGCTTGCCATCGAGCCTGGGTGGCGAGTCAGTATCGCCAAGCATTGACGCGGCGGCGTATTCCTCGAAGCGCGTGAACATCGCATCCTCCTTGTCAGGCCGCGGCAGGCGAGGCGACGAGCGCGACACCCATCATCGATTCGGGGGTGACGAGCGCAGCAAGTTGGGTCTCGCTCAAATGATCGGTGTTGGCGGGCCGCTCCGGCACCACGAACCAGCGGATTTGCGCGCTGCTATCCCACACCTTCACCTCTTTGGCCGCCGGCACCTCAACGCCAAACTCCTTCAGTACTGCGCGCGGTTCACGCACGCCACGTGCGCGGAACACGGGATCCTTGTACCAGTACGGCGGCAGACCGAGCACTGGCCACGGGTAGCAGGAGCACAGCGTGCAGATGATCAGGTTGTGCACGGCTTCGTCGTTGGCGACAGCGGCCATGTGTTCGCCTTCCGCACCGGCCATGCCTGGCGGCAAATCGAGTTCCGCAATCGCCGCCGGTGTATCGGCCACCAGACGCTGTTTGAACGCCGGATCGACCCATGCGCGTGCGACGATTTTTGCGCCGTTAAACGGCCCCGCCATCGTCTCGAAGTGTTCGAGAACAGCGTCGACGGAGTCGCTGCCGATCACACCTTTTTCGATCAATAGCGCTTCGAGCGCACGCACCTTGGCGGCGCTCGATGCCTCCCGATCGACGGGAAACTGGAACAGGTTAGTCATGTCGTTCTCTCTCTATGTGCGATCAGGTTCAAAGCGAAGGGGTCAACTGGACGGCAGGATGTACGCTTCGTACAGGTCGGCGTAGATGGTCGTCTGCGTTTCGCTTTTGCCGGGTCCCCAGATGTCTGTGGCATCGAACGCGATTTGGTACACGGGCATCGGCTTGCCGATGCCATCGGGGCCGGTCGACACGAAATACGAAAACGCGCCCGGATAGACCCGGTCGACTACACCGGTCTTGTTACGCAGATAGCCGGGCAGCCGCGTATGGTCGACCGCATCAGGATCGGCGATACGGATTGTTTCACCCGCCTTGAATTGCGCTTCGCCGTCGAGCTTGTGCGCTCCCGAATCGCCTTTTTTCAGATACGCATCAATCTGCGTGCTGATCGCTTCACTCGGTTTTTCCGGCAATGCCGCGTCAGGATTGGCGCGAAAGTGCGCGGTTTTCTCCGCGAGTTCCTCAGCGCTGATATAGCCCTGATCGACAAAGAACTGCGAAATGCCGCCGAGCCATTTCTCATAGTAGCGATACTTGAAGTACTCGAACGGCTGCATGTCTTCTGCGCCCGTTCGCAGCGATGCCCACGTCCAGTCGTTCTTGAACGATGTCGGCAGGTCTTTCACCGGGTAGGCGTGGAGTGCGTCCGAAAGATGGGCGCTCTCGGCCATCATCACGGTATGAATGCCGAAGATGCGCTTCTCCCAGGGTTCGACAAACACGCGTGTTTCCGTGCTCACCGGCCCGAGGTTTTCAATGCCGCCAAGGTGATGCTGTAGTTTCACGATACGCTCCGCAGACGGATAGAGATCGGGTTAGCTCAGTTGATGAGCGCGCTTGAACGACAGCGCGTCGCCCAACCATTCAGATACGATTCCAAATAGGGCGCCGGTGATGAGCGCGGCTGCCGCGACGAGTGCCGGGTTGCCCATACCCACCAACGTGATCGGCTTGCCCGTCGCCACGGTCGTGCCGACTGTCGACGCGAAACCCCAGACGATGGCCGGCAGCACATCGAGCAATTTGAGTTTTGACGTCTGGACCATCAGTGCGCTGCCGAGGCCAACTGCCACTGCGGCGCCAAACGGGGCGGTCGTCATCGTCGCAATGCCGAGCAGCGTGAGCGAACTGATCACGAGGCCGGCCAAGTTGGATGCGACGCTCTTGACGAATCCGCTCGTACCGCCGCCGAGCACGAAGAACGACGCCCAGGCAATAAACGTCACCCAGACAGGCACCGGGAAAATGGTGCCCGTGATCCACGTGTCGACAACGGCGAGAACGCCGATGCTCAATGTGTACGCCTCTGGCTTTTTCATTGACTTGCTCCTTGGTGAGGGAAGGAAAAGTGAAAGTTGAAGTGAAAGTGAACGTGAAAAAATAACGGGTAGCGGCTAGTCCCAGCCGTGTACCGTTTCGTTAATGCACTCGAGCAGACCTTCGCGCATTGCGACGGCGTCGATGCCGCGGCCAATCATCACGAAGCGGCTTTCACGAATCTCGTCGCGTGCCCAGGCCTTGCCAAAGCGGGTATCCATCAGCATATGTACGCTGTGAAAGTACAGTCTTCGCCCTTCTCCCCGCATGTTGAGTACGCCCTTCATCCGCAGCAGTTGCTGTCCGTGGGTCTGCACGAGCCGATTGACCCAACGGTTGAAGCGCTCGGCGTCGACTTCGCCTGGTAAGACAAACGCGCACGCCTCAATCGAATTGTCGTGTTCGTGATCGTGCGCACCATCGTCCAGAAGATCGGGTTCGATCGAGAGCAGGTTGTCGAGCGAGAAGCTGCGCGCACCGAGTAGCGCGCTTACGTCGACAGCGCTGTGAGTCGTGAACTCGAGTTTCGCGGTGGGATTCAACGCAGAGAGGGTATCGACGAGCGCCGCGCGTTGAGCGGGCGTGGCAGCATCGGTTTTGTTGATCACGATTCGGTCGGCAAACACGATCTGTTCGCGTGCAATGTCATCGCCGAGTTGTGCGTGTGCATGGCACGCGTCAACCACGGCTACCACGGCCTCGAGTTCGACCCGGTTGCGCAGGTCGGGGTCGGCGAGAAACGATTGCAGCACCGGCGCCGGATCGGCGAGTCCGGAAGTTTCGACGATCAAGCGCTCTAAGCGGTCACCGTAGCGTGTCAACAGATCGAGAACACTCGAGACCAGGTCGGCACGCACCGTGCAACATACACAGCCATTGTTGATTTCGACGACCGCTTCTTCGTCGGCTACGATCAACTGACCGTCTATTCCCACCTCGCCGAATTCGTTCACGACGATGCCGATCTGCATGGGCCGGGTCGTATCGAGAATGTGATTCACGAGCGTGGTTTTGCCTGCACCGAGAAAGCCGGTGATGACCGTTACGGGGATTTTTCCGAGTCGCATCGCTGCCGCCCATTGGGTTAGTCAGACTGCTTGGCCCGCAAACCTTGCGTGCCGAAGAAGAAAGAAGTTGGCAGATCTTTAGCGACTTCCGGGCCGCGTTTAACGTCCTGTCCTAGTCGGTATCGTTGTTGGCGCTATCTGCTGGAGTAGATGGCCGAATTTGTACAACCCGTACGAAACGGCCATGACGGACGTCATTCCGTTGTTCACTTCATCGACGCGCGGAGGCCGGAGGTGGGGCGTGGTTGCGCATGATCGGTGCATGCGCAGCCCAGGAACGTGCGACTGGCAGGACGCGCGAAGGTACTACCGAAGCGCCGACGTTCCGGCGCTGCCAACGATTGGCGATCCTCAAGACTGACTAGCTATTGGACATTGGCAACGAAGTGTCGGGGTTCGATATGCGCGGTGCGTTACCGCGCATATCGCATGTCTAGCTATACGCGCGTCACTCGCTCAACTGCGTATAAGCGAACGATCTGAAATCGGCAGCTTGCGCGAAGCCCGACATGTCATTGACAGTGATACCTGCGAACGCACCCGTAAAGCCGATCGGTGTCGCATACTCGTCGCTGAGCTTCGTGAAGTCTCGCTCGAGCCCAATATCGGTCCAGTCCCCTGCGATCGAGTGATAGAAGAAGCACAGCTTCGAGTCGATCACGCGGATCCGCAGCCCAATCTCACTGTGTTCAGGCAACGCTGCGAGGCGATTGCTATACGCGAAGTTGCCGCCGTCCATCTCCATATAGGAGAGGATCTTGGAACCGTCGTCGTCACGCGTGACGAACAGATAGTAGAACGTGTTCTCGTCGTAACGCGCCATCACGCCCGCCATCTGAAGATACGAGCTCGGCGAAAATTCGAACGCCGTTTCCATTTCAAACGCGAAGTCACGCACGCGGCACGCAAGCAGGCTTTGATAAAACCGCGAAGTCGGAGACTCCCGACCCCGAATCCGCAAGAAGCCTGGGCGTTCTCTCAGATCGCACCAGTCTTCGCTCTTCGGAGTGCGCAGGCTTTGCAGCTCCAGAGGTATTACTGAGCACTGACCGAAATCGACGGCCCAACTCGAATCAAGGTTTTGCTCGGCGCTGGACTCGACCTCGAACGACTCGCCCGGGACAACCCCGCCGATCGCGAGGCATGGCCAGCCGTCACGCCATTCGATCGGTGCAATACACGATTCGCGACCCAGCGGCGAACGCTTGCTTTGCCCCTCGATCGGTCGCGAGCCGAGATACGGCATGTACCACTGGCCTCCAGGACCTTCGACGAGATTGCCATGGCCGGTTCGCTGAATGCGCTTTTCTACGTCACGCGATGTCAGCATCGGCGTATCGGGATGGAATTCATACGGGCCGAACAGATTGCGCGACCTCGATACACATGTCGCATGCGTATAGCCGGTGCCGCCCTCGGCAGTGATCAAATAGTACCAACCGTCCTTTTTCATCAAATGCGGCGCTTCATAAATCTGGCATTTCATGAAGTAGTCGGTCCGGAGATTGGCCCCCTTGTAGATCACGTGCTCTTCGCCGACGAGTCGTTGCTCCTCGACCGAGTACTCGCGGACAATGATGCCGGCGAACAAGTCTTCGTAGATGCCTCGGAAATCGCGGCGGATGTAGGCGAGCCACTTCTTGCCTTCATCGTCGTGGAACAGAGACGGGTCGTATCCCCCCGATACGAGGTGCACAGGTTCGGACCAAGGACCGGTGATGTCTGGCGCAGTAACGACATAGTTGTGCATGTCGCGCAGCGGCGAGATCTTCTGTTCGCCTTTCCACGCTTTCGTGTCGGTATAGACGAGCCAATAGAGGCCATCGTGGTAGGACAATGCGGGGGCCCAGACACCGCCCGACGGTTGCTCGCCGATCAGATTCAATTGCGAAAGCCGGTCGAGCGGGTTCGCCTTGAGTTCCCAGTTGACGAAGTCTTTCGATTCGTAAATCAGAACGCCCGGATACCATTCGAACGTCGATACGGCCATGTACCACGCATCCTTGCCGCGGCACACGCAAGGGTCGGGGTTAAACCCGCGCAGAACGGGATTCTGAATCGTGCTCATCGGCGAGGGGCCTTCCTGATGTAATCCCTTGATTCTGCACGGTGTGCGCCACGCATTCAATCGCGAACTTGGAGGCCTCCCATTGCGAAATTACTCAACGGCGTTGCCGGACGACGTCACGCTTGCCGTATGGAGCGCAGAAGGCCCAGCTTACGAGAGGCTGCTGTCAGCGTGCTCAACTTCCATGGCGCTCGCCAGCACAGCATGAAGCAATACGTTCGCCCCTGCTGTCGCCCATTCCTCGGTGATCGCTTCCGCTTCGTTGTGGCTTAGCCCGCCGACGCATGGAATAAATATCATGCCTGTCGGCGCCACTTGCGCGACATAACACGCGTCGTGGCCCGCTCCCGAGACAATGTCCGCATGCGTAAGATCGAGAGTAGATGCGGCAGTGCGCACGGCTTCGATACATTGAGGCGAGAACGGCACGGGCGCATAGTCGAAAATTTGCTCAATCGAGTGTGTGAGCCCAATCTCGCTCGCAACGGAGGCAAGCCTGGAACGCAACGCTTCATCCATCTGAGCCAATACCGCGGCGTCTGGATGGCGGAACTCAACCGTGAAGAAACACCTGCCCGGCACCGTATTGCGCGAGTTCGGGCTGGCCTGAATCATTCCAACGGTTGCACGGCCATACGGCGCATGGAGTTTTCCCAGCGATTCGACAAAGTCGATCATGCGTGCAGCACCGACCAGCGCATCGTGACGTAGCTCCATAGGCGTCGTACCCGCGTGCGCATCCACGCCTTCGAGCGTGACTTCGTACCAGCGCTGCCCTTGCCCCCCGGTCACGACACCAATCGTATGACCGCTGCGCTCCAGAATCGCACCCTGCTCGATATGCAGCTCGTAGACTGCGTGAATCGGGAAACCACCGACGGGTTCCGCGCCATCGTATCCAATCTTTTCAAGTGCTTCGCCGATCGTCGTGCCTGATGAGTCGGTGCGCGACAAGCCATATTCGAGCGTATAGATACCCGCGAACACGCCTGAGGCGATCATCGCAGGCGCGAACCGCGACCCCTCTTCGTTGGTCCAGATGACCACGTCGATCGGCCGCTCAGTGACGATTTGCGCATCGTTGAGCGCCCGCACGACCTCGAGTGCGCCGAGCACGCCGTAGATGCCGTCGTAGCGCCCTCCGGTCGGTTGTGTGTCGGCATGGGAGCCCGTCAGCACCGGCGCAGCGTCGGCGTCGCGGCCAGCGCGCCGCGCGAAGATATTGCCCATCCGGTCGACCCGCACTTGACAGCCCGCTTGTGTCGCCCAGTCGATAAACAGCTCGCGTGCGGCACGGTCGAGATCCGTCAGTGCGAGCCGGCACACGCCACCGCGTGGCGTGGCCCCAATTGTTGCCATCTGTTCGAGCGAGGCCCACAGGCGTGCACTGTCGACTCGCAGGGCAATTGTCGGCGCGGCTTCGCGCATCTTTTGGCCATCACTCATGATCGGGCCCCTGCGATTCAGGACTGGCGGCGGCCGTGTCGTGCATTCGATAACGAAAGTCGCAACGTGCAGCGCCCTGCATGATCGTGGTCGTCCGAGTGAGCTGCACTCGCGAATCGTAGCCGGCGATGAAAAGGCTATCGCGCGCGCAGCTAAGCAGATGGCCGATTTCACCGAGGCCCATCTCGTGATACATCTCGGCGTATCGACACCGCTTCACATCGTAGTCATAGCCTCCGCTATCGTCGCGCAGCACTTCGACCGTCAGCGCATCGTCCTTCTCCCAGAGCGCCTGAAGCGCGACAAACGAGGCGATGCTCGTGCCGTTCGGCTCCTGCGCGGCGAACTGCCTGCCGTTTTCCACCGCCGCACCCCGCACCGCTTCGGCGATCACCGCCTGGGCTCGCTCAATGCCAAAGTCGCGTTTGAGGATTTCGTAGATCGGCTTGATGATCTCTGCCTCAATGCGGCGCTTTGCGAGTATGCCAAGCCCATCAGTCGGCCTATTCACCTGCCCTTCCGTGTCTGTGCTCATCAAGCGCTCCCTCACTTCGACGCTGTCTGTGCCGCGCCGCCGCCGAGCACATTGACCACGACCCACTTACCCTCACGCACTTCGTAGATCGTATAGGCCGGGTCCTTCAGATTGCCTTCCCTGTCGAAGGAAATGGTGCCCGTAATGCCCGGACGCTCGATCGTATGGAGTGTCGAAACGAGTTTCTTCGGGTCGGTCGAATCGGCCTGATGGGTCGCGGCGATCAGTGTCGCCGCGGCATCGTAAGCAAAAGGGGCATGCAGTTCGATCGGCGCGTGGTAACGCGCACGGTATTGGGCGTCGAACGCCGGACCGCCTGCCATACGATCGAGCGGACGGCCTGGTTCAAGGGCCGTCACACCTTCTCCATCCGGTCCCGCGAGCTTCAGGAAAGTCTGACTCACAAAACCACCGGCCCCGAGCAAGGTCGCGTGGATCTGCAACTGATGCATCCGGCGCACGAGAGGCGCCGCTTCGACATCGATGCCGCCGAGGAAAATCAAATCGGGTTGCTTCGCCTTGAGCGCCGTGAGCACAGCACTGAAATCGACCGTGTTGTCGCTGATGTACTCGTGGTCGATGATCGTACCGCCGTTGCTTTGCACGCCTTTGATGAACTGCGTGGCAAGCCCGGCCCCAAACGCGGTCTGGTCGTCGATCACGGCAATACGTTTTGCCTTTAACGTCTTCACCGCGTAGGCGCCCGTGTAAGCGCCACTGCCATCGTCGTGGCCCATGATGCGGAAGGCCGTGTCGTAGCCTTGAAGCGTGTACTGATGTCCCGTTGAAGCCGGTGCGATCTCAGGGATCCCCGCCTCGTGATAAACGCGCGAGGCCGGGACGCTGCAGCCGGTATTCCAGTGCCCGACCACGCCAATCACGTGCTGGTCGACGAGTTGCTGTGCGACGGAGACAGCCGTGCGGGGATCCGATTGGTCATCGGCAGAAACGAGCTTGTAGATGACCGGCTTGCCGCCGATCGTCGGATGGGTTCGGTTCGCGTCGTCGAGTGCGAGTTGCGCGCCATTCTCGAGGTCCTTGCCGATACGCGCAGAAGAACCCGTGAGCGGCGCGGCGAGACCGATCAGAACGACCTGTTCATCTTGTGCGTGAGCAACGCCGTAGCAAAGAAACACCGCCAGAGAAGCGAGGAGGGATGACGTCTTGATTTTCATGAGTGGGGTCCGGTAAACGCGCGGCATCGAATCATGCACGGCACGCTGAATCATGAAAAACATTAACGATTCGACCGTCTGACATACAAATCACGATTTCTTACATCGTTATGCAAATCGACAGGGTTGTCTATAACCTTATGAATACACACTCTATTCTCCGGCTTCCGGACGCGGTTTATTTTCAATATAATTCCATACATGAAAAAAATTGAACGATCACTGGACGACCCGCCACTGCGCGCCGTGCGTGCGTTCGAGGCATTCGCGCGTCACGGTTCGGTGACGGCCGCTGCGGGCGAGCTCGACATCACCCCTTCGGCAGTGAGCCACCAACTCCAGTTGCTGGAGACATTCGTGCAGACCACGCTGACCGTGCGCGAAGGCCGGGGGCTTGTGCTCACCGACGAAGGGCGCGATTACTACCGCTCGATTAGTACCGCATTTGCCGTACTGCGCAGCGCGACCGGTTTCGTTCGGGACCGCTCGTCGCGAAGACAAATCACGATCAGCCTCATCCCGCTATTCGGCATGGGCTGGTTCATTCCACGCCTTCAGGATTTCCTCTCGACGAATGAGGACATCGACGTCACCGTGCTCTATGCGAATCATCGCAACTACCGCAGCGATGCCTCGGATCTATCGATCCGTTTTGGTACGGGCGACTGGATCGGTTACACGAGTACCCGACTGATGTCGGGCGCCGTCATGCCCATGTGCAGCGCGCGGTTTCTGCGACGGTACGGTCCGTTCAAGAAACCGGCAGACCTGGCTGCAGCGCCGTTCGTGCACGACGAAGACCGCAGCACCTGGGTGAACTGGCTTCAAAGCGCGGGTGTGCGGCACGTCACGCGCACGGTCGGACCGCTCTTCGAAGATGGACAGCTGGCACTGAATGCCGCCCTCGCGGATCTGGGCGTTGCCCTGTTGCGCGCACCGCTCGTCGCGCGCGAACTGGCCTCGGGCGAACTGAAGAAGTTGTTTGACCACGAACTGGATGACGGCCGGCACTATTACCTTTGCCGTCGTATCGACAGCGAACTGCCCGATGGCGCTACGCGCCTGGCCGAATGGCTGCTCACTTCTCTAAGAGCCGCCTGATGACAGACCTAGTCTGACTGAGGCGCAACGACGTTGCGAAATGCGAGGCTCACGCGGGGGCCCATGTCGTCCTGATCCTTCGGAATGCCATGCTCGTGCGTAAATTGGCATGCGTAACTCATCACCAGCAGACTCCCCGCTTCAAGTTCTAGGTGCACAGAGCGCCGCTCCCCCGTTTTAGAGCGAATCAGCATTCGGCGCGTTTGTCCGAGAGAGAGAATGGCAATGGGCGCGCCCGCGACCAGGCGCTCGGTCTTGTCGTTGTGCAAGGCAACACTGTCAGTGCCGTTTCGGTAGAGATTCAAGCCGACACTGTTGAATTGAACGCCCACGTGCGCTTGCACCAGATCAAAAGCCGCGCCAATCGGCTCCGGCAGCGCGTCTGAGCCGTATCGGTATCCCGCCAATAGTCGAGGAACAGAGACTTCGCGCTCGTACATCATGCGACGTTGACTACTCCAGGCAACGTTGCCAAGAGTTTGCTCAAGCCAACGTTCGGCCGTGAGCGCATCGAGGACACCCGGCTCATACCGGATGCCCCCTTCGGCATCGTCGATTATCGCCACTGCTACGGCGCCAAACAATTCGCTTTGCTGCATGCTGAACTCACCCCGAGAGGGGGAGCTGGTTTGAGAAGAAGGGGGTGGCTCGCGTTCGCATGGTCCCCGTGGACGATACTGTACATCCATACAGGTATTCATGCCATATCCACTCTCCTCAAGACATCAAGGGCCTCACCCCTCTGTGGCGTGGCGCTCGGCTCGCTCAAACGTTTGAAAAAACCTTGATCGGCTGGAGCAGTCCCCGGCAGGTCGTGATCTGCGGGTCTGCTGCAGGCAGCTTGTTACATACCGCCTCGAACTGCCGTGTCACCCGGCTCACCGTCTGTCGATGGCTGTCCCCTCGATCCCATTTGGCAAGGCTGAACACCACTCTTTCGAGCGCACGCCGATTCGCGCCATAGAAAGCGTTGGGCGTCTGTGCGACCTGGTCGAGCAGGTCCGCAGCAATTGCACTCACCCGTACATCATCAGACGGCGACAGGTCGATCACATTGCCCAGATAGGTGGCACCCCAGCGCAATCGCGTCGCCGGGCCTGTGGTGGCGGCATAGGCCTGCCGATACCAGTCGAGCGCGGCCGCCTTGTCGCCGCGGGTCTTGGCGTTTCGTGCGAGTCCGGACATAAAGAGGTACGGCGTCGCTGAACGCTTGAGTTCAGCTTTGAGCAGCGTGTCCGATTCGTCCATCAGTCCCGCTTCACTAAGCGTGTCCGCAGCGGCGTCAATGACAGATTGCCGTTCATACGCGTTCGTTGTGTTCTTGTCGGCAAGTACAACCTGCTCGCGAACGGTGTCGACAAGCGATTGCGGAAGTACCTCACCTTTCGACGCATTGAGCTTGGCGAGTTCCACACGTCCGTAGAGAGCCGACAAACGATCCGCAGTCGAAATCGTGGGGTCGACGGTCAGCGTTTGCAGCGCCAGGTCCCATTGTTTCGAAAGCTGAATGCGTTGCGCGCTCCCTGCGGCGCTCAGATACGTCGTGATTTCAGCCGGGGAGGCGACGACCACATCGAAGTCGCTGCGACTCAGCTTTCGGCTGGCGAGTACCGTTCTCGTGGCATCCAGCGCCGCTGCCTTGTCGAGTGTTCCGGCCTGTGCCGGAGATTGAGTCGCGGCGCTCGCGGCCGCCTTGAGCTCGAGTCGCAGCGCTTGATCCGGCGCGTGATCGATTCGTGCGTGCACAGCAAGTTTTTGCAGAGTGACCGCAATCCTGTCGTCGGCGATCGGCAAATTGCCGTCGGTGTCCCACGAGTAGTCGGCGAGCATTCGCCATTCGTCCTGGCTTAGCCTGGCGCCATCCTTCGAAGCATTGGCGAGTGTTTGCCTGAAAGGGTGGGCGGCGTTCATGCCAAGTGCCAGGGCTTGCATATAGCGGGAGGCATCAAGCTCTCCGGGTAGCCGCGTGATTTCCGTGCCATCAGGGCTGAACAGAATCATGGTCGGATAGCCGCGTACCTTGAATCGTTCGCCAAGCTTTTGCGCACTCTCACTGTCACCGTCGAGGTAGACAGGAATGAAGAACGCGGAACGGTCCTTGAAGGCCTGCTGGGTGAAAATCGTCGCCTTGACCTGGTTGCAGGGCGGGCACCACACGGCTCCCCAGAACAGGAACAGCGGCTTGTTGCTCGCCTTGGCCTGCGCAAATGCGGCATCGACGTCACCCTGCCGCCAGTCGATGCCGGGAGGCAGGTGCAGCGTCGCCGCAGGGGTGGATGCGGCAAAGCTCACGCTTGCAGCGGCAAGCCCAATCGCGGCAGCGAGGTGCTTCAATCGAATAGAGATCATGGTCTTGTTTGCATTGTCATTCGAATAGGCGCGATGCAAAGCGAGTCGCCTCGCATCGCGCCATCTCGTCCAGCACCGGCTTGTGGCCGGAACCGGCTTTCCCAGCTCGCCCGGTCACTGGAAGCGGTGATCGAACTCGAGCCAAAAGGCACGCCCGTAAGGCATGTAGTAGCCCACCGTGTAGTACGGCCAGCCGGCGGAGTCGTCGTGCTTGATCGTGTCGAGCAAGTTGTTAACGATCAGCATTGCCGACGTGTTTTTCGTGAATTGATAGCTGACACTGAGGTTCGCCAAGGCGGTCGGCGAAAGATAGGCTGTCTCCGCGGCGTTGGGCACCTTGCCGTAGCGTTCCACCTGCAGCGTCGAGGTCCACTTGGCGATCGACCACGTAAGGCTCACCATCAGCTTGTCCGGCCATTCAGGGTTGTCGGTCGGATTCTGCAAAGAGTGGAGCAAGTCCTGAGTCGGGCCGTTCGCGTATTGCTGGTACTTGTGAGTCAGTACCTTGGTGAAGTTGGCCGTCCACAGGAAGGTACCAAAACCTTGCGTGCGGATACGCCACTTGCTCCCAACGTCGAAGCCGCTCGTGCGCTCCATCGCAGCGTTGATTGGGTTCACCAGTATCTCGTTGATCGCGCCTGGATTGAGCACGGCATTCTCGGGGTTGCGCACGACGCGGCGAAACGCGTCCTGACAATCAGGTGAGCTTGCGTTGAGTACGCCAGTGCGGCAGTCCGATTCGGTGCGCAATAGGTTGTCTGGATCGATCACCGTGACGAGATTGTCGATGCGAATGTTGTAGTAGTCGGCCGAGACATCGAACTCAGATGACGGTGACCATACGAAGCCATATCCCCAGGACTTGCCGTTCTCCGGCTTCAGGTTCGGGTTCCCGGTCTGCACGTAATTGGCACCCGGTGACACGTTCGCGAACTCGCAGTTGCTGAGGGGTTCGCCAGCACGGTTGCACGCGTAGTAATCAGTCGTGCTTTCGTAGTAGCCCTTCGTTTGTCCCTGGTAAATGTAGTTCATGTCGGGAGCACGGAAGCTCGTCGCATAACTGCCCCGAACCAGTAAGGTATTGAGCGGACGGTACTCAAGCCCGAGGTTGTAGGTAAATTTGCTCGCGCTCTGTCCGTTGTAAGAGTAGTCGTCGAACCGGCCTGCGACAGTCGCGTCAAGCTGATGGAAAATCGGGATGTTCAACTCGAGCGCAGCCGCAAACCGCGAGCGGTTTCCACTGGCGTCCTGCACTCCCCCTGCGTTGTAGTAAGCACCCTGGTTGATCTGTGGATCATTCGTGTTGCTGAAGCCCTGCGTGCCATATTCGATCACCCCGGCAGCCTTGACCATGCCGGCCGGCAGCTTGAACAGGTCACCATTCGCGCTGAGGCTTAGCGTCTGCGTCCACGAATTGTTCTGGCTCGCCGACTCGCCATAGAAGGAACTGAACTGCGCGGGCGTAAGCGGTGTTGAGAAGTGGCTTGCGTTCGGCGCGTAGATCGGCGTGCCATCGCCGGTCGTACCGAGCTGCGGGCCAAGGAAATAGTCATCGAGGCCAGCACGCAAACGCGGGGCGGTGGCACGGCTTTGGTAGCCCGATGCATCGTAGGCGGCCTCGTAGTTCCAGCTGCTATCGCCGAACTGTCCGCGCACGCCGAGCGTGAGATTCCCAGCGGCATCGTTCCATTCCTTGTCCCAGGTCGATGCACCCCCGATCTCTTCCGGCGAGAAGCGTTTGCTCCAGACTTCGTCAGCACCGGTCGTTTGATTGAAGAAATATCCAGTGGTCGCAGCGGCGGAGGTCCAGCTCGGTCCACGAGTATTGTTCGTCGTCTGGTTCCACGCAACCGAGGCGGTGCCGAACAAGGTGGTCTTGTCGTTCAGACGATACTCAAGACCCCCGTAAAGATTCTGGCTTTCGTTGCCCGTCTGCGTCGTCCAGAAGTCAGGTTGAGCTTTGCCGCTACCGCAATATAAGCCGTTTTTTCCATTGACGGTCGAGACCGTGCCTCCGAACGCCCCGATGCTGCTCAATGCTCCACAGGCCGCGGTTCCGCCGAGGTACTGTCCGGTGTCAAGATTGCGGCGCGACCAGATTGAAGTGGGCGTCTCGCCTTCGAGCGTTGTCGAAGACATGAAATCACGTTGCGACGACCAGACAGGGTTGGTCTTGCTGAATTCGAGGCCGAAGATCGTGGTGAGGTCGCCGAAGTCCTTGCCCCCTGAGATCTGGACACGACCATTTCCGCCCCCGCCGTGTTCGGTCGTGCCGCCCTTGACGTTGATCTCGATGCCGCTCGCGTGCTTCTTCATGATGATGTTCACCACGCCTGCGATGGCGTCCGAGCCGTAAATGGCCGACGCGGCGCCGTTCAGGATCTCGATCCGGTCGACTAGCGCAGACGGGATATTCGCGAGATTGACGAAGTTGACATTGCCGTCATAGGCAACCGGATAATCTGCAACGCGGTGGCCATCTATGAGAATCAGCGTGTGGTTGGGACCGAGGCCGCGCAGGCTAATGGTATTTGCAGCCGGCGTAAAGGTATTCCCATAGTCGGCCCCTTGCGTAAAGCCGGTATTCTGGGTTTGCTGATTCAATGCGTCGAAGACATTCTTATATCCTTTATCTTCGAGGTCCTTGCTGGTGATAACCGTAACGCTGGTTGGCCCTTCTTTTTCAGAGCGCGGAATACGCGAACCGGTGACCACAACAGTGCCGAGATTGGCGTTGACCGTTGATGCTGGCGTGGGCGCTTGAGCTTTACCGGCATTATCGGTCGATATTACGGCCGACGCAGATTGGGCAACAGCGGCGTTTGTGCCATTGTCGACAGCCTGCACGGTCGGGGATACAGACAAAAGGGCGAGCGCCAGCGCGCCCAGTCCGATTGAATAGACTGAGGGTTTATTTGTTTTCATGTACTTTCATTGCAATGGCGATTTTGTCGCCATCCCGGTATTTAACCCCTGTCTTCCGAGGGGCAAACTTCAGTCGTGTTGCTGAGTGTGGCGCACGATATCAAGCTTTCAGAAATATTTGAATATGTGACGACGCATTTCAATAGAATTAATCCAGCTATCTATATCTGGATCTGACTTTCGTTCGCGCGCATGGGCGTTTGATGTATTCAAGTATTTTATTTATTTGTTTTTGCCGACTTGGGGAAAGAGGCGCGCGGCGGGACTTGACATTCGTTACCCACGGGACTTGCCATCGAATAATCGCCGATCGTCAATACGTGGCGGAATACCTGAGGACACCGTGATATTTACGAGTATGGAAAGAATTCCAGAAATGCGCATTTGTGATTTCCCCCGGAGATGACTAGGTTCACTGGTCGTGCCCTTTCGCAGAGATCCGGATGATGCCAAGGGGTGACGCTGAAAGATGTGGGTGCCGAACGCCGGCGTCCGCGCGAGTCACTGCACGAAATGGTTTCTACAAGGTGATGAATCAAGATGTTTAACGATTTGACAGACAGCGAGTGGATGCTGGTCCGAGATCTGTTTGAGAAAGGCTCAGGATCGGGCGAACGACGCGGGCGCCCGCCTATCGAGGCGCGGGTCGTCGTCAACGCTGTGCTTTGGATCGTGGCATCACGCGAAGGCTGGTCGAAGCTCCCCGGCCGGTTTCCATCACAGCCGACGTGCCGTCGCCGCTTTGAGAAGTGGGAGACCGATGGCACGTTAGCCGAATTAGTCAGGCGGCTTCGAGCGAGCGGCCGCGAGATTAAGCAGCGCGACAAGGCTCGCAGCGCGGTTAGAAAACCCACAGTACTCGCGTTCTACGACCGCTCGCGTGGCGCGTTTTGGACTAATCCGGCATCGTGGAGCCCCAGCCAAACGGAACAGTCTCGCTAAACCGGTTGAGCGCGACCGCCAGTCGGGTCGTCGCACTCCTTTTGCCCGTACCCGCTGTTATGCGGGCGGCACCCAATGCGTTTAAGCGCGGCGAACAGACCAACGGCTCGGGCAGCACTCAACCTTTCCGCGCTAGTAAGCGTAGAAAATTTGAAGCGCTTGGACAAAGCCCCAGAAACTTGAAGGGCGACGCATATGACCGTCGTAACCCACAGCCTTAAGCGTGGCGACATCGTCCTCGGGCAGCAGACCGCTGATTGCGAAGAACAAGCGGCGATCCGCTCCAAGCATTGCGCTGATTTCGCGAATCAATTGATACTGTCGCCGGTTGTCGAGGCGTGTATCCAAAAGGAAGGCCTGCGGCTCCCATGCCTGCGCCGTTTTGCGAAAGTCTTGCAGCGTAGTGGTGTGATAAGAAGCAAAGCCCTTCAGGCGAAGTAAGAGTGCCAATGACTCGCCCATGGTCCTGTCGGCATGCATCAGCAGTACACGCCTTGCACTGCTTGTGGTGGGGCATCGTTTGCCGTTCCAAAGCGCAAAAACGTGCTCCTCGCCTACCGGCGCGCGTACGCTCATTGTGTCTCCGCCACCCCGGCCGTAACCACCCGGGATACTCACCTTTCTCCCAGACGCCGACCCATCGGCCAGACCTGAAGTCGCGCAGGGTGTATCGCTGATTTTCCGCTATTCACGGAGAATAAGAGCGCTCATTGCGGAGCAGACTATCAGACGAACGAATTCAAAGCCGGGCCTCGATGCGCTTTTTGTCTGCGCGCGATTCGTTCGCGCGCTTTCAATGTCAGCCGATGACAAGGTAAGTTCGGCCGCCTCCCTTATTTCGTCCTCAAGTTCGCTCCGCAAGTTGATGCGGCTTTGACCCGAGGAGTTGGTCAGTGAGATGCTCACTGCAAATTTGCATGCCATGCGGTCACTGCGATCGGATTCGAGGGTAGCGGTCTCAGTTATCTCCCCTCGATTTCCAGCGCCAGCCATCAAAGATGGTACTCACTGCCGGAATATCAAATCAAGGAGCTGTTGCAATGAGGCAGGCCGGGGTATCGACCAGTCGTAGCCTTCCCTCAAGAGTTCACAGTGCGTCTGACTCAGCGGCCCATTAGTCAATGCGACTAAGGTGATGGAGTGGGCGATCTTTCGTATCCGGATTGCGGAATCCCGAAAATTGACGTTACGGATCGACGCATCTACAAAGGCGAGAGTGGACCGGAAACTGTGTACGACTGCCTCAATTTCGCTCCAATCGGTCAGGGCGACAGCCTGAATGCCCCTAGAGCGAAGCGAGATTCGAAGCGAGCTGGCGACAACCTGATCGGTATGCAATAGAAGGACGCGCGGAGACAGAGGAATGAAGCCCCTGGCCCATTCGTCGCCTTCGGCATTAACGCGAGTCATCCCGCGGCTGACTGCCCGGGAGGGCGGTCGGTTTCAAAGGATTTTCCCCTTCCGCGGCTCCGCCACGAGAGGAAACGTAGACCACGACCTTTTGCACGCATCATTTCAGAAAGGGAGAGGTCGTCTGAATGTGAGTCGGAAGGCAACGTCTGCCAATCTTCGCACGCCATCCCGCACGACGGCCCGACGGCTCCTGGCCACATCCAGGCCCTGACGATCAGCGCGGCAGAGGTTTCTGCCTGGCGCCTCAGGGGTGAAGGCGGAACGAGCACCATGCCCAAGCTGCCTTTGAGGCGTGCCGCGCGAGGGTATTAGTCATAGTAGTCGATTCGAATATGTCGCGGCGCGATTTACGGAGCGCGCAAAAAACGCCTTCCGTCGAATACTCCGTCTAGCTCATTTTTGGAAGTGACCTTAGGCCAACATCCGCACGCGCTAAGCGGTTATTCAACAGTACGGGTCCAAAGCGGCGACCCAACTCGGCTCCTCATCTTCGTTACGAAGGGTCGGTCATTTGACCGATACCGCGCCGGCGGCGCGGCAACCATACTGCTCACCGAGTCAGAGCCGAATAGACCGGTAGCGCGACTCCGGTTTCTTCCCTGCAGCATCACGCGAACCGCCCAACGGCCCGAATACGCCCTATGAAACGCTCCCTGACCGCGCATCTCCTGTTCGCCGGCGCCAGTCTTGCTGCCCCCGCAGTCGCGGCCACGAGGGCGCTCAATCTTTACCCTGTTGTCAGGGAACCGCTTTGAATCAAGTCACTATTCACCCCGTATGGGTTCGCATTTTTCACTGGGTCAATGCCTCAGCCGTGGTCGCCATGTGCCTGAGTGGCTGGCAGGTGTATAACGCCTCCCCCATCTTCCCCGCAATCCGGTTCCCAGCGTCCATCACCCTGGGCGGGTGGCTCGGCGGTGCCCTGCTTTGGCACTTCGCGGTGATGTGGATACTGGTCGCAAACTTTCTGGCCTATCTGGGCCTCGGCATCGCAACGGGACGTCTGCGCGAGAAACTATTCCCCGTCAGCGTGCGTGCCATCGCTTCCGATCTCGTTGCAGCACTGCGAGGCAAACTCAGCCACGGTGACCTCAGCCATTACAACGCCGTCCAGAAGGTCGCCTATCTTGTCGTGATTGCCGATATCGCCCTGGTGGTGTTGTCCGGGCTGACGATCTGGAAGCCGGTTCAGTTCCCGGTCCTGCGGACCTTGATGGGAGGCTTCGATAACGCACGCATCGTTCATTTTGTCGCCATGAGCGTGCTCGTCGGTTTCTTCGCCATACACGTGGTGATGGTCGCCCTCGTTCCGCGATCGTTACTCACCATGATTCGAGGCCGCTAACCATGAACGCTCGAACAAATTCACGGACATCCGATCCGGCTTACCAGCCAGACGCAGCATCGATCATCAAGGACGCGCAACAAGAACTTCAATCGTCTTCGCGGCGTTTGCTGGGCAAGCGAATCCTCTCGCTGGGCGGCCTAATGCTTTTGTCGGGTTGCGACCTGACGAGTGACAAGTCCGTCGACACCATGCTGCGCAGAATGTCTTCGTTCAATGACGATGCTCAAGCGCTGCTGTTCGATCCACGCAAGCTGGCGCCGACGTATCCGGAATCGATGATCACGCGACCGTTTCCGTTCAACGCCTACTACGACATTGATCAGGTGCCGGATGTCGATGCGCAAGCCTATCGCCTCGAACTCAAGGGGAGGGTCAAAGGCAAACTCGTCTGGACGCTCGACGAACTGCGTGCGTTGCCGCAAGTGAGCCAGGTTACCCGGCACATCTGTATCGAGGGATGGAGCGCAATCGGAAAATGGGGTGGAGTGCGGTTCTCCGACTTTCTCTTGCGAGCCGGGGCCGATACCACCGCGAAGTACGTCGCATTGCACTGCGCGGACAGCTACTGGACGAGCATCGACATGCCGACGGCACTGCATCCTCAAACGCAGCTCACGCTGACCTATGACGGCAACACCCTGCCCGCGAAATACGGCTTCCCAATGAAGCTGCGCATGCCTACCAAGCTGGGATACAAAAACCCGAAGCACATCGTCGCCATCACAGTAACCAATGAGTTTCCCGGCGGTTATTGGGAAAACCAGGGTTACAACTGGTTCGGCGGCTCCTGAGCCACAAGCCCAGGATTTATTTAATCGCAACCGCAACACACCCTACGGAGCACCTATGTCCTTTCGCCTCAAACTCACTGTTTCTTTTGTCGCACTGACACTCGCTGGCGCTGCATTCGCTCAATCTTCCGCCGGTAAGCCCGAGCGGATCCGCGGCGAGATCGTGTCTTTTTCGGGTAGCACGCTGCAGGTACACCGTCGCAGCGGTGACACCGTCACTGTTGAAATGAAGGATTCGACCGCTCTGAACGCGGTGAAAGCGATCCAGCTCTCCGATATCAAGCCCGGCTCATACGTCGGCACGGCAGCGACGCCAGGCCCGGACGGCAAGCTGACTGCGAAGGAAGTTTTGGTTTTCCCGGAAGCCGCACGCGGTACGGGCGAAGGCCACTATGCGTGGGATCTTGGCGCGAACAGTTCAATGACGAACGCTAACGTGGATACCGTTGTGGAAGGGACTAGCGGGCGTGATCTGAAGCTCTCGTACAAGGGCGGCACCAACACCATCAACGTGCCGACCAACGTCCCGGTCGTGACGCTCATCCCGGCTACCCGCGATGACTTGACAGCGGGCAAGAAGGTGTTCGTCGTCGCAACCCCAGGGAAAAGTGGCTCCTATGACGGGATTTTCGTCGTAGTCGAGAAGGACGGCGCGGCACCCCCGATGTAAATTCGATTGGGGGCGCGACGGGTTCCGGTGACAGCTCCGGGTCTGTTGGCCCGGGCCGCAGGAACCTGCCCTCGCGCATGATCGTTGCTCCCCCGTCGAACCCCGAATATGACCGCCAGGTCGGCGGCAAATTCGGGTCAGTTCCTCATCAGGCGCGGTTTCGGTTGTAGACGTCGAGAAACACAGCGGCCAACAAGACAAGCCCTTTGATGACTTGCTGATAATCGATGCCAATGCCCATGATCGACATGCCGTTATTCATCACGCCCATGATGAAAGCACCGATCACCGCACCCACCACCTTACCCACCCCGCCGGAAGCCGATGCTCCGCCGATGAAACAGGCCGCGATCACATCAAGCTCGAAACCGAGGCCAGCTTTTGGCGTTGCCGTGTTCAAACGTGCGGCGAAAATCAGACCCGCCACCGCCGCCAGTACACCCATGTTCACGAAGGTCAGGAACGACAAACGCGGGGTGTTTACGCCCGACAGACGCGTGGCCTTCTCGTTGCCGCCCAGCGCATAGATGCGGCGGCCGATCGTCGTGCGATTGGTCACGAACTGATAAATCAGAATCAGCACGGCCATCAGGATCAACACGTCGGGCAAGCCCTTGTACGTGGAAAGCAGGTAGCACAGATACGTCACCACGCCCGCGAACAACGCGTTCTTCACCACAAACAACGCGATGGGTTCGACGTCCATGCCGTGCGCCTTTGTCTTGCGACGCTTGCGCATCTCGGCCGCGACCAGCCCCAGCGCCAGGACAATGCCCAGGATCAGCGACAACACGCGCACGTTGGTGCCACCGAACGGATCGGGTAGGAATCCGGTGCTGATTCGCTGAAATTGTGAGGGAAACGGCCCAACCGATTGGCCTTGCAACAGTGCCAGGGCGAGGCCCTTGAACACGAGCATCCCCGCCAGCGTCACGATAAAGGACGGAATGCGTGCGTAAGCGACGAACCAGCCCTGCGCGGCGCCGATCAACGCGCCCACCAGCAGCGCTACGATGATCGTCGGCACGACAGGCCATGCGTACTGCACGATCAGCACTGCAGCCAGTCCACCGATAAAGCCGGAAACCGATCCCACGGACAGGTCGATATAGCCAGCCACGATGACAAGCAGCATGCCCAACGCCATAACGACGATGTAGCTGTTTTGCAGAACCAGATTGGTGATGTTCAGCGGCTGCATCAGCACGCCGTCGGTCTCAAACTGGAAGAATCCCATGATGACGACCAACGATAACAGCAGGCCGTAGTCACGCAGATTGTTTTTTAGAAAGCCGAGTTTCATGAAATGGCCTTGATTCGAAAGAGAAGTGTCACGCCTGACTGGCGTTCACGATGGCGCGCATGATGCGTTCTTGGCTCGCCTCGTTTCGATCGAGCTCGGCCACGAGCCGACCCTCGTTCATCACATAGATGCGGTCGCATACGCCTAGCAGCTCAGACATCTCGGAAGAAATCATCAGGATCCCCTCGCCTCTGCGCGCGAGGTCGTCGATGATCGTGTAGATCTCGTATTTGGCCCCGACATCGATACCCCGCGTGGGCTCATCGAGAATCAGAACGCGTGGCTTGGTAAATAGCCACTTGCTCAGCACCACCTTCTGCTGATTGCCGCCCGAGAGATTGACCACTTGTTGCTGGATGCCCGAACTGCGAATGTGCAGCGATTCACGATAGTGCTGCGCAATCTTCGCCTCAGCGTGTTCGTCGATCACGCCGTGATCGGCTACTTCCGCGAGGTTGGCGAGCGTCACGTTCTTGCGAATATCCTGCTCCAGGATCAGGCCGTACCCTTTGCGATCCTCGGTCACGTAGGCAATGCCGTGCCGGATGGCTTTGCCAATAGTCGACACATCCACCACCTGGCCGTCGATCAGCACCTGTCCGCTGATCCGCCGACCATACGAGCGCCCAAAGATACTCATGGCCAGTTCGGTCCGACCCGAGCCCATCAGCCCCGCGATACCGACCACCTCGCCCTTGCGCACATTCAGATCGATGCCTTTGATGACCTCGCGCTCGCTGTACTGTTCGTGATACACGTGCCAGTCGCGTACCTCGAAGATCACCTCGCCGATCTGTGGTTCGCGCTGCGGGTAACGATGTTCCATGTCACGCCCGACCATGCCGCGAATAATGCGATCCTCACTGATTTCGCCTGAGGCGCAGTCGAGCGTTTCGATCGTGCTCCCGTCGCGGATGACGGTAATGTGATCTGCAACCTGCGTAATCTCGTTGAGCTTGTGCGAAATCAGGATGCAGGAAATCCCCTGTGCCTTGAGCTCGAGCAGCAGTTTCAGCAGTGCGGAGCTATCGGTCTCGTTCAGACTCGCCGTGGGTTCGTCCAGGATCAGCAACTTCACGCGCTTTGACAGCGCCTTGGCGATTTCCACGAGTTGCTGCTTGCCGACGCCGAGCTTTCCGACGGTCGCATCGGGCAATTCTTTCAGGCCCACCCGCCGCAGCAATTCGCGCGTGCGCGCATGCGCCGTGTGCCAGTCGATGACGCCGCCATGCGCCAATTCGTTGCCCAGGAAAATGTTCTCGGTGATCGAGAGCATTGGCACGAGCGCCAGTTCCTGGTGAATGATGATGATGCCGCGCGCTTCGCTGTCACGGATGTCCGTGAAGCGCTGCAACTGCCCTTCGAAATGGATTTCACCCTCGTAGGTACCGTGCGGATACACACCGCTCAGCACCTTCATGAGAGTGGACTTGCCCGCGCCGTTCTCACCAACGACGGCATGGATTTCTCCAGCTCCTACCGTCAGATTGACGTTATCGAGTGCTTTGACACCTGGAAACGTCTTGGTGATGCCGCGCATGGCCAGGATAGCCTCGTCCGCCACGCTGTCTCTCGCTTTATGATGTTTTCAGGGCGCCCCCCCGCCGGAGTACGCGTAGCGTCTCCGGCGAGGGGCTCGACGACGAAATCGACTTACTTGACCTGCGCTTCCGTGTAGTAGCCGCTGTCGATCAGAATCGGCTTCCAGTTGGTGCTGTCTACCAGTACCGGGTTGAGCAGGTACGACGGAACCACCTTCACGCCGTTGTTATAGGTCTTGGTATCGTTGACCTGTGGCGCCTTGCCTTGCATCATCGCGTCGATCATCGCCACGGTGACCTTGGCCAGCCGGCGCGTGTCCTTGAAGATGGTCGAATATTGCTCGCCATGCAGGATGGACTTGACCGAAGGAATCTCGGCATCCTGCCCGGTGACGATCGGGCACGGTTGCTGTGCCGTGCAATAACCCACACCCTTGACCGACGACAGGATACCGATGCTCAGACCGTCATACGGGCTTAGCACTGCATCCAGCTTGGCGTTGCCGTAGTAGGCCGACAGCAGGTTGTCCATACGGGCCTGGGCGACGGCACCATCCCAACGCAGGGTACCGACCTTGTCCATGCCGAACTGCTTGCTGCGGACCACCAGCTTGCCGCTCTTGATATACGGGTCCAGTACGCTCATCGCGCCGTTGTAGAAGAAGAAGGCGTTGTTGTCGTCAGGCGAACCACCGAACAGTTCGATATTGAACGGGCCTTTGCCCTGTTTAAGACCGAGCTTGTCGATAATCGACTGCCCCTGCAGTACGCCGACCTGGAAGTTATCGAAGGTGGCGTAGTAATCGACATCAGGCGTTCCCTTGATCAGTCGATCGTACGCGATGACTTTGACGCCCGCTTCGTGTGCCTTTTTCAGCACATCGGTCAGCGTCGTTCCGTCGATCGCAGCGATCACCAGCACCTTCGGCTTCTTGGTGACCATGTTCTCGATCTGTGCCAGCTGATTCGGAATGTCGTCGTCGCCGTACTGGAGATCAGTGGTATACCCTTCCGCCTGCAGAGTCTTGACAATATTGTTGCCGTCTGCAATCCAGCGTGCCGATGACTTGGTCGGCATGGCTACAGCAACCAGGCCTTTGTCCTCAGCATGGGCAATGCCAATCATCGGAAGTGCCATGACCGCAATTAGGGTTTTCAGGAACAGGCGTTTCATCGGTTAGTCTCCTTTGGTGTATGAATAGGTGCCGTTCTGGCCGCAGTCCAGGCGGGTCTATTGTTTAAAAAACTGCGGTTTTTATCTCAACTAGTCCAGATCAGACGCGCATATCACGGGTCTTGACAGCGGTGTAGAGTGCCGCCGTGTAGCGCTGAATGGGCTCAATCGCGTGTTACAGGAGCGGCACTCGGAGGCTCAGGCTCCCGCTGCTATAACGAAGCGGCGGCCGTGCGGCCTGCCTTTGCGACCTGCACCCGATCGGCGCGCCCTGATTCAACATCCACTTCACACGTGTCGGGGGGATTGTTGCGAAAGCTCATTGTGACGCCGTTGACCCAGCGCCCAGCGAAATAACTTGTGTCCCCGTTACGGCATTGCTCATTTTCGATCTTGGCCCAACGCGCGTTGGCGGCAAGTCTACGACTCACGTCAATACACGTCTAATAGAGAAAAACCGGATAGCGATATCATTTTCGGTATAACGCGCTGCACCATGCTTGATCAGGCTACTGCGATGAAGCTGCCGCGGCCTGCGGGCGCACGCCGAATCTCTCGATGTGCCTTCAGCCGAGTCTCCGATGGGAAAGCCAATCACTGTGTAGAAGGCCGTAGATGGCACTGTCGGACAACACGCCGTCGACCTGCCAGCGCGCTCTCAACAATCCCTCGCGCACGAAGCCAGCTCTTTCAAGTGCCAACAGTGACCGGACGTTTCCTGGATCAACGTCCGCCTCAATGCGCCGAAGCGACAAGCGATCGAACGCATACTCCAGCACCACAGAGATTGCCTCCCGTAAATACCCTTGCCCCCAATGCTTGGGCAGCAGACCGTACCCGATCTCGGCGCGCCCGCTTGCTTTATCAATGCCGAAAAGATCGCAAGTTCCGAGCGTCTCGCCAGACGCAGCAAGGTCGATAGCAAAGCAAACTCTCGTTCCCGATTCCATATTTTTGATTTTTCGAAGGACGCGTTCGAGCGCCTCTTGCGCCTCGGTCAAAGGCGCGAATGCTCAGTACCGCATGAATTCCCTATCGGAGTACATCGAAAACAAGACGGCGGCATCTGAAGGCTGTAGCGGACGTAGCCGCAGACGAGGCGTCGACAGTATGTGGGATTCGATATGTGACATTCGGTGTAGGGGAGGCTTGAAATGAAGGCAGCCAGGTTGAGACGTGACGTCGCGATTTTAGGTTGGCGACGCGCGATTCCCCAAAATTTGCCGGACGCGACTCAAGCCAATGTTTATCTAATTTCTCAAATGCTTCTTAACGAACATGTCACGCGACGTATTTAGGCTTCGCAAGTCAAATACCGTCGGGTGTATCCGGCTTATAACAAGGAATCGTTGTGAAAAATGCACGGTTGCGCAGGGGTGCGCTCGCGATGCTGGCAAGCATCGGCCTAATGGCAGGGTTGTCTGCCTGTGGAAACGGCAACAATGCGAGTGGGTCGAGGGTCACCGGTCAGGTGCTCGGCAGCTATATCCAAGGCGCGGCGGTCTGCCTGGATGTGAACAACAACGGCAAGTGCGACCAGGGTGAGCCTGTCGCGCGCTCGGATGTTCAAGGCAAGTTCTCGATTACCGATACAAGCAATGGGTCCTGGAAATATGTTGTTGCCGACCTGAATGGTGCCACGGAGAACGATGCCACGGGCAAGAACATGGGCACGGTGTTCAACAGCACGGCGACGTTCCGTTCGCCGCGCGGCGTCAATTTCGTCAGCGCGATCACCACGCAGCTTTCGCAACTGATCGATAGTGGCGTGTCGCAGTCGGATGCTCAAACGCAACTGGCAAGCAAGATCGGCACGACGCCAGATACGCTGCTGGGCGACTTCAACATAAACGGCAACGTCGTCGTGAAAGCTGCGAGCGACCAGTACATTGCAACCGTCGCCTCGAGTACGGCGATCAAGCACGTCTGGGTTATCGTGCTCGAAAACAAGAGCGCGGAATCGACGTACGGTACGACGGCCTCGGATTCGAACCAGGACCCGTACCTGAAATCGCTGATGCCGCAGGGCACGTTCCTCGCGAACTACTATGGCACCGGCCACGTTTCGCTGGATAACTACGTATCGATGGTGTCGGGTCAGCCATCGACACACGACACGGAAACGGACTGCACCCAAATCTGGTCTGATATCGTGGATGCCGGTAGCGACTCGGTGAACCCCAAAGTTCTCAAGGCTGGCACGGACGTCAACGGCCACCCGAGCGGCGGTTGCGTGTTCCCGGCTCGCGTGCAGAATATTGGCAACCAAGTGGAAGCAGCCAAGCTCACGTGGCGCAGTTACGACGAGGACATGGGCAACAACCTGAACCGTGACGGCACGGCGACCTGTTCGTTCCCGCGCCGTACCGCGCAGCTTGCGGGCTCCGACCCGACGAAGGCGGTGGACGGCACCCAGTCCGCGCAGGCTCCGGGGGCCTCAGGCGACGTGACGGGCGATGAATACGCGACGCGTCACAATCCGTTCGTGTACTTCCATTCGACCATCGATGATCTGGCAAACTGCGACGCGCGTGTGGTCAGCCTGCAAGCCAGTCTGACAACAGATCTTCAGTCGATTGCCACGACGCCGAACTTCTCCTTCATCACCCCGAACCTGTGTGACGATGGTCATGATGGTGACGGTACGGGGGCGGCGGGCAAGGGCTGCGCAAACGGTCAGCCTGGCGGTTTGACTTCGATTGACGCGTTCCTGAACAAGACGATCCCGTTGATCCAGGCTTCCCCCGCCTACAAGCAGGACGGTCTAATCATCATCACCACAGACGAAGGCGTTGTGACCGGACTTACGCCGACAACGCAACTCAGTGCCGATGGCACGACCTTATCCGTGCTGGAACCGGAGCAGGGCGACCAGTGCCCTGGCTGCAACCAACAAACGGGCCCGAACGTGACGCGTCCGGAGCAGGTCACGTTGTCCACGATACCAGTGGCCGAAGCAGGCCTGCTGGGTATTAACCCGGCAACGCTGCCTGTGTCCGTGCAGAACGTGTCGATTGCGTTGAACTATCTCGGAGTCGGTGGCGATCAGATTGGTACGCTTCTGCTGTCGCCGTTCATCAAGGGCGGTCACGTGGATAACACGGCCTACAACCACTACGCGCTACTGCATTCGCTCGAAGACAACTTCGGCTTCGGTTCGTATCTTGGCTATGCCGATGATGCATCGCTCAACCCGATCTTCACATCGGCCAACATTGATAACCGCTAATTCCTAGTGGTCTCGCAATAACTCCGTTGTCGAGTGCCCGGTTCTCTGTTCGAACCGGGCCGTTTACTTGGTCAGTCATGCGACAATTTTCTTCAAGGGCCGTTCTCGCAATGGCCCTTTGCATTTCCCTTCTGTTCACATGCGGCAAACATGTGTCAGCCGCTCACGCAGCCCCGGTCAATACGGGCGCTTCTGATCTGGTCGCTATCGGCAAGGCAGCGTTCTTCGATCCGTCGCTGTCCGCTTCCGGCAAGCAGTCATGTGCTTCCTGTCACAGCCCTGCGAATGCCTATGGATCGCCGAATGGTCGGGCTGTCCAGTTGGGTGGCCCACACCTGGATCGAGCCGGACTGCGCTCGGTACCGTCGCTACGTTATCTGCGTGCTGTGCCTTACTGGACGTACACGCAGGCAAGTAGCCTGAAAGAGCGCCTAGAGGACGGAGATAATCAGCCCATTGGCGGATACACTTGGGATGGGCGCTACAACACCCCTGCGGAGCAAGCTGCATTTCCCCTGCTCAATCCGGATGAAATGGCAAACAGCGGTGCGGATAACGTGGCGAAGAAGCTGAGCAAAAGCGCCTACGCACAGCAGCTCCGGGAAGCATTCGGCCAGAACATTTTCTCGCGACCGGCAGAGGCACTGACAGACCTTGGAAAGGCGTTGCAGGCATTCCAGTTCAATGATCCGTCGTTCGCACCGTACTCCAGCAAGTTCGACCGCGTGCTTGACGGCAAGGATCAATTCACGCCGCAGGAAGCGCACGGATTGGTGCTGTTCAGCGACCCGGACAAGGGCAACTGTGCAAGCTGCCATCTGGTCAACAAAGGCGCGCACGGCACGCATCCGGTATTGACGGACTACAACTTCCAGACGCTGGGCGTGCCGCGCAACATGGATATTCCGGCCAACCGCGACCCGAATTTCTACGACATGGGGTTATGTGGGCCGCTGCGTGAAGACCAGGCGAAGCAGCAGAAGTGGTTCTGTGGAATGTTCCGCACGCCCACGCTTCGCAACGTCGCCACGCGAGGCGTGTTCTTTCACAATGGCATGTTCCATACACTTGAAGATGCGACACGCTTTTACGTTGAGCGCGACACGAACCCGAAGAAATGGTATCCAAAAGACGTACATGGCCAAGTCGTAAAGTTTGACGACCTGCCGAAGAATCTGCGCAGTAACGTAGATATCAAGACGCAGCCGCTGACGAATCACCTAGGCGGCAAGCCGGTCTGGTCGGACTCGGATATCCGCGACGTGGTGGCGTTCCTGAATACCCTGACCGACGCGGATGCGGAGACAGTGCATCGATAACGTCGCACAAAAAAAGAAAGATGGATTTTGGGCGAGTTCAGTGAATTTGCGCCAGGCGACGAAGCGAGCGGCGAACTGTTTGCGATAAAGTGAGGCGCGTAGCAGATGCCGCTGGCGCCCAGCGCACCAATCACATCCAGTAATGACGTCCGTTGGAAGACGTTGAGCCCACACTGTCCCGGGTCAAGCGAATCGAACTCGGATTTGCCAACCCACTCAGATCACCCGGCATGCCACTGTCTATGGCAAACCACCTACCGCTCCGCATATCGAAGGGAGGCAAGCAAAGTGCTTATGGGATACCGAACTTTTCTCTCGCCTCTTCGTACGTCAGTATGCGCAGCGTCGGCGCCCCCCGCCGTTCTCGTCCGAAGCTGGGTACGAGAGTTCCCAGTATCGTCCGTCGGCCGGATCTCGATTAGAGTAGCCATCCACTTGCGTCGACGGCAAGACGGTTAAACACATCATGAGCTAAGTACTCGATGCGGTCGCAAACGACGTCCTCCATGGCTCTATCCGCTGAGGATAGCCACTGTCCGTCGAGCTCCGTTTCTTGCGCACTTGGTCTCTGAAAATTTGTCATGAGACGAACCTGGTAGTCGATCCAGCGGGCAATGGACCTCGGGTATAACGAACTCTGGTGCGCCGCCGCCCGTAAGCCCTCCGCCAATGAAGCCGGGATTAGTCCGGCTTATCGGAGTTGCGATCCCTGACCTACTGCTTGTTGGAAACTCAATGACGTTAAATCCGTATTGGTTTTCGGGAATAGTCAGCTTCTGCGCGATCTGTGCCGCATTTAAGCCAAACAACTCCCTTTGCATTTGTCACAAAAACATCCTCAGCACCAGGAGCTCCCAACATCGACGGATTGAGGTTGCCAGACACCCCATGAGCCAATGTACCTGACACAGGATTGTTTGTGGCAACAGTACTGCCCTCCAACGCGCTGTCTACCGCACCTACAAACTTGGAGCCCAGTTGCTCCAATGCCGAAATTCCCCCGAAGGTGACTCCATTCAACATACCCTCAACAGCCGCTCCAACTCCGAAGCCCACGGCCATACCCGTGTTGCCGGCGCTCGCTCGGGCCTCGGCCTAGGCCATCATGTGCCTGCCCGGCACCAAATTCAGTGTGCTCTGACAAAACACGTCTTCCTGACTCTCGCCATAGGCAAGCCCTTGCTGCAGCCAGGTGGGAGGGTTGAACAACCCCAGCGACTGCTGCGATATGACCCAATTTAGTCGCGCTTTTCATGCTGAGACCGGTCAATCGCCAGCAAAGGCAGTCGAGAATTTACGCGTTGAGGCGGCTCGACTGATGATGGAAGAAGGTCGTCATCCAATTGACACCGTGGCGCAACTCACCGGCTTTGCCGATCGTGACCGTATGCGGCGAGCATTCTTGCGCGCGTTCGGACAGCCGCCGCAGGTCATCAGACGCAACGCTCGCGCTTTGACCTTGTCCGCGGAGATCGTCTGACGCGCAGCCGGGGAGAGCGCCAGAGCCTGCCTGCGCGCTATTCTCAACAGGCTGATAACGATCGCTCGAATTGTTATTAGCTCGCACACGATGTTCCCCTAGACTCTCTGATCCATCCCCTACCGCCTTCCCAGCTTCCTAACTTCCGCTATTTCAGAGGCTTCATGTCTGCTCCAGTCATCTCAAGCGCCGGATGGTTTCGGCGTAGCCGTACCGTCCTCATGTGCGCGGCGCTGGTTGGCGCCGCTAGCTTTTTGCAGATTCTTCCGTCCTCAGCAGCAACGATCGATCAGATCAAACAGCGCGGTTTTCTGAATGTCGTCACCGAGGACGATTTCCGTCCTTTCGAGTTTGTTCAGGATGGGAAGCCGACCGGTTTCGACAATGAATTAGTCGCCAAGCTCAAGGCGCGCGGCCCTCTCGATGTTCATCAACAGATCATTCCCTTCACGGGCTTGCTCGCCGGCGTGGTCAGTGGCAAATACGACGTCGCGACGACAGGTTTGCTGATCACCAAGGAACGCCAGCAGTCGCTTGATTTCACCACGCCGATCGCCGAAGCGACGATCTATTACGTCAAGCGCAAGGGCGACAAGCGGATCACCAAGGTTGCAGACCTGAACGGCCTCACGATCGGCGTCCAAGCCGGCAGCGCAATGTATCAACGTCTGCCCGAGCTTGAAAAACTGCTGGCCTCGTCGGGCGGCAAGATCGGCAAAATCGTGCAATACACCTCCTATCCCGAGGCGTATCAAGATCTGGCGCTGGGCCGCACCGACTATGTGGTCAACAATATTGTCGGGCTGAATACGCTGATCAAAGAAAAGGGCGACACCTTCGAGATCGGACAGCCCGTTTCGAGCAAAACCTACGTCGCGTGGGGCGTCGCGAAAGGCAACGATACGGTGCTCAAGTATCTGAACGACTTCCTAGCCGAAGAACGCAAGAACGGCGACATCGCGAAGCTCCAGCAAAAGTGGTTCGGAACCACCTTCCCTGACCCTCCCTCGCATTTCGTTTCCGAGTATTGACCGGCAGTGGTGGAAATTTTTGGAATCAGGCCGCTTCTCGCTGGAGCGGTCACGACTCTCGGGCTTGCCGTACTTTCGATCGCGGTCGGATTGGTACTCGGGCTGGCGCTCGGAATTCTTCGCTGGCTCAAGACGCCCGGCCTCGGTCGCATCCTTGCGCTCTATATCAGCGTCGTACGGGCGACGCCGCTGCTGACGCTGGCGTTGGTGATTTTCTTTCTGGTTCCAGCCGCCACCGGCTATGACATGCCGGCTACGCTAGCGGCGGTCATAGCAATGTCCGTCAACACGTCGGCTTTCAATTGCGAAATCTGGCGCGCCGGGTTGGAGAATTTCCCGCGTGAGCAACTTGAGGCTGCACGCGCAGCCGGCATGCGTCGTGGCCTGCTCTTGCGTCGCATCGTGTTGCCGCAGGTCGGACGCAGTAACTTGCCGCCGCTCGTCAATGAGATGACCGTACTGATCAAGAACAGCCCCGCAATTTCGGTGATCGGCATTGTCGACCTGACACGCGCAGCGGTCCGTATCGGCGCGGACACCTATCGCCCTCTGCCTCCCCTCGTCGGAGCGCTACTGATCTACATCCTCATCGTGTTCGCCCTGTTGAGGCTGCAAAAACATCTTGAGCAGAAGTCCGCCGTGAGCCATGGCAGATGACACACGACCTCACCGTTATCTGGGCACACAGAAATGAACTGCTTCTCGGCGTGGCTACGACGGCCGTGCTTTCCATGCTCGCCGGAGTGTGTTCGCTTGTAACCGGTTCGCTGCTCGCCATCTTATTGATGTCGAAGCGGCGTACCGCCGCCAGGGCGGCACGTTGTTTCGTCGACCTGATGCGTTGCACGCCCTTCCTGCTACTGGTCTATCTGATCTATTACGGGCTGCCTTCCTTCGGTATCCGGCTCGACAACATATCGGCAGGGTTTTTCGCGCTGCTGCTCTATAACACCGCTTATGTCGCGGAGATACTGCGCTCGGGCTGGGCAAACCGCCCTCACGAGGAGATCGAGGCAAGCCACGCGTTCGGCTTTCACGGCTTCCTGCTGGTCCGAAGATTGATCTTGCCGCCCGTGTTCTACTCGACAGCGCCTATGCTGGGCAATCAGTTCATCCAGGTCGTCAAGGACAGTTCCTTCCTCACGATTATTGCAGTGCCCGAACTGACCTATGCAGCAAACAATATTCAGTCAAACTACTATATTCCCTTCGCGGCATTTATCGCGGCAGTAGTGCTTTACTGGCTATTGTGTTCGACGATCGAATTCGTCGTATCGGCAGTGCGCCGCGTCTCGGAGCAATACCAATGAGCCTTTCAGCGCAGGCGGTTTCCGCGATGCGCCCAATTGCAGCGGTTGCAACGGAGACCGTACTCGAGCTCGCCGGCCTCACCAAACGGTTTAACGGGCACACGGTCCTTGATTCCATCAATCTGAACGTGACGGCCGGTGAGACCGTTTGTCTGCTGGGTCCATCGGGGTCGGGAAAATCGACGCTTCTGCGCTGTATAAATTGGCTCGAAGCACCCGACGAAGGTTCGGTACGACTGCTTGGCCAACGGGTCGGCGTGCGCGAAGACGGACGCAAGATGTCGGATCGAGAACTTGCGTCGCTACGCACGCAAATCGGCATGGTGTTTCAGCATTTCGCGCTATGGCCTCACCTGACCGTGCTGCAGAACATCATGGAAGCGCCTATCCACGTGCAGCGCAGGCCCCGCGCGGAAGTGCGTGAGGAGGCCGAGGCACTGCTTGAGCTGGTCGGCCTGGTTGACAAACGCGATGCGTATCCCGCGCGACTGTCCGGCGGTCAGCGCCAGCGCGTCGGCATTGCCCGTGCGCTGGCTGGTCGACCACCACTCTTGCTGTTGGACGAACCGACGAGCGCGCTCGATCCCGAGCGGGTCGACGGGATCTTGCAAATCATGCAGGACCTCTCGCAGCGCGGCATGACTATGCTGGTGGTGACGCACGAGATGAGTTTCGCGCGCCGCAGCGCGAATCGCGTCGTATTTATGGACAACGGAAAGATCGTCGAGACGGGCGAGCCGAGCGCTTTTTTCTCGAATCCGCAAACCGAGCGCGCGCGCAGCTTTCTGACCAACTATAGGACACGACGTCCAGCCCACCATGAGCAGCCTGAAATCATCGATCCCTCCTGAGACAAGTGTCGAAGCCAACCGCCTTGCCGTCGAGCGGATTGCCGCAACCGAGCCTGTGCTCGTCGGATGCGAACGCGCGGCGCACGCGCTAGGCCTGGCCGATGGTGAGCTTGGGCACGCAGGCCCGCCGTTCTCCAGCACCGAAGAGATTCCCGCGCCAGTGCTCAATGCGCTGATCGGGGCCGTACTTCACGAACGGTGGGCGAGCACACGAGAGGCCGCACGCAGCCTGATCGAGCGCGGCGAGATCCGGCTGCGGCCGAATCACGACCTCGGCACGGTATCCCCGATGACCGGCGTCGTACGACCGGGCCAGATAGTGATGCGGATAGAGAACCGCGCTGGCGAAGGCGTCACGTATGCGACGCTTGCGGAGGCGGGACGCCTCGTATTGCGCTTCGGCTTCTACGACGAAAAGGTTGCGGCCGGCCTTGACCATCTAGATCGTGTTATCGGCCCCGCCATCGAAGACACGCTACCTAAGGGCGGCTTGCCGCTGCTGCCGTTGATCGCCGACGGTGTAGCGTTGGGCGACGACGTCCATCAGCGCAATCTCGGTGGTATGTACGGATTCGTGCGGCACCTCGCGGAACTCGAGAATCCGGTCCGCGCGTGGCTGCTCGACAATCCCCAGCATTTTCTGAATTACGCGATGGCTGCAGCGAAGCTCGCGCTAGATCAAGCGCGGGGTATCGTGGGTTCAAGCATCGTTACCGCTATTGCGCGCAATGGCTCTACATGCGGAGTGCGCATCGCGGGCGGCGGCTCGCGATGGTTCACAGCGCCTGCGAGCGTACCGGACGGCAGCTTCTTCGCACCCCACTCACGAGCCAACGCACAAGCGGACCTCGGCGACAGCGCAATCATGGAAGCCTATGGCCTGGGTGGTGCGATCGCTCACTGTGCACCCGAGCTTGCGCGAACAATGCGGCAGGACTGGACGGCAGCGAGCGCGGCGGGTTCACGCATGCGTTCGCTTTTCAACCTTTCACATCCGGTTATCGTTCCAGTACTGGCGGGTCCTGACGGCGTTGGCTTAGGGCTAGATGCACGCAGGGTCGTCGCTGCCGGCGAGCCGGTTCGCATCCATACCGGCATCGCCCATCGCGACGGCACGACCGGCTGGATCGGCATCGGCGTGGCAACGGCGCCCGTGGCATGCTTCGAGGCCGCGGTTAAGGTGCTGGATGTTCCTTGAACGAACCACGGATAGGGTCACCGTGCACAAGCGCTCCGATCGCTGCGTATCGCCGCCGTCCGCAATGAGCTTATGCACGCCCCTTTGGTCATCCAGCTCAGCCTGCACTTCGCAGCGCTCAACGCTAGTCAGCCCATCTATCAGGCAATTTTCAACTTTTAGGAAAGCCTCGAAATGTCCGAGCAGAAGATACATTACGTAGTTCCGGATGCCAGTCCCCCTCCTCCTTCCTCGCTCTATTCTCACGCCGTCGAAGCGGCGGGCTGGCTTTACGTGACCGGTCAGCTTCCAAGTGATCCCGATATGCCAGACGCTGACTTGCCGTCCGGCATCGAAGCCCAGGCCGAACTCTGTTTCAAGAACCTGACGCGGATTCTCAAGCACACGGGCTATCGCTATGAAGACACCGTGTTCGTGCGAATTTATCTTACCGAGTTCGACCGCGACTTTGCAGCGTTCAACACGGTCTACGCCCGACACTTCCGTCAAGACGGTCCTCAGTTGCCTTCGCGCACAACGATTGGTGTCGCGAAACTCGGTCGAGGTGCTCTCGTGGAAATCGATCTGGTCGCTTACGGGAAACGTTAGACCCGATAGGCTCATTTCGACGCATTCGTGACGTTTGTTTTGTATTTTCGGAGTAATAAGCGAATAAATTGGCGGTTTTTCATCTGAAACGCACAATCCCCTGTTTAGATCGCGGTCAAAAATGACGCAACGCAGCATTCATGCCTTCATTGTTCGGCTCACTTGGATTATCAATTCCCGATATCAGTCTTTTTGTTCGATAGCTTAGGGTTTACATTAGCAACTAACGACGGAGCGCATTGCTAAACGCGAACCGGCATTCGATACAAACCATTGACTGGAGTGACTATCATGAAGCGCACCCTTATTTCTGCTCTGCTGGCCCTCGTTGGAATTTCCGCCATTCCCGCTTTCGCACAGAGCAGCGGAACCGGTCTGACCCGTGCCGAAGTGAAGGCTCAACTGGTGGTCGCCGAAGAGTCAGGCCGCCTCCCGGAACAGACGCCGCGCAATAGTTTCCCGGCGACGCAAGCTGCAACCCCGCACACGTACGCTGTCGCTCCGCATCACACCGCAAACACGGCGGTTGCGAACAATACGTCGCCGCGTACAGAGTGAGATGTCCATGAAGAGCGCGTTGGATTCGGTGACTAGCACGGCAGTCGTGCATTCACCGAAACCAGCGTCTCTCTGCGTCGGTATCAACGCCTGAGCAAAAATTCTGCACCCCGCTCACCAATGACGACGCAAGGGGCCATGGTATTGCCGCTCGTGACCCGCGGAAGAATCGACGCGTCGACCACACGCAAACGGTCGACGCCATAAACCTTCAGCTTGCTATCCACTACCGATAGCGGATCACCGCCCATATTGGCCGTGCCACTTTGATGCCAGAAGGTAGTCAGTCCGTTGCGAACGTACTGGGCGAGGTCGGTAGGATCGAATGAAGACGGCGCGATCTGATTGCCACACAAACCCGCCAGTGCAGAAGCGCTGCCCATCTCGCGCGCGAAACGCAGTCCGCTCATCAAGTCAGCCAGATCCTGAGGGTCGGCCAGATAGTTTGCGTCAATCTTCACGGGGTCGTCCGCTCTGGCGCCAGTGAGATGGATACTGCCCCGACTTTGCGGTCGCATTCCGCTCACTTGCGTCCAACAATGACTGGGCAAATCGGAGCGCAGCGCGTTCTCAGGCGTCAGATACGCACCGGAGATCGCATAGGTATAGAAATTCGGGCCGTCCAGCTCCGGACGACTCTTCCAGAAACACGCTGTCTGACTTCGCGGCGCACTCCCCAGCACTTCACCCTCGCTGGCCCAGACTGAGGCAATGGACACGTGATCGTGCAAATTGCGTCCCACACCCTCCAGGATCTGCAAGGCAGGGATACCGGCATGCTTCAGTTCGGCCTCGGGCCCAATGCCAGATTGCATCAACACCTTGGGCGTGTGGATGGCCCCAAGCGAAAGAACAACTTCGCGAGTCGCTTCGGCCTTCAGCTCCTTGCCCTGATAGTGGAACTCGACCGCCGTCGCACGTCGACCGTCGAACACAACGCGCGTGACATGCGCTGCGGTCAGCACCGTCAGATTTGGCTGCGCCATCAGCGGGTGGACGTAGGAGCGGAAAATCGACTGACGTTTGCCACTGCACACCGTTTCGTCGACGAGAGCACATCCGCCCTCCGCTTCCATCATGCGGCCGTTCGCGTTGGGAAAGCGGGCGAGTCCGACCGATTGCGCAGCGGCCAGCAAACGCCCTGAAAAGGGCGCTGGCTGCTGCGCTGGCTGGACGTGCACCCTTCCGCGCGTACCTCGATAGTCAGGGTCCGGATCACCCGCCCAGTTCTCGATACGACTGCGGTAAAGCTCGAGCACCGCGGAATAACTCCACGCCTCGTCGCCCGCTTCAGCGGCATACAAGTCCCAATCAGCCTGATGTCCCCGTGACCATGTCGACACGTTGATGCTGGAACCGCCGCCAAGTACCTTGCCCATTGAATAAAAAAGCGCGCGATGGTTAAGCTCGGGATTGGCTTCGGCGACGAAGCCCCAATCCATCTCGCCACCTAGTGTCATCGGCCACTGGTTCGGATCCTGTACGAGTTCGGTCTCATCGTGACCGCCTGCTTCGATCAGCAGAATCCGCAGCTTGGGGTCGGCTGCAAGCCTGGCAGCCACCACACACCCCGAAGTACCCGCCCCACATACGATGAAATCGAAGGGGAGATCGATTCGAGCCGCAAGCTCGCTCTGATTGAGCCGAATTTGCTCGGCGAATTTTTCATCTGTGACCGGAATCATGCTGATTCCCAAAGTTTGACCGTTTCCACGCGTCGAAGACGACCCGAGTGAGGGCCAAGGCTACTATCGGGAAAAAGGGCCACCTTGCCTCGCCGCAGCAGAGTGATTGACTGAAACGCGCGTTGTCGTTCCGTCACGACGTGCGGCTTGCGCGTCCCACCGACTCGACCGGGCTTCGGATCAAAAATGGGGGCGCCAGCGCGATATTGAGGAAGCACCCATAATCCGGGTCTGCTGGAGAGTTGCTTAGGAGAGGAATATGAAAAACCGCGCTGTTCTGAGCGAGTGGTGCGGCCACGCATTAGACCGGTCCAACTGGATCGATAACATGTATGAACACGGCCTGGAGTGCCGCTTCGATGCGGCACCGGTGGACGGCAGTGCTGCGGTGGTGGACTGGCATTCCGCAGGAGAGCTATGCATTGGAAAAGCGGAGCTCGCTTCAGTTCGCTTGTCCCCTGCACCCAGTCGCTCGGCACAACTGGGTGAGCATGTTTTTCTGAAAGTGGTCGAAAGCGGGTCGCTGGTCGTCGAACAACACAAGCAGATGCTCCGCTTCAACGCAGGGAGCATGTTGCTGATCGACCCGTCGTACGGTTTCAAGGATTACTACGGCGATTTGACGAAAGTCGCGCTCCTGCGCATGCCTCGTAGCGCGTTGAAAGATCGTGGACTGCGCTACAGCTTTGCTGAACCACATGTCGCCAATCCGATGTCGGACGACGTGAAGGCGGTGCGTGAAATGATGTTTCGCACCGCCCAGCAGTCGGGCGCGACCAGTGAGCCGCTGCGGGAACGATTCGGTCAGCAATGCCTCGACCTGTTGGACGTGATTTTGGATAACCCGCGCGAATCTGCGCGTGGACGCACCGATGCCGCCATCGTGCTGCGTACCAAACAAGTCGTGATGCGCCTTTTGGCCGACTCCGACCTCACGGTGAGCAGGATCGCCGACGAACTCAACATGTCCGCAAGCGCCCTGACGCGGGCATTGAAAGCGGCTGGCGTGTCGCCGCTGCGCTATGCATGGTCGCTCAGGCTGGAGCAGGCGGCCCGCCTGCTCCGGGGCACGGCAAAAGACAAGGTCCGCGCCAAAGAAGTGGCTTACCGCTGCGGCTTCTCCGACGCCGCGCATTTCAGCCGAGCGTTCAAGGCCCGGCATGGAATGTCGCCGAGTGAATTTGCCTCAGAGCAGGCATCGGTTTCGAGTCAGAAGGACAACTAGCCGGCCCGGTATGTGGGAAGCGACGACTGCCCTACAGGCCTGCAATGACCAACACGGACGCGTTAGTTTCGGGTCCAGGCCTTGGATCTTGCTGCGATGCGCTGCCTCGAAGGCGTCCGAACGACTCAGGCCGCCGCTTGGCAGGAATTGAAGGTTTTTCGTCGTCTTTCATCGCGCCCGGCAATGTAGCGTTGAGGTCTTGAGATGCCTTAGCGGAGCACACATGCGGATTTCCTGGCGCGGCGCCTTCGGCCTCGGTCGTAATGCAGGTTTACTGGCCGTATGCCAGGGTCTATTCACCTGCGCGATTTCCGTCGATCTCACGCTCACTGGGCTGACTGGCTACCAACTTGCGCCGCAGAAGTCCCTCGCCACGCTGCCGTTTGCCCTCATCACCGTCGCTGGCATGGTCACCACCTGGTTCGCTGCGCAGCTGATACAGCGCATTGGGCGTCGTGCCGCTTTCACCCTTGGCGCAAGCATTGGCGGTATTGGCGGGCTGATCTCGGTAAGTGCCGTCTGGCACGGTCAGTTCTGGACGTTTTGCCTGGGCACCTCTGCCGTCGGAGTATTCCAGGCCTTCGCCCAGTACTACCGCCTGGCTGCCGCCGATGCTGTAAGTTCGGAGGATAAGGGCCGCGCGGTCTCTATGGTTCTTACCGGAGGGGTCGTGGCGGCCATCCTGGGGCCGGCATTGGCGGCCTGGAGCAAGGACCTGTTCGCAGCCGTGCTTTTCGCTGGAGCCTACCTGATGGTGGCGTTGTTAGGCTTCGCCTCCGCTCTGGTGATCTGGGGCTTTTATCGAGACGGTGAATCGAGCGCAGCCCAAACAACTGCCAGTGGGGGAGCACCGAGTCGGCCTCTTGGTGTGATCGCGCGGCAGCCTATTTTCATCGCCTCTCTTGCCAATAATGTGGTCGGCTCGATTTCAATGATGTTCGTCATGACCGCTGCGCCTCTTGCGGCCGTGGCATGCGGGCATAGCATCAATGACGGCGCCAACATCATCCAATGGCACCTAGTCGGCATGTATGCGCCTTCGCTCTTCGCCGGTACCCTGATCAAGCGCTTCGGTCTCGTACGCATGCTCGTGGCCGGGATGGCATTGAACCTCATTGCTATCCAGATCGCGATGGGTTCCACCTCGCTCGTCTCCTTTTATGCTTCGCTCTGCGCGCTCGGCATAGGGTGGAACTTCATGTTCGTCGGCGGCACTACCCTTCTCTCCCGTTCCTACCATCCGTCGGAGCGCGCCCGCACTCAAGGGCTCGCCGAGTTGCTGCGCTATGCGGCCACCGCGCTTGCGACACTCGCTGCTGGCCCAGCGCTGGCCGGGCTCGGATGGTCAGCGGTCAATGGCCTTATGATCCCGGTGGTCGTCCTGTGCGCGGCGATGACGGGATGGTGGATCTTTGACCAGCGCCGCCACGCATCCGCTCTTCCTGCCGCCGAATAAGCCATGCAGTCTCAGCATACCCGACGCGTCGTCATGCTCAGCTACGACGAAGCCAATATGGTCGACGTTTCCGGCCCCCTGCAGGTGTTTGCCTCGAGCAATCGTGAGATGCCTGATAGCGCAGTGCCTTACGAACTCCATCTGGCCTCTCCTGAGGGAGGCTTGGTGCGTTTCAGTGCTGGCCTGTCGATGCTCGCCGAGTCCCTCGATGCCGTCGACGCCCTGGGTGAGATCGACACTTTAATTATTCCGGGTGGCAGCGTAGACCGTAAGCCTGTACTCGACCCAACATTGGTCGCTTGGGTGCAAAACCGCGCGCCGAGCATTCGCCGCGTCTGCTCGGTTTGCATCGGTGCGTTCGTTCTGGCCGCTACCGGATTAATCGATGGTCGCCGTGTGACCACACACTGGCGCTGGGCAACCAGCCTTGGCGAGAGGTTCCCCGCCGTCTACGTCGATGCCGACCCGATCTTCATCAACGATGGCCCTTTTTGGACCTCAGCAGGCGTCACCGCCGGCATGGACCTCGCGCTCGCTCTGGTTGAGTCGGATCTCGGTCATGAGGTCGCCATCGGCGTGGCGCGTGAGCTCGTGATGTTCCTGAAACGTCCGGGCAGCCAGTCTCAGTTCAGTGTGGCGCTTGCAGAACAAACACGTAGTTCAGGGCGTTTTTCCGAACTGCATGCCTGGATGGCCTCTCGTTTGGAGCAAGACCTGCAGGTCGAGCGACTCGCCGAGCACCTGGGCATGACACCACGCACCTTCGCGCGCAGCTACGTCGCCGAAGTCGGGCGCACCCCAGCAAAGACTGTCGAGCTTATGCGGTTGGAGGCCGCTTGCCGAGCGTTGGAAGAGACACGGCTGCCACTCAAGCGGATCGCGGCCAAATCCGGATTTGGGGAGGAGCAGAACCTGCGTCGCGTTTTTCTGCGTCAGATGAAGATTAGTCCTTCGCAGTATCGGGCGCGTTTTTCTGTACCTTAGGTCGGCGCTGGGTAACTTGCTTGGCATCGTTCAAACCTCCAAACAAGCAATGGCGCGCCTCCCAGCCGGCTAGGAATGCCGACCCTCCACGGCACCGTTGGGAGACGGCCGTCGCGGACTAAGGCGACCGGTGTGCGCGAAGCGACTTGCTATCGTTTGCTTCCTTATGATGAAGCAAACGATTTCATTCTGCTTCACTATGCCGACGCAATGCTCGGCAATTTGCTTCCCTACCGGTTTAATCGATGGTCGCCGTGTGACCACACACTGGCGCTAGGCAACCAGCCTTGGCGAGAGGTTCCCCGCCGTCCACGTCGATGCCGGCCCGATCTTCATCAACGATGGCCCTTTTTTTCAAGGGACACGACGAAATGCCGCATCCCTTGCTGACGTGCTGTTGATTAGAGATTTGGGCGTCGATCGCCCAGGCCACCCTTACGCTCTAGAAGCGCACCGAGTCGCAGGATCGTGGCTTCGTTGAGCCACTTCGATACCAGCTGAATGCCGATAGGCAGGCTTTCCGAGCTGAAGGCGTACGGAACCGAGAGTGCCGGCAGACCCGTCACATTGAAGGGCGAGGTCGCGCTCATGACGTGCAACCACGAAACCTTCTTGCCGTTGACGACGAGTTCCTGGGCACCGTGAGGCGTA
>JAMFSK010000138.1 GCA_026225235.1 Burkholderiales bacterium
CGGTGCTCAAGAACGGCGACGCCTCCACCCTGGCGATCGTCAACACGCTCAAAGACTTGCTGCCGGGCGCCCGCGCGACCCTGCCGTCCGACCTCAAGATCACCGCGCTGTTTGACCAGTCGGTGTTTGTGAAAGCCGCTGTCGCAGGCGTGGTGCGTGAGGCGCTGATCGCTGCGGCGCTCACCGCCGTGATGATCCTGCTGTTCCTCGGCAACTGGCGCAGCACCTGCATCATCGCGGTCTCGATTCCACTGTCGATCCTCTCCTCGCTGATCTGTCTGCACGCGCTCGGGCAAACGATCAACATCATGACGCTCGGTGGCCTGGCGCTCGCGGTCGGGATTCTCGTTGACGATGCGACGGTGACCATCGAGAACATTGAGCGACATCTTCACATGGGGACCGACCTGCACCAGGCGATTCTCGACGGCGCGGGCGAAATCGCCGTGCCGGCACTGGTCTCGACGTTCTGTATCTGTATTGTGTTCGTGCCGATGTTCTTCCTGACCGGCGTCGCGAAGTATCTGTTCGTGCCGCTCGCGGAAGCCGTGGTGTTCGCGATGCTCGCTTCGTACGTGTTGTCGCGGACCCTCGTGCCGACCCTCGCGATGTTGCTGATGGGCCACGCCCACAAGCCGAAAGAAGGTTCGCGGCCGAACCTGTTCATGCGCCTGTACCAACGTTTCGACCGCGGTTTCGAACGCATGCGCGCGACCTATATCGTCGTGCTCAGCACGCTGCTTGTACGCCGTCGGATGTTTGCAGCTGGCTTCCTAGGTTTCTGCGTGCTGTCGACGGTTCTTGTCTTCGCACTGGGTGAAGATTTCTTCCCGACTGTTGATGCAGGCGATATCCGCTTGCACTTCCGTGCGCCGACCGGGACGCGGATTGAAGAAACCGCTCGCCTCGCCGACGAGATCGAAAAAGAGATCCGCCAAGTCGTACCCGGTGACCAGCTCGACACCGTTCTGGATAACCTGGGCCTGCCGTATAGCGGGATCAACTTGTCGTACAGCAACGCGGGCACGATCGGCACGCTCGACGGCGAGATTCAGGTCTCCCTGAAGGAAGACCACAGGCCCACACAGATCTACATCGACAAGCTGCGCACCCTGCTGCCGCAACGCTTTCCGGGCGTCGAGTTTTTCTTCCAGCCGGCCGACATCGTGACGCAGATCCTGAACTTCGGTCTGCCTGCAGCCGTTGACGTCCAGATCGCGGGTGCTGACCAGAAGGGCAACTTCCAGATCGCCAGCGCGCTGATGAAAAAAGTGCGCCTGATCCCGGGTAACGTCGACACGCACATCCAGGAAAAGCTCGACGAACCGACGATCAACCTCAACATGGACCGCACGCGGCTCCAGCAGCTGAACCTGAACGCCAGCAACGTCTCGCAAAACCTGCTCGTCTCCCTCTCAGGCAGCACGCAGACATCGCCAGGTTTCTGGTTCAACGACAAGAACGGCGTCGAATACAACCTCGCCGTGCAGACCCCGCAGTACCAGATCGCATCGATCGACGACCTGCTGCGCACGCCCGTGTCGGCCGCCACGAACGGCCCGAGCCAGTTGCTCGGCAACCTGGTGCGCTTCTCGCCGGGCAGCCAGTTCGCAATCGTCCAGCACTACAACATCCGGCCGGTGATCGATCTCTACGTGAGCGTCGAAGGGCGCGACCTCGGCGCCGTCGCCCGGCAGGTCGATAAACTGGTGGACGAGGCCCGCAAGACGGCCCCGCGCGGCAGTACGATCACGGTGCGCGGACAGGTGCAGACCATGCGCAGTTCGTTCTTCGGCCTCGGGATCGGCGTCGCCATGGCGATTGTGCTGGTCTATCTGCTGATCGTCGTGAACTTCCAGTCGTGGATCGACCCGTTGATTATCGTGAGCGCCTTGCCCGCCGCCCTCGCGGGGATCGCGTGGATGCTCTTCCTGACCGGCACCCACCTGAGCGTGCCGGCTCTGACGGGCGCGATCATGACCATGGGGGTCGCCACGGCGAACAGTATTCTGATGGTCTCCTTCGCGCGCCAGCGGCTGACGGCTGGCGTGCCGCCGCTCAGCGCCGCGCTCGAAGCGGGCTCGAGCCGAATCCGGCCCGTGCTAATGACGGCTTTTGCGATGATTATCGGGATGATTCCGATGGCGCTGGGCCTTGGCGAAGGCGCCGAGCAGAATGCGCCGCTGGGCCGCGCGGTGATTGGTGGCCTGTTGTTTGCGACAGTATCGACACTCTTTTTTGTGCCGCTCGTCTTTGCGGGGATTCACGGGCGTATTGCACGCAAGCGTGAACGCGAGGGCGGCGACGACCAGGGTCCGCACGGCGGCGGCGAAGCTGCCGCGGCAGGCGAAGGGCAGCACGCGTGATGCAAGTAACTAATGGCTGACTGACATGACCGAGAAAACCCATGCTTCGCTGGCGATGCCGCCACGGGATCCCAACGAAGGGCGCGCCCTGCCGCCGCGAGACCGAGAGTGGAAACGCACGAAAATCGCCATCGTGATCGTGCTCGTGGTGCTCGCCCTCGGTGCCTTGCGCACCGTCGTGTCGGACATCATGCAAAGCCACTCCGTTGCCGCGACGACCCAGGACAACGCCAAGCAATACGTGACCGTCGTGCTGCCCAAACAGACCGAGACGAGCGGCGACAACCTCCTGCCGGGGACCTTGCGCGGGTATGTCGAATCGCCAATCTACGCACGGGCAACGGGCTACCTGCTCCACTGGTACGTCGATATCGGCGCGCGTGTGAAGCAAGGCCAGTTGCTTGCCGACCTCGACACCCCGGAAATCGACCAGGAACTCGCGCAAGCTGTCGCCCAGCGCGAACAGACCAGCGCCAGCCTGGGCCTTGCCAAGAGCTCGCTCGACCGGTGGCAGCAACTGCGCCAACGCGACGCGGTCTCGCAACAGGAACTCGACGAACGCCAAAGTACGTACACACAGGACGTGGCGAACCTCGCCGCTGCGGATGCAAACGTCTCGCGCCTGCGTCAGCTTGAATCGTTTAAGCGGATTGTCGCGCCGTTCACGGGCGTTATCACCCAACGCAATATCGACGTCGGTGACCTGATCGACGCGGGCAGCGGCACGAGCCGCGCGCTGTTTGCGCTCGCGCAGTCCGACCCACTTCGTGTCAATGTCCAGGTTCCGCAGGCTTATGCCGAAGGGATCGCCGAAGGCCAGAACGCCATCGTCACGCAGGCCGAGCTGGGGGGCCAGAAATTTCAGGGCGTGATCAGCCACGTCTCGGGCGCGATCGATGTGCCGACCCGTTCGCTCGAAATTGAAGTGCGTCTACCGAACCCTGACGGCAAGCTGCGTCCGGGTGCCTATGTGCAAGTCTCGCTGCATGGCACGCCCCACAAACGCCTGATGGTGCCGGGCAATGTGCTGCTGTTCCGCGCTGAAGGCCCGCAAGTCGCCGTCGTCGACCAGAACGGCGACGTGAAGCTGCACACGATTTCGATCGCCCAGGATCTTGGGCAGTCGCTCGAGATCGAAAGCGGGATCGCCCCGACCGACCGCGTCATCATCAACCCGAGCGACTCGGTCGCCGACGGCGACAAGGTCCAGGTCACCGCGCCGCAAAAAGCAGCGCCGGCGAACGCCGCGTCGTCGAGTAACAAGGGGGTATCGTGAAGGTCGTGCGTCGAACCCTTGCGAATGAGTTGGCAGGGCTTCCTCTTAAGGCGAGTGCCCTGGTGTGCGCGCTGGCGCTCGGCGCGTGCACTGTCGGCCCCGACTACAAGCAACCGCTGAC
>JAMFSK010000139.1 GCA_026225235.1 Burkholderiales bacterium
GATCATGATCTTAAAATCTGCGGAAATGCGTCGTGGGTCACCCCGGAAGCCGAGGGAACTCGCTTTTGGACAGTAGGCGTTTGAAGTCGGCGTCGAAGCTCACGAGTTACTCGCCTTGCTGAATGACAGCGGCAGCCAGCCATGGGAGATGAGACGTTGAGGCTTTTCGACCGATGACGCGGCTCCGAAGGGATTGGGCTCGACCATCAACCAAAGCCCTACGCCGAAGTCCCTCTCTACAGCGACCAACCCAATCTCTTCTGTCAGAGGATGTCAAACTATAGGATGATTTTCATCATATAACACAATCCGCTTGATAGCATTCACTCTCAAGAAGTGGCAAATTTGTCACACGATTCAAGTGGCTTGGCCGTCACCGGCGCTCGTCGATCGACTCATAACGAACCGACCATAGACGGCATGCCACAGCAGCTAGCGTGATGCCAACCCCGGACACAATACAGGTGTCGTCCTTTCGAAACACATCCTCGACGACGGACACGGTTTGTGAAAATTAGCGCATGAAACGTATGGAATGAAGTGTCGCGCTTAGACGTTGTTTAGGATTGCAGGTAGGTTGTTCGTAACGACGGCATACCAATGTCGGAAACAAACCTTTAAGGATCTGAGGAATAGGTGGACGAGTTCATCGAGCAGGGCCGCATGAAGGCCCAAGTCCTTGCCGCGGTGTTGGCGAGCGCGACGGCCTTCAAGTGCAGCATACGGAAACTGCTTGCACGTGATGGTCAACGCATCGTTCGTCCGTCTCGCCGAAGGCAGGCTTATGACGATTCAAGGGCCTTCATGACGGCCATAGTCGACCGATTTCTACGCCGACGCCTTGTGCTTTCCGGACTGTTGGCCCACTCAGCGGCGCCCTCGTTACGCATGAAAAAGAGGGGCGCGCTCGCGCGCGCTCCATTCGTATGCGAGGGAATCGTCTCACGGGTTCATCGCGAGGTCGTCGCGCTGCGCCCTATAAGGATATTTATCATGAGCATCCAATCTTCACCCCTGTGGAAACGCGTCTTCGGCGCACTCCTCTTTCCGTTGCCTGCCAACCCGACCTTTGTCCATGCTGTCGAACTCACCGCAAATGATACGAAGGAGATACGCGACGTGTTCTTGCGCCAAACCGCCGCCGAGACGGCACATAACATCGATGCCCTGGACGACGTCATGGCGCACGCGGCTCCTGGTCAGCCCGATCCCGTGTCGTTCATTGCTCGCGCCCGTCAGTTCTGGGGCAGGGATGCCGTAATGGACCACTTCCGCAACGCTTTCACGGGCTCGTGGCGCGTTGAACCCGATGAGAGCGCGATACGCATCACCCCCCTGACCGGTGACACGGTGCAGATCTATGCACCGACTCGCGTTATGTTCGGAGCGGTCGGTGAACCCGCCAAGACCTCCACGTTTCTGATCAACGAGTTTGCGATTCGGACACAAAAAGGCTGGAAGATTTCAGCGGTGATACCCGTGCCGGCTGAATGATCAGGAGATGAACATGCAGAAAACCCTCGCTTTGTTCATTGCCGCATTGCTCCTAGGCGTCGCCAACGCGGCCGCCCAGGTCCACGTTCACGTCCACGTCCACGTCGACGCCAACGCCAACGCCAACGCCGCTGTGACGCAGCATTTCACCGATAAAGACAGGCAAGAAGTTAAAGACATTTTTCTCCGCCAGGCGTCTGCCGCTACAGCACATGAAATTGAGGCATTTGAGCACGTACTGGCCTCGGCGCCCGCCGGTCAACCCGACCCGATCGCGTTCGTGGCCTACGCCTACCAGTTCTGGGGCAAACCTGCGCTCATCGATCACTTCAAGGAAACGTTCAAAGGTGTGTGGAAGTTCGAGCCGGACGTCCAAAGCATAAAAATCATTCCTCTGACCGCCGATGTCGCCCAGATATACGCGCCCACACAAATCACGCGCGGCACTTCGGAAGCCTCGGCAAAATCCGCCCCGTTCCTCGTCTATGAAGTGGCTATCCGGACACCCGAAGGCTGGCGCATCTCGGCGATCGTGCCGGTGTCTGCGCCGTAGGCAATTGATTGTCACGTCGCAGGGACTCTGCACGCAAAGTGGAAGCACGCCACATCAATATCGCGGCTCTGTCTGCCTTATTACAACACCATTTCCTTCGCCATGCCTTTCGTTAAAATTGCAGGACAATCGCTTCATTTCAAGATTCGCGGAACAGGGTTTCCGGTGCTGCTAGGTCACAGCTATTTGTGGGACTCATCGATGTGGGCGCCGCAGATCGAGGACCTTTGCCGCTCCTATAGGGTCATCACACCAGACCTATGGGACCACGGCTATTCCAACCGGTTGCCGGGTGGGACCCGCACGTTTGCCGACCTGTCCGTTCACATGAGCGCCCTTCTCGACTCCCTCGAGATCGAGCAATGCGCGGTAGTCGGCCTGTCAGTGGGGGGGATGTGGGGCGCGAATCTGGCCCTAAGAGAGCCGGAACGGGTCAAAGCACTGGTCCTGATGGACACAGACCTGGGCGCTGAGCCTGAGGAGACCCGTGCAAGATATTTTCAGATGCTAGACACGATCGAACACCTCGGCGCTATACCCGCACCCATGCTCGATGCCATCGTACCGCTATTTTTTCGGCCTGGGGCCGACATGAAAGGTCATCTGGCGTTGACGTTTCGCGATGCATTGACGCGTTTTACCGCCTTGCAGCTGCGGCAATCGATCGTTCCGCTCGGCAGAATGATCTTTGGCAGACCCGA
>JAMFSK010000140.1 GCA_026225235.1 Burkholderiales bacterium
AATCTCGGCAAGGGCGCGTCCGGTGCGGCCATTCAATGTATGAACCTGCATATTGGTGCCGATGAAGGGAAGGGACTTTAATACGTTCTAGTCCGCATGCAGCGTCTGGGCTCTCGGGACAATGAGACCCGGGCGCTGCAAGGTAGATCGCATGGTCATTGATTCGCTCTGCGCGGCAATCTAGCTCCGTTGAAACTTGGGCACCCGTGAGATTGCAGGACAGCATTATCAACGCTCCCTTCGCGTACCACCGCTCTGTCTAGCAAGCGAGGCTGCTGACCCCGCTGCCTCGTTAGTCAAGCCTTACTCAAGGCGCCGGCCTCTTCCCTTCACGACCTCCTTCGTCGCTTCCTTTCACCCCTCCCCTTCACCCTCCCCTCGCCGCGTCCCTTCACCTCTCCGCAAAACATGCGTTTAGAGCGAATGAGCGCCTCGCATTCGCCCGCGTTTGAATCCGCTTTAACACCCTGCATAAACGCTTTACTTCCCCCACTCCCCCATTGTTTCAAGCACTCTTTTTAACGATTCAGTCAATTGACAGCGTTTGGCGAGCAAGGCTGAATGGCGTGGCGATAAATATAAAACAGATGTTTTCGCAAGCGTTAAGGAGGGGATCGAAAGCCGGTGCAGCATGCCGAGCAATCGCCCGATAAAAGCCAGCGCGACTGGCATAACATCAGGGAGGCAAACATGGAATGGCGCAGCATTCTGCTCGCGGCATCGGCGAGCGCATGTCTTGTGGGTTGCGGTGGCGGCGGGGGCGGCAGCGACGCAACCTCGTCCACCAGCGGCACGAGCAATGGAAGCGGCAATTCGGTCTCGCAAGCCGCGACCGCACTCTGTCCCGCTTCACTCGACTACTCGACTGTCTACACCGGAGGCTCGGGGGCGGGTGAGCTGGTGACGGTCCAACTCGATACCACCGCGATGACCTGGAAGGTCACCTATCTCAAATCGCCTCTGCCCGCGAAGGCAGGCACGGCCACTCCCACGCGAGACACACCACCGTACAACGTGGCAAGCGGCACGCTGACGGCGGAAACTACGCTGCCTACAGCGAAGCTCAACCAGTGCGCCTATCGGCTGAATGGCGCGAGCCTCGATCCGACCACGCCCGCGCGAATCTTCGTGGGTAACGGTGTCGCCGGCGGTGCGATTCCCGGAGCGAGCCTCGCCTATACCAGCCCGTTTGGTACGGGCACGATCAATCCGAAGACCTTTCCCTATTACCCGTTCCTCGGGTTCTCGCAGCTCGAGACGAATCTTGCCAATGTCGCCGGCAAGCTCAACGAGCTGGGCATCCACACGATACCGACGCAGAACTACAAGCAGCTCGCGCTGGATGCGCAGTACACGATCAACGCAGACGGATCGTTCTCGGAGTGTTCGAACATCTCGGGCGCCGCTTGCGAAAGCGGTGGCGGCAAGTTCACGCTGCACTCGCCCGACAACACCTTCTGGGCAACCGACTATCCCGACGAAACCACGCCGACCGTTTCGACCAACGCACCACAAGGCACCGGCATCCTGATCGTCGGCAAGCTGCGCGGCCAACTGGTGCCTGTGCTGGTCCGTGCGGGCGAAGCCAACCCGTCGACCTTCGTGGTCGACGATGAGTCGGGGATTTCGGTGCTCGGGCCGCAGACTCTCATCACCTCTGGCACTCAGGACGGTGAGTACATCGACGTCGATGCGAACTTTCAGTATCGCTCGGCCTTGCTGATTGGTCCGCAGATGTCGTTGCTCGATCCCTTCGATGCGTCGAATGCCTCGCTCGCGGCGACTTACAACCTCGACTACACGCAGTCGGTCCTGGGTGTAATCCGCGTGACACCGGCTACGGCCGCAGCGGGAAGTCAGCCGACCGGCAAGTTGATTTTCAATGGCGGTGTGATGGCCTATCTCGACACATCGAACGCAAGTGCGCCGTACTTCACGGCGGGCGCCTATGTCGAAAGTCCGTCGGGCAGTCCAAATCCGTAACTCACGATGAGACAGGCAGCGCGCCACACGTCGAAGAACGTGCGGCGCGCCGTTCAGGCACAGCGCACATACAACGCGCGGCCAGATCCAGGAGGATGTCATGAACTACAAAACGAACCTCGCGCTCGCCGCTGCGTGCGTGTTATTTGCCACTTTGCCTGTGCGTTCTGTTTGGGCACAGTCGGCCGGAAGCAATGTCGTGTCGCTCGGCTGGTTCCATGTCACGACGATGGATTCGAGCAGCAATGAAACGACAACCGTTCCGACCACGCCGGTTTATCAGGTGCTCGGTCTACCGACTTCATTCACATCGCCCAACACCGCTTCATCGGTAAGCAACGCCGATACGCTTGGGCTGACGATTTCGCATTTCGTCACGGACAACATCGCCGTCACGACGGTTGCCGGGGTGCCCCCTAAGTTCAAGGTCTATGGCAGCGGCACGCTGCAAGCCCCGGGACCGTCTGGCGCGCTCGGTAATGTAAGTCTCGGTTCATCTGCAAACAACCCGCTGGTGAAATCGGTGCGTGAATGGAGCCCTGCCTTGCTGCTCCAGTATTACTTGTTCAGCGCGACCTCGAAATTCCGGCCGTTTGTGGGTGCGGGTGTCTCATATAACTGGTTCAGCAGCATCCAGATGAATCCGAACTTCACGACGGCGTTGAACCAGCAACTCGGTGCGACACTTGCCGCGGGTGCGGGCAGACCAGGGCCGACTTCGGTGACGAGTCAGTCATCCCCGTCATGGCAACCGGTATTCAACGCGGGGATGACCTATAGCCTCACCGATCACTGGTCGATCATTGGGTCGGTCTCGTATATCCCATTGAGTACCACGACCGTGATCACGGTGAAGGCAGCAGACGGATCGACGCTCGCGCAAAGCAAAGCCAAGATCGATGTCGACCCACTCATTTCGTACGTGGGCCTCGCCTACAAGTTTTAGGCGGGTATTTCGACGCCGACCCAGATCTCGACCCGCCCCGACCCGACACGACTTGACTGGACGGTTTTTACCTCGAGTCATCGATAACCCTTCAATATCCCAAGACGAAAAAAAGCCCAGTCAATCCAACGACCGGGCTTTTCTCTTTCATCGACTGGATCCCACCCTTCACGGCGCGAATCCAGCCCCCTATTTCACTTACTGCTTCGGCGGCGTAGGCGCTGCGAGCTTGCGCGTCTTGCCTTTGCCCATCATCCGCGTGATGTAGTACTGCTGGGTGATCGACAGCACGTTGTTCACCACGTAATACAGCACCAGCCCGGCCGGGAAGAAGAAGAACATGACCGAGAACGCGATCGGCATGAACATCATCATCTTGGCTTGCACGGGATCCGGCGGCGTCGGGTTGAGACGCGTCTGGATGAACATCGAACCCGCCATCAACACCGGCAGAATAAAGAACGGATCTTGCTGCGAGAGATCGTGAATCCAGCCGATCCAAGGCGCGCCGCGCATTTCAACCGACGACAGCAACACCCAGTACAGCGAGATGAATACCGGGATCTGAATCACCACCGGCAGACACCCACCAAGCGGATTCACCTTCTCCGTCTTGTAGAGCTCCATGAGCGCCGCGTTCATCTTCTGCGGATCACCCTTATGGCGTTCACGCATCGCTTGCATACGCGGCGTGATTTCCTTCATCTTCGCCATCGAACGATAGCTTGCAGCCGACAGCGGGAAGAACACCGCCTTGATCATCAGCGTCAGCACGATGATCGACCAGCCCCAATTACCGATCAGGCCATGGATCTTTTCGAGCAACCAGAACAGCGGCCGCGCGATGATCGTCACATAGCCATAGTCCTTGACGAGGTCGAGACCCGGGGCAATGCCCGCGAGCATCTTTTCTTCAACAGGACCCGCGAACAGCTTCGAATCGACATTGATCGTCTGACCCGGAGCAATCGTGCCGAGCGGCATTTGCGCGCCGACCCGATAGAGCGTCTGGTCGAGACGCTGCACGTAGTAGTTACGATCCGTGCCCTGCGTCGGGATCCACGCCGTCGCGAAGTAATGCTGGATCATCGCGACCCAGCCATTGTTCGCCTGCGTCGCGAAATCGGCCTTGTTCTTGTCGATATCGCTGAACGTGATCTTCTGGAAGTGATGCTGATCCGTGTAGACCGCCGGTCCGATAAACGTGTGCGAGAAACGCGGCGTTTCAACCGGCTGCGAATCACGTACCAGTTCGACATACAACGAAGGCTTGAGCGCTGTCGTGCCGGCGTTGACCACTTGCTGGTCGACGTCGATCACATAGCTGCCACGCGTGAACGTGTAGGTCTTGACCAGCTTGAGCCCACCCTTAACAGGCGACTCGAACTTGACGGCCAAGGTGTTCTGGCCGTCGGCCATCTCGGTCGGACCCGGCACGAGCGTGAACACATCGTCGTGATTCGGAAAGTCGCCGCCCGACAAGCCGGTACGCGCCAGGTACTTGTGCGTGGCCGTGTCGTCGAACAACGTCACATACAGGTCAGGCTGCTTCGAATCGCCTTCCTTGAGCAGCTCGAGGCGCGAGAGCGTGCCGCCTTGCGTGCTGATGTCAGCGTTGAACAGATCAGTCTTGACCTTGACGAGCTCAGCCTTTGCCACTTGCGCGGCACCCGGCGCAGCCGGTGCGCCCGGCGTGGCATCCGGCGTGTCGGCCGAACGTTCACCCGGCGTCGTGGTGCCCGGCGAAGCGGTCTTCTGGAGCGACTGGCTCGGGAAGAACATCGACGGATGGCCGGTATGACGCTGCCAGTTGTCGAACAGCATCACCAGCGAGACTACGAAAATGACCCACAGAACGGATCGTTTGATATCCATGCTTTTATCTCAATACCGAGGCGGATTCTGCGCCGTGCCGGGGTCGGCTTTGGCGCGAGGGTGGCTCGGCGGGGGCACCAGATCGATGCCGCCGGCGGAAAACGGATGACAGCGACACACTCGCCGCACGGCTAGATACGTGCCGTGCGCGGCGCCATGATACTGGATCGCCTCGCGTGCATAGTCGGAACAGGAAGGATAAAAGCGACAACGCTGGCCAAGCATCGGGCTGATGGCCAGCTTGTAGAAGCGAAGCAGCGCGAGCAGCACGATTCGCATGATGCTCAGCCAGCCCCGCCAGGACTGCTCGTGGCGGCGCCGGAGCCAGCGTCAGGACTGGTCGCATCGCGGCTCTTTTCGTCCTTGCGGCTTGCGGCAGCGGAGGACGATGCAACTGAGGCGCCCGAGGTACCCGATCCACTCGACGCGCCCGCCGTCGTCTCGCCCGAACGGCGGCGGATCGTCTTCACGGCGTTGTCGACGAGCGTGACGATCTCGTCACGGATCTGCGCGCGCAACGGCAACGACGAGGCGCTCGGCATCGCCTGCCGGTCGAATCGTGTATGTAGCCGAAGCAGCATGTCCCACCCTTCGAGCTCCGTGCGACGCACGCGAAAAATTTCGCGCGCCAGACGGCGGATCAGATTGCGCGTTGCCGCGCGCGGCGCGAACTTGCGCCCGGTGACGAGCCCGAGCCGTGCCGGACCGTCTGTGTGACGCGCATACAGCACAAAGTGCGCACTGCGCGCCCAAGGCCGCAAACGAAAAACGGATGAATATTCATCCGTTTTCAGCAGCCGAGCGGATTTCGGAAAACCCTCGTCGCGCGCGATCAAAGTTCCGCGCAGCAGCGTTAGATCGCCAGGCGCTTGCGGCCCTTGGCGCGGCGAGCGTTGATGACCTTGCGGCCACCGGCCGTTGCCATCCGCACGCGGAAACCGTGGGTACGCTTGCGACGGGTGACGGAAGGTTGGTAAGTACGTTTCATGGTTGTTCTCTCAGTAAGTGCCGCGCTTTGCTAGAAAGAAAGTGCACGGCCCATGAGGTGGTGAGTGCAATTGGCTTTCGCGGAACCCGCTATTTAAGCTGTTTTCCTGTTGACCGTCAATAGCTTAGGCGCGTAGCGACGAGGATTTTTCCAGCCGGGCTGCCGCAGCGGGCCGCAATCGATGCCCGCAAGGCCCGCACATGCTACGCCTCCTGCCTCTTTGCGGACATCGGTTTGCGCGTCTCTTTCATCTGAGGCTCGGGCCAACGATCGTCATAAAGACTCGCCCGCTCCTCGTCCGTTTATACGCGCTTTGCACGCCTTCCCACCGATCGAGCCAACTTGCCACCGTTTTGGCCTGCGTTTCTCGGAATTCTGCTCGCCTTCATCCAGCCTGTTTGCTCATTGCATGCGCAAAACGCCCGTGTCAATGCGCGGACCCTTGCTACATATAGGCTGCCGGCCCTTGCCACGTTTACCCGACGATCCGACCCTGTGGATAACTTATCCCAAGGCCCAGGTTTGGCGGTAAAATCGCGGCTATCCTGAACGACCCACCCCTCACTCGGCGTTGACGCAAGCACAACACCGAGGCCGCTGCATCGCCGCTCGATAAGTTGAGTGACCTTGCCGCGAGGTGTAGTCGTGGGCACTAAGATCCCGCCCGGTTGGGCCGCGCCTGACCTGACGCGGTCTGCCTTGCCAAGCACAAAAAAGATGATTGATGAATGAATTCTGGCAACACTGTTCGACCTTGCTCGAACGTGAGCTTACCCCTCAGCAGTTCCAGACCTGGATCAAACCGCTCGCGCCCGTCGCGTTCGATGCGGATGCGAGCACGTTGTCGATCGCCGCTCCGAACCGCTTCAAGCTGGACTGGGTGAAGAGCCAGTTCTCCGGCCGCATCAGCGACCTGGCGCGTGACTTCTGGCAGACCACGGTCGACGTCCAGTTCGTGCTCGACCCCAAAGCGGGCGCACGTACACACGTGGCCGGCCGCCCCAATGGCGCGCCGGGTTCGCAAGGCGCCAATGGCCCCAGTGGCGCTAACGGCACCGCTCGCACGAGTTCATCGCCGGCCTCCGGCATGGCCACGACCGGCGTCCCCGCGGGCCATGCCCAAGCCAATGCCGCACTAGCCGATGCCGCAGCCGCGAGCGCCGCGATGCTCAGCGAGGTCGACTCCGACCTGCCGAGCGTCGATGCAGACGAAGCCGCTGC
>JAMFSK010000141.1 GCA_026225235.1 Burkholderiales bacterium
GACGAGATCGCGACCGCGCCGAACGATGCGGGGAAGCGCTACTCGTAGGAACCAGCGTTTTCTCATCGCACCACATCTCACCAACGTTGCGAGCGAAGTAGATAGCTTGCAATTCCGTGGAAAACGATCTCGGGAGGTCCGACTTAAATGCCGGACTTTTTGTCTTGTCCAAAGGCGAATCCGAAACGGTTACCCGCGCGATGAAGCCAGCGCCGCCGTTCAGTGCCGAACATTCAATAACGAACTCTCGGTATTCGAAGTGCATGGGCGCTCGCTAGGTGGTCGAGGATGTTCAACCCGCTGCATGAACTTAAGCAAATGCTCAATGCCTTTACCCATTTATTGGGAACTGCGCGGTGACAGTCGATCGAAACGCTCCGTACCAAGTGAGTGTGTTCCACCGCACACCTCCATTGCGACCGCTTAAAACTGGAGACACGTTCGCGCCTAGACTTTGTTTCTCAAGGAGATAGGTATGGACATGGGTTGCGTTGCTTTCCAAGCTTGCCTCGCCATGGCGCTTCGCGATCGCCCGCGTTGGACGACTGCGGAGCTCAACGAGACGACAGTCGTATTCTGGGACGGCGAATGGGCCAGGGGCGCAACCTTGCACGCCGATGGCAGCGGCCGATTGGACACGAAATTCGACCTCAATGAGCGCACCTGCAATCGCCTACACGCGGATCTTGTGGCATGGTTGGCCGCTCCGCGCTACTCAGTCCGACCCGATGTTGAGCGGTGGTTGTGAGTCTGCTTCTAACTCGAAGGGCCGTCCTATAACGCAGCGTGCCGGTTCGACTTCGACCTTGGGCACCCACGACGACCAGTGGCTAGTTCTGGCGTCGACAACAGGCTGCCCCATATTTTTCTGAACTTTGTTTCGATACGCGCATGGCAGGAACAAAACGAAAAGCCCCCCGCACCAGCGGGCTTTTTTGTTTCGCCGCTGCCATGACAAGGCAACCGCCCGAAAATTCGGGGGTTCATCGGCAGATCCGCTCCCAGTGATGGTGATGCCAGACTCGATGGCAATGATGGTAATAGCGATCGTGATGGTAATAGGCGAATGCAGGGGCTGCGGCGGAGAATGCCGTGACAGCGACTACGACGGCCATGGCGATCTTTTTCATAGTTTCGCTCTTGGTAAGGACGGAATAAGGTATGAGCAGGTGCCGTGCCCACCCGTTACCAAATCAGTACGCCCCTGCACCGTTTCGATACCCCCCTTATATCCCCTTCGAAGACCCTTCGATGGGCCTTCCCTTTTGCTGCGTTTCCAGTAAAAGTTTGACGCCACTTGGTCGGATTTGAAATCTGACCGAGCCATAGCTGAAGGCGCGTTCCAAGCGCGGTGCACTGGGCCGGTATGGCAATCGAATCGCCGAGGTGTCGGGAGACGCGCGCGGCGAGCGCGCCATGATCCGCTCGCTGCACGCCGATGGTGTTGAGCGACGCAGCGCGGTGAAGTGGCAAAATCTGAGGTTGCTCGACGATCAATTGCTCTAGTGTGAGGCCGCAGGCGTCAAGCCGAGCTCGTTGCGACCGCCTGCGACCCGCGCAGGCGGACACCGCGTTCAACGTCCTACTTGTTCACCGCGTCTTTAAATGCTTTGCCTGCGGTAAACTTGACGGTCTTCGACGCGGCGATCTGAAGTGTTTCGCCGGTCTTCGGGTTACGCCCAGTTCGTGCCGCGCGTGCGCCGGTGCTGAAAGACCCGAAGCCGATCAGTTGAATCACCTCGCCCTTGACCACCGCGTTCGTCACGGTATCGAGAAATGCATCGATCGTTTCAGCTGCTGCCGCTTTCGTGATGCCCGCTTCGCTTGCCACTGCGTCGATAAGGTCCTGCTTGTTCATGTTGATGCTTTCCATTTAAGCTAACTGACAGCCTGTATGCGTGCCAGCCCGGAGGATACCGCACCGGACATGCGCGGTTGGCGCGAGGCAGCGCCGGTATCGCGGCGACAGCGCCCTGCCTCTCCATTGGAGTTGACTGACAGCTGCTAGCCGCCGTCTTCTGAATAGTATTGCGCCGCGGCATCGAGCATCCGTTGTCGTTCGGCGTGCACATAAATGGAAGTGGTCTGCAACGAGGCGTGACCGAGGATGCGCTGAACCACGTCGATGGGCATGTCCCGCGCAACTGCCCGAGTACCAAAGGTATGTCTGAACGCGTGAGCCGAGGTCGCGAGTAATTTTGCGTGCGCATCGTAGGACAGCGCGCCCTCGCGCAGCAGATCACCGGCGATGCGTCGCACCGCCTCGCGTACCAGGCGCGCGAGCGCATCTGCCGAATACGGCGCCTCGCTCGTTCCGTCCGTGCCGCCATCATGCTTGGCCAGCGACGCCTCGGTGCCGTTGATCACGACCGGCGCGATCAGGGGAGCCGCGACCGCCGGCGCATCGAAGTCTTTTTCTCGATCGGCCCAATGCGCACGCAACGCGACGACCGCGGCCGCACTCACCGGGACCGTGCGCTGCTTGCGGCGCTTGCCGACGATGGTCAAGGCCCACACCGTCACGCCTGTTTGGCGGGGTGCCGCCTCGCTTGCCACCTCACTGGCCGCGGTTTTCGGGGACGACCTGCTCAACCGCTTGGCGGAAGTTTTGGCAGGCCCGCCTGACGGCGCGACGGCCACGCTGAGGTTTTCGCGACGCGCGTGGGCCGCTTCGTCGCGCCGCACACCCGAGTCGCCCATCAATAAGATCGCTGCCCGCGCGGTGCGCCACTGGCGCGCTTCTTCCTCGGTCGGTGTCAATCCGCCGAGCTCTTCTCCGTCACACCGAGCGTCGAGTTCTGCCCGTAGCGTTGTCCACAGATCAGCGGACAGCGCCCGCTCGACCTGCACCTCGACCTCGCGCGTGATCGTCGCCGGATCCGTCACCGCACTCCACGGGTTGCCGGCGAGATAGCGTACGGTTGTCAGCCACGCGAATGCCGCCCGAATCGCGCGCACCGCGTACGCCTGACTCTCGGGCGACAATCCCTCGGGGGTGAAGGGTCGCCACCGGCCGCTTGAGCGCGGCCGCTTCGGACCCACGAACGTGGGTATCGGATTTTTCAGGAAATCCTTGTACGCCTCGCAGTCTTCTACCGTCATCGACGAGAGGGCCACACCCCGCACGATCACGAGCCACAACACCAGTCGCTCGAGCTCGCGCGTGTAGACGCGCAGGGTCGGGGGCCGGTCGCGATATCGATTCAGATACGCGTGCACCGCCGCTAGATCGTGCTCCGCACGAATGAACGCAAAGTCCCGGCCGCGATTGGTGCCCTGTTCGCCGGAGAGCGCCGTTGGAATCGCGAGCCGCTCGAACGGGGCCAGCAGAGGCGCATCCACCGAGCCGCCGATCACCACCACATTACCCAGACCCGCGGCCGGCACCAGCGGTTGGGTATCCACATCC
>JAMFSK010000027.1 GCA_026225235.1 Burkholderiales bacterium
GCAGCAATACACCCGCCAGCAAAGCAAAGATCACCTTGAGCGCCGTAACGGGGCCATGTTTGTCGGCGAGCCTGCCTCCAAGCATGTTTCCAACCGCCACAGATGCGCCATAGAGCAGCAACACAAGTCCCACGACTGGGGGGCTGAAGCCCGAAATCTGTTCGAGTATTGGCGCGAGATACGTGAACGCAATCAGTGATCCGCCATAGCCGACGGCGGTCATTGCAAACACGAGCAGCAAGCGAGGCTTCAGAAAAAGCTCCGCCTGCTTACGAATTGACGCTGGTGCGGTATGAACGACATTGCTGGGCACGAACAGCATCGTGCCGAACATCGCAATCAGCCCAAAGGCAGCGACGATCAAAAAGGTCGCCCGCCATCCGAAATGTTGGCCCACGAGCGTGCCGAGCGGCACTCCCGTCACGAAGGCGACGGTGAGGCCGCTGAACATCGTCGCGATTGCGCTGGCTGCCTTCTCCTTTGATACCACGCTGGTCGCGATAATCGACCCGACGGAGAAAAAGACACCGTGCGCGAGACCGCTGAGCACTCGTGCAACGATCAATGTGTCGTAGCTGGGCGCGCGCCATGCGAGAAGGTTCGCGACCGTGAATAACGCCATCAGTGAGATCAGCAAGGTCTTGCGCGGGACACGGCCGGTCATGGCTGTGAGAACGGGAGCCCCTACCGCAACTCCTAAAGCATAAAAACTGACCAGCAGTCCCGCGGACGGTAGCGTGACTGACAGATCGGTAGAGATCGTCGGCATCAGACCGACGATAACGAATTCAGTGGTTCCAATTGCGAACGCGCCGATAGTGAGTGCAAGCAAAGCGAGCGGCATGATGAACTCCGGGTGTGAATGCACCATCGGTACATTCACGAGTAAAGATGAATGGCGAACCGTTAGGCTTCAGCGCGGCGGCCGGGCTTGAATGCGTGAGCAGACGAGCGCCATGCAATGAAAAGTGCAACGACCAGGAGCGCGAGTAATACCCAGGCCATTGCGCCTACTCCCGTTGTATCGAGCAAAATCCCGCCGACAAGCCCGCCTCCCGCGATGGCTGCGTTCCAAACCGTCACGATCATCGACTGAGCAGTGTCTGCACCCTCGCCCGCGGCATCCGCCGATGCGGTCTGAAGGAGCGTTGCTGCGCCGCCAAAGGTCAGTCCCCAGGACGCAACGGCGAAATAGACAACCAGAGGCAAGGTCCCGTCCACCGCGAGCGCTGCAGATGCAAGCGAAAAAACGGCGAGGCTCGCAAGCACGAGTGTCCGCAGCCACCGATCGATCAAGGTGCCCGTGATCCAGATACCAACGATTGCCGCCAACCCGAACACGAGTAGCACTGCGTCGATACCCTGTGTCATATGTGCAGGAACCAGAAACGGAGCGATGTAGGTGTAGAGAATGTTGTGTGCGAGCATCCAGGCGAGGATGACGAACAGCACCGGACGCACGCCCGGTGTCAGGAATACATCGACTACGCTCGGCCCCTCTCCTTTCTGTTGCCCGGGAAGATTCGGCGCTTTCCAAAGCACCCAGAAAACCAGTACTACGGTTAAGGCCGACATCACGCCGAACGCTGCGCGCCAACCGAGAAGATCACCGAGCCAGGTGCCGGCAGGGACACCCAGCGCCAAGGCGATCGGAGTACCCACAAGCGCGATTGCCATCGCGCGGCCCTGCAGGTGTACGGCAACCATGCGGCGCGAATATCCGGGCACGAGACCCCAGGTAATGCCGGCAGCGACACCCGCCATAAATCGAGCGACGAGAGTGAGCCAGTACCACGAGGACAAGGCCGTGACCGTGTTGAAGACGAAAAAGAGCGCGATCGCAAGCAGCAACACGGTGCGTCTGGACCAACTACGCGTGGCCGCCGTCAAAGGGATGGCTGCTGCCACCGACCCGAGCGCATAGAGTGTGACGAGCTGGCCTGCCCATGCCTCCGGCACGGTAAGACCACGGCTTATCTCGGGCAGCAAGCCGGCGGGTAGTGTTTCCGTGAGAATGGCTATGAAACCCGTCATGGCGAGAGCGAGCAAGCCGGCTATAGGTAGTGAATGCGTTGGAGTGGCTCGCACCCCTTCGTCAATTTGCGGAACTGAAGTTTGGATAGACATGATCTGAGACCTCGGAATTGGCACGAGCACCAGACGGCATGCCTTGCACTCGTTATCGAGGGGAAATGTATCCGCGTCGGTTCTCTTGAACTAGACGCCTCAGAGAATATGGCTCATTCCAAATCGAGATGAACTCATCCAGAAAGGTGAGTCCATCCATGCACGCATAAGACTTATTCCAGATCGCGATAAGAGAAGGCGTCGCCCACTGGGATATTGACCTCGCAGTGCGCGCTCTCCTGTTAGAGACGTCGATCGTGTTGGCCGGAGTGTTTATAGCTCGCCAGTGAGAAACTGCGCCCGCCCCAAACCGAAGCTCCAGTCCGCGTCGGCGTTGATCGTGAAAGACACCACGACATCGCTTGATGGGATACCGCAGTGGCTCAACAGCTCTGCACACAGCACCTCGTAGAATTTAAGCTTCGACTCTTCTGAACGGGGGCGGCTCGTTACGCTGACCAGTACGACGTTGTCTGTTCTTTGAATGCCTAGCCCGGTGTCCTCGACACGAATGCGACTTGGATCGTGCTCACTCAGAATTTGATAGCGATCTCGCTCAGGGACGTCAAACGAGCTGACGATCGCTCGGTGTGCCGCATCAAGAAGATTTGAGATATGGGCGTCGGACTTGCCCTTCAGAATATCGAAGCGAACGAGCGGCACAAATGCCTCCGAGAGGTGGTCGAGATGGATCGCTTCACTTTAATTCAAACCACCTTTCTTGTCGAAGCGCGACATCACTTGACGCCCTCAAAGTCCGCGTCTGTTGAACAGCGCGGGAACGGAAAACGTGGTACGCCAAAAAGGCACACCGGGTATGGGGCTGTCCTCGCTTCTCAATGGAACCGTTACGTTTGCGTGGACATCCTGCGAACGTGGTTCACGTCAACACGTACCAAGGTATGGCCTCGGGAAGTGGCAATGGGGCGCGTTCCGTGGCCATGCCACTGGAGCGACACAATGCGCTTGACCTGGCAGTTAAACGGATCGCTTCGGGTTCCCTTTGCGATGCGAATTTTTTAATTCGCAGGAAATTTCAGCTTGTTTCAAGTCGGTGCTGACCTTCCCTCCTCGCCCCACGCTTTTCAGATATGTCCCCTAGCCTACAAAGTCTTTTGCCGCAACCTAAGGACACCCTACATTACGTCTCAACGACACGCGATCTACGTCGCAAACAACTTTCCGAACGGAGTGAAGTCGCGAGCGTACATGTATCGGGATCGGTTCCTGAACGACGCCTCGACGTTCCTTTCGAAGGCCGAGCACAGCTAAGCACAAGATGCCCGCCCGGTCGGGCGTGATACACACATAGCCATATGGCAAGAGGATAAAAATGTCGACCGATACTTTGAAGCTTTATCACGCAAGCGGTTCACCGAATTCACGCCGTGTACGGAGGTACCTTGCCGAGAGAAATCTGTCCGTATCGATGGTATCCGTGGACCTATCCGCAAAGGAACAATTCTCACCGGCTTATATCGAGATCAACCCTCGCAGCATGGTGCCTACGCTCGTGTTGGCGAATGGCACATCAATTGGCGAGGTGCCTGCGATCTGGCGCTACCTGGAGGAGTCGTTCGCCGAACTCCCCTTGCTTGGCAGCACCCCGGAGGAAAAGTCGCTTATCACTATGTGGGAACGGAGAGTCGAACTGGACGGTTTCGCTGCTGTCATGGAGGGGGTACGCAACACGGTGACTGGCCTGAAAGGACGTGCACTCGCGGGTCCCCATGCGTATGAGCAAATTCCCGCTCTGGCAGAGCGCAGTGCGGCGCGCGTTCTCAACTTCTTCGACGATCTCGAGGCCCAACTGGCCAATTCGCAATTTGTCGCGGGCGACAAGTTTTCGGTAGCCGACATCACCACGCTCGTCACCCTCGACTTCGCTGCAGGCGGCATGAATCTACCCGTGCCGAAGACGCATCTGGCAGTCAAAAAATGGTACGCGACCGTGAGTGCCCGCCCGAGCGCCAAGGCATAAACAAAACGTGCCGCAGGCGGCGCTTTTCTTAGGAAGTTTCGGTCAGAAAAGCGCCACTTTGACACCATCGCTCTCCGCGCTCGATTGGTAGCACTTCGCCCGGCAAGCGCTATCCGCTGACGCAGCGAATGAGCAAGTCAGCCCCTCACCAACAAATTTTCAATAACTGAGACGCACGGTCAAGCCTCTCCGGCCGGACGCCCCAAAATACCGGAAAACAGCGTGCGCACAGACGGTCGGGGAAGTAAGCCGCTCTGGGCATGGTTAGACGCCCGGGAACCGCACGCTATGACTCGACGAAAAAGAAATGAAGGTGAAGTGCCATGGATAAGGGCTGGCAGGGTGAAGTCCATTTTGTAAACGATCCGTTTCGATGCGCCAGAATCTACGGCCTCGAACTGGCGCGGCACGCGTCGCATATCGCGAGCACGTTGAACGAAAAGAGCCTGGTTCAGGAAATTCTCTCAGCCGTGACGAAATTCCGCCAAAAGCATGGCACGGAGGATCTGCACGACTTCCTCTGCCTCCTGGCGCGCCGGCTGGAGGAACGCGGACGGCTCGACGCCGTCGATCTGGTGCTTCACTGCGCGACCTGCGGCGAAGCGGACATGCTAGCGGGCATCGAGCCCGGCCCTGTTTCGCCGGAAACCACGGCTCGCGCGAGCCAACGAGAGAAACTGGCCGCACGCGCACGCAGTCCTCGGCTGGGCTCGCTCCCCACGCGACACGCCAAAACGCTCGCAAAGGCCGGCTAGCAAGGCCTGCCGCCAATCGGATGTACATGGGCGCACGGCCTCAGTTTTTTTAGAAACGTTATGCTGGCGAAGCCAAGCAAACGGACCTGAGAGACGCCGTGGGACCCTCACCCATTACAACGATCGCGCAAATTTCCGACATCCATGTCCGGCCCCGAGGCGTCTTATATCAAGATGTCGTGGACTCGAATCTCATGCTGGCGCAGGCGATCGCCCGCCTCAATCAGCTGACGCCCGCTCCGGACTTTGCATTGATCACCGGTGACCTGACCGACGAAGGCTCACCCGACGAGTACGTCATGTTGCGCGAATTGCTCGCGCCGCTCGCGCTTCCTTACGCGGTCATGCCGGGCAACCACGATGACCGCGACCACTTGCGTCAGGCGTTTGCAGACCATTCATACCTGCCTGCGACCGGCCCGCTCCGCTACGGACTCGATGTCGGCGACATACGCATTCTGGCGCTCGATACATCCGTGCCCGGTCTGCATCATGGGAAATTGGATACCGATGATCTTGCGTGGCTCGATCGCGAGTTGACGCGCTGCGCCGGGAGGCCGGCCCTTATCGCCATGCATCACCCGCCTTTCGCCACCGGCATCCCCTATCTGGACATCTACGGCCTGCATGACGCCGAGCGGTTCGGCGAGGTCATCGCCGCCCATCCACATGTCGATCGGGTGATCGCGGGCCATGTCCATCGGTCGATGCAGACGCGTCTCGGCAACGTGCCGGTCATGACCAGTCCAAGCACCGTCACGCAAATCGCACTGCGTACCGAGGCCGACGCCCAACCGGCCTCCTTTCTCGAACCACCCGCCTTCATGCTGCACAGATGGGTGAAGGGAAAGCCGGCCGTTTCCCACCTTAACTATATCGGCCGGTTCGACGGGCCCTACCCGTTTGCCTGATCAAGTTGTTCGTCCCGGGTTAAACCACGGTTCTCAAGAGTAGAATCTCTACCGTAGTCGGACAAACAAAGCTGTGGAGCGGCAAAAAAGGAAACATGCGATGGTCAACCAAGTGATTTTCAGCGGAACGCCATCGCAGGCCAATAATGTCCCCGCGCTCCTTAAGGGCGCTGCCGTGCTGGTACTGATCTATGGGATCCACCTCTGTGCGTCGACTTACTTTCCGCTCCGGTGGCATTTGCTTTTGTTGCAGGCCGGTGCCGTCCTGATCGGTGTCAGCATGCCGTTTGCCAAGAGCGCGTCCGTGCGCATCGTCATCGATACCGAACGGATTACGTGGGCGCAAGGCATCTTTCGTCGCCGTACTTCGCGCCTCGACCTCTCCCGAATCCAGACCCTCACCACAGTGCAGTCCCGTTGGCAGCGCCTGTTCGGGATCGGCTCGATCATCGTGACCAGCAACGACCCCGCTCACCGCCTCCGCACCTTGCCCGGCATCAGAAACGCCGAGCAACTCCGCATGAAGCTCGACGACGCGGTGGCCCTGCGCCGGGCGCGCACTGGTCCGGCGGGCACATTCGATGTGCCCGCCCAAGTCTTTTCTTCGGCACATCACGTCTAAAAGTCGGTGCATCGCCTCTGGGGTGTCCGCGCTCGACCGCCCGGGGTCCCAACACGACATTTGAACACTCAGGCTCAACAAGGCTTTGACGCGAGCGCGAGGCAGCCGAGCATCGTGCGGCGTTGCGTTTGGCGTCCCACAGACGGCCGCATGGCGCCTGACCAGTCCGGCATCCGGGGCGACTCCCCCTTTTTTGGCTGGCCTTCTGGATGACCTGAGCCTCCTGGCTTTGCTAATTCCCGCACTGGGTCCAGTGCCGATCGCGACTTTGCCTCCCAATCGATGCATATTGAATCCTTTGCGCGATATCGATCGGGAAGCCCGTCTTGCGCGTGCGCTATGCCAAGGCTATTTTTCCAAGGCTTCTCGCGACGAATTCCTCGCCCCTTCTACATGGGCAGCGGTACCCCCTAACTCTTGCGGAGCGACTCCATGCGTAACATCCACCTTGCCACCGTTCCCGCGGATGGCATCGGACCCGAGGTCATCGAGGCGAGTCAACGTGTGCTGAAAGCGTTGGCCGAAGTCGACGGTGGCATCAAGTTCGAGTTTCGCGAGTTCGACTGGGGTGCGCAGCGGTATCTGCGCGACAAGGAGATGATGCCTGCCGATGGCATCCGGCAACTAACGTCAGGCGGCTTCGACGGCATCCTGCTGGGCCCGGTCGGCTCGCCGAAGGTGCCGGATCACGTGACCCTATGGGGGCTGCTGCTGCCGATTCGGCAGCAATTACAGCAATACGTAAATTTGCGGCCCCTGCGTCTGTTGCCCGGTGTTGATGGCCCTTTGAAAGGCAGGACGCCAGCCGATATCGACATGATCTGCTTTCGGGAAAATTCGGAAGGTGAATATTCCGGCGTTGGCGGCCGCCTCCATCAGGGTACCGACCATGAAGTCGCCGTGCAGTCGATCGTTTTTACACGCTCGGTCACTGAGCGCCTGATGCGCTTTGCTTTCGAATGGGTCGGCTCACACGGTCGAAAAGGTGTGACGAACGTCACTAAATCGAACAGCATGCAGCACAACATGGTGTTCTGGGACGACATCTTCAAAGAGGTGGGAGCCGACTACCCATCGGTCAAGCAGGACCATCAGCTCGTGGATTCGATGGCGGTCCGTATGGTCGCCCAGCCGCAAACCATCGATACCTTTGTCGCCTCGAACCTGTTCGGCGACATTCTGACCGACCTCGGCGCAGCCCTGGCCGGCAGCCTGGGGCTCGCGCCGAGCGCCAATATCAATCCCGAGCGGAAATTCCCGAGCCTGTTCCAGGCGATCCACGGATCGGCTTTCGACATCGCCGGAAAGAACGTGGCCAACCCAATCGCCAGTATCTGGTCCGCCCAGCTCATGCTCGACTTTGTCGGCGAGAAGGAACTGTCGACGCGGCTCATGAATGCGATCGAGACGGTCGTACGGGAGCGCGAAGTCCGAACCCCTGATCTCGGCGGTAAAAACACCACCCAGGAGATGACTGCGGCGATCTGCGCGGAGCTGCAAAAGTAACTCGCCGCGATAACCCGGCCGCAGCGACACCCTGCTGCCGATTGCCACACGCGCTCCGTCTAGGTACGATCATCATACAAATTGGAGACATCTATGAAAATCGTAGTGACGGGCGCAGCGGGCTTTCTGGGTCGACGCTTGATCCAGGCACTGCTCGCGCGGGAGCAACTGACCGACGATGCAGGCCAGGTACAGCGCATCGAACAGATCACGGCCTTCGACGTGGTGCCGCTCGAGGGGATCAACGACTCCCGCTTGCTCGTGCAAACAGGTGACATCGCTGACGCTGCCCAGGTCGAAAAACTGATTCAGCCGGACACGGCAAGCGTGTTTCATCTCGCTGCGATCGTTTCCGGTCAGGCAGAGCAGGATTTCGAACTCGGCATGCGCATCAACTTCGATGCGACACGTGCGCTCCTTGAACGCATCCGCGCGCTCGGCACGGGGGCCCGCTTTGTCATGACCAGTTCGGTCGCCGTCTTCGGTGGCGCCCTGCCGACCACCGTCGACGACCAGCAGGTCTGGGCGCCGCAAAGCTCATACGGCACCGAAAAAGCGCTGGCAGACCTGCTCCTCGCGGACTACAGCCGCCGTGGCTTTGTCGATGGCCGCAGCTTGCGCATGCCGACGATCGTGGTGCGCCCGGGCAAGCCCAACCGGGCCGCATCGAGCTTTGCGAGCGGCATCATCCGCGAGCCGGTGAATGGTGTCTCAGCAATCTGCCCGGTAGCGCCCGAGACGGTACTCTGGCTGATGTCGCCCGATCGCGCGATCGAGAACCTCGTGCGCGGTCACGAGTTGTCGAAGGCCCAACTGTCGCGAGGTCGTGTCCTCAATATGCCGGGCCTCTCGATTACGGTCGGCGCGATGATCGACGCCTTGCGCCGTGTCGCCGGCGCCGAAGTCGCACAACGCATTGCCTATGAGCGAGACCCCGCGATCGAGCGGATCGTCAACTCATGGCCCGGCAACTTCTCCGCTGCTTATGCACGGGAACTCGAATTTACCTTCGATGAGGACTTCGATTCCGTGATCAAGGCGTTTGTCGCCAGCAATCGCCTGAGCGAAATGTCCTACTGACATATCCCCAGTACTCGACGGCGGGGCGTTGAAGCGGTGCCAGGTTGAAGCAGTACCAGGTTGAAGCGTGACCCTGAGCGGGTTTCAGCACGCTTACGGAGATCGCGTTACCATCATTAGCTCGCCTCCCGCTCCCCAAAGCGGCCTAACTCGCAAGGAGACACGCATGACCGGCAACGATCCACAACGCACACTAACGGCTTATCCGAATACCCAGCTCTACATTGACGGCGCATGGCGCGCGGGTAAAAGCGATATTGCTGTCGTGAACCCTGCCACTGAAACCGAGATTGGCCGGCTTGCCTTGTCCAGCGAAGATGATCTGGCCCAGGCTGCCCAAGCCGCCGCGCGTAGCTTCGACAGCTGGCGCAAGGTCCCGGCATTCGAGCGCAGCAAGCTGATGCGTCGTGCCGCGCAGATCCTGCGTGACCGGGCCGAGGAAATCGCGGTTATCATGACCATGGAGCAGGGCAAGCCCCTCGCCGAGTCACGCGTTGAAACGCTGAGCGCGGCGGACATCATCGACTGGTTTGCAGAAGAAGCGCGCCGTACGTACGGCCGCGTGATCCCGTCGCGGGCTGATGCCGTGCGTCAGATCGTCACACGCGAGCCGGTGGGTCCGGTCGCAGCCTTTACCCCCTGGAACTTCCCGATCAACCAGGCCGTGCGCAAGGTGTCAGCCGCGCTTGCCGCAGGTTGCACGATCGTGCTGAAGGGGCCGGAAGAAACGCCCGCGAGCTGCGCTGCTCTCGTGCAGGCCTACGCCGATGCCGGACTGCCAGCCGGCGTGCTGAACCTCGTGTTCGGCGTGCCTGCGGATGTTTCGCGCTACCTGATCACGCATCCGTCGATTCGCAAGATTTCGTTCACCGGCTCGACGCGCGTCGGCAAGATGCTCGCCTCGCTGGCGGGTGAACATATGAAGCGCGCGACGATGGAACTGGGCGGTCATGCGCCGGCCATCGTGTTCGCCGATAGTGATGTGCCCCGCGCGGCGAAGTTGCTTGCAACAGCAAAGTTCCGCAATGCCGGTCAAGTGTGCATCTCGCCGACACGTTTTCTGGTTGAAGAGTCGGCCTACGACGAATTCACCGAGCACTTTGTCGCGACAACAAAAGCGATCAAGGTCGGCAACGGTCTTGAGAACGGCGTGCAGATGGGCGCACTGGCGAATGACCGCCGGCTCGAAGCAATGGAACGCCTGGTCGCCGACGCGCGTGAGCATGGCGCAAGCGTGCTGGCCGGCGGTGAACGCCTTGGCACGCAGGGTTATTTCTTCGCCCCGACCGTGCTTGGCAATGTGCCACTATCTGCCCGCATCATGACCGAGGAACCGTTCGGTCCGATTGCACCGATCTCGACATTCAAATCGTATGACGAAGTCGTCGCCGAAGCCAACCGCCTGCCGTATGGTCTTGCGGCCTACGCTTATACGCGTTCGAGCGCGACCTCCGCGGCGATCGCGAACGATGTCGAAAGCGGTATGGTCTCGATCAACCACCACGGTCTCGGCCTTCCCGAGACGCCGTTCGGCGGCGTGAAGGATTCGGGCTACGGTTCGGAAGGCGGCAGCGAGGCGATGGAAGCCTACCTTGTCTCGAAGTTCGTAACGGAACACCGCTAAGACAAGGCGCCGGCCTGCCTCGCACGATTTTGCGACTCACCCGAGACGCTTATTCCGTCGTGCTGGCGGTCTGCTGTTCATCGAGTACCCGGCGTTTTGCCGCCACGAAGGCGGCAAGGCACCGGTCTCGCCATGAGCGCCGTGCGGCCAGACCGGAGGCTGTTGTGACTTGCCGGCGTTGTTGTTCGATCGACTCAACCAGCGGGGTTTTCCATTCACGCGGGTCCGCCTGCTCCTTCGCAAGTCCGTAGTACATCGCTCCCAGGTTCTTGCAGTATTCGGCGACACCATTTTTTGCATTGAGGTCGATCGTTTCGAACGGCCCCATGAAAAACCATCGCAGCCCGAGTCCGTCCGACATAGCCTTGTCGACATCGGCGCTGCTGCAGATGCCGTCTTCAACCAGACGGAACGCTTCCCCAAGTAGTGCGCTCTGCAACCGGTTAACGACAAAGCCGTTGATCTCGCGCGACAACTGGATCGGCGACTGGCCCGCGTGACGCATCAGTTCGGCGGCACGTGCCAGCACGACTGCATCGGTCCAGGGCGCCGGCACCAGCTCTACGAGTGGCACGAGATGCGGTGGGTTGATCGGATGAACGACCAGGCAACGCTCGCGATGCGCGAGGGTTTCGGTAAAGGATGAGGCCGGCAAGCCTGAGGTCGAGCTGGCGAGGATGATATTGGGTGCCGCGATCGCGTCGAGCCGCTGATACAGTTCGCGCTTGATTTCCAGGCGTTCCGGGGCGCTTTCCTGAATATAGTCGACGCCTTCGAGCGCCGCTTCGAGCGTGGTCACGGGCTTGAGCCGTGCGTGCACCACGTCCGCACTCTCGGCGCCCCCAAGCCCTTGAGCCGACAGGTCATCGAGCGCCGCGCGGACGAACGTCAGTGTGTCGCCGACCGCCGCAGCCGACTGGTCATACACAGACACTTCGAAACCGGCACGCGCAAACACCAACGCCCACGACGACCCCACCACCCCGCACCCTACTACCGCAATACGAGACATAGCTGAAGTGACCCCCCCTGACAGTACGGTTTCGCCGGCCTGACGGTTGCGCCTGAGATCGCGTGGACCGCAGCCTTTGCGCGCCTGAGCGGCGCTGATACCGATAGTGCCACGGAGTCGGTCAGTATGCGGGGGGCTGTGAAGGCGCAAAGCGATGGTGATCCCTACATGCGATCGAGCCCGGCACGGCGGCTCAGAATGACCATCTGCCACGGCCCGGGTGGCCGTACGGTTTTGTAGAAACGACTAGTGAGGGCTCGTGCCCCCACTAAAGCCAGGCAATCGATGCGCGCGTCGCCGCTTGCAGCATTGCCTGTCTAATACCAATGGCTGCCGTCGTATTCCGGATTATTGCTTCGACTTTTCAGCCGCGGCGATAATCGCCGCCGCCACTTTCTCCGGCTGCGAAATCATCGCGACGTGGCTCGCATCGACCTTCACGACCGTGGCGCCCATCTGCTTGGCCATACTTGCCTGCAGGCGCGGGTCGATCATGTGATCTTTCCCGGTAATGACGAACCAGGTCGGCTTGCTGTGCCACGCGGCCTGGGTCACCTTGTCGTCCAACGCACCGCCAAACAACGGGCCTTGCTTCGCCGCCACAATACGTGCCTGCGCAACCGGCAGATCGGAGGCGAACTCGTGGATGATGCCCTCTTCCGAGAGGGTCAGGAAACCGCCCGAGTCCTTTTGCAGGTCGCTTGCCCAGGCCGGTGCCGGCAGCCCCTTGACGAGGTCGTTGACCGACTGGCCGTTGTCAGGCGCGAAGGCCGCGACGTAGACGAGCGACTTCACTTTGTCATCATTACCGGCTTCAGTAATGACCGTGCCGCCCCACGAGTGCCCGACCAGAACCACGGGCCCATTCTACTGTTCGATCACGCGACGAGTCGCGGCGACGTCGTCCTTGAGCGAACTCAGCGGATTTTGCACTGCAACCACATGCAGGCCGCGGGCTTCGAGCAGCGGCACGACCTTGTCCCAGCTCGAACCGTCCGCAAAGGCACCATGAACCAGCACTACATTGGTACCCTTGAGGTCGGCGGCGGGCGCTGCGTACGAAGCCGTTGCGGCGACCAGGCCGGTGGCCAGTGCGAGGGATAACAGGCAATTTTTCAGGAGCGTGTTCATAATGCAGGTCCTCACAAGTCGATAGAAGAGCCCGCAGCATAGGATCGCAGCGCATGGGGCGGTATCGGTCAAACGACCGATACGGCGGAAAACCCGAACCCCCGCACCTGAAACGCGCGCCCTCCTCGTCCGTCAATCAAAGCGAAATGGAAGAAAAACCCGATATCCGCGTCCTTGACGCGGCCAAGGCGCTGGCGTTCATCGGCGACCTCAGCATGGGCCAGCCGACTGATCATTCGCTGCGCACCGCGTGGCTTGCTGCCCAGCTCGCCACCGATGCGGGCTTCGACCAGGCGCAGTGCGGCATTGCCAAGCACGTGTCGCTGCTCCGCTGGTCCGGCTGCACCGCCAATGCCGCAGGCTTTGCCGAGATGGTGAGTGACGATGTCGCCGATCGTGAGGCCCTGCTCGCACGGCGGCCTGATTCAGCGGTCGCCGCAGCCGTAGCCCGCGATGCGGGGGCCGGTATCAAGGGGCTGGCGCATATTCACTGCGAGGTCTCGGGCGAAATCGCACGCATGCTCATGCTCGATAACGAGACTGAGCTCGCCTTGCGCCACATCTTCGAGTCGTTCGACGGCTCGGGCTTCCCCGACCATCTGGCGGGTGACGCGGTGCCTCCGATGGTCTTCGCGGTGTCGCTCGCGGGCGATCTAGAGATCCTGAGCCGTGTCTACGGCCTCGACGGCGCGCTCGAGCGCATCGCAAAGGATGCGCGGTCCCGCTATCCGGGCGAACTGGTCAACCTGGTATCGACGCGTGGACGCGACTGGCACGGCGCACTCGATCACGATGTGTCATCCGATCTGGACGATTTCCTGAGCACCGACCGGACTCAACACCTGACCTCTGCCGAACTGATCGCCGACGTCATCGATCTCAAGTTGCCCTGGATGACCCAGTATTCGCGGCGTGTGGCGACCGCAGCCGCCGCCTGCGCCGAGCGTCTCGGGCTCGACGCCGAGGCGCGCCGCCGCATCTATCGCGCGGGCCTGATCCACGGCATGGGGCGCGCCTCGGTGCCGAACGCGATCTGGAATACGGCCGGTAAATTGCCGACCTCAGCCTGGGAAAAGGTTCGCCTGGTACCGTACTGGACCCTGCGTGCCGGACGCAATATCAGCGCCCTGCTGCCCGAGGCCGAGCTCGCCTCCTCTGCATACGAACGCGTCGATGGATCGGGGTATTTCCGAGGCCTCAGCGGCGCCTCGTTGCCGATCGAGGCCCGCATACTTGCGGCGGCAGCGGCGTGGACCGCTTTGCGCTCGCCCCGGCCATGGCGCCCAGCGTTCAGTGCGGACGAGGCTGCCACCCGCTTGTCGGAAGAGGCCCGCGCAGGGCGGTTTGACCTCGACGCCGTCCGGGCGCTGAGCGAACCGCAGAATGCAAACTCCCCGCGACCGGTGCCACGTCTCAAGCCAGTTTCGCTCTCCTCGCGTGAAACCGATGTCCTGCGTCATATCAGCTCGGGATCCAGCAACAAGGAAGTCGCTCGTCTCCTCGAGATCAGCCTGAGTACCGTGCGCACGCACGTCGAAAGCGTGTTCCGCAAGCTCGAGTGCTCGACTCGAGCTGCAGCGACGCTCAAGGCTTCGGCGATGGGACTCTTGTAGGATGGCGCACGCGCGGGCACAACGCGCGGCGCCTGTTTCGAATCGAACCGGAGACACATCGATCCCATGACCTCGACCGACCATCCCGTCAGCCACGCGACGCTCGAGCAGCTTCGCCACGTCAGCACTGCGACGCTGACTACACAGCTCTTCAAACTCGGCTTGCGCAACGTCTTCCTTCAGGGTGTGGCGCCCCTCGTCAAACCCGCACCAGGTACCCCGAACTTGGTCGGGCCAGCCTTCACCCTGCGCAATATTCCTGCTCGCGAAGACCTTGATCATCTCGGTGCCTTCCAGGACCCTGACCATCCGCAACGCAAAGCGGTGGAGACCGCCCCGGCCGGTAGCGTGCTGGTACAGGATTGCCGCGGAGAGCGCAGCGCCGCATCGGTGGGATCGATCCTCGCGACCCGCCTCAAGATACGCAGGGTGGCGGGGATGGTGTCGGATGGCCCGGTCCGCGACAGCGGCGTACTCGCCGAGCTGGGGCTGCCTCTCTTTTGTGCTGGCGCGAGTGCACCGCCGAATCTCGTCAAGCATCATGCCGTCGACCTGAACGTGCCGATCGGCTGCGGCGGCGTGGCGGTCTATCCGGGTGACATCGTGGTCGGCGACACCGATGGCGTTGTGATCATCCCGCGGCATCTTGCCGAGGACGTCGCGACAGCCGCTGTGGAACAAGAGCGACTTGAGCAATTCATCAGCGAGCGCATTGAAACCGGCGCAGCTCTGCGCGGGACTTATCCGCCGAGCGAGGAAACGCTGGCGGCCTACCGACAATGGCGGGATGAGCAAAGCTGACTGATACTGCATACAGGGCGCTCCCCTCCTGCCCCGTTGCCCTGCAGTCGTGTTACGCCCACTCCCACTTCGAGATCAAGACCATGAAATCGTCGACGCCTCACCCTGTCCCGAGCGAAGCCGCGAAGCACCTGAAGGCCCTCGGACTGTCGTTGCCCAGTGTGCCAGCGCCGCGTGGCGCGTTCAAACCATTCTCGCGCGCGGGGCACCTGATTTACCTGTCGGGTCAGATCTGCGAGTGGGAAGGCGAGGTACGCTTTAAAGGGCCCGTAGGCGAAGTTCACGATCTGGAAACAGGACAACGCGCCGCGCAAATGTGCGCGTTGAACCTGCTGGCCGTTTTGCAGTTTGCTCTGGACGGTGACCTTGATCGCGTCATCAGTTGCCACCGTATGGGCGGCTTCGTCTATGCCACCCCTGGTTATCCCGACGTTCCGAAAGTCATCAATGGCGCATCCGAACTGATGTTCGAGGTCTTTGGCGAACGCGGGCGGCACGCGAGGACGGCGGTGGGTGTCGCCACCCTTCCCGCAGCCGCGACCGTAGAAGTCGAAGCGATCTTCGAGGTCCGCTGAAGGTCGCGGCAGATCGGGACGTACCATCGGGGCGTCGTACTCACGCGCGCATTGTCAAACCGGCTCGAAGCCCTCGAGCGCGTGCACGACCCGCCCGATCACTTCGCGCCAGTCTCCGGCCTGCCGTTGCCGGAACAGCCTCGCGCTCGGGTACCAGGGGCTGTCATCGCGATCGAGTTGCCAGCGCCAGTCGGGGCTTGCCGGCAGCAAGACCCAGACGGGCTTGCCCAGGGCCCCGGCCAGATGAGCGAGGGACGTATCGACACTGATCACCAAGTCGAGGTTCGCGATCACCGCGGC
>JAMFSK010000142.1 GCA_026225235.1 Burkholderiales bacterium
AAGATCTGCTTGGCGATGCCCGTTTTGCCCAGGCGTGCCGGCACGAGATCCATCTTGTCCGCGTATTCCTCGACAAGCCAGCGGGGCAGCGCCGCGACGCCTCTGTTGCTTCCACCACTCGCCCGCACACTGCCGGTGCAAGGCCTGCATCTCGATGTGATCAACGCCCGCAATGAAATCGATGCCGTGATCGCACAACTGCCGCAGGACCGGGTGCTATCGCTGGGCGTGATCATTCACGCCGGCAAGCATGTACGTGCCGCGCCGAGGTTCGATCCGGAGCCGGGCGGCACATCACCGAACAGGTGCTTGCCCCGACGAGGCACTCCCCACTATCCGGACGAGTGCGAAGGAGAAAGGATATCCCCATGCAAGCCACAGTGACACAAACCTTCGACTCCCTGGTTCAGAAAATCAAACCCGCAGTCGATGAACGCGGCTTCCTCTCAGTATGCGACCGGGCGTCAGCGCTTGGACTGGCCGTGGAAAAGACAGACTCGAAGCTCGCGCTTTGGTATCAGTTCGAGGGCGTGGATTCGACCGGTACGAAACTCAATCTCCGTGCCCGTTCTTACGATCCCAGCGGTCCGACGCAAGTTCGCGCCGCTGTGGTTCGTTTTACCGTCACGGCAATCGAAAACGGTGCGATTTCCCAGCAGTACGAAGACGAATTCGAAGCGTGCCAAATCGTTGATGCGTCAACCGTGTGGTGAATCGGCAATCTGCCGTCCCTCGATGGCATAATTGTTTCCGATTCATTTTTAAAATCGGGTAGACCATGGCAGGTGCAAAGGTCAGCAACTTCTCGCCGCTGGACCCTGCGGCCGCCGAGCCTTTTTACCGGCAGATCTATGACCGGTTTCGTGGCTCCATTGCCAGCGGACTGCTGAAGCCAGGCGATCGAATACCGTCGGCACGCGCGCTGACCAAAGAACTGGGGCTGGCAAGAGGGACCATTGACGCCGCGTACTCCCTGCTGGCCGCCGAGGGATACATTCAGGCCCGGGGTCAGGCAGGGACCGTTGTAACGCCCGGGCTCAAACTGCGAACGCCTGTTGCAGACCCAGTGCCCCAGGCCGCTACCCGCGTTGCCGAAGTCAGTTTTCGTCCGGATTCGATCCTGCCGTTCCAGATGGGCTTGCCTGCCCTCGATGTGTTTCCCCGAAAAATCTGGGCACGACTGGGCGCGCGATGTTTGCGTGCGATGCAGGCACCCGATATGGTCCACCCTTCCGTATTCGGCCTGCGGGCATTGCGGGCCGAGATCGCAGCCTATCTCCAGGTCTCGCGCGGGATCAACTGCGCCCCGTCCCAGGTATTCGTGACATCGGGATACCGTCACACCATGGAGTTGATTGCTCATGCATTCCTGAAGGCGGGAGATCGCGTCTGGCTTGAAAACCCCGGATATCCGCCTACACGAGAACTATTGAGACATATGAATATTGCGGCCGTGCCCGTGCCGGTAGATGGCGAGGGCATGGTCGTTGCCGAGGGAATCAAGTTTGCACCACGGGCGCGTGCAGCCGTGGTCACGCCTGCGCACCAGAGTCCGTTGTCCGTGTCTTTATCCCTGCCCCGGCGCCTTGCGCTGCTGGACTGGGCGGTACGAAACAACGCATGGGTCATCGAGGACGACTACGACGGCGAGTACCGGTATGTCAGCCGCCCTCTGCCCTCGTTAAAGAGCCTGGACCGTGATGGGCGAGTCCTCTATGCAGGCACCTTCAGCAAGGTGCTTTTGCCAAGCATCCGGCTCGCCTATCTTGTCGTCCCTGAAACGCAGGTCGAGCGATTCGAGCAGATCACGCAAGCCTTTGCAGGAGGCAGCCCCGAGCTTACGCAAGCAATCGTCACCGCCTTCATCACGGAGGGCCACTTCGCGCGCCATATCCAGCGCATGCGAAAACTCTATGCCGAACGACGCGAAGCCACCGTAGCAGGGCTGGAAAGGGTGCTGGGAAAACACATGCGAATCGATTCGCAGCCCGGAGGCATGCACCTGATCCTGCGGCTGCAAGGTCGACGCTCGGATCGCCGGCTTGTGGCACGCATGCGGGCAGCGGGCCTCTATGGAGAAGCCTTGACGGACTGGACGATGGACGGCGATGGCGCCTCGGCATTGCTTCTGAGCTTCACCAACATCGACTCTCAGACTAGTGCCGAGAAACTCGGAAAGCGCATCTTGCAGCTGATATGACGGTTTCAGCAGCCGTCCCGGCTGCAATCATGGTCTAGTTAAAAAGTCCGATCGTGGACCTCCTCTGATAGACCAAGAAGTCGCACCATGGAGTCCTCAATCACCTGATATAAGGACCTGGTCATGACAACCCGAATCGACTACGCCAAGAGCTCGCCTGAAGGTTACAAGGCCTTCGGAGGGGTGTACGTCTCACTTCTGAAAAGCGGCCTGCCCAAGGAACTGATCGACCTCGTGTACCTGCGGGTTTCGCAAATAAATGGCTGCGCGTTTTGCATCGACATGCACTCCCGCGATCTGCTCAACTCGGGCCTCACGGTCGACAAGCTCGTGCTTGTCCCGGTGTGGCACGACGCCGGCAAGGTATTTAGCCAGCGCGAACGCGTCGCACTTGCCTGGGCAGAAAGCGTCACACGTGTGGCCGAAACCGGCATTCCCGATGCCGACTACGAGGCCGCCGCTGCCGAGTTCAGCGAGAAGGAGCTTGCCGACCTGACCTATGCGATCGGCTTGATGAACGCCTTCAACCGGTTCGGTATTGCGTTCCGTTCGCCCCCGGCTGCTTCGGTCGCCTGATATCCCAGACAGGCGAGTGCGGCGCGCATGGAACTTCCGTTCGCCGGCGCTCACCTCTCCAGGGTGCGCCCGGTCTTGCAGCTTGTCCGGCCCGCCTGTACGTCGGTGGATCGAGCCCGATGCGGTTTGCATGCCTGACAGTCGAACTCTCACCCAATCTCGCCCGGCTACAACCGCTGGCGAATCAATGAACGGACTTTTCACTGATGTCATGGGTATTACTCACTACCGCTGGCCTGCTTGAAATCGTCTTCGCCTTGGCCATGAAGGGGTCCGACGGATTCACGCGGCTGGCACCTGCACTGCTTACGGTCGCCACGGGCGCGTCGAGTGTCTTTCTTCTTTCAGTCTCGCTTCGGACCCTGCCAGTGGGGACCGGTTATGCGGTCTGGACCGGAATCGGTGCGGCGGGCACCGCGATTCTGGGAATGGTGGTGCTCGGCGATTCCGCCGCGCCGCTGAGGCTTCTTTGCATTGCGCTCATCCTGACTGGCGTGATCGGACTCAAGCTGGTCTCGGGAAACTGAACGAGGCAGCGCAACTGCTCAGAATTTGTGGCGCAGGCCCAGGCGAAGCAGGGTCTGGCGGGTGTTCGACGAGTATCCCATCGATGAGATATACGCCACCGCAAGGCCGCCCGTGGAGTTCCGGCCACTCGCAACCTGAAACGTCGCCGAGGCATAGACGTCCGTGCGTTTTGACAGCAGATAGCCTGCAATCAGGTTCGCATGATGATAGGTCTGGTCGCCGATGTCGCCGGATACCGCATTGCCCTTCAGGCAGTTGTAGTCCAACGCGGCCCATAGGAGTCGAAGGCCCGGATAGGGCTCATCTTCGCTCTGCTTGTCCTCACGACCCCACGCCTGTGCCCGCGCAGCTACCGTGCCGCGCTTGTCAAGCCGCGTTCGCCATGAAGACAAGCGCGAGCACCAAACACATGTTCGCTCGCGCCGCGCCGGAGACGTTGGCAATGCGGAAACCAATGACATCGTCCTGCTGAACTCGCATGACGGGTCGAGCAGCTATTTGCGCTTTAGTTGCGAGAGATCCCGTACCGCGCCACGGTCGGCCGAAGTCGCCAGCGCGGCATAGGCCCGCAACGCCTGCGACACCACACGCTCACGTTCCAATGGCATCCAGGCGTGGTCGCCACGCGCCTCCATCGCTGACCGGCGGCGTGCCAATTCCTCATCTGGCACCGCCAAGTGCATTTTGCGCCGAGGAATGTCGATCTCAATCAAATCGCCATCTTCCACCAGACCGATCGTGCCGCCTTCGGCTGCTTCCGGCGAGGCATGCCCAATCACCAGTCCCGATGAGCCGCCCGAAAAACGGCCATCGGTAAACAGCGCACAAGTCTTCCCCAGTCCCTTGGATTTCAAATAAGACGTGGGATAGAGCATTTCCTGCATGCCCGGGCCGCCTTTCGGGCCTTCGTAACGGATCACGACCACGTCACCCGCCACAACCTTGTCGCCGAGAATGGCTTCGACAGCGTCGTCCTGGCTCTCGAAAGTGCGTGCACGCCCGGAGAAAATCCACTGTGACTCGTCGACACCTGCCGTTTTCACAATACATCCCTTTGCCGCCAGGTTGCCGTAAAGCACAGCAAGGCCGCCGTCTTTCGAATACGCGTTCTGCTTGCTGCGGATACAGCCCGTCTTGCGATCTGAATCCAACGACGTGAAGGTGGCTTCCTGGCTGAACGCGACGGTGGTCGGAACTCCACCCGGGGCCGCACGGAAGAATTTCCGCGCTTCTTCGCTTGCGCCACCCGCGATGTCCCACTGGGCAATCGCATTTCCCAGGGTGCCGCTATGCACGTTGCCGCACGACAGATCCAGCAAATCGGCGCGGGCCAGCTCGCCGAGAATACCGGGGATGCCACCGGCACGATGCACGTCTTCGATATGGTATTTGTCGGTAGCAGGCGCCGCTTTGCAGAGGCACGGCACTTTGCGCGAGATGCGATCGATGTCGGACATCGTGAAATCGACGCCAGCCTCCTGCGCGGCAGCCAGCAGGTGCAGCACAGTGTTGGTCGAACCGCCCATGGCCACATCGAGTGCCATGGCGTTCTCGAATGCCTGCTTGCTGGCAATGCTGCGCGGCAGGACCGAGCTGTCGTCTTCCTGGTAGTAACGGCGGCACAAATCCACGACCAAGCGCCCAGCCTGTTCGAACAGGCCCTTGCGCCAGGCATGCGTGGCCACTATCGTGCCGTTGCCGGGCAACGCCAGGCCGATTGCCTCGGTCAGGCAATTCATCGAGTTCGCGGTGAACATGCCCGAACAGGAACCACATGTCGGGCACGCGCTGCGCTCGACTTCGGCCACTTCAGCGTCGCTGATCTTCGGGTCGGCGGCCTTGATCATCGCGTCGATCAAGTCGATCTTTGCGATCACCTGGCCGTCCTTCGGCGATTTGACCTTGCCCGCTTCCATCGGACCGCCGGACACGAACACAACGGGGATGTTCAGGCGCATGGCGGCCATCAGCATGCCCGGGGTGATCTTGTCGCAATTGGAAATGCAAACCATCGCGTCGGCACAATGTGCGTTGACCATGTATTCCACCGAGTCGGCGATCAGCTCCCGCGAAGGCAGTGAATACAGCATGCCGCCGTGACCCATGGCAATGCCGTCGTCCACTGCGATGGTGTTGAATTCCTTGGCTACGCCCCCCGCCGCTTCGATTTCTCTCGCCACTAGCGCGCCCAGGTCGCGCAGATGCACATGCCCCGGCACGAACTGGGTGAAGGAGTTCACCACCGCAATGATGGGTTTGCCGAAATCACCATCCTTCATTCCGGTGGCACGCCACAAGGCGCGGGCGCCAGCCATGTTACGACCATGAGTCGAAGTTCGCGATCGATAGTCCGGCATTCGTATCCTCGGGTACTGGGGTTGGCAAAAATATAGCCATGTGCTCGGGCCGCCAACGCACGGTGACGCTCACATGCAGGTGGGCAGTCCTTGCGGCGGCGCCCTCGGTGCAGGCGGGGAAGTACGAAGAGTGCGAGAACGCGATTGAGACGTCCAATATATTTTTCCGCCTGAATTAGGTCGAAAAAAATATCAATGGCGTTCGAATTGGGAAAAGGCTGCGGGAGCGCGGGTTGCGAGGAATAAGGCGATCAAACCGTGCGGAACCTAGCGTTGCTGGTGCTTGTTGCTGGGCTCATTGCTGAGTTTTTTGTGGGGTTTGATGCTGGCCTTGCTGCTGCGGCTTACTGCTGCCACCCTCGCCGTGCATTGGGCGACACTTAGCGCCTCGGGTATGCGACCCGAGGCGCACCGTTATTGCGCAGATCGTAGTACTCGGGTTGTCGGGCGGAGGTGCCCTCTTCCTACGCGTGCGCAACGACCTTGAAAAGCGCTACAGCGGAGCGCAGCGACCGGGTTTGCTCAGCCACGGATTGCGCTGCTGCCGAGGCCTGTTCCACCAGGGCGGCGTTTTGCTGGGTGACCTGATCCATCTGCGTCACCGCCTGATTCACTTGATCGATACCGGTACTCTGCTCAACCGAGGCGTGTGCAATTTCATTCATGATCGCGCTCACGCGCCCGATCGCTTCGAGGATTTCAGAGTTGGTCGATCCAGAGCGTTCAACCAATTCCGAGCCGAGTTCCACGCGAGCGGTCGACTCGCTGATCAAACCCTTGATCTCCTTGGCGGCCCCAGCGCTGCGCTGTGCGAGCGAGCGCACCTCGCTCGCCACCACCGCGAAACCGCGGCCCGTCTCACCGGCGCGCGCTGCCTCGACCGCTGCGTTCAGCGCGAGGATGTTCGTTTGAAATGCGATGCCCTCGATCACACCGACGATATCGACAATCTTGCGCGAATCGCCGACGATGTTCTGCATGGTGCCAACGACTTTTTCCGTCAACGTGCCACCCCGCTCAGCTAGCTCAGTCGCACCTTGTGCAAGCTGGCTCGCCTGCTTGGCGTTATCGGAGGCCTGCTTGACCGTCGTCGTCAGCTCTTCCATGCTGGCTGCCGTTTGCTCAAGCGAAGCCGCCTGTTCCTCCGTACGCTGTGACAGGTCGGAGTTGCCTACGGCGATTTCGTTGACGCCGGTGTTGATCGATTCCGCTCCGTCGCGTACCGTGCGCACCATGCCGATCAGCGCATCTTGCATCTTGCGCAATGCGGCACTCAGCCTGCCCATCTCGTTCTTGCCGGTCGAGGGGATTTTGCCTGTGAGATCGCCCGCTGCGATGCGATCAAAGTGCGCAACGGCAGCGTTGACCGGGTCGACGATCGCGCGCACGAGCACGGCTCGGGCCATCCATCCGAGCAACAGACCAAGAACCAAGCCAACCGCGACCACGATCCCGACCGTCTTGAAGCGATCCTGTGCATCCTGATAGCGCTGTGCGCCACTGTCGAGCTGGACCTTTTCGACCGCGCCCATCGACTTTCCATACAGGTTGTAGAGCGCCGGAAGTGTATGCGCTTGCAGCTTCAGGAACGTCGGCCGATCACCAGACTTGATGGCGGCAAGCGCTGGCTGCAGGCCTTCACTGACGAACGTCGAGCGTCTGTCCTGCATCTCTTTGATGAGTCGCTGCTCCTCGTCACTTGAACCTGCGTGGTTCAAGAAATTCGACAGACGCTCGTTCGACACATCTAGGTAATGATCAAACCGAAGGAGCACGGCCTTCGCGTTCTCTTGATCATTCAGTTCAACGAGTGACGCATAGGTTGCCAAAGCAAGACGCGCGTTGAGCAATTGCCCGGCCGTCCCTTCGAGATCGGCCACCGCGGGTGTATCCACGGTGTACATCTGCTTCAGCGATTCGTTACCCGCGCGCATGGAAAGGAGACCCACCGCTGCGCCAGCCACCAGAGCGAGTCCGAAAAAAACCACGATCAGGCTCAGGCTTGCTCGAATAGACAGGTTCTTCAACACGTTACGTCTCTCCAGAGAGGTCTATTTTTTTATCAGTGTCCGTACGCCTACTTGTTCCCCAGATAGGCACACGTGCCGACGGTGTGTTTGCCTCTGGCAGGAGGACTACATACGTCAACGGCATATATTCGGAAATCTTTACGCCGGGTGTTGAATGCGGCAGGAAGTCGCCACTTGGCGGCCGAAGCAGTTCAACTTAACGTAAGACCTACAGCAAGCTTCAACATAGCGCCTGTTCTCTGAAGCCGTCGCCTCGAGCGGCAGGAGTCGACCCCACAGCCGGCTCTCACCAAGGCCGCGCCTCGACGGCAGCTTTCAAGGTACAACGGCCGTCCATGCGACAAATTGGATGGGAGGTAATCCAAAGCAGCCGCTCGACAGCCAAACATGCGGCGGCCGAAGGGCCGGTGCCCTGCATCGGATGTATTCAGCGTCGGGGCTGAATAGAATGCTCTGCGCCAACTTGTCGGGTCGATGAAACCCCGCATGGGTCGGGAGCGCAGATCGCTGCCGTCTCTAAAATGACGCGCCGTGCAGTCGCTGGATGAAAGTATTTCAAGCCCCGAATGCGGACTTTTCTTGCATGAAATAATCTGCGAGACGTCTCGGAGCGCGACCCAGAAGCGAGGCTACATGGTCCGTTACGATGGAGAGATTGCCCGCCCGTGCCTCCACTTCGACCGACACCAGAACAGATACAAATATCTCAGAAATCCCAGCGGCCTTAAGCCCCGTTGCGAGTTGCCCATCGGTTACGTGAACGACGGAAAGGGGCTTACCTGTCGCCTGACTAGCGAGGCGGGCAATTTCTTCGGTAGACAGCGTCTCAGAGCCGGTGAGCGTATACGTCCTGCTTTCCAAAGTTGAAGTCGCGAGCGCTGCAGCGATCGCTTCAGCAATGTCCTCACGTCCAACATACGAAGTTCTCCCGCCTTCGGCCGCCGAGTGCCACTGCCCGCTCTTCAGCGCATTGGGAAGCGCCCGGAGCAGATTCTCTTGATACCAGCCGTTCCGGAAAATCACATATGGCAGACCGGTGGCCTTAATGGCCTGCTCGGTTCCCAGATGGTCGGGCGCGAAGGTCAAAAGCGAACTGTCTGGATTGGGCAGAGACGTATAGGCGAGACGCTTGACGTCCGCAGCGACAGCCGCCGCGACCGCATTGCGATGCTGCTTCAGGCGTGTATCCGTCCCGTCCAACGCATCCGTCGAGATGATGAGGACGGTACCGGCGCCGTTAAAAGCCTCGGTCAAGCCACGCAAGTCTTCGAAGTCTGCCGAGCACACCTCGATACCTGCCGCAGCGAGGTCGGCCAGCTTATCGGGGCTTCGGGTACCGGCGACGATGCGACTGGGCGTTACACCACGCGCCAGCAGGTGCTTGATGACGAGCCGCCCGAGTTGACCGGCCGCACCGGTCACAAAAATATTGTCGTTCATTCGCGAGCCTCATCGTGAGTGTTACTCTCAAATCGAGAGTGCCTCGATAATTAGGCATCCGCAGGCAATCGTAAAGAAGGCAGTTTTTCAGGAGATAGTTACCAAATGGGAACCACCATGGCGACGACGAGTACTCTCAGAACGAAGCTCGAGGGGGCGAGGGCAAAATACGGCGCGTCCACAAATTGCCCCGTGCGCGACGTCATTGACGTCATTGGCGGCAGGTGGAGTTCGTTGCTGATGACTGCGCTGGCTGAGCAACCCTCCCGATTTGGAGAACTTCGTCGGCTCGTGCCGGACATATCGCAGCGGATGCTCACGCAGACGCTTCAAGAGTTGCAACGCGACGGCTATGTGCATCGAGAGGTCTTCCCAACCAGGCCGCCAGGAGTGGAATACAGCCTGACCGACCTTGGCCGTTCGATGTTCAAAGCGCTACACGTGCTGCTGCGGTGGGCGGAGGAAAATCACGATGCCATTACAAGCGCGCGCGACGACTTCGATAGCGAGAGGGAATCTGCTTGAGAGGCGTAAGGCCACGAAGTGAGCTGCACGAGTGCGAATATGCCGCTTGGAGTAACTTTCCCGGGCAATACCTTGACCACTCGGCCTACGGCCTATGGGTCAAACATGGGCGGCAGGAGATCGTCGTAACGGTCAGGCATGGGAATTTCAGCGAGGTTCGCTTTGCGGTAGATTTGCCGCTGGGTGATCGGCAGCCGGAGGGCCGGCCAGGTCGAGGAAGCGACGCTATGCAGTGCGTCGGGACCGACCGCTATTTGAGTGGAGCGGGCGCAAGGAGGTCTGCGATAGGCTTTCGGCGAGGGGCCGTTCCTGGCCGAACCCTGTCCACCACGACGGACCGTCAGTCGACCCTGAGCGGACCTCTGAGTTTTCCGAAAGCGGTCGTTCAACCCTTGGGAAATTGAAGCCCTTAAGACGGTGGCAGCGATCTGCGTCCAAGCACAGGGGAGCGCTACAGCACGATCTTTTCACGCATAACGACTCACCATGCTTGAGTGGTTATTGACCGTGCTGGCTCAAAACCTCGGGAAGATTGAGTCCAACGGCGGCCAGTCGCGTCGTGACGTGAACACGCTCGGTATAACCGTATTCGAACGCATTTCGTGGGCCGTCTCCGGTAGTGCGCGAAAACATTCCAACTACCTGTCCATTTGAATCGAACACCGGGGAGCCGCTGTTGCCCATCGAACCGTCGAGGTCGGTTTCAAAGTAATCGGATCTGTCGACTGCCATTACTTTTCCAGTCGAGACCCGGAGCGAACCGTCCGCATCTGCATAGTCGAGTTCGTTCAGCTTTTGCTTATTGCGTGCGCTACGCAGTGGGAATCCGGCCATCCAAACGGCCTCACCCGGCTCCGTGATCCGTTCACTTAGTGCCAAATATGCCTCGGGCGATGGCTCGATCCGAAGGAGCGCTGTGTCTTCCCGTAACTCGGTGATGTTTTCACCGGTCTTGCGCAACGCCCTTGCTTGCGGAGGATTGGATACGAGCCATACAGCCTGCGCTTCCTGCCACTCCCACTCGCCGGTCGATCCTCGCCGGGCGACCTGGGCCTTGAGTGATTTGCAAGGCGTCTCGACTCCCTCGACGCCGTTCTCTCGCTGATGGTTCGCCACCTCCGCAGTCACAAGATGGTAGTTTGTCAGCACGTATCCGTCCGGCAATATCGCGAATCCGCTGCCCCCTCCATCCAGTTCGATTCGCGCCGGCCAGTCTGCATTACGTCGAACGAGTTTCGCGAACTCGTGTCGGACCATCCCCATGGCGAATACTGGATCATCCGCCTTCCTCACGTCGTCCAGAGTGAAATAGCGGTACCAGCATTCGGACCCGTCCGGCAATGACTCATTGCGTGCGAGGGCAGTGGCTTCCTCGCTACTGTTCGCGATGTCGATCACCAAAATCGTCTTAGGCATGATGCGTACCATCGATGCTATGAGCTTATCTTTCTCAATTCGCGGTATAGCCAGTTTAGATGGGTCGAACATTCCTTCTGACATGCTTACCTCATGACTTCGATAGTTACAGGGTGGCAAGTGACCGATCAGGCCGTGCATACAGATTTTCGACGATTTTCTCAGTGATGTCGAAGGACCGTTCGTGGCTGGCTACTGCCCGACGCGGTCGGCCGAAGCCAACCCACAGGAGACTTTCAACTTTCTACAAACCGGCCATTTGTTCGTCGTGGCGTGCAACAGGCTACTGTCCCAGCGATAACGAAACGAAGCGACAAACGGCAAATTCCTACGCCAATCGCAGATCCCATAACACATCGAGTACGTGTTGCGTGGAACGCTCGGCGTGCCCCGCACGATGTGCAATACCGAGCCGACGCCACAACGCTGGGAGCAGCGGACGCATAACAATGCGTCCGTCGGGTGAGGGCGTAGTGGCCTCATGAGGTAACAGCGCTGCGCCATAACCTGCCGCTACCAGACTCTTGATCGCATCGTTGTAGTTGAGCTGAATGCGCGGCACAGGATGGTGCCCCCCGGTCGCAAACCACTCCGCCGTCAGACGCGAGAGACGCGTGGTCGCATCATTAAGAATGAGAGGTTGAGCGGCGAGCCATTTAGGCGTAATGCGAGCCGGACACCGCCAATGCGCCGGCATAAAGGCCATCACTGGGTCGCGGCGCCAAGCCTTGATCACGAGGTCAGCCACCGGAGGCTGAGGCAGTGCGACCAGCCCAATATCCAGCGTCCCATCCGCCAAACGGGTTAGCGTTTCATGCGAGGTGAGGACCGCGATCTGAATATCGATAGCAGGATGGTTCTGACGCAGCACTTCAAGAGCTTGCGGCAACAAGTGTGCAATCGCGCCGGTCGATGCTCCGAGCCGAACGCGTCCGATGAGCCCTTGGACCTGGCGGTGAACATCGTCTAATGCCTGTTCCGCGTCAGCCAACAGTCGGCGCGCGCGCTCGACCAACAATTCGCCTGTTGCCGACGGCCGAACATGTCCGCGCTTGCGAGACAGGAGCGGAGCCCCGATGCGCTCTTCCAGTTCAGCGATGTGCAGGCTGACCGTTGGTGGCGACAGATGCAACGCACGCGCCGCGTCGGCGAATGAGCCACGGTCGGCAATGGCGACCAAGGTGCGCAAGCGGTCAAGGCTGATCTCTCGCATGTCAGCGTCCCGATTCAGAAAATCTGAATATCAAGGTTATGAAATTCAACTTTGTCTATTCTAGCGGTGCGCGGAAGATAACAGGCTCGTTCCAGTTGTTATCCGTCACCGGAGTATCGCGCGCATGAGTTCTCCCCTTGTTTTCATCGACGGCGACCAAGGCACCACCGGATTGCAAATTCACGAACGGCTTCGCGGCCGGACCGATCTGAAACTGGTCACGCTTCCCGCGGCAGAACGTAAGGATTCCAGGCGTCGCGCCGAAGCCATCAACGCCTGCGACATCGCTATCCTCTGTCTGCCCGATAGCGCCGCGCGCGAGGCGGTGGACGCGATTGTTAACCCTGCCGTCAGAGTCATCGACGCAAGTTCCGCCCATCGCATACAGCCAGATTGGACATACGGCTTTCCGGAAATGACTTCGAGACAGGCTGAGCGCATTGCGATCGCACGTCGGGTCACCAATCCAGGTTGCTATCCGACCGGTGCAATTGGCTTGCTGCGTCCCCTGCTGCACGCCGGCCTCATTCCAGAGAATTATCCGGTCAGCATTTACGCGGTGTCTGGTTATTCTGGACGCGGGCGTGCCGGCGTGGAACAACACGAGGGGCCGTGGGCTGTCAACGCACCGTCGTACCAGGTGTATGGTCTGGAGCTCGCGCACAAGCACACCCCGGAGATCCAACAGCACGCCGGACTCGCGCAGCGTCCGCTCTTCGTTCCTGCGTACGGTGCGTTCCGCCAAGGCATCGTGCTGACGGTGCCCTTGGATGTGCGGCTGCTGGCACCCTATGTAGACGGCGCCACGTTACACGCGTGCCTCGCACGCCACTATGCCGAGGCGGCCCACGTACATGTCTTGCCGCTGCACGAGTCGTGCGTTTTAAAGGAACTGGATCCGCAGGTACTGAACGGTACGGACGATATGCGCTTAAGCGTCTTTCCCAACATGGAACAGGGGCACGTTTTGCTATCCGCGGTTTTCGACAATCTCGGCAAAGGCGCAGCCGGCGCTGCAGTTCAGAACCTGAACCTGATGCTCGCGCAGTAATGGTGGCCGATGGCTTGCGCTGATGTTCGGCTACGCATATGCCAACGATTGTTGTCAATTTGGTCCTGACCGTCGAATGTCTCATACTCGCCAACTGCCGTCCCGACGCGGGTCGGCCGCACCCGACCCGCGGGAACCGTCGCTCCACCGTTCTCAATGTCCGTTCCTCGCGTGAGCCTCAGACCTTCGGGACCGCACGCCACCTCTCTGCGGCATCGAGTGTTTTGCCATGAGGTTAGCCTGCCGCACCGCTCTCGTCATCCGCTCTGAAGTCCGCTACTCAGATGTCTCACGAAGGCCCTTGCTGCCAGCTTGGCGGCCCTCCCTGCAGGAAAGACCGCGTGTACCTCCAGCGCCCCCATCTTCCAGGGCTCCAGGACCCTCACCAGTGATCCATCTGAAAATTCCGCCCTGCATCCCATCAGACCCGTCGAGACGATACCGAGTCCAGCAACAGCGGCAGCCGTTGCCCCGTCATTCGTACTGGTCGTGACGCGACCTTCGATCCGGACAGACTGCACGCATCCGTCAAGCTCGAACGACCAATTGGTCGAATTCGCGTCGAGCGGCCCGATGATGAATTGATGTTCTTCAAGATCGAGCGGAGTCGTGGGGTTTCCCACGCGCTTTAAATAGGCGGGCGACGCCGCCAGGACCTTTTCGTTCATGCATAGAAGGCGAGAGGTGGCGCTCGAGTCCGTCAGTAGGCCAAATCGCACGGCAACATCGATTCCCTCCCGAATCAGATCTTGTCGATGATCGTCCATCAGCAAGTTGACTCTCAATGCAGGATGTTGATCCAGGAAGTCCGGAAGGCGCGGTATCACTTCTCGGATGGCAAAAGTAGCGGGCAACGCAACGCGCAGTTCTCCCCTAAATTGATCGCCCCCTCGCGCGGCCTGATTGGCCTCGTCAAGTGCAGCAAGGATCGGCTCAACGCGCATGAGGTAATCAGCGCCCGCTTCGGTCAGCGTAATGGCGCGCGTCGATCGCATTAGCAAGGGTGCCCCGACATCGTTTTCAAGGGCGGCAATAGCGCGAGAGGCCGACGGCTGCGACATCGAAAACTCGCGTCCGGCCTTCGAGATGCTTCCTGTGCGGACAACGCGCACGAAGAGTCGTAGCGCCGCAAGATTGTCAGTCATGTCGGAGGTGAATAACAGAAAGACCGATTGTGCGCCTTATCAAGCTCCGCTATTGGGGCGATCCTGAATCAACGCCAACGCTGTTGGCTCTTCATTCAAGGATTCACCATGTCCCAGCAACAAAAGTTGTCAGGTAAGGTCGCTATCGTCACGGGCGCATCGAAGGGAATTGGAGCTGGCATCGCGAAAGAACTGGCGGCGCAAGGAGCCTCGGTCGTCGTGAACTACGCATCCAGCAAGGACGACGCAGATCGGGTCGTCAGCGAAATCGTGAACGCCGGTGGCAAAGCGACGGCTGTGCGAGCGAATGTGGCCGACCAAAGCGACATTGACGGACTCTTCTCGGCAACGAAAAAAGCCTATGGAAAGCTCGACTTGCTGGTCAACAACGCGGGTATCTATGCGTTCGCGCCGCTGGGATCGATCACCAGCGAAAGCATCGCGTCCATGTTCAGCACGAACGTCACGGGCCTCTTGTTAGCCAGTCAGGCAGCGCTTGCTGCATTCCCAGCCGAAGGCGGCAGCATCGTGAACATCGGTTCCGTGGTCGGCGAACTGACGCCGCCGACATCGGCCGTCTATTCAGGAACCAAAGGCGCGGTCAACTCGATCACGCGAGTACTCGCGAAAGAACTGGGCTCGAGGAACATCCGGGTCAATGCGGTCAATCCGGGTGCGGTTAGAACGGAAGGCTTCAAGTCCGCCGGCCTCGAGGGAGACTTCGAAGCGCAAATGGTGGCGGCGACACCCCTTGGCCGCGCAGGGCAACCCGGTGACATCGCAACCATTGTCGCGTTTCTGGCGTCGGCTGACGCTGGCTGGATCACAGGATCGTTGATCGACGCAGCAGGCGGTTCACGCTAATTGCGTCCACTCGACTCTAAATGGACAAATCAAATGGGTAAGCTTCAAGGCAAGACCGCCGTCATTACGGGCGGCAGCAGCGGTATCGGTTTGGCTACCGCAGTTCGATTCGTTGCAGAGGGCGCGCATGTCTTTATCGTTGGGCGACGTCAGAGCGAACTGGACAAAGCAGCAGGCATCATCGGCTCTAACGTGACTGCGGTTCAGGGCGATATCACGAGCCTCGATGATCTCGACCGTCTTTACGAAGTCGTGAGGCGCGAGAAACAAAGTCTCGATATCATTGTGGCGGGTGCGGGCTATGTTGAAGTAGCCGGCACCGAAGCAGTCACGCCAGAGCACTTTGACAAGACTTTCGGCATCAACGCGAGAGGCACGTACTTTACCGTTCAGAAGGCACTCCCGCTGCTGCGCGATGGCGCATCCATCGTGCTGATCGCATCCGGGATGCATATGAAAGGCTTTCCTGCCTACGGCACCTATGCGGCGAGCAAGGCGGCGATTCGCTCATTTGCACGAACCTGGGCAGCCGAATTCAAAGGACGTGGCATTCGGGTCAACACGTTGAGCCCCGGTCTGATCGAGACACCGATCATCGATCCGCAGTTCGCAACGAAAGAAGAGGCCGACGCCGCACGTGCGATGTTTGAGCGGATCACTCCACTAGGCCGGATCGGGCGCGCTGACGAAATGGCGTCGGCTGCGCTGTTTTTGGCCTCTGACGACAGTAGTTACAGCACAGGTATCGACTTGATCGCGGACGGCGGCATTACACAGCTTTAGCCGTGTTGGAGTCGCACCGAAGGCGCTCGGGGGGCAATCGTGCACAGCGATCAGCTTCCCGAGCCGCGCAACCTGACGATCCTCTCCATTGCTTCACGCTACCAAGTACGTCCTACCAAGCCCTTTGCCTGTGAAGACGCTGATTGGGTAAAGAAAACGTCCAGGAGGAGGTCTTGGGGCACCGCGCACTTCTTCGCCAAAAATCCCTGGAACTCGGGCGTCAGCGACACCATCCCGATACCGCCTCTGGGACCGCTTCTTACGAGCACAAGTCGGCGCACCAGGTCGGGCTCATCGAGCGTCACTTGCTGGGCGACAAGGCTACCCAACGAAAAAAGCCAAGCAGGTCGTATGGCCTCTCGATGTTGGTCATCGTGGCAAATTCTGAGAGATCGAGCTCGTGCCTTGGCGCAGGCGTCGTCAAGTCTTCAGATTCTTGAATGAGAGACATCGCGTTGGCCGCTCTTCTGCGACCGAATACCGATGTCCCACCGCCTCACTTCTAGGCCGAAGACCTCTGGCCGAGCTTCGCATTCATATTCACCAGATCGGCAAACGAACGCGCCGCCATCTTTTGCATCGCTTTGCCTCGATGTGCCTTCACCGTAATTTCGCTAATCCCTAGCTCTGCCGCCACCTGCTTGTTCAACTTTCCCGTCACGACGAGCGCCATCACCTCCCTTTCTCGGCAAGTCAGCAAGGCGTACCGTCCCCGAAGTGCTTGTGCCTGCGCCCGCCAACGCCTTGTTGTGTCGCTACGTTCGATGGCGTGACGGATCGTGTCCAGTAGAACGTCGTCCCCAAATGGTTTGGTCAGAAATTCAAATGCCCCTGCTTTCATGGCCCGCACAGTCATCGGAACGTCGCCGTATCCCGTGACGAAGATAATTGGCATGTCGTTTCGTTCGTCCGCAATGCGCTTCTGCAGATCGAGCCCGTTCAGGTCCGGAAGATTGACGTCCAATATCAAGCAGCTCGGCACCGTTGCTGGAGGGCACATCAGGAATTCCTGAGCAGAAGCAAATGTCGATGGCTGCCAGCCCGCGCATCGGATCGATAATTCCAGCGACTCGCGCACCGAGACGTCGTCGTCAACTACAAATACGACCGGCGTGAGCGCAGACGAAAGTGCCGCTCGCTCGCTCGGTGCCGATGCGTGTACGTTGTTCCGAAAATGCATAAGCATTGTTGACCTCTCAGTTCGTTCGAAGCGCCGCATTGAGTGCGTCCAAAAGCGCACTCTCGGTAAACGGCTTGAACAGGCAGTCAATGGCCCCCTGTTTGAGCAGCTGCGGACGCACGCTTGCATCTCCATGGGCAGTGATGAAAACGATGGGAATTTCACACCGTCGAAGCTTCAGTTCCCGTTGCAGATCGGGCCCCGACATACCTGGCATGGCGATATCCAGGATCAGGCATCGCGTTTGGGCCACGTAGCTAGACTCGAGAAATTCCTCCGCCGACGAAAACGCCTGCACGGCGAAACCAAACTCCCTCAGCAAGTCCGGTAGCGACTCGCGCACGGACTCGTCGTCATCCACCACTGACACGAGTGAACGTATGACCATCAAGGGTTCCTCACCACGCGCTGCATATTCTTCACATTTGGCCCACTTGGCTGCCAAATTGTGGCCCTGCGCTACACCTTCAGAACAGAAGGGTCGAGAACGGAACGTATCTGCTACGGGTTCGAAGACCATCGACGACGCCAATCAGCTCACTCTCGATTCCTACGCTTCCTGAAGGCCATCGCAACTCAAGGATGGTCAATCCGCGGTCGGATGTACATCCTCCTTTGGTGTCGGTGCTGGGCGGAATTCACCACGCTCATACGGTGACTTGGAAGATAGTTAACGGCCTGCCTACTTCGTTGTGTCATCTGTCAGCGCCAGGCTCGCGGCCATATTGACCAAATCAGCTAGCGAATCGGCAGCCATCTTTTGCATCGCGTTGCCCCGGTGTGTCTTCACCGTGATTTCACTGATTCCGAGCTCGCCGGCTACCTGCTTATTTAACCTGCCCGTCACGACCAATGCCATGACTTGCCGTTCGCGAAGCGTCAGCAAGGCATAGCGCGCTCTCAAAACTTGTGCCTTGGCCTCGCGACTCAACATCTCGCGGCTATGGTTAATGGCATTTCGGATTGCCTCGATCAGGACGTCGTCGCCAAACGGCTTCGTCAGAAACTCAACGGCGCCCGCCTTCATGGCTTGTACCGTCATTGGAACATCGCCATACCCGGTGATGAAGATGATCGGCATGTCATTCCGATCAGCCGCAACGCGTTTCTGCAACTCAAGACCGCTGAGATCAGGCAGATTGACATCGAGGATCAGGCAGCTTGGTCTGGTGACTCGAGGACTTTCTAAAAAATCTTCAGCTGAGGAGAACGTCACTGCTTGCCAGCCCGCGCTGCAAATCAATAGCTCAAGGGATTCACGCACTGAGATATCGTCGTCAACCACGAACACGACCGGTGCGACCTCCATCGAGAGGTCTGACCTTGCATCACGTTCCGAGGTGCGTGGCTTGCTCTGGCTGGGGAAGGGCATGGTTGACCTCTCAGTTTGCCCGATGAGCGGCAATGTTCCTCTCAGCCGATGACTCGGCCGCCCCACCACGATGCAACACCTGAAATTCCTCAGAATCCGATGGAATCGTGAACAAAAACGTTGCTCCAGGCCCCTCATTGGATTCGGCCCATAGACGGCCGCCATGATTGTCAATAATCGACCGACTGATGGACAGTCCAATTCCCATGCCGTCGCCTTTGGTGGTGTAAAACGCCTGGAAGAGCTTATCCACGGCGTGAGGGTCGAACCCTGTGCCCACGTCTCGCACGCTCAAGTGAACGACATCGTTCTCGGCCCTTCTCGTTCCAACCACCAGCTGTTTTGGACGATCAGTGACGCCCCTCATTGCTTCAGAAGCGTTCAAGAGCAGGTTCAGAATGACTTGCTGGAGCTGAACCCTATCCCCTCTGACGGGTGGCAAACGTTCATCGAGTTCGGTGCGAAGAATTACCTGGTTTCGTTGAAGTTCGCTGAGCGAAAGCGCGATAACTTCCCGCGTCGCCTCGTTTAGATCCACGGGTCCGGTGGGGGTGGCCTTTTTGCTGAAGAGCGCGCGCAAGCGTTTGATCACATCCGAAGCACGCTGCCCGTCCCGGATCGTACGCCGTGCCGTTTCCTGCGCGCCGTCGACATTGGGGGGATCGGCCGCCAGCATCCGCAAGCAGGTACTTGCATTGGTGATGATGCCCGAGAGAGGCTGATTGACCTCGTGTGCGATAGAGGCCGTGAGTGCGCCGAGGCTCGTGACTCTCGCCACGTGCGCGAGCTCCGAGCGGACTTTGCTCAGTGCCTCCTCTGAAAGGCGGCGTTCGGTTACATCCTGCACCGCACCGATGTACTCCAATTGACCATCCGCATCGCGCGTTGCGTGGGCAACCGTGTGCAGATACTTCACTGAACCATCGGGCATCTGCAGTCGGTGTCCGTATTCGAAGTCCTGAGCGGCTTTTGCCCGCTCAAACATGTCGTGCAAAAGCGTGATGTCTTCCGGATGTTGACGGGAACCCACCACGTCGAGCGTCACCGGCAGGTCGGGGTCCAGTTCAAAGATGCGATACACCTGCTCCGACCACGTGATTTCTCCAGTCGCCACGCACCAGGAGAAGCTGCCGCTCGAGCTCAGTCGCTGCGCCTTCGCGAGAAACGCTTCACTGCGTTTTAACGCCGCCTGGCCTTGCGAGCGCTCGATTGCGATGCTGGCGAGGTGGGCGAATCGCGCGATGAGGTTTTGATGCACGGTCGAGGGCGTTCTCGCCTCCCGGTAGAGAATTGCGAACGTACCGAGCACCTCCCCACTCGTCGACCGAATCGGCGTCGACCAGTTCGCTCGCATCCCGTGCGATAAGGCGAGCGTTGTCCACTCGTCCCAACGCGTTTCTCGAACCAGGTCCTCCACCACGACCTGTTTGTTTAGCGTAGCAGCCATTGCACAAGGTCCGGAGTTCGCATCTACCGGCCGACCATCGATGCCTTCCATCAGGCTGCTTGGAAGGCTTGGGGCCGCCCCGGGTTGAAGGCGCAAGTGCGCGCTTGTCACGGAGTGAAGGTGGCTACGCCTGGGGTCAACCAGTAAAATGCTGCAAAGGCACCCCTGCACAATCGCTTCGACCAGCAGACAGAACGCGTCGAGGATCGATGTCAGGGAAGCGCCACCCGCCACCATTTCCAGCAAACGCTTTTCCCCCGCCAGCAGAGTTTCGGCTTGTTTCCGGTCATCAATGTCGGTATTCAATCCATACCATCTCACCACATTGCCGGCCTCATCGTGTAACGGCACGGCTTTGCTCAGAAGCCATCGGTAGGTACCGTCAAATCGACGGAAACGCGCCTCGTACTGACCGGGTTGGCCGGACTCCAGCGGGCCGCGCCAATACTGCATCAGCGCGTCAACGTCGTCTGGATGAATCGCGGCCTCCCAACCGGCACCGAGTGCATCCTCCATGCTCACCCCCGTGTAGTCGCACCACCCCCGATTCAAAAAATCAACGGTCCCATCAGGGGTGGTACTCCACACAAAACCCGGCATTGCATCAATGATCGTGCGAAGACGACCTTCCGATTTTTCGATCTCTGAGAGCGCACGTGTAAGCGAGGCCTGGGACCGTTGGCGTTCGATGGCAATACTCGCGATATGCGAAAACTGATCGATCAGCGCTCTGTCTTGTACGGTTGGCGCTCTCGGCTCCGAGTAGTAAATCGCAAACGCGCCCAGCACATTATCCGCAGCAGAAGAAATAGGCATCGACCAACAGGCTTGCAGCCCATGCGCCAGTGCCATTGGACACCAGTCATAAGCAGCCCATCGCGTTTCCGATCTCAGATCCGCCGCAATGACCAGTTCGTTCAGGTAAGCGGCCATCGCGCACGGACCCGAGTCAGCGTTGACTGGACGTCCGATGATCGACGTGATGAAGCTCGCAGGAAGGTTCGGTGCGGCGCCGTGTTCAAGATACCTACCTTGCGCATCAACTAGCAGAACGCTGCAGTAGCAACCGGTGGCAGTGCTCTCAACGAGATCACACAGTGCTTCGAGAATTCTCGGCATCGCGCGGCCGTCCGCGACCATCTCAAGCAGTCTCTTCTCACCGGCGAGGAGTGCCTCCGCGCGTTTTCGGTCGTCGATGTCGGTGTGCACGCTGTACCAGAGGACAATGCGTCCGTGCTCATCCCGCAGGGGAAAGGCGCGCAAGTTGAACCATCGGTATACGCCGTCAGCGCGTCGACGGCGCCCTTCAAAATCGTAGGGCTCTCCGGTTTCGACAGACCTTCGCCACGTCGCGAGCCCATTGGCGCGATCATCCGGATGAAACGTCCGTCCAATCGGCCACCCCTTTTGCTCTTCCAGAGTGGCACCGACATATTCCCGGTATTGGCGATTGACGTGCACGGGTTTTCCCTCGGCAGTCAGGATATTGATGTGCGCCGGAAGGCAATCCAGGATCAGGTCAAAACGCTGCTCGCTTTCGAGGGAGGTCTGCTGCGCCTCTTTCCGAGCCTGAATGTCCGTGGCAATGCCGCAGCCTTGAATCACCCTTCCGGTCGAATCGACTACTCTTGAAATACGAAAGAGAAACCAGCGGTATTCGCCATCGAAGCGCCGCAGGCGAGCTTCCATCTCGCCGGGCTGCCCCGAGGCCAGAACCGATTGCCACAGCTCAAGCGCAAAAATCCGGTCATCCGGATGAACTACGGAATGCCAATCACGGACGCCGGTCTGGTCGATTCCCGTGCCGACGTATTCACGCCACCGTTGATTGAGAAAGTCGACGTTCCCATCAGAGGTCGCAGTCCAGATCAAGCCGGGAAGCGCATCGACGACACGGATGAGTTCGTTCATTCCGGTTCTCCCCTGACGGTCATCCTCGTGTCGAGAGTGCGCCACGTACGGACGAGTGCCTATGATACTTTGGTATCGACTCTGACCGAAAAGGGAACAACCAGGCGGTGCGTCAACCCCAATTTGCCTCCGAATTCGCTATTCGGCCCACAGTTGCCTGTGGACCGCGCAAGCGCAGGCCTATGAAACGGGTCTATTCGTCGAGGAACTGCGTCGCCTCCCGGACGAAAAGCGTCGAAAACTGAAATATCGACCCGTGCCCAGAATCTGGATAGACGACCAGCTTTGCATTCGGCAAGTGCTGTTGAAGGGTGAACGAATTCACGGTCGGAACCATAACGTCCGTTTTGCCCTGGATCACCAAAACCGGCTGTTCGATTTCTTTTAGCCTCTTATATCGACCTTTCACGGGGACCGTGCCCCACGTCTTGATCGCGTGCGCCTGAGCTCGCATAGCGTCCACTGTGGACGGTGGATCCTGCTCAGTCCGGGTATGTCTCCGGGTCCAGAACGCGCGTCCGGCAGCTTGGCTCGTCCTCGACGGGTAAAAGAAGAGATAGAGAAAATTCTCTTCCACCGGAATGTCCTCTATCGCATGTGCTGTCACCTCGTCTGGGTATCCCACCATCGACTCCCCACCTTCAGGCCCGGTTCCCGCCAGAATCAGGCGCCGGACGAGATCCGGTCGCTGGAGCACAACCTGCTGGGCAACGAACCCACCCATCGAGAATCCAAACAGGTCAATCTGAGACAGCCCCAACGCGTCAAGAAAGGCGGTGACGTGCAGAGCCATGCCGGCAATGGTGTCCGCCGGTCTTCCGGAGGAGCTGGCGACGCCTGCGTTGTTAAACAGGATGACTTCCCGGTTCGCAGCTAGGCCATCGGTCACCACAGGGTCCCAGTTGTCGAGTCCACCTCTGAAGTGTTGAAGGCATACGAGAGGGAGGGTGTCCCCCGAACCAAATCTCCGATAGGCATAGCGTATGCCGTTGGCCTCGACAAACTGCGTCACGGCTGTGTTGTGCGTTGTATTCACGACTCGTTCCTCAATTTTGGACTGCGATCTAGTGAGTTTTACCGCTGCTCCGCATTGTTCGATGACTTTTGATGGCCTCAAATGAGGATCTCGATCAGCTTCTCGAAGTGTCCGCATGAGCAGTGTCCGAATATCGATGTTCCACTTTGATATCCCGACGTGACGCGTTCCAAGTGGCAGGAACGTCGGCACGGGCCAATAAAACCAGAGCGGGGTGCGCCGGTCGATTAGACGATGGTGTCAGTCGACACCTTTGTATCAGTCAGGCACGGCCAACCTGACAAAACAATCCTTTTCGCTTTGTACTCCTGGTCTCCGAGATGATGTGGTGTGAGATGCACATCGCGCCTCGTGTACCTTCCGATTCAAAAGTATCGACCGATACCATCGTCCAATCGAAACCCTGCGGCACTTGTAGTCTGATCGAGCCTGTGAATCGCACGAGGTAATTGATCTGCCTTCGTCAGATATGTGCGTGAAACTGTTTTATTTCCTTCGAACCTACTCTGCTTCAGGAAAAATCATGAAAACCTCGATATTTGCCGTCGCTTTATTTGCCATTTCCACAGCCGGGGTGGCCTATGCAGATAGCTCCTCACCGACCGACGTCGATCAGTCAGCCTCTGCTACCACCATGCAGTGGTCGCCGAACGCGAACGCAAAAGCGCTGACTCGCGCCGAAGTGCGTGAGCAACTTGATCAGGCGCAAAAGAGCGGACAGATCGCGTATCTCCGCTCGCTTTACAAAGGGCGCTAGCAAAACAGCCGCGTCGATTTTCGATGCATCACCTCGCGCAACGTCAATCACCCACTTTTGACAATCAGGGATCAACATGACTCAACTCGAAAAAGTGCTTTACACCGGTAAGACTCATACGTCCGGGGGACGCGATGGTGAATCGCGTAGCGCCGATGGGCGTCTTGAGATCAAGCTTTCCACGCCAGGAACGGCGGGAACGGGTACCAATCCGGAGCAGCTTTTTGCAGCGGGCTGGTCCGCATGCTTCATCGGTGCGATGGGGATCGCCGCACGCAAAATGAGCGTGAAGCTGCCGAGTGATCTGGCCATCGACGCCGAGGTCGATTTGTGCCTGACCGGCGAGGCCTTCTTTCTGCGAGCGCGGCTAAACGTCAGCCTGCCTGGCGTGGAAAACACCATCGCTCGAGCACTCGCCGACGCGGCGCATCAGACCTGCCCCTACTCCAAAGCCATTCGCGGCAACGTCGACGTCACGATCAATATCGTCTAGGCAGGTTTCAACTTCACGTGGCTTCTCTTCGGTACGGAGAAGCCACGCATCGCTCGCTTTCTCTGCGTCATGTTTGAACGAATGACCGGAAGAGAGTCCTCGCATTTCAACCTTCTCCAGGGCCCCATCATGAAAGCCCACCATTTTCTTGTGGTCACTGTGCTCGCCTGCGCGTTTGGCGGCTTGCTTGCGGCTTACGCCGACGACAGAGGAATCCCCCTACGCCCGATACGCCAGGCGGACCCGTTGCCCGTCGAAGGACAGTTGCCCTCTCTCGGAAACGCAACTGCGTGGATTAATTCACCTCCCTTGACGGCAGATGGCCTGCGAGGGAAAGTCGTTCTGGTCAATTTTTGGACCTACTCATGCATCAACTCACTACGCCAGATACCTTACGTTCGCGCATGGGCCGAAAAATACAAAGCCCAAGGTCTGGTTGTGATCGGTGTGCATGCACCAGAATTCGGCTTCGAGGGAAATCTCGAGAATGTCCGACAAGCCACAAAGGACTTGAGGATTGAGTACCCGGTTGCCGTCGACAATGGCCATGCTATTTGGACAGATTTTCGAAACGAATATTGGCCAGCCCTCTACTTTATCGACGCGCAAGGGCGCATTCGGCATCGACAATTCGGTGAGGGTGACTACGAAAAGTCCGAAGTGGTGATCAAGCAGTTACTCGCTGAATCGGGAAGCAAAGATATTGACGACA
>JAMFSK010000143.1 GCA_026225235.1 Burkholderiales bacterium
GAATAATCGAGCCGGTCGACGCCTAGCAGCAAACGGCGCCGTGAGTATTCTTCCCGCATGCGTTCAAACGTGTCGCGCCCCTCTTTTGCCTGGGCTAGATTGACGACCTCGTCGACATCGATACCGATTGGGTAGGCGCCAATGCGTAGCGTGCGATTGAAAGCGCGAAGTCGATCGTGACTCAACTGCTCTGCTTGTGCCTCGGATTGGACGTAGTGAGTGAAGTGCGTTACATCTGTTTCGCTCTGGAAGCCGACCAGGTCGTACGCGAACAGCGAGCGCATCAACCATTCATGCTCGGGAACCGCCGCCATGATCTCGAGCGGAGGCATCGGAACGTGCAGGAAGAAGCCGATCCGGTTGGGGCACCCCATGGCCCGCAACTCGGCCGCAAGGGGAATCAGATGGTAATCGTGGACCCAGATGAGATCGTCGGGCTTAAGCAGTGGCATCAGCTTCTGGGCGAACAACTGGTTCACCCGCCGATACCCGGCGGCGAAGTCGACGTCGAAATTGGCTAGATCGAGCCGGTAGTGAAATACCGGCCACAACACATCGTTGGAGTACCCAAGATAGTAGGTGTCGTAGTCGCGCTGACTCAGGTCCATCGTGGCCAGCGTCACGTTGCCGACCGTCTGCACGCGAAGATCCTGATATCCCGCATCGGGCTCCGCTTCGTCATGGATCTTGCCGCTCCAGCCAAACCATAGGCCGCCGGTCTGCTGCAAACTCTCCTTTACCGCGACAGCTAACCCTCCGGCCGCAGCTTTGCGGGGATCGGCGGTGCGATTGGAAACGACAACTAGACGGCTCACTGGATCTCCATGTTAATGACTGGCTTCAGATCATGCGCGGGTAACTCCGCCGGCAGGATCCGTGAGCTTGAAGATGTTCTCGCGCCTCGAGACGAACGGACTCTACACATGACAACAACAATTCCGACACGCGTCGAATCGCCTCACAAAGAGATACCTGACACGTCCGGTCGCTGGCACTCTGGTTGTGAGAATTCACGAACCTGCGGCGCGAGCCCGATGACACCATCCTTGACGGGCGCGATATAGGGATACCACGCACCATGTTCACTCCGCTCGACCTCGACGGACACAATGCATTTTCCATGCGTGAAAGTCTCTTTGCTCATCGTTTGCTCCCATGGCACCCGCTAAACGATCGTAACATGTCCCCTTGCCGTCAGTTTCAGACGCGAATCCGTGCTCCATACAGCCCATAGAACACCGGTAGCCAGTATCGGATGCACTGGCCCTATTGCAAACCATAAAAGAATGGTCGCAGCGAAGAACTCCGGTCCATGAGCGATCCTGCATTGATGGACCGAGAGGGACGAAAAGCACAATTACGGTTCACCAGATTGAATCGATGGCCAGTGCGCTGACGCGTCGCGAGTAAGAGGCATGTCGCATCGGATGCTTAAAATCAGACTTGCTGAAGTGACGAAGGTACATGCCGTTCACCATTTGCCAAGGACGGCACAGATACAAGGCGGCCCAGCCGCACTAATTGGTGGTCAGCGCTTGGAGCCGCGCCACGCACCTAGGACTAGCTGCGCCGCCGCGTTTATACCACTGCAGTGCGCGAGGCCGGTCCGGTAGAACGTCCCCAGGCGCGGCGCCGCTCCAACAGTTTTCCCAGTAAAGCCCGAGGGTATGGGCCGCATCTCGCATGCCGAGTTCGAACGCTAGCTCGTACTGAGTTTTGGCAAGCTCGAAGTGCACCTCTTCTCCCAGCCCCAATCGCGCGCTGTCGCCAAGAGCGGCGGCGGCTAGGCCTTTGAGTTTGTCCGGGGCGTGTTCGTCCTTCAGAACATCCCTCAGCACGCGGTGACCCAACGCGTAGTCGGCCTCGCCACCGGTGCCGCTAAGCAGCGATATCGCGTACGTGACCCGAAGGGCCGGGTGTTTGTCGACGCCCACCTGGTCCAGCATCTTGCGCCCGAGATACGCCGCGCCAGGGAGCGCCGACACCAGCAACGCGTTCGCAGTGGAGGCGATGGATTCTAACGGCGCAAATCCAGACTTATAGGCCGACAGCACGTGTCGATAAAACTTCTCGATGTCGAGACTCGGGTCGTGCCGAGTCAGTGCAGCCCACTCGCGGTCTATCTGGTTGAACCAACTCACTTCAGCCATGGCAGATCGCTCTTTAGTGGAAATTCGCCGCCAACGATATGCCTCCCGATTTCGGCCTGGCGCCGCTGCAGTAAGGCCGGCCGAAATGGCGTTTGAATGGGACAAGCATCACGTCGAACAAGGGAGCGGCATCAGGGGGATTAGTCCCCAGATGTGTCCCGATATCCCCAGCGCTTTTGTGACAGACACCCGCAGTCGTTCGTTGTAGCCATCCGGTCATCGGGCGTCGGGGCGTGGCCGGAGGCTGCTTCTCTCGAAGTTCCAGAATCGACGGATGCTGCAGTCAACTACGATTAGCCGCTGGTCACAGGGCTCGCAGGAGACCGTAGCATCTGCCAATTCAAGACGATTACATCTCTAAGCGGCTCATCAATGTCCGCAATGATATCCCCCATCTCCTCAACGTCCTCAATTGACTGAACTGGAGCGTCTCTTACGACCTCCGCATTTCCGAAGGAAAGCTGACGGCCGTTGACGCCCGTGTGAGTGTACGAGACGAAGTAGGTGTACATGTTGTCGACCTGTGAGCTCGTCTCCATGCCGACCCGCGTCGCCGGACTATCTGCATCGACGATGCCCGCTATGGCGTCGCTCTTGTTCAGTTCCTCGCGGAAAAACCCAGCCAAGCCAAGTTGGTCGACGGCCATCGCATAGCCCGCATCTTCGTTCGCAACGCATTTCAAGGAGTGTGACTTGGGCAAGGTCGTTTTCTCGGTAGAAACGAAGTAAGCGTCATCGGCATTCGCTGCGGGATTTGCCTTGAAAAATCCGTGGTTCGGGTACACGCCTACCCCGAAGCGAAATGACAAGAGCCGGTTGTAGATAGGCCGGCGTTGGCCACGAAGAATACTCAGCACAGTCTTCAGTTGAGAGTCAGGCTGGTGTTTGAGGACTCCCCATATTTCTTCAGCCGATGTCGTCAGATAGTCCAGATTTTTTAGCACAGTACTCATATTTTTTGCGTTCTCAAGATGGGTTCGTATGGCTTGGGGCGTCCGAACCATCGCCGTAGCAAACAGCGATTCCACGCGGCACGCATCCAGCGCAAAGAGCGCACTCGTGGGCGTTGTTACTTCCAGCATGCGGCTTTGGGCTATGACCAGATGCGCCGGTTCAGGCTGAACTGCCAAGCGGTCGGTGCGACGAAACGACCTCGACGGGACCTACATTTTTCTTGGGGTTGACTATGA
>JAMFSK010000004.1 GCA_026225235.1 Burkholderiales bacterium
CGGAAGGCGACGTTGAACGCGTCGGTGAGGGGACTGGCGCCAAAGGTGCGGGCAATCAGGACTTCGCGCGCAAGGCCGGCGATCCGCGAGAGCAGCGTGAAGCCGCTGACGGTGAGAAGAGCTCGGAGTAGATTCATGTTGGCGCGTATTATACGGAAGGGATGCGAGCCCCAGCGGGCTCGATACAGGGTCGATGGGCAATGCAGCTAGCCTTTGTCCGCTAAGGCCGCCCCACCCCTCCTTACTCAGGCGAGCGTCGTCAGGGTTGCCATGCGGCGACCGGTGCTGCTATAATCCGCCGTTTCTGAATCTCCAATTCCCGCGACGGCGGCCGATGCCGGCAGTCGCAATGCCGGAACCGTTCGAGGACCACCATGGCCAATACCGCACAAGCACGCAAACGCGCCCGTCAAGGCGCTAAAGCCAATTCCCACAATTCCGCACTCCGTTCGAAGCTGCGCACCGCCATCAAGGCAGTTCGCAAGGCAATCGATTCGGGCGACAAGGAAAAGGCTGCCGAAGTGCTGAAGGCGTCGTCGAAGACGCTGGACATCATTGCCGACAAGCGCATCGTGCACAAGAATAAGGCTGCTCGCCATAAGAGCCGTCTGGCTGCCGCAGTGAAGCAACTGTCGACAGCGGCTTAAGCGACTCGGCAAACGCGTCGCCTAAGGCGACGCAAAGTGTTGAGCAGGCTCGCCCTGCTTGATACTTGTTGATCGGCAAGGCAAAAAAAAGCCCGCTTCATGACGAAGTGGGCTTTTTTGCGTCCCGGCCTCTACATACCGGCTGACTTTCTGGCAGATGTGGCAGCGACGCATCCGGCCTGTTGCAGCGCAACTTTCTTGCACGCCAGAGCGCCGTCGCTTGGTTCAGGAAGATTGCCGCATCGCGTGGGCTTTGGCCAATGCGCCCGCCGGGGTCAGTGCCGTTGACTTTCCACTTGCTGCCGCCGCCGCTTCAGCGTGATCGGGAATCGAACATCCCTCGGTCACAAGCAGATCGTTGTCGCGCGCGAAGTTCATCACGAAGTCGAAGGCCATGGGCTCGAGATCGCGCAGGCGCTCATCGACGACCACGCACTTGACGTTGCCGAACATCTCCGGCCTCACGTAGAGCGAGTACTTGAGCCGCGCGTTCGCGCCGCTCGCCCCCGGACCGAAGGCCGACATCACCCCGCACAAGCGCTCGGACCAGTCGCTCGGCCGAAACGTCTTTCCCTGATTGGTCACGCCTTGAATGAAGAACTCTCTTGGGAACGTGTCGGCCATATGCAATACCTGGTAAACCGGCTGTCTGAGCCCCAATGGTAACTGGACCCTCGCGCCGTGGCTTGAAGGGATCGGAAACCGGCGGAATCTACGCGCCCTCGTGGGGCTTCCCTGCCAGCATGACCCCGCGCTGGACGGTGTCGAAATTATACCGCAGAGCAGCATCGACTTAACAGGGCTTAGGGCAACTCTTATAGAAGACTGGATGCCACTCTCAGGTTCCGGACGGTGTCTCAAACGTTTCGCAAATTACGTCTACACTGCTTGTCCCTCCGCGCTGGCAGCTAAAGGCATGCTACCCGCACGGCTCGTCAAAGCCTCCGAAATCCTTTATGCTGGAGGCACTTATTCACGAACGGCGGCGCCGTCCGGGTGGTCACCCGGGTCAGTCCGCCGATTTTGTTTTTATGGCTCAAAAAAACATTCGCCACTATCTGCAGTTCAAGGATCTGACCCGCGACGAGTATGAATATTTGCTCGATCGCTCGCGCATCCTCAAGCAGAAGTTCAAGAATTACGAGACCTACCATCCGCTGCACGACCGCACGCTCGCGATGATCTTCGAGAAAAACTCGACGCGCACGCGGCTCTCGTTCGAAGCCGGTATCCACCAGCTCGGCGGCCACGCGGTGTTCATGAGCACACGCGATACCCAGCTCGGCCGTGGCGAGCCAATCGAGGATGCAGCGCAGGTCATCTCGCGGATGACGGACATCATCATGATCCGTACCTTCGGCCAGGACATCCTGCGCCGGTTCGCCGAGAATTCACGGGTGCCGGTGATCAACGGACTGACCAACGAAAACCACCCGTGTCAGGTGCTCGCCGATATCTTCACATACTATGAGCAACGAGGTCCTATCGAGGGTAAGACCGTAGCCTGGGTTGGCGACGCGAACAACATGCTCTACACGTGGATCGAAGCGGCGCACATCCTCGGCTTCAAGGTGAAGTTGTCCACACCGGCCGCCTACGCGCTCGATCCGGCGATGCTCGATGAAGAAGCACGCGGCAACTACGAAGTATTTGCCGATCCGCACGAGGCCTGCACGGATGCCGATCTGGTCACGACCGACGTCTGGACCAGCATGGGTTTCGAGCAGGAAAACGACGTCCGCAAGAAGGCCTTCGCGGACTGGTGCGTCGACGCCGAGATGATGGCGCGCGCGCGCCCGGACGCACTCTTCATGCATTGCCTGCCCGCGCACCGCGGCGAGGAAGTCTCGGCGGACGTCATCGACGGCCCGCAGAGCGTGGTCTGGGACGAGGCCGAGAACCGCCTGCACGTCCAGAAAGCGCTGATGGAATTCCTGCTGCTGGGGCGCGTAAGCCACTGATCATATGGGGACGCGGAGGGGCGGGCGAGATCCGCGCGCCTCTGCTCCGCACGCTGTCTGCCGCATCCTGTGCCATCCCCACGCGCGGTGGCGGCGCCCCGCCCAATTTGCTGTCCCTGTCTTTAATGTCACAATAATGGGCTTCGCGGCCCGTACCGGCCGCCGCGATACCGTCACGAGTCAAACATGAGCGAAATCAAGAAAGTGGTGCTCGCCTATTCGGGCGGGCTCGACACCTCGGTCATCCTGAAGTGGCTGCAGGACAACTACGACGCAGAAGTCGTGACCTTCACGGCCGATATCGGCCAGGGCGAAGAACTCGAACCGGCGCGCGCGAAGGCGGTGCAGCTCGGCATCAAGCCGGGCAACATCTATATCGACGACCTGCGCGAAGAGTTCGTGCGCGATTTCGTGTTTCCGATGTTCCGCGCCAACGCTGTCTATGAAGGCGAGTACTTGTTGGGCACGTCGATCGCGCGACCGCTGATCGCCAAGCGTCAGATCGAAATCGCGCGCGCGACGGGTGCGGAAGCCGTGTCGCATGGCGCCACCGGCAAGGGCAACGACCAGGTGCGCTTCGAGCTCGGGTACTACGCGCTCGAACCCGGCATCAAGGTCATCGCCCCTTGGCGCGAATGGGACCTGCTCTCCCGCGAGAAGCTGCTCGCCTATGCGGAAAAGGCCGGCATTCCGATCGACATGAAACACAAACAGGGTGGCGCGCCGTATTCGATGGACGCGAACCTGTTGCATATCTCCTACGAAGGCCGTCATCTCGAGAACCCCGAGGCCGAAGCTGAGACGGATATGTGGCGCTGGACGGTCGCACCCGAGCAAGCCCCCGACGAAGCCGAATACCTCGATATCGGTTACGAGAACGGTGACCCGGTCACGCTGAACGGAAAGGCTTTGTCGCCGGCCGAGATGCTGACGGAACTGAACCGGATCGGCGGCAAGCACGGCGTGGGTCGTCTGGACCTCGTCGAAAACCGTTATGTCGGCATGAAGTCGCGTGGCTGCTACGAGACGCCGGGCGGCACGATCATGCTGAAGGCGCACCGCGGTATCGAATCGATCACGCTCGACCGCGAAGTCGCTCACCTCAAAGACGACTTGCTCGCGCGTTATGCCGCACTGATTTACAACGGTTACTGGTGGGCGCCAGAGCGCAAGGCCCTGCAAGTGCTGATCGACCACACGCAGAAGAGCGTCAACGGCTGGGTGCGTGTGAAGTTGTACAAGGGCAGCGTCACGGTGGTAGCACGCGATTCGAAGAACACGCTGTTCGACAAAACGATCGCGACGTTCGACGATGATGGCGGCGCTTATAACCAGGCCGACGCGGGGGGCTTTATCAAGCTCAACGCACTGCGGATGCGGATCGCCGAGAACGCACGGCGCCAGCGCTCGTAAGCAGACAAGGGTGCGGTAAGTTCGCACCCGCTCTGGAAAAGCCCCGCCTTTCGAAACGAAGCGCGGGCTTTTTGCGTTTAGGGTCGAGTGTCTGAACCGGCGTGCGGCTCGGGCGTCCAGACTGTAGGCCTGCGTGTTGCACACGTCGGCAAGCTTGCCCGCTTCCTCGCACCGCATTGCCCGGCATGGGTCGGCTATACGACGACCGGCTCTGCCTCGAGCTCAACGCCAAAACGCGCAAGAATGTCGTCACGAATAGCCTGCGACAAAGCAAGCACGTCAGCGCCTGTTGCGCCGCCCCGATTCACGAGCACGAGGGCCTGGCGGTCGTGGACAGCGGCGCCCGACAGCGCGCGGCCTTTCCAGCCGCAGCGGTCGATCAGCCAGGCCGCCGCCAGCTTGCGCGAACCGTCCGGCTGTTCGTAGGCAACCAGGCCGGGCTCTACGGCAGCCAATGCCGCGTATTGAGCGGCGCCCACCACTGGGTTCTTGAAGAAGCTCCCGGCATTACCCAGCGTCGCGGGATCGGGCAACTTGATCTGACGAACCGCAACGACAGTCTCGAAGATTTCCTGGGCGGTAGGTTCGTCGATCGCGCGTTCAGCGAGCGAGCGCGCGAGATCGGCATAGGCCGCACGCGCTCGCCATGCCTTGGGCAACCGAAAGCGCACCGACAGGATCACGAAGCGATCGCGTGCCGCCCGTTTGAACACACTGTCGCGATAACCGAACGCACAGGCCGCGCAGTCGAGTTCGACAATCTCCCCGCTCGCGAGATCAAACGCACGCAGCGATTCGAAGTATTCGGCGATCTCGAGCCCATAGGCCCCGATATTCTGAATCGGTGCCGCGCCCACCGTACCCGGAATCAAGGCGAGATTCTCGAGGCCAAAGCACCCCTGGGCGAGACACCACGCGACAAAGTCATGCCAGTTCTCGCCTGCGGCGGCTTCGACACACCAGGTATCGTGGGTCTCATCGACAATGCGGCGGCCACGCAGGCCGACCAGCCAGACCACGCCCGGATAATCGCCCGTTAGCACGATATTGCTGCCGCCACCGAGCACGAGCCGCGGCAGCGAGGCCGTACGTGCATCGTGCAGGGCCTCGGCCACCTCGGTTTCGTGTTCAATCCTGCGGGCAAAACGCGCCCGCACATCAAAACCAAAGGTGTTGTGGGCGCGCAGGGAATAATCGTTTAACAGGCTCGACATACGCAGCGCAGAAGGATCGATAAGCGGGTCGTGGGTGGCCTTGGCGGCGCATTCCGGCTTGAGGGCTTGGAAAACCGAGCCGCGCCGGTAAAATAACGACGACCCGTGATTATAGCGAGGGTCCCTCAGACCCCGGAGAAACCAGCCATGCCATCGTTCGACGTCGTCAGTGAAGCAAACATGATCGAAGTAAAAAATGCGGTCGAGCAATCGAACAAGGAAATCTCGACGCGCTTCGACTTCAAAGGATCCGACGCCCGCATCGAACACAAGGAACTCGAGTTGACCGCCTATGCGGACGACGACTTCAAACTCGGCCAGGTAACCGACGTGCTGACTTCCAAGATGGCCAAGCGCAATGTCGATGTCCGCTTTCTGGATTACGGCAAGGTCGAGAAGATCGGCGGCGACAAGATCAAGCAGATCATCAAGGTCAAGAAGGGTGTGAGCGGCGACCTTGCGAAGAAAATCGTCCGCACGATCAAGGACAGCAAGATCAAGGTGCAGGCGAGCATCCAGGGCGACGCCGTACGCGTGTCCGGCACCAAGCGCGACGACCTCCAGGCGGCGATCGCCCTGCTCAAGAAGGATGTGACCGATACGCCGCTCGATTTCAACAACTTCCGCGACTGAGCGCAGGCGCGGCCAAGGTCGCGGCTATTTTTTCTTTTCGCCGAGCCGGCTTTCCTTGCCGGCCATGAGCTTGCCGATATTGGCCGCATGGCGCCAGATCAGCAGCATCGACATGACGACGACGGCGACCGAGATCGGCCCCGGTCCGTACATGAAAAACTCGTAAAGCGGCGCGAAGATGGCCGCTGCGAGTGCGGCAAGCGACGAATACCGAAAGAAGAACGCGATGATCACCCAGGTCGCGAGCGTCGCCAGGCCCAGCACCCAGCTCAGCGCAAACAGCACGCCCGCCGCGGTCGCCACGCCCTTGCCCCCTTTGAATTTGAAAAATACCGGGAACAGATGGCCGAGGAAGACAGCAATCGCCCCGAGCGCGATGGCCTCTTCGCCAAGCTGAAAACGGTCGCTAAGCTCGATCACGAGCCAGACGGCAAACCAGCCCTTGAGCGCGTCGCCGAGCAGCGTGAGGACCGCGGCCACCTTGTTGCCGCTGCGCAGGACATTGGTCGCACCGGGATTTTTCGACCCATACGTGCGCGGATCGTCGAGCCGCATCGCTTTGCTGACGACCACGGCAAAAGAGATCGACCCGATCAGATAGGCGCCGACAATGGCAATCAGCAAGTTCAACATTGATTATTCCGAATGAAAGACCGGCCGCAATTGTATCGAAGCGGCGACGCCACCGCGCTTGGGGCAAGCGCGGAGCGGGGCCGGTTCATTCGACGCTCGCGCACTCGACCGGCTTGGCGTCGAGAAAGGTGGTCAACACGTTCGGTGCGATGCTGACCAGGTAGCCGCGCCGTCCCCCATTCAGATAGATACGGTCGAGCGCGAGCACACCCGCCTCGACATAGACGGGCATGGCCTTGCGGGTGCCGAACGGCGAGGTACCTCCGATCAGATAGCCCGAATGGCGATTCGCGACCTCGGGCTTGCAAGGCTCGATTCGCTTGGCCCCGACCTGCCGCGCGAGATTCTTTGTCGAGACCGTCCGATCGCCATGCATCAGCACGATCAGCGGCTTGGCTTGCTCGTCTTCCATCACCAGCGTCTTGATCACGCGATGCTCGTCGACACCGAGCTGGCGCGCGGATTCGGCGGTGCCCCCGTGGTCGACATAGTCGTACGGATGCTCGCCGAATTCGATCTGGTGCTTGCGCAGGAACTGCGTCGCAGGCGTTTCGGAAACGTGGCGGGTTTTGCTCATCGATCAATGCTCATTGTTGAAAGACTCGCCGTGTCTGCGTTGGCGAGCCCCTAGGCGCATTTTACCGATCTTGCCCACCTAACCGCGCGGATGATGCATCGCGTGAAGCGTCTTGAGCCGCTCGCGCGCAACGTGCGTGTAGATCTGCGTGGTGGAGATATCGGCGTGGCCGAGCAGCATCTGCACCACGCGCAGGTCCGCACCATGATTGAGGAGGTGGGTGGCGAACGCATGACGCAGCGTATGGGGCGTCAGCCGTGCCGCTACGCCACCGTGCAAAGCATGCCGCTTGATCAGGTGCCAGAACTGTTGTCGGGTCATCGCGTCGCCGCGTGCCGTCACGAACATTGCATCGGCGGTCCGTGCCCCAAGGATCGCGCCGCGCGCTTCGACAAGATAGCGCGAGAGCCAGTCGTGAGCCTGCTCGCCGAACGGCACGAGCCGCTCTTTCGATCCCTTGCCCATCACCCGGACCACACCCTCGTTGAGCCCGATCTCGACCGTCTTCAGATTCACCAATTCCGACACGCGCAATCCGCTCGCATACATCAGTTCGAGCATGGTGCGATCGCGCAGGCCCAGCGGGGTGGCGATATCCGGTGCCTCGAGCAAGGCCTCGACCTGCGCTTCGCTGAGCGTGGAAGGCATCCGCAGCGGCTGCTTGGCCGTCTGCATCTTCAAGGTCGGATCTGCACTGACGCTGTGTTCGCGCAGTGCCCAGCCGAAAAACCGCCGGAAGACCGAAAGACGCCGGTTCGCCGAGCTCGCCTTATCGATACTGCGTGCTGCCACGTAGGCGGTCAGGTCCACCTCGGTGGTCTGCGAGATGGCGTGGCCATTGCGTCGTGCGAGCCAGTCGGCAAACAGCCGCAAATCACGTCGGTAGGCATCGAGCGTATTGCGTGACAAACCTTGCTCGAGCCATAGCGCATCGCAGAATGCATCGATCGCGAACAGGCTGTCGGCGTGTGCGGGCGGAAACGGTGTTTCGGTATCGATCTTGACGTTTGAACGCCGGCCGCGAGATTTCGGTGCCAGTGCATCCGGCGGTGAGTCGAGCACCTTGAGCCCTGCTTCATTTCGCGCCATTAAGCCTGTCTATATCTGTGTTGGGGACGCGTACGCGTTGCCGTCTTCATGCCGCGCGCAGCGCCCATTCGACATGCTCGCGGATGAGCTCGGAAGGATCGTCACTCCGGCTGCGCAGCGCGATCTCGAACGATGCGCGCTCGCCCGCATCCGGCGTCGCGCGCAAGGCATTGCCCAGTCCCACCGCGAGATTGCGCACCCAGCGTTCATAACCGATCCGGCGGATCGCCGTGCCCGCCAGTCTGTCCTCGAAATCACGCGCCGTCCACTGCCAGAGTTCGAGCAGCGTGGCGCGTTCGAGGCCATTGCGCGCATCGAAGTCGTCGAGCTGCGAGACCTGCGCGAACTTGTTCCACGGGCACACGAGCTGACAATCGTCGCATCCGTAGATCCGGTTGCCGATCAGCGGCCGCAGGTCTTCGGGGATACTGCCCGCGAGCTCGATCGTCAGATACGAAATGCAACGCCTCGCGTCGACCTGATAGGGCGCGATGATGGCGCCGGTCGGACAGACATCCAGGCAGCGGCTGCAACTGCCGCAATGCGCGCCATTTTCGAGCGGTGCCGTGGCCGAGTTTGCGTCGGTCGGCAAGGGGATATCGACGAACAGTTCTCCGAGAAAGAAAAACGAGCCCGCATCGCGTTCGAGCAGCAAGGTGTGCTTGCCGCGCCACCCTAGACGCGCCTTTTGAGCAAGCTCGACCTCGAGTACGGGCGCCGAATCGGTAAACACGCGATGGCCGAACGGACCGATCTCCTGCTCGATGCGCTCGGCAAGTTTTTGTAACCGGTTGCGCAATACCTTGTGATAGTCGCGGCCCCGTGCATAGACAGAAACTACCGCTTCGCCCGGCTTGTCGTTGCGGGCGAACTGCGCGGCGCGCCAGCCCTCGGGCGGTTGCAAGGGATTTTCCGGCGCCTGCGCCGACGGCAGCTGTGCCGGCAGGTAAGCCATTCGCAAGCTGATCACCCGTAATGTCCCGGGCACAAGCTCGGCCGGGCGCGCGCGTTTGAGGCCATGTTTGGCCATATAATCCATCTCGCCGTGGAAGCCCGCAGCGAGCCAAGCCTCAAGCGTCACCTCCGCGTGTGCAAGGTCGGTGTCGCTGATGCCGACCGCGTCGAAGCCGAGTTCGCGGCCCCATGTGCGGATGCGCGTTGCCAATGCGGCGAGCGCATCGGCGTCGAGCGGCGCACGCACTGAATGCGCCGGATCGGCGACACGGGGTTCCGGCGCGGATTCGGCCTTGACTGGATTCATTCTGACCATTTTACGCAATGCCCGCAGCCCCCGTCGCGCCCGTCTCACCGATTAGTGAACGTCAGTTCAGCCTGCCTGACGAAGCGGCCACCCTCGCCTTCGGCGAGCGCTTTGCGGCCGCCCTGCGCGCGATCCGTGAATCTGAATCCGACACTGGCGCAGATCAGGGCGTTACGACTGGCGTCGCACACGCGCCTTCACACTCGCCTTCGACCACGACTTCGCTCTCACCCGCGCCGTCGAGCCGCCACCGCGCCGCCGGACTCCATGTGCACTTGCTCGGCGATCTGGGCGCCGGCAAGACAACGCTGGTGCGTGCCACCCTTCACGCGCTCGGTCATCGCGGTCGTGTCCGCAGCCCGACCTACACTCTCGTCGAACCGTACAACATTCAGGATGCCGGTCGTCCAAATCACGTCTACGACGTTTACCACTTCGACCTGTACCGTTTCGCCGACCCTAGGGAATGGGTCGAAGCGGGCTTTCGGGAATACTTCAATGAGGGCGCGCTCTGCCTCGTCGAATGGCCACAAAAGGCCGGTACGCTGATCGGCGTGCCTGACCTGTCGTTGACCCTCGACCTCGCAGGCGACGGCCGAGTACTGACTGCGCGGGCCTACAGCGCGCGCGGCAAGGAATGCCTGGACCGATGCTGATTAAACCGTTTCGCTCGATCGAATCCGCCGCCACCGCGTCGCCGAACTGGAGGCGCCGCCAAGTCTTGCGCGCGGGCGCTTCGACCCTGGCGCTCGCGTTAATGGGGCCAGGCCTCGCGCGGGCGAGCTCGGTGCTCGGCGTGCGCGTCTGGCCGGCACGCGACTACACGCGTGTGACGATCGAATCGGACCAGCCGCTCGACTACACCTCCAAGCTGCTCGATAACCCCGATCGCGTGGTCGTCGATCTCAACGGTCTCGATCTCGACCAGGCCTTGCGCGACCTCGTCTCGAAAATCGCGCCGAACGATCCGCAGATCCAGTCGGTTCGGGTCGGTCAGTTTGCGCCGCACGTCGTGCGCATGGTGTTCGACCTCAAGGGCGCCGCCAAACCTCAGGTCTTCGCGCTCGCGCCTGCGGGTTCGTATCGATACCGGCTGGTCTTCGACTTGTATCCAGCCGTCGCACCCGACCCTTTGATGGAACTGCTCGCCCAGACCGAGCACAAGGAACAGAACTTCGCGCAGCAGCAGGCTCAGGCGAGCGCGAACCACGTGCCGCAGCCGCCCCTGGCGGCGCAGACACCTGAACTGCGCGCGCCGGGAGATTTGGTATCAAGCGGCAGCTCGAAGGGTGCGCCGGGCGCCGATAACTCGCTGAACGGGCAGCCGTTTCATAGCGGCTCCGCGATGGCCGGCGATGACAGTGATGCGTTCTTTCAAAAATATGCGGGCGAAGCGCCTAGTCCACCGCGTAAGAACGGCGGAAACGGAAACGGATCGGCCACCCTGGCGGCAAATGGTTTCCCCGGTAGCAACGACAGTAGCGGTAACTCAGCCGGTGCGAACAGTGTTGCGGGTCGCATCGCAGGCGGGGGCGAGGGTGGCATCGCAGGGGGGAGTGGCACGGGCACCGGCAGCACGAGTAGTAGCGGCACGCGCAACAAATCGCCGTTCGCGCCTGCCGTCAAACCACCGACTCCGCCGGGCCCACTCGCGCAAACCCTGCCCGACGACAACTCGGATGGTCTGCTGCCTTCTGCGCCCCCGAAGAAGGGCTCGAAGACCGTCCGTCTGCTGACGGTCGCGATCGACCCCGGGCATGGCGGCGAAGATCCCGGCGCGATCGGCAGTGCCGGTACCTACGAAAAACACGTCGCACTGGACATCGGCAAGCGTCTGCGCACGAAAATCGATGCGCAGCCCAATATGCGCTCGATGATGACGCGCGACGACGACTTCTTCGTCCCGCTCAATGTGCGCGTGCAGAAGGCGCGCCGAGTGGAGGCAGATCTGTTTGTCTCGATCCACGCCGATGCCTTCACCACGCCCGAAGCGCGTGGTTCATCCGTGTTCGCGTTGTCCGATCACGGCGCCACGAGCACCGCGGCCAAATGGATGGCCAATCGCGAGAACTCGTCGGATCTGATCGGCGGGATCAACATCAAGACGCAGGATGAAACCGTCTCGCGCGCCTTGCTCGACATGTCGACGACCGCACAGATCCGGGACAGCTTGCGTTACGGGAATTTTGTGCTCGACGAGATCGGCGACATCAACAAGCTGCACTCGGGCAATGTCGAGCAGGCCAGCTTCGCGGTGCTGAAGGCCCCGGACATTCCGTCGATCCTGGTTGAGACCGCCTTCATCAGCAATCCGCAGGAAGAAGCCAAACTCAAGGACGACGCCTATCGCGACCGCATGGCGGACGCGATCCTGCGCGGCATCAAGCGGTACTTCGCCGCGAATCCGCCGCTGGCGAAAAACCGGATGACTTGAGCGAGCGAGGGGCGGTTGGGCGGCGGGCGGCATGTTGCAAAACGCCGGCTCTCGCCGAGTCGTTCTTCCCGCCACCTCTCGCTTGGCCGGCGAACCCGCGCCTCCCGCCCGGTCGGCCTTCCGACCGTCCAGCTGTGTCAGACGACGACCTGAACGGCCATCGGCACCACCTGGTCCTGCTTGCTCAGGAATCCATGGATCTGCGCGACAACCGCCGCGCCCTCCCCGACCCCTGACGCGATTCGCTTGGTCGAACCCGAACGTACGTCACCGATCGAAAACACCCCGTTGACACTGGTTTCGAGTGTCAGCGGCGGCGTTTCACTATCAGGACGCGCGGCCACCCCCGTCAGCACGAAACCGTGCTCATCGAGGCTGACGCCACACGTGCGCAACCAATCGGTATTCGGGTCCGCGCCGATGAACATGAACAGGAAGCGCGTCTCCATCCGCTGCTCGGGCACCTTGTCGGCGCTCCGGTAACGAATCGACGTCAGTCCACGGTCATCGCCATCGAGCCCGACGAGGTCAGTGCACGTATGCATCGTGACGTTCGGCAGCGACGCGATACGATCGATCAGATAACGCGACATGCTCGCCTCGAGACTCGTGCCGCGAATGAACATGTGCAGGTGAGTGACATGCGAGGCCAGATACACCGCCGCCTGGCCGGCCGAGTTGCCGCCGCCGATCAAGACGACTTCCTCATGCTTGCAAAGCTTCGCTTCGACGGGCGAAGCCCAGTAATAGACGCCACGCCCTTCAAACGCTTCGAGCTTCTTGACCGAAGGACGGCGATATACCGCGCCCGACGCCACCACGAGCGATCGTGTATTGACGTGTTGGCCGGTCTTGAGCGTCAGGCCGAGCTGGTAGTGCGTCGCCGCCGAGCAACTGCAGTCGAGCGCGACAGCCTCGGTCGGAATCGCGATATGAGCACCGAACTTTTGCGCCTGAACGAAGGCCCGGCCGGCGAGCGCGTGGCCCGAGATACCGGTCGGAAAACCGAGGTAGTTTTCGATCCGCGCACTGGCGCCTGCTTGTCCGCCCGGCGCCCGGCAGTCGAACACCGCGACGTGCAGCCCTTCAGAAGCGGCATACACCGCGGCGGCGAGCCCCGCAGGACCGGCCCCGACGATCGCCACGTCGTAGACCGTCGATTCGTCGAATTCGGGCAACCAGCCAAGACAGCTCGCAAGCTGACCCTCGTCGGGATTGCGCAGCACATTGCCGTCCGGACAGATCACGAGCGGGAAGTCGCCCGTCTTCGCGGCGACGCGCTCGACGATCGCGGCGGCCTCGGGATCGGTATTCGCGTCGACCACGGTGTAGGGGTGGTTATTGCGCGTGAGAAACCCTTGCAGCGCAATCATCTGCGGCTCGCGCCCGGTACCCACCAGCACGGGTCCCCCGCTGCCCTGCTGGATCAGCGAGACGCGACGCAAGATCAGCGCGCGCATGATTTTTTCGCTTAATTCGGCATCCGCCACAAGCAAAGCGCGCAGGCGTTCGGACGAAATCAGCAAGAGATCCACGGCGGTCGAGGCTGTGACATCGACCAGCACGGGACCGCCTGAAATCGAACTGACTTCGGCAACGAAATAGCCCGCGTGGGCTTCGGTGATGGTCTGACGATGCCCCATGCCGTCGCGCCGCGTAATCTGCATGACGCCCGACAACACCACCCACATACCCGCGCTGGGCTGGCCGGTCTGGACCAGTATTTCACCGGCTTCCACATGCATCGGCTGACCAAACTGCCGCATTCGCAAGATTTCCGCGTCGCTCAGACGCGGAAACATCTGGTGCATGCGTGACTGCAGCGATGAGAACGGCGCGTCGACGGAGGCGTCGACGGGCGGCGGCGCGGCAGCCTGCAAATTGGCGGCCACGCGATCGGGATCATCCGCGGCGCCGGATAGAGGATTGGAAGAAGAGTCGTCCGAATTCGAAGCCATCACCATTCCTGAAAAAGCGTGTTGCGGGATCAACGAACATGACCGATGCGGCTGGTAGAGGGAACCGGCCAGCCATCACACGGCGAACCGGTGAGCCTTTCTGAAGTATGCGCCTCGGCACGCCGGACCGCCGAACGGGCGCTACGTGGAGGGGGCAGCAACGTGCCAGGACCGACAGAGACGGGGCACTCGGCGCCCGGCCCTGCGCCACGAATCAGGCCGAGGAATCAGGCCGGAGAATCAGCCGCCGTGATTAAGCCGGTCAATCAGCCGGATGATTCAGGTCGTCAATTCGCGCTCGTGATTCGGGGCCGAAAAGTCGGCCCGACGAATCAGACCGCTTTGGCGGCAATACCAATTTCGGCGTCGTTGGCCGCTTCTTCGACAATCGGGGACAACTGCCAGCCTGCATCGCGCCAGGCTTCAAGGCCACCGCGCAACGGGACAACATCCTTGAACCCGAGTTCGGTGAGTTTCTTGGCCATCCACGCCGCCGACACCTCGTTCGGGCAGGAGCAATAAATCACGACTTTTCGATCGCGATCGACCGTCGCCGCGATGTTATCGAGCATGCGTTCATCGGCAAACAAGGAGCCAGGGATGATGTACGGATCCAGAATGCGCTTTTCGCGCGAACGGATGTCATACACCACGGGGCGAGCTTCCGCCGTCATCAGGCCATACAGCTCTTCGACCGAAATACGCGCATCGGACAAGGTTTTCATCAGCGCCTGACGCCGCCACCAGCGATAGGCAACGTACAACACGACGAGCACCCCGATCACCAGTGCGGCCGCCTTGCCAAGCCGCCCCATCGCCGTGAAGATCATGTCGATTTCCGGGGCGAACAGTGCGCCGACCAGGAGACCGACCGACGCCCACAGCGCGGCGCCGATCGCGTCGTAGCGCAGGAACTGCGACAGCGGCACATTCATCGCACCCGCGAGCGGGATCGAGACCAGTGAAAGGCCCGGGATGAACTTTGAGACGGCCAGCACACGGACGCCCCAACGACCAAAGAAACGTTCGGTCTTTTTTACGCACGTGTCGCGCGAAAGCGAAACGCGGCACAGCGTCTGCAAAGTCTTGCCGCCATACAGACGGCCGGCAAGAAACCAGACGGTGTCGCCGAGCAGACTGGCACAGATAGACAACGCGAGCGTCGGCAATAATTGCTGAGCCAGTGTATCCGGGTGCATCATTGACATGGCGCCGACCAGGACAAGCGTCGGCAGCGCCGGCACCGGCAGCCCGACAGCCGATGCGAAAACGCTTGCAAAAACGATAATCGGGCCGTATTGCGCGAGCAGGTCATGCAACATGCAGCATCTCCGCTAAACCCCTGTGCTAACGCGCTGGCGAAGCCCTGCCAAGGCGCGCGACGAATGTAAATGGAAAACTCCCGGCGAGACGTGCATCGAAGCGATCGGCCGACCGCTCGTGCGCCTCATCTTATGGGAGTCATCGATCTATTATGGTGTCATTATCGCGGGTCGCAAGAGCGATTTCAGCGCGGAGCGCAAGATGGCCTGCAGTCACACGCTCGACACCGTATCCGCTGGCCCGCCGAGAAGCGATTGCAGGCCGCCTGAACGCAGCGGTGGCCGCGATCCCGAAGGAGTTATCTATCGGCCGCGCCTCCCGCGCCTGCGCCTGACTCGCCCGCACCTCTCGCGCCCGCGCCGCACCAACTACCGCGCGTTCCTAGCCCCGATTGATTGCGACCTATCAGGACTGCGCAGATTTGCGTTGCGTGAGCTTGTAGAGCGCTCCGAACGCAACGGGCACGACGGCCGCAGCGACCCCAACGAGCACGATCACATTCAAATATTGCCGCACGAAGGGCAGATTGCCGAAAAAATAACCTGCCATCACGAGCCCGGCGACCCACAGCGCCGCACCCAGCACATTATAGATCTGGAATTTGACGACGCTCATAGCACCGACACCGGCAACAAAAGGCGCGAAGGTGCGCACGACCGGCACAAAACGCGCGAGCACGATCGTCTTGCCGCCGTGGCGTTCATAAAAATCATGCGTCTTGCGCAAGGCGCGCCGGTCAATAAACCGCCCGTCCCGCTCAAACACTTTCGGGCCAATAAATCGCCCGATATGAAAATTGACCGTATTGCCGAGCACGGCAGCGATGAGGAGCAACCCGATCAGTACCGGGAGGCTCAGCGCATGAGTCGCGCAGAAGGCGCCGCCGACGAATAACAGCGTGTCGCCCGGTAAAAACGGCAGGACCACCAGCCCTGTCTCACAGAAAACGATCGCGAACAGTACGAGATAAATCCAGGCTCCGTATTGCGCGACGAATGTGCCGAAAAACTTGTCGATATGCAGCACATATCCCGCGAATTGCAGAAGCGTGTCCAAGGTCGTTTTCCCTTCGAGTCAAATGGATGGCCACGATGATACCGGAAGGTCTTCGCGACTTTGCCGATGTCCGAATAGGACAGGCTGACTGGCTATAATGGCCGCATGTCCGATGTCCACGCCTCCCTCCCGCCGTCCGATGACGAGACGGCCCGCCCGGCTGCTTCCGGCGCCCCCTCTCCCGCTTCGGATGAGCCCGTAGGCGAGTTGCCATTCGGAGATCCGGCGCCGCGTGAAGCTACGTCGCCCGCGCGCGCGTCGCGCGTGCGCAGGTCGATCGCGGCGTTGCCCGACCAGCTTGTCAGTCAGATCGCCGCCGGCGAAGTGGTGGAACGGCCTGCGTCGGTCGTCAAGGAATTGCTCGAAAACGCGCTCGATGCAGGGGCGGCGACGGTTCGGATCGTGCTCGACGAAGGCGGAGTCAAACGAATCTCGATCGCCGATGACGGTTATGGGATTCCCGACGGCGAACTCCCTCTCGCCTTGCTACGCCATGCAACCAGCAAGATCCGGACGCTGGCCGAACTCGAGGCCGTCACCACGCTCGGGTTTCGCGGCGAGGCACTCGCATCGATCGCATCGGTCTCGCAATTGTCGATCACGAGCCGCACAGCTGAAGCAGCCCACGCTACGCGCATCGACGCCGAACACGGCGATCTCGCGCCCGCAGCAGGCGGAGTCGGCACAACGATCGAAGTCCGCGAGCTGTACTTCAACACGCCCGCACGCCGCAAATTCCTGAAGACCGACCAGACTGAACTCGGCCATTGCCTCGAGATGGTCCGGCGGGCGGCACTCGCACGCGCGGACGTAACGTTCTCGGTCACGCACAACGGCCGCGCCCTTGAGCACTGGAATGCGGGCACGCCCGCACAACGCGTTGCCAAGGTGCTCGGCGACGGGTTCTCGCTCGCGCATCTGCCCCTCGACGAGCGCGCTGGCCCCGTCGCGGTCTACGGCTTCGCAGGCCTGCCGACCGCAAGCCGGGGGCGCGCCGACCAGCAATATTTCTTCGTGAACGGGCGCTACGTGCGCGACAAGCTGCTGACCCATGCAGTGCGTGCCGCGTATGAGGACGTGCTGCACGGCGACCGCTATCCGTCCTACGTGTTGTTCCTCGACGTGCCACCCGAATCGGTCGATGTGAACGTCCATCCGTCGAAGATCGAAGTCCGGTTTCGTGAATCACGCTCGGTCCATCAGTTCGTGTTTCATGCGGTGCAGCGTGCGCTGGCCCGACATGCAGGAGCCTCGCCCGAAACGACGTCGCTCGGTCACGCTACGCAGATCGATGGTGCCGGCGGCGAAGGACAGCTGTCGCGCGCATTGAGCGGCAGCACAACCAGCGCGGCGAACACCGCGCAGTGGATTGCGCAGATGCGCATGCGCCAGGGCACCTTGCCCGTGGCTCAGCCGCTTGCGCTTTATGACGCTTTGTACGGGCGTCGCGTGGACGGCACCGCAGGAACAAACGAACCTGGCGCCGCAACGTTCGCACCACCGTGGGCGACTCAGCCAGGCGCGGTAGGCAACCCCGGCCCCGACGGCGCCTCGCCGTCGACTCCCGCATGGGTGGGTGGCCTGGCGGCCGATGGTTCAATGGCCCCCTTCTCGGGGTCAGTGCCGGGCTCGACCTTCGCCTCCTGGAACGCCGGCACGGCAATCGGCCTGCCGGGCGGCCCCGACGCGGGTGAGCCGCGCCTCGCCGACGCAGCAAGCGTGCGCGGCGCACCCGGCGATGCCTATATCGGCCTGCCTGACGAAGCGCCGCTCGGGTTCGCACTCGGGCAATTGCACGGCGTCTACGTCCTCGCCCAGAACACGCGCGGCCTGGTCCTCGTCGATATGCACGCGGCGCACGAACGCATCCTTTACGAGCAGTTCAAGAACGCGCTCGCCGACCGCTCGATCTCGGTCCAGCCACTACTGATTCCCTTGTCGATGCCCGCCAATCCGATCGAGATCGGCACGGTCGATGAAAACCGCGAAGTCCTGGATGCGCTCGGTTTCGATATCGCCGTGCTGTCGCCCACCTCGCTCGCGATCCGCGCGGTCCCGGCGCTGCTCAAGGAGGCGGATCTGATCTCCCTTGCCCGCGCGCTGCTCACCGATCTCCAGGCTTATGGCGGCTCGCGGATGCTGACCGAACGCCAGCACGAGATGCTCGGCACACTTGCCTGCCATCACGCCGTGCGCGCGAATCGCCGCCTGAATCACGATGAGATGAACGCGCTGCTGCGCCAGATGGAAGCCACCGAACGCGCCGACCAGTGCAATCACGGCCGGCCGACATGGTTCCAGCTCACGCTCGCCGACCTCGACCGCCTCTTCATGCGCGGCCAATGACCGTTCGCATCGCTTGCCTGCTAGGCCCGACGGCTTCTGGCAAGACCGCTGCCGCGCTCGCGCTCGCGGCACGCGAACCCATCGAGATCATCAGCGTCGATTCGGCGCTCGTCTACCGCGAGATGGATATCGGTACCGCCAAACCGAGCGCGGCCGAACTCGCGAGCGTTCCGCATCATCTGATCGATATCGTCGATCCCGCACAGGCCTATTCGGCTGCCGAATTCCACGACGGCGCGCTGCGCCTGGTGGGCGAGACTCTCGCGCGCGGCCGACGCCCCGTGCTGGTCGGCGGAACAATGCTTTACTACAAGGCCCTGACCGAAGGACTCAACGACCTGCCCGCGGCCGACCCGGCACTTCGTGCGCAGCTCGACGCCGATGGGTTGCGAGACGGCTGGCCCGCGATGCATGCGCGGCTGGCCGCGGTCGATCCCGTCACGGCGAGCCGCCTGCCTCCGAACGATTCGCAACGCATCCAGCGCGCGCTCGAAATCTATCTGCTCAGCGGCCAGCCGATGTCCGCCTTACTCGCGGCGCCGCGACGCGCTGCCGATACCGGATATCAATTCGCGCCGATCGCCCTCGAACCCTCGGATCGAACGGTTCTTCACGATCGCATCGCGCGCCGCTTCGACGCGATGCTCGAGCAGGGCCTGATCGAGGAGGTCGAGCGCCTCAGGGCACGCGGCGACCTCGACACGTCGATGCCCTCGATGCGCTGCGTCGGTTACCGCCAGGTCTGGGAATATCTCGACGGCGAGACCGACCGCGCGACGATGCGCGACAAAGGCGTTTTCGCGACCCGCCAGCTGTGCAAGCGCCAATTGACGTGGCTCCGATCGATACCGGAGCGCGTTATCGTCGACTGTTGTGCGGCTGATGCGACGGAACAGGTTCTTGAGCAACTGGTCGGACAGTGAGCCTAGCGGCTCGCCATGCCACGTCGGGTCCGGATTGCCCCAGGCGAATTGACATGGCCAAGATAATCAACATGGCCATGTTAGTGAAGACGGGAGGTGCCCAGCAATCGACAAAAAAAGCCGCCCTCATTGCTGAGCACGGCTTTCTTGTCACAACGAGCTTAACCAAACAGCAGGACGGCCGAAGCCAGGTTCGCCCTGGAACCCCAGGCGTTTGAACCTTAGATCACCACCGTCTGCGCTTCCCCTTCTGCGCTATGGCGGATCAGGCCGATCTGCCAGACCGTTTCGCCCGCGCCAGCGAGCAGGCCTTGCGCGGCCTGGGCATCTTCCGCCGACACCACCAGCACCATGCCGATCCCACAGTTGAACACCCGGTGCATTTCCGCATCGGCGACGCCACCGTGCTTCTGCAACCAGCTGAACAGCGGCGGCATCACCCAGGCGCGGTGATCAAGTTCGGCGGTCAGCCCCGCCTGAAGAATACGCGGCACATTCTCGACCAGACCGCCACCCGTGATGTGGGCCAGGCCCTTGACCTTGATCTGCTTCATCAGTTCGAGCACCGGCTTCACATAGATGCGCGTCGGGGCCATCAATGCATCGGTCAGCGACCGGCCGTCAAAATCGGCGTCGAGGTCAGGCTTCGCGCGCTCGATGATCTTGCGCACCAGCGAAAAACCATTTGAATGAATACCGCTCGACGCAAGACCCAGCACGACGTCGCCCGTCTTGATCGATTTGCCGTCGATGATCTCGCTCTTCTCGACCGCACCGACCGCAAAACCCGCGAGGTCGTATTCGCCGTCGGGGTACATGCCCGGCATTTCCGCTGTTTCACCGCCGATCAGCGCGCAGTTCGAGAGTTCGCAGCCTTCGGCGATGCCCTTGATCACGCGCTCGGCGGTATCGACGTCAAGCTTGCCGCAGGCAAAGTAGTCGAGGAAAAACAGCGGTTCGGCGCCCTGCACGAGAATATCGTTGACGCTCATCGCGACGAGATCCTGGCCGACCGTATCGTGCTTGTTCAACTGGAACGCCAGCTTGAGCTTGGTGCCGACCCCGTCGGTGCCTGACACGAGCACGGGTTCACGGTACCGCTTGGGCACTTCGAACAGCGCGCCGAAGCCGCCGATGCCGCCCAGCACGCCGTCACGCAAGGTCTTTTTCGCGAACGGCTTGATTCGGTCGATCAAGGCATCGCCCGCGTCGATATCGACGCCTGCGTCGCGATAGGACAAACCAGATGCGGCGGGGCCGGCTTTCGGATCATTCATGGCAGGGGAAACAATGAGGTTCGGTAGAATGCGGATTTTAACCGATGCGATAGGTCGCCACTGACTTATCGGCATTCCGGTCGCGCTTCGCGCGACGCATTCCTTACAGCCGGCCTTTTCTTCGTTGGTGTCTTCCTTGCCTTTTGCGCCCCCCGCCCGCCAGTTGGTGCTCGACCTCGGCACGCCGCCGCCGGCGACGTTCGACAGCTTCGTGACAGGTGGTAATCCGGAGCTAGTCGCCCGTCTGCGGGGCCTGCCCGAGGGCCTGTCGGCCAGCGCGGAGCCGCCCGCGGACCGCACCTTTTATCTCTGGGGCGAGACCGGCAGCGGCCGCAGTCACCTGCTGCATGCGCTTTGCCACGCGGCGCCCGCGGGCCGCGCCCGCTATGTGCGCCCGCATAGCCCGCTCGCGGCATTCGAGTTTTCGGCGGAGATCACGACGTATTGTGTCGACGATGTTCAGGCGCTCTCGGGCGCCCAGCAAATTGCGCTGTTCAACCTGTTCAACGAAGTGCGCGCCCATGCGCGTCACGCGCTGGTGGCCGCCGGCGACGCCGCGCCGCTGGGAATGACCGTGCGCGACGACCTGCGCACGCGCCTCGGCTGGGGCCTGGTGTACCAGGTCCTGCCACTCGACGACGCCGGCAAGATCCTCGCGCTCCGAAATGCGGCGCACGCCCGCGGCATCGCCCTGGCGGAGGACGTGCCAGCCTATCTGCTGACGCATTTCAAGCGCGACATGCCCAGCCTGATGGCCTTATTCGACGCACTCGACCGCTTCTCGCTCGAACAGAAGCGCGCCGTCACGCTGCCACTGCTGCGCGCCATGCTCGTCAATGAATTTCAAAATGATCTCCAAAACGATTTAGCGGACGATCGACCCGAATGATCACGCCGCTTCAAGTAAAATGCGCCCCATGACTAAAGCTGCACGTAATCTCGCGCTGTTCGATCTCGATCACACCCTGCTGCCCACCGACAGCGACCACGAATGGGGTCGCTTCATGGTGAAGCTCGGTATTGTCGATGCGGAAAGTTTTGGCCGCGAACATGACCGTTTCTATGCCGACTACCAAGCCGGCCACCTCGATATCTACGCCTATCTGCGCTTCTCACTCGCGCCGCTCGCCCGTCATTCACGCGAAGAGCTGCACGCCTGGCATGCGCAGTTCATGAACGAGGTGATCGAGCCGGCAATGGTGCCGGTCGCGCTCGAACTGGTGCGCGAACACCAGGAAGCCGGCGATCTGTGCTGCCTGATCACGGCGACCAATGCCTTCGTGACGGCGCCGATCGCGCGTGCGTTCGGCATCGAATGCCTGATTGCGCCCATGCCGGCGACGCTCGACGGCGACCCGCACGGTCCCTACACCGGCGAACTCGATGGCATTCCGAGCTTCCAGGAAGGCAAGATCACCCGCACCGAGGCGTGGCTCGACTCGCTCGGCCAGGACTGGTCGAGCTTCGAGCACTCCTATTTCTACAGCGATTCGCGTAACGACATCCCTCTTCTAGAGAAAGTCACTGACCCGATCGCGACGAACCCGGACCCGACGCTGCGCGAGCACGCGCTCAAGAAGGGCTGGCGGATTCTCGAATTGTTCGAAGCCAAGTGATAAAAAAACTGATACGCCGGCTCCTCGGCCAAGACGACAACGCCAACCCGGACGGTAGCCCGGCCAGTGGAACGAGCATGCCGAAGACACCGACGGTGCCCACCGTGGTGTCGGCCGACGTCCACCATATCGACCCCGCCCTGATCTCGCGCAATGCGGTCCGCGTGACCGACACGCTCCAGCAAGCCGGGTTTCGTGCATTTATCGTCGGCGGCGCGGTGCGCGACCTGCTGCTCAGCGTCGCGCCGAAGGATTTCGACGTCGCGACCGATGCAACCCCCGAGGAAGTGCAGAAGCTGTTCCGGCGCGCACGCATCATCGGGCGCCGGTTCCAGATCGTCCATGTGCAGTTTGGCCAGGACATCATCGAGACATCGACGTTCCGGGCGCTGGTCGACCAGCCGTCCGAGGCTGACGCCGCAGCGAAGGCCGAGTCAAAAAGCGAAGTGAAGGCCGAGGTCCGCACGGATGTCGAGCCGCCACGCCGGCTTAAGCGCGCCGAACTCGATCGCCGCACGCATGCCGTCGATGCGAGCGGCCGCGTGTTGCGCGACAACGTCTGGGGCGAGCAGCATGAAGACGCGACCCGTCGCGACTTCACGATCAATGCGATGTATTACGACCCCGCGACGCAAACGGTGCTCGATTATCACAACGGGATGGCCGATATCCGCGCGCGCACGCTGCGCATGATCGGCGACCCGACGACCCGTTTCCGCGAAGATCCGGTGCGCATGCTGCGCATCGTGCGTTTCGCCGCCAAGCTCAGTTTCGATATCGATCCGGCCACGCGCGAACCGATTACACGGCTCGCCGGCCTGATCAACAATGTGCCGGCAGCGCGTCTGTTCGACGAGATGCTCAAGCTGCTGCTCTCGGGCCATGCACTCGCCTGCCTGCAGCGACTGCGCGCCGAGGGCCTGCATCACGGTTTGCTGCCGCTGCTCGATGTCGTGCTTGAGCAGCCGCACGGCGAGAAATTCATCACGCTCGCGCTGACCAGCACCGACGACCGCGTTCGCGCGGGCAAACCCGTGTCGCCCGGTTTCCTCTTCGCGGCGCTGCTCTGGCAGCAAGTGCAGGACCGCTGGCAGAAGCACACGGCGAACGGCGAATATCCGATCCCGGGCTTGCATCGCGCGATGGATGAAGTGCTCGACACGCAGACCGAAAAGCTCGCGATCCAGAAGCGCTTTGTGGCCGACATGAAGGAAATCTGGGCCATGCAGCCGCGCCTCGAAAAGCACAGCGGCCGTACCGCGCTCAAGCTGCTCGAGCACCCGCGTTTCCGCGCCGCCTACGACTTCCTGCTGCTGCGCTGCGAGTCAGGCGAGCTCGATGCCGATGTCGGTCTGTGGTGGACCGATTTTGTGGAAGGCGATATCTCCGCGCGCGACGTGCTGCTCACCAACGGCCCGACCAAAGAGCGCACTCCGCGTCGGCGTCGCCGCAGGGGCGGCCGGGGCAGCAAGGCTGAAGGCGGCATCGAGGCGGCGGGCGCGACCGATGCCCCGAGCCACGAGGATGGTGGCAGCGGTGGCACCGATCATGGCGACGATGGCCGCGACTATCACGACGAAAACCGCGCTGACTACAAGGGCGACTAGGGGTGTGCGTCGGAGCGACGCTCGCAAGCAGGCAGGCGCGAGAAGTGGCAAGATGCATCCCAGAGTTTGACCGACACGTCGGCCTGCTCGCCGGTCGTCGCGCACCGGCCGTCCGGCAGGGGTCCATCGAAGGCGACCCCGCCGGCCTGCAACGAACAAAGCAATGAAATGACGTTAGCCTATCTTGGCCTCGGTGCGAACCTGGGCGATGCGCGGCAGACGATCAAGGATGCGGTTGTCTGCCTGGCCCAGCACCCCAGCGTGACTGTGGTCGCCAAATCGAGCCTGTACCGGACTGAGCCGGTCGACGCGGGCGGCGAAGACTATCTGAATGTGGTCGCGGCCGTCGATACGTCACTCGACGCGCACCGCCTGCTCGCCCTGTGCCTGGCGATCGAACAACATTTTGGCCGCGAGCGGCCGTACCCGAACGCACCCCGCACGCTCGACCTCGATGTGCTGCTCTATGGCGACGAGACGATCGACTCGCTCGAACTCGTGGTTCCGCATCCGCGCATGACGCGGCGCGCATTTGTGCTGGTGCCCCTGGCCGAGTTGAACATCGCGCTCAAGATCCCCGGCCATGGCCCGGTCGATGCCCTGTTGCCGGCGGTGGCCGACCAGCGCATCGAGAAGGTCGAGGTTTGCCAATGCCGCATCCCGACCCGCACCCCTTCTTCCTGAATCGCATGCCGCGCTGGCGTGCTTCCCTGGAGTCTGTTCGATGAGTTACCTCCAAGAGGCCGCCCGCTCGGCCGTCACTGTGCCGCGCCTCGCCGAAATGCGCGCACGCGGTGAAAAAATCGCGATGCTGACCGCGTATGACGCGAGCTTTGCGGCGGTCTGCGATGCGGCGGGGGTCGATTCGATCCTGATTGGCGATTCGCTCGGCAACGTGCTGCAAGGTCATGCGACCACGCTGCCGGTGACCCTGACGGATATCGCGTATCACACGGCCTCAGTGGCACGTGGCAACCGCAATGCGCTGGTGATTGCTGACCTGCCGTTTGGCAGCTATGGCACGCCGGTGGACGCGTTCAACAATGCCGCGACACTGATGCGCGCGGGCGCGCAGATGGTCAAGCTCGAAGGCGGTGAGTGGCTCGCCGAGACGATTGCTTTCCTGGTCGCGCGCGCAGTGCCAGTTTGCGCGCATATCGGCCTCACGCCGCAGTCCGTCCATGCCTTCGGCGGCTTCAAGGTGCAGGGCAAGACCGATGCGGGCGCCGAGCAAGTGCGTCGCGATGCGCTCGCCATCGAACAGGCGGGCGCTCAGCTCGTGGTGCTCGAGGCGATTCCTGCGGTGCTCGCCACCGAGGTTACGCAGTCCCTGTCGATCCCGACCATCGGGATTGGCGCGAGCGTCGAATGCTCGGGCCAGGTCCTGGTGCTGCACGACATGCTCGGCATTTTCCCCGGCAAGCGACCGCGTTTCGTGAAGAACTTTCTCGAGCACAATGGCAGCGTCCAGGATGCCATCGCGGCCTATGTTCGCGCGGTCAAGGACAGCGCCTTTCCGGCACCCGAACACACCTTCTAGTGTTGTAGCCGGGCCGGTCGCGGCCCGCGCAGCGCGTTGCAGATCATCAGCGCGTCGGCACGCAGGACGTCGGCGCGTGTCAGCACGCGTTCGGCGGCCTGCCATTGCGGATCTTCGAGCACGAGCGCGCGCATCACGCCGGGCAAGACACCCGAGGCAAGCGGCGGCGTCCACCACCGTCCGTCGAGCTTCACGAACACGTTGGTGCGACCGCCTTCGGTCAGCTCGCCACGCGTGTTGAAAAACAGCATATCGAATGCACCGAGCGTATCGGCCATGCGCCACGCTTCGTCGTACTGTCCGCGGCGCGTCGTCTTGTAGCGCAGCAGCGCATCGTCAGCGTCGGTCGGCGCAAAACCATGCTCGTCGGCAAGCAGCACCGTGAGCGGCCCTTCGGGCAACGGTGTCATCGGGCCACCGCCGATCTCCACCTGCCCGCTCGCATCGAGCGAGACCTTCACGCGATGCTCGCCTTCGCTCAACTGCGGCAGGTAGGCATTCACCTGCTCGAGGATCGCTGCGGGGTCGAACTTCATGCCGAGTTCTGCCGCGCTATGCACGAGTCGCGCGAGATGCCGGTCCAGATGGGCGACACCTCCTGCACGCGTGGCGCGCATCGTTTCAAACGCCGTCAGGCCGGGATCGTTGCCCGTCGCGAAACCTGCTTTCACTTTGCACTCTTCCCATTCAGAAGCGGCGACGCTGTCGAGCACGATGCCCGCTCCGACGCCCATTGAGCCACGTTTGCCGTGCGCATCGAGTACCAACGTACGGATCGCGACGGAAAGGCAGAAATTGCCGCACCTGCGCGCATCCGTCGGTGCGTCAAGCCACCCAATCGAGCCGGTATAGAGCCCGCGCGGGGACGTTTCGAGTTCGGCGATCAGTTCCATCGCGCGATGTTTGGGCGCGCCGGTGATCGAGCCGCACGGAAACAAGGCGCACAGGATCTGCGCAAACGACAACTCAGTACGGACTGCGGCACGCACGGTAGAGGTCATTTGCCAGACGCGGCCATAGGCATTGACCGAAAAGAGGTCCGGTACGTTGACCGAACCCGTTTGCGCGACACGCCCGATGTCGTTGCGCAGCAGGTCGACGATCATCAGGTTTTCGGCGCGATTCTTCGGGTCAGCCTGGAGTTCGGCACGTATGCGTGCATCGGCCTCGGGGTCGGTTACGCGCGCAGCGGTGCCCTTCATCGGCCTGGCCTGCAATTGGCCGGCTTTGTGTTGCAGGAATAGTTCAGGCGAACAGGACAGGATCATGCGCGCGTCGGGCAGCGCAATCAGTGCGCCGTAACGGACTGGCTGCCGCGCGCGTAAGCGCCGGTAGAGCGCGATCGGCGATCCGAAGACGTCGAAACCGAGCCGGTAGGTGTAGTTGATCTGGTAGGTGTCGCCCCGTTCGAGGGCCGCATGGATCTCGGCGATCGCGGCGTTGAAGCGCTCATGCGAGATGTCGGCTGTGACGCGCGCCAAGCCTGCGGGAGTGGGCTCAGGTGCGAGTACAACTGCTCCTGCCTCTCCTGCCTCTCCTGCCTCTCCTGCCTCTCCTGCCTCTCCTGCCTCTCCTGCCTCTCCTGCCGTTGATGCCGTTGATGCCGTTGATGCCGTTGATGCCGTTGATGCTGGCATTGTCGACGCGTCTGCAGATGCCACCTCTCGCTGCAGTAAAAGATCGACCGGCATACGCCCCGCCTCGGCGTCACCCTCCTCGACCTCCCTCTCGGCCAACCACCGATCCACAGCCTCACGCGACACGCGTTCGCATCGCGCAAACAGCAAAAAGCGCAGCGCCGGTTGCCCGGCCTGCGCGTTTGCATTCACAGTCTGATGCCCGCCCAACGAACCGATCCGGTCAACCGACGCCCGTGCCGCACCCCACTCGTAGTCGGCCAGCACAACCGCGTGCAGGCCATCGCGCGAGGCATGTTCAGCCTCGGCGCACACGGCGTCGACGTCATCCGCACCAGACGAGATCAACTCGCCGACCAGCCCCGTATAGAGCCGGCTGGTCGGCATGGCGACAGACGCGTCGCAGTCATCCAGCAACGCGAACGGTTCCACGCCCGTCTGCCTATTCGAAGAAGCTCTTCACCCGATCGAACCAGCCCTTGCTCTGCGGGCTATGTCGCGCCCCACCCTCGCTCAGCGACTTCTCGAATTGCTTGAGCAGATCGCGTTGCGGATCGGTGAGCTTCACTGGCGTCTCGACGAGCACATGCACGTAGAGATCGCCGGCCACGGTCGCGCGCACGCCCTTGATGCCCTTGCCGCGCAGGCGGAACGTGCGTCCCGATTGCGTGCCTTCGGGCACCGGGAACGTCACGCGGCCCGACAGCGTCGGCACTTCGATCTCGCCGCCGAGCGCCGCAGTCGTGAACGCAATCGGCATCTGGCAATGCAAGTCGTCGCCGTCGCGCTCAAACACGCTGTGCTGCTTGATATGGATCTCGACAAACAGGTCGCCTGACGGACCGCCGTTCAAACCCGGTTCACCGTTACCGGCCGAGCGGATCCGCATGCCGTCGTCGATCCCGGCCGGAATCTTCACTTCGAGCGTCTTGGTCTGCTTGACCTTGCCCGCGCCGTGGCAGTTTGCGCACGGGTCGGGAATGTAGCTGCCGGAGCCATGGCATTTCGGGCAGGTTTGCTGGATGCTGAAGAACCCTTGCGACATCCTCACCGCGCCGCCGCCACCGCAGGTCGGGCAGACTTCGGGCTTGGTGCCCGGCTTCGCGCCGTTGCCGTGACAGATGTCGCACGTGGTCCAGCTCGGCACGCGAATCTGCGTCTCATAGCCGTGGGCTGCCTGCTCGAGCGTGATCTCCATGCTGTAGCGCAGGTCCGCGCCGCGATAGACCTGCGGGCCACCCGGACGGGCGCCGCGCTGACTGCCGGCACCGCCGCCGCCCGCTGCCGCCTGGCCAAAGATGTCACCGAAGATATCGCCGAACGCCTCAGCAAAACCGCCGAAACCCTGTCCGCCCGCACCCGCCATGTTCGGATCGACACCCGCGTGGCCATACTGGTCGTAGGCCGCACGCTTCTGGGCGTCGGACAGCATCTCATAGGCTTCCTTCGCCTCCTTGAAGCTCTCTTCCGATCCCTTGTTGTCCGGATTCCGGTCAGGGTGATGCTTCATCGCGAGCTTGCGATAGGCCTTCTTGATGTCTTCTTCGCTCGCGTTCTTGGCTACGCCCAGAACTTCGTAATAATCCCGTTTCGCCATAATCCGTGCTGATACTCGCAACGGGCCTCGCGACCCTTACAAACGATAAAGCCTGGTCGGCCCACAAAGGGTCGCCAGGCGCCGCAATCGACAAGCAAACCGGCCATCGGCGTGAAACGCGGATGGCCGGCCTGGACTACTTAGTCCTTCTTTACTTCCTTGAAGTCGGCGTCAAGTACATCGTCTTCCGCCTTGCCCGATGCCTGTTGAGCATGCTCGGCTTCCGGCGCGCCAGCGCCCGGAGCACCGCCGGCTGCCTGAGCGGCCTGCATGTCGGCATACATCTTTTCGCCCATCTTCTGCGAAGCTGCCGACAACGCTTCGACCTTCGCGTCGATATCGGCCTTGTCGCCGCTGCGCACCGAGTCTTCGAGCGCCTTGATCGCGTCTTCGATCTTGGTCTTCTCGCCAGCTTCGAGCTTGTCGCCGTAGTCGATCAGCGCCTTGCGGCTGCTGTGGACCAAGGCGTCGGCCTGGTTACGCGAATCGGCAAGCTCGCGCAGCTTGCGGTCTTCCACCGCGTTGGCTTCGGCGTCCTTCACCATCTGTTCGATCTCGGCTTCCGACAAGCCCGAGTTCGCCTTGATGGTGATCTTGTTTTCCTTGCCGGTCGCCTTGTCCTTGGCCGACACGTGCAGGATGCCGTTCGCATCGATGTCGAAACCGACTTCGATCTGCGGCACGCCACGCGGCGCCGGCGGGATGCCTTCGAGGTTGAACTCGCCGAGCAGCTTGTTGCCGGCGGCCATCTCGCGCTCGCCCTGGAACACCTTGATCGTCACGGCAGCCTGACTGTCATCGGCGGTCGAGAACGTCTGAGCGTGCTTGGTCGGGATCGTCGTGTTCTTGGCGATCATCTTCGTCATCACACCGCCGAGCGTTTCGATGCCGAGCGACAGCGGGCTCACGTCGAGCAGCAGCACGTCCTTGCGGTCACCGGAGAGCACCTGGCCCTGAATCGCGGCACCAACGGCCACGGCTTCGTCCGGGTTCACGTCACGGCGCGGTTCCTTGCCAAAGAACTCCTTAACCTTCTCCTGCACCTTCGGCATCCGGGTCATACCGCCGACCAGGATCACGTCGTCGATGTCGCCGATCTTCACGCCCGCATCCTTGATCGCGATACGGCACGGTTCGATCGTGCGTTCGACGAGTTCCTCGACCAGCGCTTCAAACTTGGCGCGGGTGATCTTGAGGTTCAAATGCTTCGGACCGCTTGCATCCGCGGTGATGTACGGCAGGTTGATTTCGGTCTGTGCCGTGCTCGACAGTTCGATCTTGGCCTTTTCAGCCGCTTCTTTCAGACGTTGCAGTGCGAGCACGTCCTTCGACAGATCGACGCCCTGGTCCTTTTTGAACTCGGTGATGATGTAGTCGATGATGCGCTGGTCGAAGTCTTCGCCACCGAGGAAGGTGTCACCGTTGGTCGAGAGCACTTCAAACTGCTTTTCACCGTCAACGTCGGCGATCTCGATGATCGACACGTCGAACGTACCGCCACCCAGGTCATACACGGCGATCTTGCGATCACCCTTTTCGTTCTTGTCGAGGCCAAAGGCCAGCGCAGCGGCTGTCGGTTCGTTGATGATCCGGCGCACGTCGAGACCGGCGATACGACCCGCGTCCTTGGTGGCCTGACGCTGCGTATCGTTGAAGTAGGCGGGTACAGTGATCACAGCTTCGGTGACCGGTTCGCCGAGATAGTCTTCGGCCGTCTTCTTCATCTTGCGCAGGACTTCGGCGGAGATCTGCGGCGGCGCGAGTTGCGCGTCACGCACGTCGATCCACGCGTCGCCGTTATCGGCCTTGCTGATCTTGTAGGGCATCAGCGCGATGTCCTTCTGCACTTCTTTTTCTTCGAAGCGGCGGCCGATCAGCCGTTTGACGGCATACAACGTGTTACGCGGGTTCGTTACGGCCTGACGCTTGGCCGGCGCGCCGACCAGAATCTCGCCGTCTTCCATGTAGGCGATGATCGAAGGCGTGGTGCGCGCGCCTTCCGAATTCTCGATCACCTTGGTCGTGTTGCCTTCCATGATGGCCACGCACGAATTCGTCGTGCCAAGGTCAATACCGATAATCTTGCCCATTCTCTAATCTCCGTAGATTCGCTGTGGGGCCCCGCTGAGTCAGCCAGGCCTCGATGTCTGATGTGCTGTAAATAAGGGCGCGCTAATTTATTTCAAGACCCTGACCCGAGCAGGGCTACCGTTTTTTTGCGGTATTTTTCGTGCGCGCCGGCCTGTTGGGCCTATTTCGCTGCTGAAACCGTCACGAGCGCGGGACGCAGCACCCGGTCTGCAATCAGGAAGCCCTTTTGCAGCACGGTAACCACCGTGTTGGGTTCCTGGTCGGCCGGTACCATCGAGATCGCCTGGTGACGGTGCGGATCGAATTTCTCGCCGACCGGATTGATGACAGCCACGCGGCCCTTTTCCAGCGCCGAGTTGAGCTGGCGCAGCGTGAGCTCGACGCCCTCGCGGACCTTGACGAGATCGCCCGAGGAATCGGTCGCCGCCGCTTCGAGGCTGTCGATCACCGGCAACAAGTGCTCGGCAAAGCGCTCGATCGCGAACTTGTGAGCCTTTTCCACATCTTCCTGGGCGCGTCGGCGAACGTTTTCCGTTTCAGCCTTCGCGCGCAGATAGTTTTCCTGCATTTCGGCGAGCTTCGCCTTCGTATCGGCGAGTGCCGTGTCGACCGCGGCTGCCGCAGCCGGGCTCTCGCCCGCGGGCGTCGCGCCCGTACCGCTCGTCTGGCTGGCCGCCTGGGCGGCGGCAGCGTTCTCGGGAGTGTCACCCGGGTTCTGCGTCGCTTGGTTCTCTTCCATGCTCATTCCGTCTGGTGGTCCATCACGTTCGTGGTTGGGGCAGCGCCTTTCGGGCGCCACGCGGTGACGTCGCAGCACGCCGACGCCTTCAGGCCGTCATTCTCGGCCGCCTTTCCTGGCATTACCGCGCTTTGGGCGATATCGGGCCGTTCCTACACCTTTTCAAGGCCCGATTTGACATTTTTTTGCAAATTCGCTGCTTTGCAATGTGTCGTTACATAGTTCGGGCATCCATCGCGTCAATCCGATTGAGCCGACATTTTTGCTGGCCTACACTTCAACCATCACGCGCACACCACGCGGTCCGCTCAGTTCGCAGCGGCTGCGTTTCGTCACATTCCGGGAATGACTGCCACCGGCCGGCGACGTCTGCACGTAGGACTTGTCCAGCCGGGCAGGTTCATTCACCGCGGTGCACGCTCGCAAGCAGTGCAAAGCGCCGCGAAGGATTCGCCATGAAACTGAGCTTTGCGATTGCGACGGTCGCAGCTGTGTTGATTGCCACCACCCTGACGATCTGCCTGTCCGGCGCGGTGACGCGCTGCAATTCCGAATACGGCGGCGCCAAGGCCACGATTATGGTGTGGCTCGCTCCACGCGCTGTCGCCTGCCGTTAAACCGTCTTCCAGGACCCGAACAGCGCTTCGGGGCCCCTCCACTGCCTGCTTGCGGCCCACCGCGCAAAAAGCCGCAGAACCGCTATTTTAGCCTTCCCCCGAGAAGCGGTCGATCACTCGCCGCTCGCGCTTGGTAGGACGGCCGTGCCGCTCCGCCGCCGGTTCGTGAAACACCTTGCGCCGTTCGAGTTCGCCACGACGTGCCGCGACGCTGTCCTCGGTCTCGGCGTAGAGCGTTTGCGCCACCGTCGCCGGCCCGCGCACGTCGCAGATGCCCTTGACCTCGACCACCCAGCGCAGCCGCTCGATCTCGATTGTCACGAGATCGCCGACCCGAACCTCCTTGGAGGTCTTGACGTGGTCGCCATTGATCTCGATGCGCCCCTTTTCGACAGCATCGGCGGCGAGCGAGCGGGTTTTAAAGAATCGAGCGGCCCAGAGCCATTTGTCGATGCGCAGCCGGGCGCCGGGTTCAGTCGAAATCTTGTATTGCATGATGTCCTGTCCGTCTAGCGAGCCGCTTCGGCGGCTGCAGCGCGGCGCTCCTGATGCAAGGCCACGGCCTGCGTGACAAGGGCGGCCTGCGCAGGGTCGATCCAGTTACCGAGGTGAGCGAGCGTCAGCTCACCGAGCGCGTCGATAAAAGCCGGCGACGCGTTGACGCATGGGATGCGATGGTAAGCCTTGCCGCCTGCCTTGAGGAACGCATCGCGTCCTTCCATGCCGATTTCCTCGATCGTCTCGAGACAATCGGCCGTGAAACCCGGGCAAAATACATCGACCCGCGCAACGCCGGCCGCGCCAAGCTCGGCCAAGGTGGGCGCGGTGTAAGGCTGCAGCCACTCTTCCTTGCCGAAACGCGACTGGAAGGTCACGCGGCAACTCGTCTCGTCGAGGCCGAGGGTTTGCGCCAGTAGCGCGCCGGTGGTCTGGCACTGGTTGTGATACGGGTCGCCGAGGTTCAGGGTGCGCTTGGGCAGGCCGTGGAAACTCAGCAGCAACCGGTCGCCCGCGGCGAAATCGGGCACGCCATGAATCGCCCAGTAGTCGCGCACCTGAGCGGCAAGCGCGGCGATATATCCCGTGGCGTCCGCGTACTGCTTGATCGTGCGGACCTCCGGCTGGTTGCGCATCCGGCGCATCGCATCGGCTAGCTTGTCGAAGGCCGTGGCGGTCGTCGAGGCCGCATATTGCGGATACATCGGCACCAGGAGCACCCGGTCAGCGCCGGCCCGCTTGAGTTGCCCGAGCACATCACCGATAGATGGCGTGCCATAGCGCATGGCGTAATCGACCAGCACCGGCACCCCGCGCGAGACAAACCAGCCGCGCAGGGCGCTGGTCTGCTGCTCGGTGTAGACCCGCAAGGGCGAACCCTCAGGCATCCAGACGGACGCGTACTTGTGCGCCGATGCGCGTGCGCGAAACGGCAGGATCACGCCGCGCAGGATCGGTTGCCAGAGCCACTGGGGGATTTCGACCACACGCGGGTCTGACAGGAATTCGGCCAGGTAGCGGCGCACCGCAGCGGGCGTGGGCGCGTCGGGCGTGCCCAGATTGACCAGCAACACAGCGGTGCGGTGCGCGCTCGCGTTCGGGTCCTGCGAGGGAAGTTCGAGATCGAAACGCATCAAATTCGGCAAAAACTCAAAGTGGAGTCGCTCGTTTCAGGAGAGCCGCCGTGGCCGTGCCTGTGGCCGCCAGTCGCGCCTCGACGGCCGCCCAGTATCGCTTCGGGCCGCAGCTTGACGTCATCTGCGGGCGCCGGGCGGGGCAGCCCGTGCCCAGTCAGCCCATCGCTCAGTGCTGACTGAGCGCGTTGGACAGCAGCCGCGCGGTGATGTCGACGATCGGGATCACGCGCTGATAAGCCATCCGCGTCGGTCCGATCACACCCAACGTGCCCACGATCTTGCCATCGACCTCATAAGGCGCGGTGACGACGCTCATTTCCTCAATCGGCACGAGATCCGACTCGCCGCCGATAAAAATCTGTACGCCCTGCGCATGGCTCGATACGTCGAGCAATTGCAGCAGGCTCGTGCGCTGGTCGAATACGTCGAACAGCTTGCGCAGGCGGGCCATGTCCGACGACAGGTCGGCCACTTCGAGCAAATTGCGCTCGCCCGAGATCAGGACGGTTTCACCGGGATCGCTCTCATCGGTGCTCGCCGTGACCGCCTGCTGCATCAGCGTCGTCATGTCGCCGTGCAGCACGTCGATCTCGTTGCGCAGGCGGCGCCGCACTTCGTCGAAACTCAAGCCCGCGAAATGACTGTTGATGTAATTCGAGGCTTCGATCAGCTGCGACGGCGAATATTCGCGCTGGGTCGCCATGATCCGGTTCTGCACGTCGCCTTCGGGCGTCACGATGATCAGAAGGATCCGCTTTTCAGACAGCCGCATGAATTCGATCTGCTTGAACACATGGCTGCGGCGCGGCGTGAGCACGACACCGGCGAATTGCGACAGGTTCGAAAGCACACTCGCGGCGGCGGCAACCAGCTTGGTCGGCTCGGCCGGCGTGAGGCGCCGCTGGACGTTCTGCTTGACCTGCTCGTCGTCGGACAGGGTCTGCACGGTCAGCATCGTATCGACGAACAAGCGGTAGGCCCGCGGCGTCGGCACCCGGCCCGCCGAGGTGTGGGGGCTCGATACCAGACCTAGCTCCTCGAGGTCGGACATCACGTTGCGAATCGTCGCAGGCGACAATTCGAGCCCTGAATATTTCGACAAGGTGCGCGAGCCTACCGGCTGACCTTCGGCGATATATCGCTCGATCAGGGTCTTGAGGAGGGTTTGGGCGCGTGGGTCTAGCATGGATTGATTGTAACCGGACGGGGGCATCATGCATGCCGCTTAAAAATAGCCGTGTTTCATTCTGACGACCGGCCCGTGCCCGTGGCCCCCCGCCCTCGGCCGTTCGACCGATGCGCGTGCTTTTCGGACAGCAGCTATGGTGTAATTCGGGTGCGCTCGGGCAGGAGAACCCTCATCCGGGCAGGGCATGCGATAGAAGCATGCTCGATATAGGCAGGACTCGGGCAAGACTCGAGCACGACTCAGGTAATACTCAGGTGAGCAAGGGGAGACTATTGAAGACCGTCGCGCTGATCGGCCGGGCGAACACGCCGGGCATTACCGAGCCGCTCAAGACGCTCGCGGCCTGTATTGCCAGCAAGGGCTACGAGGTCGTATTCGAAGGCGAAACGGCCGCCGCGCTCGAACTTGAAGGGTTTCGCCGGTGTACGCCGGACGAGATCGGCGAGCACGCCGATGTCGCCGTGGTGGTCGGCGGCGACGGTACGATGCTCGGCATCGGGCGCCAGCTCGCGCCCTACGGCACGCCGCTGATCGGCATCAACGCCGGCAGGCTCGGCTTTATTACCGACATTCCGCTCGACGAGATGAGCACGGTCGTGCCCCAGATGCTCGCGGGTGCCTACGAACGCGAGGAGCGCATGCTGCTCGAGGCGGAGATCCTGCGGGGCGGCGAGACGATTTACCGCGCCGATGCGCTCAACGACGTGGTGGTCAACCGGTCGGGCTTCTCGGGGATGGCCGAACTGCGCGTCTCGGTCGACGGGCGTTTTATGTATAACCAGCGCTCGGACGGGCTGATCGTCGCCACGCCGACCGGCTCGACGGCCTATGCACTGTCGTCCCAGGGGCCGATCCTGCATCCGCAGCTCGAGGGCATCGTGCTCGTGCCGATCGCCCCACACGCGCTGTCGAACCGGCCGATTGTGCTGCCGGACGATTCGACAATCGCGATTCAGATCGTCGCGGGGCGCGACGTCAACGTCAATTTCGATATGCAGTCGTTTACCGCTCTCGAGCTGGGCGACACGATCGAAGTGCGTCGCGCGGCGCACACCGTGCCCTTTCTCCATCCGGTCGGCCACAGCCATTTCGCCACGCTTCGTAAGAAGCTTCACTGGAATGAGTACCCGTCGCACGCGGACGATCCGGCCTGAGGGCGCAAACGGACAAGCCGTGACGACGTCAGCCGGCGCGCGTCCTGCGGCCGCGCCGCCGAGTTGGCGTGCCCCCTTGCGTTGACATCCAGATACGGCAAAATCGCCCGGCATCTCAGGTAATCTTCTGGTTTCCGATCTCGTCGTCTGTGCCGCCCCGGAGTCTTTGTTTCCCATGCTGCGCCATCTTTCGATTCGCGATTTTGTCGTCGTCGACACGCTCGACCTCGAGTTCGAGCAGGGCTTTACGGTGTTTTCCGGTGAAACCGGCGCCGGCAAATCGATCCTGATCGATGCGCTCGCGCTGACGCTCGGCGCGCGTGGCGACGCCAGTGTCGTGCGCACCGGCCAGGGCCGCGCCGACATCAGCGCCGAGTTCGCGACCCATGCGCAGGTCGACCAATGGCTGGCCGATCAGGCGCTCGAAGGCGAAGCCGGCACCGTGCTGCTGCGCCGTGTGCTCGACGAAAGCGGCCGCTCGCGCGCCTTTATCAACGGCACAGCGGCGACGCTGACCCAGTTGCGCGAAGTGGGCGAGATGCTCGTCGAAATCCATGGCCAGCATGCGCATCAATTACTGATGCGCGCCGATGCACAGCGCGAACTGTTCGATACGCATGCAGGGCTCGGTTCCCTGAGTGCCGAGACCAGCCGTGCCTGGCGCGCCTGGCGTGAGGCCAGCGCGGCGATCGAGGCTGCGACGTCGCGTGATCGTGAAGTCCAGCTGGAGCGCGAACGACTCGCCTGGCAACTCGCCGAACTCGACAAGCTCCTGCCGCAGCCGGGCGAATGGGAAGAGATCAATGCCGAGCACCGCCGGCTGTCGAATGCCGCAAATCTGATCGGCGGCGTTCAGGCTGCCCTGGGCACGCTGTCGGAATCCGACGACGCAATGATTCATCAGCTCGGCACCCTGATCACACGCTTGCGCGGCCTGGCCGAGGTCGACACGGGTCTTGCCGATGCGCTCGCCGCGCTCGAACCTGCCGAAATCCAGTTGCAGGAAGCCGTCTATTCGCTGAACCACTACGCCCAAAAGCTCGACCTCGACCCGAACCGGCTCGCGCAGGTCGACTCGCGCCTCGAAGCGCTGCATTCCGCCGCCCGCAAATTCCGCCTGCGGCCGGAGGCGTTGCCCGATGAACATGCGGCGCGGCGCAACCAGCTCGAGGCGCTCGACGCCGCGACGGATCTCGATGCCCTGCGCGTCAGCGAAACCGCCGCTCAAAAGCGCTATCAGGACGTTGCGACAAAACTCTCCAAGGAACGCGCCCGTCATGCGAAGGCGCTCGGCGAGGCCGTCACGACCGGCATGCAGGAACTGGCCATGTCGGGCGGCCGCTTCGAAGTCGCCCTCGTGAGCCTGCCGAACGGCGGTGCGAGCGGGCTCGAGCAGATCGAGTTCCGCGTCGCGGGCCACGCGGGCGTGCCGCTGCGGCCGCTGGCCAAAGTCGCCTCGGGCGGTGAGCTCGCGCGGATCAGCCTGGCGCTCGCGGTGATTGCAAGCGCCGCCAGCCCGACGCCCACCCTGATTTTCGACGAGGTCGACACGGGCATCGGCGGCGCGGTCGCCGAGGTAGTCGGACGGCTGCTCCACCAGCTCGGGCGTCAGCGGCAGGTCCTTTGCGTGACCCACCTCCCGCAGGTCGCCGCACGCGGAGAGTTTCACTTCCGGGTCGTCAAGCAGACCGTCGACGCGGATCACACCGTTTCGTCGGTTGCGTCGCTCGACAAACCGAGCCGCGTCGAGGAAATCGCGCGGATGCTCGGCGGTGTCGAGATCACGGCAACCACGCGCAAGCACGCCAAAGAGATGCTGGCCGCCTGAGCGAAACGCCTTTAGCGCACCACGCCGATTGCCCCGAGCGGCGCAGGCGTCACGCCTCCGAAGATCCGCTCCCACAGTGCCTGCACCGCCGCCCGTTCGCCCGCCACACGTTCTGCGGGAGCGCGCGCGGCGTCCATGCCATCGAGTCGCATCTTGTGCTGAATCGCGCGATAAGTCCGGTAGGCATCGCCGGCCGCCTGCGCTTCGCTTTCCGGCATTAGTCCGAAGTGGGCGAGCTCGCGCAGCAGGGCGATGTTGCCGGTATTGCGCAGGAGTTCCGGATGTTCCGCCGCGTGGAGCAGCACCAGGTACTGCACAATGAACTCGATATCGACCATGCCGCCCTGGTCATGTTTGAGGTCGAACAGCTCACTGCGATTCGGATGCCCTTCGTGAACCCGCTCACGCATCGCGACGATTTCCTGCGCGAGCGGCAGCGGTTCGCGGTACTGCGTCAACACCTGCTTGCGGATCGCCTCGAACTGCTCGCCTATCTGCGTGTCGCCACAGGCGAAACGCGCACGCGACAACGCCTGGTGCTCCCAGACCCACGCACTGTTGGAGCCATCGCCCTCGCGTAGCTGATACCGGCGAAAGCCGTCGAGCGCCGTGACCAGCAAGCCTGACGAACCATTCGGGCGCAGCCGCAAGTCGACGTCATAGAGCTGTCCCGCGCCCGTCGCCGTCGTGAGCCAGGTAATCAGGCGGCGTGCGAACGACGCATAGATGTCGTCCGCGTTTTCGTCGGGATCGTCGTACAGGAAGATCAGGTCGAGATCCGACGCATACCCGAGTTCCTTGCCGCCGAGCTTGCCATAGGCGATCACCGCAAAGCGCGGCTGCTCGCGGTGACGGCGCGGCATCTGGCGCCAGACAGCTTCGAGCGCCACTTCGAGGACCGCATCGGCCAGCGCGGAAAGTAGGTCGCTGACGTGTTCGACGGTGATATGCGCGGCGAGGTCGAGCAGCAGGATCCGGAATGTCTCAGCGTGTTGCGCGTGACGCAGCAGATCAAGCTGCTGCTCAACGCTGTCGGCCATCGCGAGCCGCTTCGCCAGCGCGCGCTTGAACGCGGGCCAGTCCGACGGCGTCGCGAGCGCCTCGTCATCGAGCAGTTCATCAAGCAATTGCGGGTGTTGCTGGAGATAGCCGGCGGCCCAGCGCGACGCGCCCAGCACCGACAGCACCCGCATCAGCGCAGCCGGATATTCGGCGAGCAATGCCAGATAGGCACCACGACGCGCGACCGCCTCAAGCAGATCGAGAAAGCGCAGCACCGTGACGTCGCAAAGCTCCTGGGGCAAGGAACTCGCGGCATCGAGCACGCGGACCACCAGAAGGTCGAAGCGATCGCGACTGCGCTCGGGCAAGCTTTGGTAACGCACGGAGGAGCGCATCACTCGCAGGCGCGCGAGCAGTTCGACCGGCTCGTGAAAACCGAGCCTCCCGATCTGAGCCTCGATCACTTCATCTTCTTCTCGCTCGACGACTTCGTCGCTGAGCGAATGCGTCCAGAGATCGGCGCCGGTCACGAACGGCTGCAACGGGTCGGCCGACCCCGACGCCTCATCCCGAGCCGTTTCGCCCCGCTCGTCGGTCTCGCACTCGCGCCCCGCTCCTCCACTGGAGGCGCCACCGTTCTTGTCTGCAAAGATCCGGTCGAACTGCGCCTCGGCCAGCGTTCGATGGCGATTGATCTCGTCGAGCAATCTGTCGTAGTCGAGATAGCCCAGCGAAGCCGCGAGACGCGCACGTGCGTCCACGTCGACGGGCAACGCGTGCGTCTGGGCGTCATCGGCATACTGGAGCCGATGCTCGACGCGCCGGAAGAACAGATAGGCGTCGCTAAGCTGCGCGGCCACCGCGGGCTGCAGCAAACCGACCATGACCGCATGCGCCAGCACCTCGAGGGTGGGCCGCACGCGGAAGCCGGCATCCTGGCCGCCCCGGATCAACTGGAAGACCTGCGCCGAAAACTCGATCTCCCGAATCCCGCCACGACCCAGCTTGATGTCATCGGCCTTTTCCGGGCGCATCGTCGCGCGCTTGACGGCCTCCTGGCGGATCTGTTCATGCAGCGAGCGCAAGGCGCCAATTACATTGAAGTCAAGATACCGACGGTAGACGAAGGGCTTAACGAGCCGGTCGAGCTCGACCGCGAGGCGACTTCCGGCCTCGTCATCAATACAGCTGACCAGCCGCCCTTTGATCCACGCATAGCGCTCCCACTCGCGCCCCTGCACATAGAAATATTCTTCGAGCATCCCCAGGCTCGAGACCAGCGCGCCGGAATCGCCATTGGGCCGCAGCCGCATATCGACACGAAACACAAAGCCGTCAGCGGTCAGTTCCGACAAGGCGCTGATCAGCCGCTTGCCGAGCCGGGTGAAATACTCGTGGTTCGAGAGCGGCTTGCGCTGGCCGCCGGCCGTCTCGCCTTCTTCCTCATAGATAAAGATCAGGTCGATGTCCGACGACACATTGAGCTCGCGCCCACCCAGCTTGCCCATGCCGACCACGCCAAGCGACAAAGGCAAGCCGCTCGTCTCGCCGAGCGGCGCACCGAAGCTCGCGCGCAAGTCTGCATCGAGCACCTCAAGCGCACGCTGGATCGCGACCTCGGCGAGATCGGTCATGGCGGCAGTGACTTCCGAAACTTCGGCGATCCCCGCGAGGTCACGCTCCATCGCGATCAGGTAGACCTCGGCACGCAAGCGGCGCAACGCTTGCTTGAGCGCGTCTTCCCCGAGCGGCGCGTCTGGCGGTGCGACGGCTCGCGACGCGTCGCACAGGGTCTCCAGCCGCGCCTCGATCCAGGCGCGCGTGGCGGGGCAACGCGCGAGCTCGGGCAAGGTCGCGGCAAGCGCGGGGTTCGCATGCAGCACACGCGCCGCATACCTCGAAAACGATTCGCAAAGCAAGGGGGAAAGGGTCATCGGAACCTGGACAAAAGCATGGCCAAAGGCGCTGGGGCGCGCGTCAGGCCCTGTGTTACAGTGGCTCCGACGCCCCAGCAAACTACCATACGCATACGACCCCCGCAGCATGTCCGAACGCCCGGAACCGTCCGCCGCCATCGACGACCCGCGCATCGACAGTTCGCACCCGGGTAGCAACCGACTGTTGCGGCGCATATTCAAGGTGCTGCTTGTCGGCGCCCTCGTGCTCTACTTCGGCGCGGCGCTTGCCATTGTCTTGCTGCGCTATGTGCTGCTGCCCGATATCGGCTTGTTGCGCCCGCGCATCGAGCGTGAACTCTCGCAAGCACTCCATGCGACCGTGCGGATCGGCAAGATCTCCGCGCGCTGGAGCGGGCTTCAGCCCGGGGTCGACATTGATCAGTTGACGATCACCGATGCGCGAGGCGTGCAAGCGCTGACGATTCCCCATGCCAATGCCCAGGTCGCCTGGGCTTCCGTGCCTCGACTCCAGTTGATCTTCGCGCGACTGGTCGTCGATGCGCCCGATGTGCTCATCGAGCGAGACAACACGGGCGTGCTATCGATCGCGGGCGTGCGGCTCGCGTTCACGGGCAAACACAATCGCGCATTTCCGAACTGGCTGCTCTCGCAGCGCGCCATCGTCTTGCGCGGGGGCACCCTGCGCTGGCACGACGCAATGCGCGATGCGCCCGAACTCGCGCTACACGATATCCGCTTCGCCCTGCTCAACGACGGTCGCCAGCACCAGATCGGACTGCAAGCCCAACCCGATGGTGTGGTGTTGCACGGCCCGGTCGATTTCCGGGCGGACTTCACAAGCGCCCCTTTTAGTCAGCCTGGCGATGCTCGCTCGTGGACTGGCGCGGCTTTCTCATCCGCCGGTCCGTTCGACTTGCGCACTGCCGCGCACTATATGTCGCTGCCAATCGTCGTCGACGCAGGCAGCGTCGCGGGGCGGGTGTGGCTCGACTTTGGCGAGGGCCGCCTGAGCCAGGCGCGCGGCGCGATCTCGGGCCACGCGCTCGCACTGGAACTGACCAAGGATCGCCCTGCGCTGAGTCTGCCGGCCGCTGAACTCCACTATGATCTCGCGCAAGACGAGGACGGCGCGACGCTCAACATCCATGACCTCGCGCTGGAGTTCGGCGGCGAACCACCTCTCTACGACGGCACGCCGCTGCTACGCCGGCTCGATATCCGGCGGATGAGCGCGGCCTACCAGGGGCCGAAGCTGGTCCAGCGCGGCCTGGTCCCGTTAAACCCGACCAGCGGGCCGACCTCGGCAAGCGCGGTCAATGCGCGGCGCGCCGAGATTGCCTCGCACGGCGAGCGCTTCAGCATCGATGGCGACGCGATGGACGTCGGACTGCTCGCCGATATCGCGCGCACGCTGCCGCTGCCCGATGCGGCCGCCGATACGCTCGCGCGCTTCGAGCCGCGCGGCATCCTGCGCGACTATGCGATCGCCTTCGCGCGGCCGGCCCCGTCGTCGCTGCAGGGCGAAATGGCACAACGCAACAACAAGGTCCAGGCCATCGAGCACATTCGCTTCAAGGCCGCGTTCGAGGGGCTCGGCTTCCTCGCGCAGACTCCGAAGCCGGGCCTGAACGCGCATCATCATCCCCATAGCGGCCTGCCGGGCTTCAGCAACCTGAGCGGCTCGGTCGACGCCGATGAAGGCCACGGCACGCTCGATCTCGACGCGCATGCCGCCTCGGTCACGATCCGTGGGCTCTTCGACAATCCCGAACTCGATTTCGACACCTTCGCCGGCCGCACGACCTGGTCAATCGCGGACACCGCCGACCCGGCCATCCCCGCGATCGACGTCAACATCGAACGGCTTGCGTTTTCCAATCCGGACGCAGCCGGTTCGCTGAGCGCCAAGTATCACCGGTCCGCACCGGGGCGCGGCACGCTCGACCTCAATGCCGGCTTCGACCGCTTGTCCGTGGCCAGTGTGCCGCGCTATCTGCCCACCTCGATCAACGAGAAGCTACGCGGTTATCTCGCACACGCGCTACTGGCTGGCGAGGGGCACCACGCGTCGATCCAGGTGCACGGCAGTCTGGATCAATTTCCGTACGAGCGGCCAGGTCAGGAGGGTGTCTTCAAGATCGACGCGCCGTTCAAGGCCGCGCGCTTCGACCCGTCGCCTTGGCCCGCCAAGCGCACGAGCTTCGGCAAGATTGAAAACTGGCCGGCGTTCGACAATATTGACGGGCGCTTCCTGATCGACAACAAGCTGCTGCGCTTTGATATCTCCACTGCGCAGTATCGCGGCCTGAAGGTCGACAAGGTGCGTGGCGAGATCGCTGCGCTGGCCGACCGCGAGAGCCCGTTCATCATCGAGGGCACCGCGCGGGGCCCGCTGTCGGACATGCTCGACTATCTGGACGCGAGCCCGTTGCCCGATGTGATCGACCGCGCGACCGAGCGGATCAAGGCCACCGGTGATGCCCATCTGGCCCTCACGCTGACCCTGCCGCGCACGCCTCATCCGGTCACCACCGTAAAAGGCCGCGTCACACTCGCTGACAATGAGATGACTTATGCGTCGGCGCCAACCGTGACCCATATCAACGGCGCGATCGATTTCACCGGTCACAGCGCACTGATGGCCAATGTCACGGGGCAGTGGCTCGGCGGCGGCGTGCGAGCCGACGGCGGCCTGAATCCCGACGGCAGTGTCGCGGTGGACCTTGCAGGACGGATCGCCGTCGAGCGCGCGCGGACCCTGTCGGACACCCCGGGCACGCATGCCCTGCTCGACTACATCTCGGGCAGTGCACCCTATACCCTGAACGTGCGCGGGCCACGTCACGCGATCCCGGATATCGCGCTGAATTCGGACCTGACCGGCCTTGCCATCGCGCTCCCCCCGCCGTTCAACAAGACCGCGGGCGAACGCATGCCGCTGCAGGCTTCGCTGCGTCGGTACACGACGCCAGATGACGAACGCGACGCGCCGGATGCGCCCAACATGAGCGCGCGCCTCAAGACGCGGGTCTCGCAGGTCGAATTCCACGCCGGGCCGCTTAACGCCAACTATCTCGTCGGCGGCGGCGCCGAGCCGGTCGCCTTGCGCGGCGCGATCGGTCTCAACAAACCGGCGACCCTGCCCGTTGAGGGCATCGTTGCGGCAATCGATCTCGACAGCCTAGACATCGACGAATGGCGCGTGGTGATCGACAAGCTCGCACATCCCGTTGCCACGGCAGTTGAAGCAGCGAGCGCGGCATCGGCCGCGGCTGCATCATCGGCTTCGGCTTCGGCTTTGGGCACTGCATCGGCTCCGGCGACTACGGTTGCAGCGATGGCACCGATGACGCCGGCCCCCGCTGCAAGCTCGAAGCAAACCGGTGCCGCTCCATTTGCACCTGCATCAGCGCTAACCGACGCCTCCCTTGACCGAGCGCCCCCAGCGCGCGCGACTCCGACATCGCCGCCCCTCGCCCCGACGAATCGCGCTGCCTCGGCGGGCGCGGCCTCGGCGGTCAACCCGGTGTCACTGGCGAGCCAGGTCCCACCTTCATCATCGTCGCCCCACCGGGCGGGCGCTGTTACCGGTGCCTTCGAAGGCGTACGTTCCGGTGCCCCGCCTGACGCCGGCCCTGCCGCGACCGCAGCCTCGAGCTTCATGCCGACCCGCATCGCAGCCCATATCAGCAATTTGACCCTGCTCAAGCGACACTGGGAAAACGTCGTCCTCGGCGCCACCCACGAAAACGAAACCTGGCAGGCCAATCTCGCCTCCGACCAGATCTCCGGTCACATCGCCTGGCGCGCACCGGCCAATGGCGCGCATGGCGAACTCGAAGCTCACCTCGCCAAACTCGAAATTCCCAAGGCGACGGAGCACGATGTCGTTGGCCAGTTCCTCGAGCGCCAGTCGAACGAGTTTCCGGGCATCGATCTCGACGTCGCCAACCTGATCGTCTATGGCCACAGCCTGGGCCGCCTTCAGATCCAGGCGCGCAATACCGACATCAACAGCGAGCCCGTCTGGCAACTCGACCAGCTCGTGCTCGACAACCCGGCGGCGAAACTCACTGCGAGCGGCAACTGGCGCACCTCGCGGCGCGCGCGGTTTATGTCGCCCGGCGAAGATTTCGACAACGACGATCCGAAGACACCGCGCCGCACCGTGCTCGACTTCAATCTCGACGTCCTCGATGCGGGTGCCCTGCTGACCAACCTCGGCCTGCCGCGCACGATCGAAAACGGCAAGGGCAATATCGCCGGCAAGATCGGCTGGCGCAGCGGCCCGACCACCATCAATTACCCGACGCTCAACGGCCAGGTGTCTGTCGATCTGCACGACGGCACCCTCGTCAAGGTCAATTCCAACGCGGCGAGGCTGATCGGACTGTTGTCCGTGCAGACGCTGATGCGCGTACTCACCCTGAATTTCGGCGACGTGGTCGGCGAGGGTCTGCCGTTCGACTCGATCACCGCCACCAGCACGCTTCACGACGGCATCGCCAAGACCAGCGACTTCGAACTCGTGACCCACCCCGCGCGCGCCACCATGGCCGGCAATATCGACCTGGTCGACCGCAAGCAGGATCTGATCGTCAAAGTCGTGCCGACCATCAACTTCGGCACCGCGGCGATTGCCGTCGCCTTTGTCAATCCGCTGATCGGGCTAGGCAGCTTCGTCGGCCAGTACGTCTTGTCGGAGTCGATTTCAAACACCTTTTCACGCAACTACGCCGTGACCGGCTCGTGGCAGAAACCAACGATCCGGCAAATCAAATCTGATGAGGGTAAGATGGATCATCCCGCCGTCGAGCATAGCGCCCAGTAACACGCCCACAAGGCGACCCGGCGCCGCCGCGGCTGCCCAGGCGGGTCGGCCGGGCGGCCAGGTTTTACCGACGCGGCGCTCCGGCGCCCGGCGTTTATTGCAGCCGTTATGACCGAGAAATCCGAGACCGCACTTCCTACCTATCGCGTTGCCGCGATTCAGATGGTCAGCGCGCCGAGCGTCGAGCGCAACTTGGCCGAAGCCGGCCGGCTGATCGCCGAAGCCGCGCGTGACGGCGCCCAACTGGTGCTGTTACCCGAATATTTCTGCTTCATGGGTCATGCCGACACCGACAAGGTCGCGCTGCGGGAAACCGCGGGGGCCGGTCCGATCCAGTCATTCCTGTCCGATGCCGCGCGACGCCATCACCTCTGGCTGATCGGTGGCACCTTGCCGGTGGCCGCCCCGGAAGCGGGCCGTGTGCTCAATGCCACCTTCGTGTTCGATCCGCAAGGCCACGAAGTCGTGCGCTACGACAAGATCCATCTGTTCAATTTCGTGAAGGGCGATGAAGCCTTCGACGAAGCCCGCACCATCCGCCCCGGCACCGAAGTCCGTGGCTTCGACGCCCCATTCGGCCGCGTCGGATTGTCTGTCTGCTACGACCTCCGGTTCCCCGAGCTGTATCGGGCCCTCGGCGACTGCGCGCTGGTCGTGGTGCCATCCGCCTTCACCTATACCACCGGCCACGCGCACTGGGAAACCCTGCTGCGCGCCCGGGCCGTCGAGAACCAGTGTTATGTGCTCGCCGCCGCGCAAGGCGGCAAGCATGAGAACGGCCGCCGCACCTGGGGCCACAGCATGCTGATCGACCCCTGGGGTGAGATCGTCGCCGTGCGCGAAGAAGGCGCCGGCGTCGTGATCGGTGAACTCAACCCCGCGCGCATCGCTCAGGTCCGGCAGAGCCTGCCCGCCCTGCGTCATCGTGTGCTCGCTTGAGAACGCGCCTTGAGATCTCGCTGATCCGCCCCCATACCTTGAATAGCCCGAATCCGCCGCCGAACGTGCCAACCCCATTGAACGCGCCCGAACGCCATCCCTTTCCGAACCTTATCGCCCAGCCCGCATGAATATCATCGAACCCGGTATCCGTAATCTTGCGATTGCCAAAGACGTGTTGCTCACGCCTTACGGCCTCGACGAGGGTCTGTTGCTGCGCACCCTCGGCGAGATCTTCACGCATCAGGTCGACTATGCCGACCTCTACTTCCAGACCACGCGCAGCGAAGCGTGGAGCCTTGAAGAAGGGATCGTCAAATCCGGCAGCTTTTCGATTGACCAGGGGGTAGGCGTGCGCGCCGTCGCCGGCGACCGCACGGCTTTCGCCTATTCCGACGACCTCTCCGCCGACGCCCTGCGCCAGGCCGCTCATGCGACCCGCGTCATCGGCCGCGATGGCGGATCCGGTAAAGCGCGCGTGAAGGTTGCTCACTCTTTGCGCGGCGTCGCGGGCCGTGATCTGTACCTGCCCGCCGACCCGCTGAACTCGCTCGACGCGAGCGCCAAGGTGGCGCTGCTCGAACGCGTCGAAGGCATCGCCCGCAAGCGCGATCCGCGGATCAAACAAGTCATGGCCGGCCTGGCCGGCGAATACGATGTCGTCCTCGTGGCCCGCAGCGACGGCGCTTTCGCCGCCGACATCCGGCCGCTTGTGCGACTGTCTGTCACCGTGATTGCCGAAGAGAACGGCCGCCGCGAAATCGGCAGCGGCGGTGGCGGTGGGCGTTTCGACTACGCTTATTTCACCGATGAATTGCTCGAACGTTACGTCGACGACGCCGTGCGCGGCGCCCTCGTCAACCTCGATGCGCGCCCCGCGCCCGCCGGCGGCATGACCGTCGTGCTCGGCCCGGGCTGGCCCGGTGTGCTCCTGCACGAAGCCATCGGCCACGGTCTCGAAGGCGACTTTAACCGCAAGGGCTCATCGGCCTTTGCCGGTCGCGTCGGCGAACGTGTGGCCGCAAAGGGCGTCACGGTGGTCGACGACGGCACCCTGCCTAACCGCCGCGGCTCGCTCAATATCGATGACGAAGGCAACCCCACGCAGTGCACCACCCTGATTGAAGACGGTGTGCTCAAGGGCTACATCCAGGATTCCCTGAACGCCCGGCTGATGAACGTGCCCGTCACCGGCAATGCACGCCGCGAGTCGTATGCGTCCCTGCCGATGCCGCGCATGACCAACACCTACATGCTCGGTGGCGACAAAGACCCGCAGGAAATCATCGCTTCCGTCAAACACGGCCTCTATGCCGTGAACTTCGGCGGCGGTCAGGTCGACATCACCAACGGCAAGTTCGTGTTCTCGGCCTCCGAGGCGTACATGATCGAGAACGGCAAGATCAGCTACCCGGTCAAGGGCGCCACCCTGATCGGCAGCGGCCCCGAATCGCTCAAGTACGTGAGCATGATCGGCAACGACA
>JAMFSK010000144.1 GCA_026225235.1 Burkholderiales bacterium
CGATACCCTTGAGGACGGCGTGGGTGCCAAAGTGTTTCTCGACGCCGAGAATGTCGATCAATGCCATGCGAGCTTCCTTTCCAGCCGGCGTGCGTACCACGACAGCGGGAAACAGAGAGTGAAATAGATCAGCGCGACCAGGCCATAGACCAGAAACGGCCGGAAGGTCGCATTTGAGATCACGGTGCCGGCCCGGGTCAGTTCGGCAAAGCCGACGATCGAGGCAAGCGCCGTGTCCTTGATTGCCTGGACCGAGAAGCCGACGGTTGGCGCGATCGCGATGCGCGCCGCCTGCGGCAGGATTACATGGCGAAGCTGTTCAAGAAAGCTCATGGCAAGACTCGACGACGCCTCCCATTGCCCCTTCGGGATGGCTTCGACACACCCGCGCCAGATCTCGGCGAGATAGGCGCTGGTAAAGAGCGTCAGACCGATGGTGGCGGCTGTCAGCGGCTGGACGTCGATGCCGATAAGCGGCAGGCCGAAGAACACTAGGAACAACTGCATGAGTAGCGGCGTGCCCTGGAACACCTCGATATAGAGCTTGGCCAGGGTGGCGAGCCAGCGCGCCGGAGAGATGCGCGCGATCAGCAGCACGAGTCCCAGCAGGCCACCGAGGACGAAGGTGATCGCCGAGAGCAGCACGGTCCAGCGGGTCGCAAGCAGCAGGCCGCTGAGAATCTGGGCGAGCGTGAAATCGGTCATCGTGCCGGCCTCATGAGCTTGCGGCCCGCGAACATGAGCGCCGCGCGTACGACGATCGCGAGCACGAGATAGGCGAGCGCGACCAGTGCATACGTCTCGAATGCGCGGAACGTACGCGACTGGACATAGCTCCCGGCATAGGTGAGGTCCGTCACGGAGATCTGCGAAATAACCGCCGACCCAAGCATCACGATCACGATCTGGCTCACGAGCGCCGGGAGGACTTTGGCAAGCGCCTGGGGCAGCACAACGTAGCGGAAGATCTGCCAGGGCGACATCGCAAGCGAGGCCGCGGCTTCGCGGTGGCCGCGCGGCACGGCATCCATGCCCGCCCGGATGATCTCGGTCGCATAGGCGCCCAGGTTCAGCGTCATGGCGAGGATCGCGGCCGTATATTCGTTGAGCTGGACGCCGAGCGCGGGTAGGCCAAAGAACACAAAGAACAACTGCACCAGGAAGGGCGTATTGCGGATCAGCTCAACATAGGTGCTGACGAGCCAGCCGAGTTCGCGGTGACGACTATTGCGCCCGGCCGCGCAAAGCATGCCGAGGCCGCAGCCGAGCACCGTTGCGACGGCCGTCAGCCCGAGCGTGACCGCCGCGCCTTTGACAAACATCGGCGCGTAGGGAGCGAGACCGCTGAAATCGAGGGTATAGGCCATGCCGGGCTCAGGGAGCGAGGTGCGACAAGGCGCCTGACCGCCTGAGCGGGATCACGTCCCGGATCAACGCCGCGATCATGGCGCGCTCAGGAAGTTGGCCGGCAGCGGGGCATGGAACCACTTCAGCGACATGGCGTTGAGCGTGCCGTCTTTCTTGGCCTGGGTCAGGGCGGCATTGACCTGGGTGAGCAGGCGCGTCTCGCCCTTGTTCATGCCGACAAAGCACGGCGAATCTTTGATCACGAATTTGGGCTCGGGCTTCTTGGGCGGGTTGCGGGCCAGGATCGCGGCAGCGACGATATTGCCGACCGCGACGAGCTGAACCTGCCCGGACAGAAAGGCCGCAATGGTCGCGTTGTTGTCGTCGAAGCGCTTGATCTGCGCGCTCGGGGGCGCGGACTGCGAGAGGGCGACTTCCTCGAGTGCGCCGCGCGTGGTGCCGATCGTCTTGCCGGCGAGGTCCGCGGGCGAGCTGACTTTGATGTCGGCAGGGCCGAACACACCCTGGTAATAGGGCGCATAGGCGATCGAGAAATCGAGGACTTTCTCGCGATCAGGTGTTTTGCCGAGCGTCGAGATCGCGAGGTCGACCTTGTGCGTCGTCAGGTAGGGAATGCGGTTCTCGCTGTTGACCGGGGTGAGCTCGAGTTTGACCTTGAGCGCCTTGGCGATCAGCGCGGCCGTGTCGATGTCGTAACCCTGCGGTTGCATCTCGGGGCTGACTGAGCCAAAGGGCGGGTAGTCCTCGGGCACCGCGACCTTGAGGACGCCGCGATGTGTGATGTCGTCGAGTGCGTCGGCCTGCGCGGCGCGTGCGCTGATCAAGGTCAGGGCGCACAGCGCGGCGAGCACCGGCAGCGCGCGGTAAAGCGGGGCAGGCATGCGTGGAGGTCTCCGGCCGGCCCCCGCATGCGACCGCGCGTGCGCCGAGGCTGGCGGGGACAGCGATGCAAAGCGTGTGCCATCGCGCGCAAGCCCTTGCGTGGCGGGGTTTGGCGAGAGTGAGAGGCGCTTGTGTCTGGCGCGCGGAACCCGTCTGCGCCCTCATTTGGTGCTTGATGGCCGGGCGTGGCCCGGTGAAGCAAAGATGAGTGCGAGTGGAGCGTGAGTCGAGTGCGCAGGGTCGGAAGCGTTGAGCGGGCGTCCGAGCCAATCGTTGCCTCAGGTCGTCCAGAGCCTGAGCGGTTGCGCGGCGACGCCATGCACGATCGGGCGCAGCCGCAGCCAGCACGCCACTAGCGTGGCCTGTAGCGCTTCCATCGATGCGGCGACGACACGCACGAGCATGACATTGCCGGGAAGACAAGTCGCGCCCGCGCGCAGGGCCTCGCCATAAGGCAGCTCAGTGCTGAGCGTCTCCGCGAGTTCAGGCGTGCAGGCAGGCCCGACCGCCCACAGCGTGCCGAATGCGGGATACCCGCCAAGCGCCTGGGCTGCCGTGCGCAACGGCGATGCGGAATCGAGTACGGCGCGCTCGAACCAGAGCAGTTCGCCGTTCGCGCCGATGATCCGGCTTTCCGCCCGCAGCGCGGCGTTGACCCATTGCTCGCCAGCCGCATGACGGCCCAACTGGGTAACGTCCCAGCCGAGCGCGGTCGCGCCGTCGCCCAGCTTCAGTGTGAAGTCGAGCGCGACGTCGGCCGAGTCGAAGATCAGGTTGTTCTGCGGCAACCAGTCGAGCCGCGCACCCGCCGCGAGTGTCAGGCTGATCGTCTGGCTTGCGCGACGCTGGTTGGCCTTGTACCACTTGGTGGCGCCTGGAGTCGTCACCACGGCGTGACTCTGCGCGCCGAGCGTGACGTCGATTGCCAGTGCGTCGCCTCCCGCCACGCCACCAGGAGGATGGACCAGCACCGCGTGGCAGATCGATTCACCTTCGGGATAGAGCGGCTTCTGAACGCGCAGGGGCCCCTCGTGCTTGCGGTGCGACAACACCGTGCGCGCACCCTCGCGCTCAAAACCGAGCGCGAGCCGGCCATGCCAGCGCGTGTCCGCGGCGCGAGCAAGGCCGTCGTCGCTGGGGATGGCGGCGATGCGAGGCGCGGGTGAGTGAACGGCTATCAGGGACCCAGTGGACTCAGCAGGAACGATCATCGGACAGGCGTCGGGGCGACAGTGAAGGAGGGTCGACCATTATCCGGTATTTGGCGGCGCCGAAAAATGCGTTTCCGGCCCCCGGAGCGTATTGAGTGGCGTGTTCACCTCAACCCGCTCAACGCTCGAACGTGCATGAGATTGAGTCATCTCGCGAGCTCTTGCCGAGCGCGCGTCGCGCGGCCACATCCGGGCGTATTCGATCCGGGATGGGGTCCGCACGATGCTAGGCAAACGGGCAGATCGTGCGGGCTCAGACTGCGATCATCTCGCGTACACCCGCATGATCCATGTCACTGCCCGCGC
>JAMFSK010000145.1 GCA_026225235.1 Burkholderiales bacterium
ATCCAAGGCCTGACTCGCGCGAAGTTTGCTGGCGGTCTCTTTCCGGGCGAGCACGGGATCGATGCCGGTGCCGACGTCGTCACGAAGCGCTTGCGCCTTGGTGTGTGCGTCTTTGAGCGATACCGCGGGATATGCGCCGAGCCCAATCTCGCGCCGGCGGCCACCCACCATTACTCGCAGAATCCAAGATCGTGAGCCAGTGGGAGTGATCTGCAGCGCCAGGCCGGCGACACGACCTACGGCGTGCTTGCCCGGAATGGATAGGCGCGACACAGCCAACGGGCCAAGCTCTTTTGCCACCTTGGGCATAGTGTCCGCCATGCTTCGCTCTGAAAGGCCCGCACAGCGGGGCTTTGGAAGGTTCGACGGACAAAACGTGAAGAGGCGAGGCTAGTTTCTCCGCCACATTCGTTAACCCACCGACCGACCCACCAAAAACTTTACGATTAATTCAGATTAAACGCAATTGGTCTGGACGGTTACGAAGTGATGAATGAGGCGGAAAGCCTTTACTGGAGCGGGTTTCCGCGATTGATTCGGACGGTTCCAGATGTGGTCAGATGGGTGTCGTGGCGGAGGCGGTGAGATTCGAACTCACGGAAGGGTTACCCCTTCGCTGGTTTTCAAGACCAGTGCCTTAAACCGCTCGGCCACACCTCCTGCGTCGGCTCGAGGCGATTGTGCGTCGGGGAGACGCGCCTCGATGCTGGCAAGGCGCGTATTGTAACCGACCCTGCGGTCTCTTTGGAACAGGCCCCGATAACAGGACCATAGTCGCGGCGAAGTGCTGCAGGGTGCCATCAGCCAGTTTCAGAGCCCGAGCGACCTCGCCCAAGCCCGTTAGGCCCCAGGCTCGCCCCGAGCCCACGCCCGCAACTCACTCCTTCAAAAACAACCCCTGCAGATCATTCAAGAACCGCTGCCCCATTGGCGTCGGCGCAATGTGCTGATGATCCCGCGTAATCAACCCCCGAGCCTCAGCCTCCAGCAACGGTTTCTCGATCGCGTTCATCGTCAGCCCCGTCCGCTCAAGGAACCGATGCACCGGAAACCCTTCATTGAGCCTCAGCGCATTCAGCATGAATTCAAACGGTAAGTCAGCCGTGCCGACTTCATGTTCTTCCTGTATCGGCTCCCGCTTCAGCGCCTGCTCGATATAAGTCGTCGGATGCTTGAACCGCACCTGCCGGATGATCCGCTCGGGAAACGACAACTTCCCATGCGCCCCCGCGCCGATCCCCAGGTAGTCCCCAAAGCGCCAGTAGTTTAGATTGTGTTTGCTCTGACGCTGGGGCTTGGCATACGCCGACACTTCATACCGCTCGAGTCCCGCAGCCACTGCACGCTCATGAATCCAGTCCTGCATATCTGCCGACGTATCTTCGTCCGGAAGCGGCGGCGGATATTTCGCAAAGTAGGTATTAGGCTCAAGCGTGAGGTGATACAGCGACAAATGCGGCGACCCGAACGACAGCGCGGTTTCCACATCGGCCTTGCACTCGTCGAGCGTCTGCCCCGGAAGCGCAAACATCAGGTCCATATTGAAGTTGTCGAATACCTTCGAGGCGACATCAAGAGCGCTGCGCGCCTGGCCCGAATCATGGATTCGCCCTAGCGATTTCAGATGCCGGTCATTGAAGCTCTGCACGCCGATCGACAAACGATTGACGCCCATCTCGCGGAATTGCCTGAACTTCTCGGCCTCGAATGTTCCGGGGTTCGCTTCAAGGGTGATCTCTGCATCGGCATCAACGGGCAATAGCGCTCGGATGTCGGACAGCAGGCGGTCGAGTCCCTTCGCGCTCAAGAGGCTCGGCGTGCCTCCGCCGATAAAAATCGTATGGATCCTACGGCCCCAGACGAGGGGGAGGGAGATTTCCAGGTCGGCACGCAGTGCATCGAGATACGTGTCTTCCGGAAAATCGCCTTCACCTTTCCACTCATGTGAATTGAAGTCGCAGTATGGGCACTTGCGCACGCACCACGGAAAGTGGACGTACAGGGACAGCGGGGGCACCGCGGGTAACCGGATTTTTCCGGGGGCCAGAAAGGCCTGGGCGACGTTACTCATTTGCACTACCTCGCTGCACTCGACAGGGTCGAGGCGCTAAAAATCCTGTTCAACGGTGCTAAGTCGGCGACACCGACGCCGTGTGTCGCCTTCATCTCATTGCTCACGAACGAGCGCCTGAACATCGAGTTTCAAGCGTGTTCGCTTCAATCACGTTCTTTCAACTGCGACAGCAGATTTCGCAGGGCCATCGCCCGATGACTGACCGCATTCTTGACGTCTGGCGAGAGCTCGGCCGCTGTCATTCCCTGGTCCGGAAGATAAAACAAGGGATCGTAGCCAAACCCATGATCACCGTGCGGCGCTTCAGCGATTTCACCGAACCAGCGTCCGGCACCGATGATCGGTTCGGGATCGTCCGCGTGTTCGACGAAAGCGAGCACGCACACGTAGTGTCCGCGTCGATCGGTTTTGTTGGCGAGTTCGGCGAGCAGGTGGCGATTGTTCGCCGCATCGCTTTTTTCTCCGCCAGCGCGCAGGGCATAGCGTGCCGAGTAGACGCCGGGCGCGCCTTGCAGTGCTCGCACACACAGGCCTGAATCGTCGGCCAGTGCGGGTAGTCCGGTCAGGCGTGAGGCATGGCGCGCTTTTTCGAGGGCATTTTCGACGAAGGTCGCATGGGGTTCTTCAGCCTCGGGCACGCCGAGTTCGCCCTGTGTGACGAGGTCGAAACCGGCGTCGCCGAGCAGCGCGGCAAACTCGCGCAACTTGCCGGCATTGTTGGATGCCACGACAACCCGCTGCCGCGAACCCGCCGCTACTGCGGTGCCTTGTCCGCTTGACGAACCCTGACTTTGACTCTGCTCTTGGCCTTGTTTCACCACATCACTCCCCCGCATGCGCGCCGCGCTCACTCAAATCAACTGTACAACTGCTCTAGCGCCTTGCGCTGCATTCTGATCAATTCATAGATGCCGTCCTGCGCGAGGTCGAGCAAGCCGTCCATCTCGTCGCGCGAGAAAGGCTCGCCTTCGGCGGTGCCCTGGACTTCGACGAGGCCGCCCGAACCCGTCATCACGACGTTCATATCGGTGTCACACTGCGAATCCTCGGCGTAGTCGAGGTCGAGCAGGGCGCGGCCTTCATGCATGCCCACCGAGATGGCGGCGACAAAATCGGTGATCGGCGATTCCTGGATCTTGCCGCTCGAAAGCAGCCGTGCGACGGCGTCGTGCGCGGCAACAAACGCGCCGGTGATGCTGGCCGTGCGTGTGCCGCCATCGGCCTGGATCACGTCGCAGTCGATATGCAGGGTTCGCGAACCGAGTTTCTCGAGGTCGAACACGGCGCGCAGGGCACGCCCGATCAGGCGCTGGATTTCCTGGGTGCGGCCGGTCTGCTTGCCGCGTGAGGCTTCGCGGTCGCTGCGGGTATGGGTGGCGCGCGGAAGCATGCCGTATTCGGCGGTCAACCAGCCCTGGCCACGGTCGCGGAGGAATTCCGGCACGCGCTCGCTGATGCTTGCGGTGCAGATGACCTTGGTATCGCCGAACTCGATCAGCACGGAGCCCTCGGCGTGCTTGGTGAACTGGCGGGTAATGCGCACTTCGCGCAACTGGTCGTGACTGCGACCGCTGGGGCGGGAAACGCTGGAGGACATGATGGAATCCGCAGAAAAGGAGGGCAGGGACGACGAGCCCGAATCTTATCGCTAAACGGGCGACACTCTCCACCGTACAGCCGGGCCGGCTTGCGTCGCGAAATGCGATAATCCACGCTTCGATTGCTTCAGGCGGCTCAGGCCGCTCTAACGCGGAACTGGACGATGATCTACAGCATGACGGGCTATGCCAGCGTGACCCGCGAACTCGCGGGTGACAACGCAGGCAGCGATGCGGGCGCCGCAGTCGCCAGCGTCTCGGTGGAGTTGCGGACAGTGAACTCCCGTTTTCTGGACCTGAACTTCCGGATGCCAGAAGAGGTGCGGGTGTCGGAGCCGACGTTGCGCGAGATGCTGATGAACAAGCTGTCACGCGGCAAAGTGGATATTCGCATCAATATCCAGCGCGGCGATACGTCGCACGGCGGTGCGCTGCAGCCTCTCGCTCTTACCCAATTGCGCACGCTTGAAGACGAGGTCCTAGCGGCATTCCCGGACGCGGAGCGTCTGCGGGTGGGCGAGATCCTGCGCTGGCCGGGTGTCTTGTCCGAAAGTGCGGTGTCCGCCGATGTGCTCCGTGATGCCGTGCTTGCCTGTGGCAAGGAAGCCGTGCGTGAGCTGGTCGACGTCCGTGCACGCGAAGGGGCACAGCTTGCGACGATGCTGCTCTCCAACGTCACCGAGATGGAAACGATTGTCACGCGGATTACCCCCCTCGTGCCGGAGCTGGTGGCCAGGCAGCAGGCCAAGATCGTCGAGCGTCTCAACGAGGCACTGGGTCTGAGCACGCCGGATTCGGGGTCGACCATCGTCACGCGCGAAGAAGCGGCGGAGCGGATTCGCCAGGAAGTCACGATGTACGGCATTCGCATCGACATCGCGGAGGAGATCTCGCGGCTCAATGCGCATCTGAAGGAAACGCGTCACGTGATCGAGAAGGGCGGCAAGGTCGGCAAACGCCTCGATTTCATGATGCAGGAACTGAACCGGGAAGCGAACACGTTGGGCTCGAAGGCCGCCGCGAAGGAGCTGGCCGATGCGTCGATGACGCTGAAGTTGCTAATCGAGCAGATGCGCGAGCAAGTCCAGAACCTGGAGTAAAACAAGAATGAACGACAAGATTCCGCGCGACGCCCGCGCTGTACAGGCCGAACAGCGCGCTGTCGAGCCGGTCTCGCCGGCTGGCAAGCCGCTCGAATACACCGGGGACTATCCGGGCAACCTGTTCATGGTGGTGGCGCCGTCAGGGGCCGGCAAGTCGACGCTGGTCAACGCGCTGCTCGAGCAGGACGATGCGATCCGTCTGTCGATCTCGTACACGACGCGCCCGCCGCGTCCGAACGAGAAGCATGGCCGCGAGTATCTGTTCTGCACCAAAGAGGAGTTTGCGGAGCGTCGCCGCGCGGGGGAGTTTCTGGAAAGTGCTGAAGTGCATGGCAATTTCTACGCGACTTCGCGTGTCTGGATCGAAGACCAGATGCGCAACGGCCGCGATGTGCTCCTCGAGATCGACTGGCAGGGCGCGTTGCAGGTGCGCAAACAGTTCCGCAATGCAGTGGGTATCTTCATCCTGCCGCCTTCACTCGAAGTGCTCGAGGAACGGCTGCGCAAGCGGGGCCAGGATGAACAGAATGTGATCGTCCGGCGCCTGCTGGCGGCGGGTAGCGAGATCGCCCATGCACCGGATTTCGAGTACGTGGTGATCAACGAGTCGTTCCCGCGGGCACTCGCCGAACTGCAATGTGTGGTCGCCGCGACCCGGCTTCGTTGCGCTTCGCAGTACGCGCGGCACACCGAATTGTTCATGCAATTGGGTATCCATTTGTCGCAGTCGTGAGCGGTACCGTGTCGCCGTGTGTCATGCTGTTGTTCGGCACCCCTGGGGTGTCAGTGATGCGCGCGGCGCTTCATGTAGAATACGAAGCATATAAAGAAGGAACACACCATGGCTCGCATCACCGTCGAAGACTGCCTCAAGCAGATTCCGAACCGTTTTGAACTCGCGCTGGCTGCGACCTATCGTGCGCGCCAACTCGCTCAAGGCCATACGCCGAAGATCGAAAGCCGTGACAAACCCACCGTCGTCGCCCTGCGCGAAATCGCAGAAGGCAAGATTGGCGTCGAAATGTTGAAGAAAGTGCCGGTCTGACTGGCCTAGGCACACAACACGTATCAGCATCGTTAAGGAAGCGCTCTCAGGTATCTAGCCTCTGCGAGCGCAGCGCATTCGACATACTTTTTGATGGAGGCGAGCATGAGTTCCGATTCCTCATCCGCCTCCTTGTCCGTCGAATCGCCAGCGACCTCGAAAGCCGCGTCTGCGCGCAAATACATCGATGCCGTTCTCGAGCAGTCGTTCCGGCATTTGTTCGGACCGACGGCCACCCCCGAACAGCCCCGCAAACTCGATGTCGTTTCAATCGCGAAACTGACGGCGACGCTGTCGGCATACCTCAAGAAAAATGAGCTGAAGGACGTCAAAGCGGCGTTCCACTTCAGCGACGAGGCGCACCTCGGCCAATATCGGCAAAGCGGCGAACCCTATATCACCCATCCGGTCGCGGTCGCTGAGATCTGCGCCGACTGGAAGCTCGACGCCCAGTCGATCATGGCGGCCCTGCTCCATGATGTGATGGAAGACCAGGGTGTCACGAAGACGGAACTCGCCGAGCGTTTCGGGCCCAAGGTCGCCGAACTGGTCGACGGTCTGTCGAAGCTCGACAAGATGGAGTTTCGCAATCGCGAGGAAGCTCAGGCGGAAAACTTCCGCAAGATGTTGCTCGCCATGGCGCGCGATGTCCGGGTGATTCTCGTGAAGCTTGCGGATCGCTTGCACAATATGCGCACGCTCGGCGCGGTGCCGACCGAGAAGCGGCGCCGTGTCGCGCGCGAGACGCTCGACATCTACGCGCCGATCGCGCACCGGCTCGGGCTGAACAATACGTTTCGCGAGCTGCAGGACCTGAGTTTTGCGAATTTCAATCCGCGGCGCTATGCGACGCTGGAAAAAGCGGTCAAGGCCGCGCGCGGCAATCGCCGTGAAGTGGTGGGCAAGATCCTCGAATCGGTTCAGCGTTCGCTCTCCGACGCGAAGATCGTCGCGGATGTGAACGGCCGCGAGAAGACGATTTTCAGCATCTATCAGAAGATGCGCGACAAGCAGTTATCGTTCTCGCAAGTGCTCGACGTCTATGGCTTTCGTGTCGTGGTCGAGCAGCCGCTTGAATGCTATATGTGTGTCGGTGCCTTGCACGCGCTTTATAAACCGGTGCCGGGCAAGTTCAAGGATTACATCGCGATCCCGAAGGTCAATGGCTACCAGTCGCTCCATACGACGCTGGTTGGCCCGTTCGGGACGCCAATCGAATTCCAGATTCGCACGCGCAAGATGCACGAGATCGCCGAATCGGGCGTGGCCGCGCATTGGCTGTACAAGAACGGTAGCGCCGATCTCAACGATGTGCAGAAGCGGGCCCATCAATGGTTGAGCTCGCTACTCGACATCCAGTCCGAAGCGGGCGATTCGACGGAATTCCTCGAGCAAGTGAAGATCGACCTGTTCCCGGATGCGGTCTATGTCTTTACGCCGAAGTCCCGGATCATGCCGTTGCCACGCGGCGCGACTGCGCTCGACTTTGCTTACGGTGTGCATAGCGACCTGGGGAATCAGTGCGTCGCGGTGAAGATCAACAATGAGTTGCTACCCTTGCGCACGGAGCTCAAGAGTGGCGATATCGTCGAGGTGATCACGGCACCGTATTCGAAGCCGAACCCTGCGTGGCTCGGGTTTGTGCGGACAGGCAAGGCGCGCGCGGCGATTCGCCATTATCTGAAGACGATGCGGTTTAACGAGTCGGTGCAGCTTGGTGAACGGCTGGTCGATCAGGCACTGAAGGGGTATCGACTGTCGTTGACGGACGTTACCCCCGAGATCTGGGAGAAGTTGTCGCTGTGGACCGGTAATCGTAATCGTCAGGAGCTGTTTGCCGACATCGGCCTGGGTCGTGATGTGGCCGCGGTCATGGCCAAGCGGCTTGAAGTGTTGATGAGCGGACGCGAAGGCGACCCCGCAGACGGCCTGACCGACGAAGACGTGCACCATCAAGGTGGAGCGGGCGGAGCGGCGGTGGTGATTACCGGCACCGAAGGGATGTCGGTACAGTTGTCGTCGTGCTGCCGTCCGATCCCCGGTGACGCGATCATGGGCTATATCGGCATCGGGCTCGGCATGGCGATCCACACGGCCGATTGCCGCGTGGCGCAGCGTATTCATCGGCGCGACCCTGAACGCTGGATCGACGTGGCATGGGCTCCGCAGCCTGGGCGTCTGTTCGATGTGGGCGTCAAGGTGCTGGTGAAGAGCGCCAAGGGTGTATTCGCGCGAGTCGCGGGCGACATCACCTCGGCCGACGCGAATATCGTTCACGTCGCGATGGATGAAAACATCGCTCAGGAAATCACTGAGCTACGCTTCATCATCCAGGTCAGCGACCGTGTGCATCTCGCACACGTCATGCGCCGCACTCGAGGGAATCCTGACGTCGTGCGGATCGGTCGCGAGCGTCCGAGCGAGGATCCGCCGGGTCGACACGATGGCGGAATCCGCATCGAGCGCGATCGACGGGACTTCTGATCGGGCCTATTTGGTCTATCTGAACGGTTAGTCGGTTGATGGCGACGGATAGTTGACGTCGAGGATCTCGATCTGCTCAGTGCCCGCAGGTGTCTGCAGTGGCACCACATCACCTATCCGAGCTTTGACAAGCGCACGGGCGATCGGTGAAATCCAGCTGACTCTGCCGAGATCGAGATCGACCTCATCAATACCCACGATGTTGATCCGATGCTCGGTGCCGTCCTTGGTCGCATAGTCGACCGTCGCCCCGAAGAACACCTGGTCGCGATTTTCCTGCTTGCTTGCATCGACGACTTCGGCGATGTCGAGCCGCTTGGTGAGGAAGCGCAGGCGGCGATCGATTTCACGCAGACGTCGCTTGCCATAGATATAGTCGCCGTTCTCGGAGCGATCGCCGTTTGAGGCGGCCCACGATACGAGGCGCACGACCTCCGGCCGGTCGACATCGATGAGATGCAACAGCTCGTCTTTGAGACGCGTGTAGCCGGCCGGCGTGATGTAGTTCTTCGAGCCGGCGGGGATTGGCGGGGCCGTCCCTTCGAGATCCTCGTCGTCCGTCTCGGACGATTCTTTGACAAACGCTTTGTTCATGATATGGGCCAGTACGTCTGGCGACGCAGAAGTACCTAATGTTAAAGCATAGGCCTTCGCCCGCAAAAAGGGGCTTTTCAAAGCGGAAAGTCGCCGCTATAATCTTGCTTCTGATGTGCGGCTGTAGCTCAGATGGATAGAGTACTTGGCTACGAACCAAGGGGTCGTGGGTTCGAATCCTGCCAGCCGCACCACTAATATGTTGTATGCATTCGATGGCCCGGAGCGTTGTTTCTCCGGGTCGTTTTCTTTTGCGCGATTGAATCGTGGGTCGTCGTTTCTATACAGTCAGCCAATATCTCTTGGTCTTAAGACAGATATAGAAGATTTCACAAAAAAGGGCCGTTCATCTGAAAGGCCCTTTTCGTTTCTACTGCGTTCGTTTCATGTTGGTATCCGACGGAAGTCTGCGCTCGACTCTGTTCACGCGGCGCAGTGCCCGGAAGCGGGCATCGCCTGATGCGCGGGCGGTACCCCTTGCTCCACCAGCACTCGCATGGCTTCGCTCAGGCGGCCGTCCTTTTTCCATTGCAGGAATTTCGAATAGCAAGTTTGTTGCGGCGGATAGTTCGCTGGCAGGTAGAGCCACCTCTCGCCCGAGGACTCGATCCAGCGAATGGCATCCAGCACGGCGCGCGGGTTAGCTGAAGGTCGTCCGATTGCCTTGCGTGGTGCCGGGTCGTAAAACAGATGTTTGACGGTGTCCCATTCGTAGTCAGTGAGATCGCTCATTTCCCCGCTCCCTGTCAGCGATTAACCGTCTCTCGACGGATTCAATAATCGTATGGATCAATCGTCCCCATTGCGTCTTATTGATCAGATGAATGCGATGGTGCGTCAGGACTCGAGCACGGTCCGAAGACGGATGCTCGAGTCAGACGGCGATGACTTAGAAGCGGTGACGCATACCGCAGGTCACGACCACCTGCGAATCCGAGTTGGAATAGCCGCTCGTGCCTGCGACATAGGCGCGCGTGGCCTTCCCACCAGCCATTGATAGGTGGCTGAGACGTAGACGTCGGTACGCTTGGATAAGGAGTAGTCAGACATTGCCGTGAATTGATTTCAGCTGCCCCTCCGGCTGGCGCGGCCTTGTTGGTGTACTTGGCATTGGAGTGCACATACGAAGCGCTTACTAGCCACGCGGGTGTGAGTGAGTACTTGCCGTTCAGCTCATAGTTGCTCACATTCACGTCCGATGTGCCGCTGGCAGCCGGCATTGGGCTGTTGCCAAAGCCTTGCGCGCCATCGATCTTCGACTGTATATAGCCAAAGCCGACGGTCGCCGGCGCGAAGACATAGCTGGCGCCGGCACCGAAGGTCATCTGTTTGTCGGCCTGGAGCGCGTAGTCGTTCGAGACCGCACCGCCTAGATTGCGCGCACCGTTCGGTTCATTCAGCGCAAGGTAGGAGACAGCGAGGCGCAGTGGGCCGTTTTCGTACTTCACGCCAAGGCTACAGGCGCGGTTGTCGTCGGACAGACCATTCATCTCATTCGAAGCCCCCAGCAACGTGCCGAACGAGAAACCGTTCCAGTCCGGGCTCGCGTACTTGACCGAGTTGTTGACCGAGTTGTTGATCCGGAAGCTGCCGTTCAGGTTGTCATTGCTGAAGGGGTGCGCGAACATGCGGCCGCCGGCCTTGTCGTCCATGTTGGCGAGACTCAGTGGACTCAGGTAGTCGACCATCGAATCATATTGCCGACCGAGGGTGACCTCCCCCCACCGACTGCCGGAAAGCCCGACCCACGCCTGACGATTGAACAGACGGTTGTTGTCGACCGAGCCGTTGAATACGTCGAAGCCACTTTCCACGTGAAAATGGCCTTCAGGCCGCCGCCGAGATCCTCGCTGCCGCGAAAACCGAAGCGGCAGCCGGAGGTCTGGTTGCCGGTCGCGCGCCGTGCCGCGCCTTTCTGCCGCTGGTCTTTGCTGCTATAGGTGACGCTGGCGTTGAACATGCCGAACAGCGTACCGCTGCTTTGCGCAAAAGCCGATGAAGCGCAAAGAGCCGTCATGCCAGCCAGCAGAAGTGTTTTTTTTCATGGGTGCTACTCCAGTACAGGGTCTAGTCCCGGATGCCGGCACTCCAAGGCGCCAGGAGTGCGAGGAGTGCGGGCGAACCGTCGCAAGAACGCCAGAGCGAAATGCTTGTGCGATTCTTGAAGGAGCCGAGCTTAGGGTCGTGCTGGAGTCGCCACCACTGCATAAAGCTGAATTGCTATTTCAAGCTAACTAAAATATCAAGCGCGCCGGCCTAAGCTCTTCGCAGAAGGCTCTGAAGAGAGCGATGAGACTCTGCAGCTCTTATCTCATAAGCAGGTGTTGCAAATTACTCACGCTCGGCGCGGCCTATCTTATTTAAATAAACTAAAAGCATATTTTTAATTAGTTGCATGCCGCCATGCACGCCACGTGGAAAGTGACATAGAGATCATCACATAAGGGAATGGGTGTAGCGGGGATTAGCGGCGTAATGCGATGTCGACGGTGCGTCAAGTATAAAAAAAGCCGCGCATTGCAGGATTGCAACGTCGCGGCGATCTTGCTGGCGCCAAGCGCCAAAAACTTCAGGTAATGCGATGCCCTCGCTATGCGTCAAACGCTCCTGCAGGACGGGGTGTCGACCAGTCTTCCAGCACATAGTGCCGTGCGTCCATCGGAGAAGACAGAAGGTTGGCCCAATGGTCACCATGCCAGCTGGTTTCACCAAGCAGGGCGGCGAACGGCAGCTCGCCACCTACGCGGCCAGGCGAGGTCTGCGCAGAGCCTGAACGGCCTCGGCGCCACACGCCCATGCGCTTCATCAGATCGAGCAGCATGAGACATCCTCCTTGAAAACACTTTAGTCACTTCCGATCTTATTTAGTCTATTGCCCGGAACAAGGGGCGTTAACACCTAGATACATCGTGTAACTACGATTCGCGGTAAATTTTGCGGAGATTCAAAAGTGGATTAAAAACAGTCGTGCAATATTGCCGCAGCTGTCGCGCTAACGTTTGCGAAGGTTTCCCATCACACTTAGGCTGATATGTATGTGTCGGAAAAACACTTGACTCAAATTTCGTGCTTATCTATAAAGTCGCTGTGGGCTTGAAACGTTTAAGTGAACGCCCGCTCGGTCGGCAATGCGCGTTGCCGATCTTGTGTACATCAACTATTCGGGATGGAATATGGAAACGGGTGTCGTCAAATGGTTTAATGATGCAAAAGGCTTTGGTTTTATTGCTGCCGATGGAGGTGGTGAAGACCTCTTTGCGCATTTTTCGGAAATTCGGGCCGAAGGCTTCAAATCGCTGAAAGAAAATCAGCGTGTGACCTTCGAAGTCAAGACCGGCCCGAAGGGCAAGCAAGCCGCCAATATCCGGCCGGTATAAGCGACACCCGCTTCAAAAACACCAAAGCCCCCACCGTTCGGTACACGGCGGGGGCTTTGTTTTTGGTGTGCCGTTTGGCGGCGGAGGGCACGTCGCTACCGTGCGACTTATCCCTGGACGGCCACGCCGCCGCTTTCGCAGATATGTTGGAGCGCTTGCATCAACGCATCGGACTGGGAAGAGTCGAATGACGAAAGCTGCTTCCAGTTTGCGAGGCTCTCGGCCAACTGACTCGGGCAATTGGCTTGCGCGCGGACGGGTTGGATTTGCGAAAGCGCAGGGATCAGCAGGGAATCAATGCGATCAAGCTTAGGCCGAAGCGTCGCCAGATCGGGTGCCTGCTGCTTGGGGGCGCCTTCCTTGCGCCACTGGTCGAGCAGACTTCTCTGGACCATCTTGCTGGCTTCGATCTGATCGCCGAAGAAGCTGCGCGCGAACACTGGATCCACACCTTGCTGCTGCGCCTTGGCGCTCATGTCGGCGAGTAGCTGCTGCTCACGCGGCGTGTCTGTGATGGGCTTGCCGGTTTGCCATTTGAATTGCGCAACGGGCGTGGCCAGCGCCAGACGCTGCGCGACGAGAGCGATGACATTGGTGAGGGGAGTGGAGCCGCCATCAGCGGCCGCCGGCATGGCAATCGAAGCGAGACAGCAGGCCGTCAGGCCAGCCGCGGCAAGGCGGCGGGGAACGCTGGATGACATCGAAAGGGTGGGCGAAAAACGAGAGCGACGTCCGTGGGACGTCAGGCGCGGCAGACCCGACGCTCAATAGCCGCGTGACCCCGGAGGGTATCCCGCTAGTCTAGCCCGTGCGCGCCTTGCGCTCAATTGACCTTGCGTGCCTGGCGTTCTTCGAAAAACGCGCGAACATGCTCGGGCAGGTCAGCCAGAAATTCCACATTGGACGGCTCAGGATCCGGGCTTGCCACCTTTTCGGGCGCCGGGATCTTATTGGGCTTCGCATCCATGATCTTCTCCCCTTTCGTACATTTTCATTATCCGCTTGCATGCTGGCTTGTTCATCGCAACCCAGCGGTGCGCGCCGTGCAAGTGTTGCAATCGCGGCACAGGAAGTTCCGGCGAGTGCCGCCATTGAATTTGTTAACGACGCCTTTTATGTTTTGTTGACAGGGTTTTCGAAAACTTTTCTGCGCGCGTGCAGATGCCTGATGTGGCATGGGCCGTTGCGAGGAGGGGAGCGATTTTGAAGATCGTGCAGACAGGCGCGAAAACAAAAAAGCCCAGTCGCGCTGACTGGGCTTTTCGCATGAATCTCTTGGTGCCGGAAAGAGGAATCGAACCCCCGACCTTCGCATTACGAATGCGCTGCTCTACCGTCTGAGCTATTCCGGCGAAGAAGGAGATTATAGCGAGGCCTTTTGGAGAATGGAAGCCCCCTTGCGCACTTTGCTTTTGTGCACTCGCGATGGTGCGAGATGCGGTCCGAACGCGCTTCGGAATAGATCCCTTTCCCTGCCCAAGGGGCGTGGCTGGAATTCCGCGCGCTTGTGTTGTATCCGTTAGAGACCGGCCGTACATGACTCAAGTTCTGGCGACCCTCAGTACACGGCGCGGCCCGACTTTTGCTGCCCCAGACCGTGGGCGGGCGGCACTCTTAGATCGGGGCGGAAAAATAATGACAATGTTCGCAAGAAAAACCATCGATGACCTGCAGGCGGAGGCAACGTCAGATCATGAGATGGTAGGCACCGAGGAGCAGCACACCCTCAAGCGCACGCTTTCGGGTTTCGACCTCACCCTACTCGGAATAGGCTGCATCATCGGCGCCGGGATCTTCGTGTTGACCGGCCACGCAGCGGCAGCAAACGCAGGTCCGGCGGTGGTCATCTCGTTTATTCTCGGCGCGATCGTATGTGCGTTCGCGGGCCTCTGTTACGCGGAAATGGCCTCGACAGTGCCCGTGTCTGGCAGCGCATACACCTATGCCTATGCCACGATGGGCGAATTCATCGCGTGGTTGATCGGCTGGGATTTGATCCTTGAATACTGCCTTGGCGCAACGACGGTGGCCATCGGCTGGTCGGGCTATGTCGTGAGCTTCTTGCACGGCTTTGGTATCGATATACCGGCTTCACTGTCGAAGGCGCCTTTCTCGTTCGATGCCGTTTCTCGATGGGGTCACACGGGTGCGCTGCTCAATGTGCCAGCCATGGTGATCGTCGCTGTTATTACTGCGCTGCTCGTGGTGGGGATCCGGGAATCGGCGCGAGTGAATAGTGTGATCGTGGTCATCAAGGTGCTGATAGTGATTGCCTTTATCGTCGCGGGCATTCGCTTTGTCGACAAGGCGCATTGGGTCACCAGCGGCAATCCACAGGGCGCCTTCATTCCACCGAGTCATGGCGAGCAGGGCGTGTACGGCTGGAGCGGTGTATTGCGGGGTGCCGCGGTCGTGTTCTTTGCTTATATCGGGTTTGACTCCGTCTCGACGGTCGCGCAGGAAACCGTCAATCCGAAGCGCAATATGCCCATCGGCTTACTGGGTTCGCTGCTGATCTGCACGGTGCTCTACGTGCTCGTCTCCTATGTGTTGACGGGTATCGTGCCCTACGACAAGTTGAACGTCTCCGACCCGATCGCGGTGGGTGTCGATGCAATCGGTCTGCCCTGGCTGTCGCCGATCATCAAGCTCGGTGCGATCTTCGGTCTGACCTCAGTGATCCTTGTGCTGCTGCTGAGCCAGCCGCGCATTTTCTACACGATGTCGAAGGACGGCTTGCTTCCTCCATTCGCCGCGAAGATCCACAAGCGTTTTCGTACGCCGTATATCACGACGATTACAACGGGCGCGGTGGTCATGGTGCTCGCGGGGCTGCTACCGATCGGACTGGTCGGTGAGCTGGTTAGTATCGGGACGCTCTTTGCCTTTGCCGTGGTCAGCGTGGGGGTGGTGGTGTTGCGCATCAAGCAACCGGATCTCGAGCGCCCATTCAGGACGCCTGCTGTGTTTATCGTGGGACCGCTCGGTGCGCTGTCGTCGATCTTCCTGATGGCCGGGTTGCCGGCCGACACATGGATCCGTCTTTTGGTCTGGATGGCGATCGGCGTGGTGATCTACTTCGGCTATGGCATTCGACATAGCAAGTTGAACAAGCGTCGAGGGGAGAGAGGGTAAAGCGTAGAGTCGGCGGCCCTCACACGGGAGACCGGAGGGCCGGAATCATTGGGTTCCAGCAAAAGAAAAGGGCCTCCGATTGCTCGGAGGCCCTTCGAATTCTGGTAGGCCGTGCGGGACTCGAACCTGCGACCAACGGATTAAAAGTCCGCTGCTCTACCAACTGAGCTAACGACCCAAAAGAGTCGAACAGTATAAAAACTGCAGCGACTTACGTCAACCTCAAACCGCCGTTTTCACTCAATTCAGCTCGGTGCCCCTTGCCCGGTCCCGAGAAGGCGACCCGACCCATGCAGCCACAGACTAATGAATCTGGCTCAACTTGCTCTGTGCAGTTTGCGCCGCTTCGGTATTGGCATACTGGGCGACGATCTGCTGAAGCGTTTTGCGAGCCACCGCCTTCTGGCCTTGTTCGATCTGATTTTGCGCGATCGCGAGCAACGCCTCCGGTGCCCGGGGATGGGTCGGATAGTTGTTCACGACGCCTTGCAGCACCGAGGTCGAAGCCTTGTAGTCGCGTTGTGCATAGAGACAGTTGCCGAGCCAGTACTGTGCCGTCGGCTGGTACGGACTCTGTGGAAACTTCTGCACGAAATCGCGGAACGATGCCGTCGCGCTCTTGAAGTCGCCATTCTTGAACTGCTGAAGGGCGGCATTGAACGATTCGGACTCGCCCGGTTGCACGGTGCCCTGCATGCCGTCAACGGTGGCTTGCTGGGGCTCGAGCTTCTGCAAACGCGCGTTCAGGTCCGTGTAGTAGTCCTTCTGCGCCTTCTGCAGCGTGGCGACCTGGTTGCCCAGGTCCTCGTTCTGCCCGCGCAGGGTGGCGACTTGCTGTTGCAAGGTCGCCAACTGGTTGGACTGATCGAGAATCGTGCGCTGCGCGGCCGCGATCTGGCCGGTCTGCTGGTCAGTCTTGGTACGCAGGTCGAGGATCGCCTGGCGCGCTTCGTTGTCGTCGAAAACACCTGCATGGACCGGCACGGCGGCCAGCGCGAGGCCGGCCGCGGCGGCTGCTGCGGATGCCCGCAGCCAGCTCATACGAAACAGCATTGGGCATCCTTCCGTTTATTGATAGACCAGATCGGCGCGACGATTTTGCGCCCAAGCGGACTCATCATGGCCGTCAGACTGCGGCTTTTCCTTACCCAGGCTCACAGCTTCCATTTGCGAGTCGGGCACGCCCAGCAGCGACAGTGCCTTGCGGACGGCTTCAGCACGCTTCTGACCCAGTGCCAGGTTGTATTCGCTCGTGCCGCGTTCGTCGGTGTTGCCCTGGATCAGGACGTGACGTTGCGGATGCGACTTCAGGTACTGAGCGTGTTGGCCCAGCAGTTGCTGGTAGTCGTCCTTGACCGAGTAGCTGTCGAAGTCGAAATAAATGCTGCGCTTGGCCAGCGGGCTATTCGGATCGTTCAGCGGATCGACGTTCACTTGCTGGACGTCGTTCGGATTCGGTTGGGTGCTCACTGCACCGTTCTTAGCATTGGCGTTGTCATCGAGCTTGACACCGGAATGGCAGGCCGCCAGCAGGCCAACGACGGCCGTGACGAGGATCAGACGAAGCTTTGACATCATTTGGAACTCTCCTTGTGTTATTGCGTGAAGCCGTACGACACATACGACATAGCGTGTGGGACTACATTTTTGCTACGAGTGCTGCCAGAAAAAAGCTTTCAGGTTGCTTGCCGGCGCCCCAGGCACCGGCAAAAAACCTACTGCATAAACGGTCCCCACGACGGATGGCTGACATCGCCGCCGCGAACAGACAAAATTTGATGCGTCGTGCCGTCCACCGACACCGCCGCGAGTACCGCACGGCCACCTGATTGCGTCGCATACAGGATGTATTGGCCGTTCGCCGCGAAGCTCGGCGACTCATCGTGGTTCGTATCGGTCAGCGCGGTCGCATCGCCGCTCGACAGGTCTTGAACGTATAACTTGAAGCCGCCCCCGACGCGCGAGATGTAGGCGAGGTTCTTGCCGTCCTGACTGATCTGCGGGCTCGTATTGTAAGAGCCATGGAACGTAACGCGCTGGGCACCCCCGCCTGATTCGCCCTGGGCCGACATCTTATAGATCTGCGGCTGGCCGCCACGATCGCTCGTGAAATAGATCGATTGGCCATCCGGCGAGTATGTGGGTTCGGTGTCGATGCCACCGGTCTGCGACAGACGACGCAGCCCGCCGCCATCCGCGTTGACGACATAGATCTGTGTGTTGCCCGTCAGCGTCAGGGCGACCGCCAGATGCTGGCCATCAGGCGACCACGCCGGGGCGCTGTTGTTGCCCTTCTGGTCGGAGATCATCACGCGCTTGCCCGTCGGCAGATCGTGGACGTAGACGATCGGCTTCTTCTTCTCGAACGAAACGTAAGCGACCTTGGTGCCGTCAGGCGACCACGACGGCGAAATGATCGGCTCGGGGCTCGACAAGGCAATGTGCTCGTTCTGACCATCGGAGTCCGATATCTTCAATTGATAGCGGTTGCCGACGCGTTGAACGTAAGACAGCCGCGTGGCGAACGCACCGCGCACGCCCAGCAGTTTCTGATAGATGAAGTCGGAGATCTTGTGCGCGGTCATCCGCAGGTTGCCCTGCGAACTCGTCAACGCGAGGCCGCCGAGGCTTTGGCCCTTGACCGTGTCGTAGAGCCGGAAGCGCACGTCGTAGTCGCCGCTCGCGAGCCGCGTCACGCTGCCGCCGACGAACGCCTGCGCGCCCTTGCCCTTCCAGGCGCCGAGATCGACCGGGTCGGTTTCGCTGACAGCGGTCGAGCCCGCGTCGATATTCGAGAAGCGCCCGCTGTTCTGCAGGTCGGCACGCACGATCGCGCTGATTTGCTGAGGCGCCGAGCCCTCATTGGCAAACGGGGCGATCGCGATCGGATAGAGATTTGAACCGACGCCGGTGATGTCCACCGTGAGATCCGCGTGGGCGACGCCTGAGGCGCTCGCCAATGCGGCAAAGCCGGTCAGGAGGATGGCTCGCAAGCCTAAAAACTTAGCCACGCTATTGAATACGCTCATGCTCTTTTCGTAAAAGGCGAGGAAAAAAAGGGGGCGCGCCTGACGCACCAAGGCTAGACAGAATTACCGGCTGAACGTTCCATATTCGGTTTCTGCCAAGCCTGGCGCGCCATTCCGACTGATCCGGTCAACGACACCGGTCGAGATGACGCCCAGCGGCCCGTCGTATAAGAAAGAAGCGTGCCAGCCGTGCGCACACGTCAGGCAGGCCATCGCAGGAAGCGTTGCCCCGACGGCGCAAACGGGCGGTTCACACGCCGACGTGACGTGCCTCCCCGCGTATGGAGGGTAAGAGGCGATGGCCGCCCTGCCGTGACGGCCATCGTGTTGAGTCTGACTCCTGCCACCCATCCACATTCGGTCAGTTCTTTTGCCGGAAGCGGATCTGGAAGCTGCGCGGCGCCTTGCCATCGACGTCGCGAGGCATCGGATCGGCGGCTTGCACGGCGCGGAGCACGGCATCGTCCCAACCTTGATTGCCACTCGACGACGTCACACGCGCCGAGAGGACCGTACCGTCCGGCGCACACGTAACCGCCACGACTGCCGGCTGATTCCCGTCGACCGTGCCCCCGAAGCTGATAAAAGGCAGCACGCGCTGACGGACCTTCTCCGCATAGCCCGGCGAACCGTTGCCACCAGCGCCCGTGGCGTTACCCGTCGTGCCCGCCCCGGTGCCGGTCGTCTCACCGGAACCGGCGGCCCCTTGCAATGCAGCGAGTCGTGCATGACGAGCCTGATCCGCCGCCGCCTTGGCAGCCTTGGTATCGGCGTCCTGCTTGGCCTTGGCGGCCTTCAGCTGGTCAGCCTTCGCCTGGTCGGCCTTCTGTTGCTCGGCTTTCTGCTGATCCGCCAACTGCTGCTGTTGCTGCTTTTGCTGGTCGAGCTGCTGTTGACGTTTGTCCGCCTGGATCTGGGCTTGTTTCGACGCTTCAGCCTGGGCTGCCTTGGCCGCCGCATCGCGGGCCTTGTCCTTGGCGAGCGCAGCCTGCTGGTCAGCCAGCTCCTTCTGGCGCGCGGCTTCCTGCTGCTGGAGCTTGAGTTGCGCCTGCTTCTGCTGATCTGCGAGTAGCGCCGCGTCTTTCTGCTGTTGTTCGATCTGCTTGCGCTTGGCTTCCTGAAGCGCGATGTCGGCGTCTTCCTGCGGCGGCGGTGGCGGCGCTGGCTGAACCGGTGCGGGGGCCACTGGCGTTGGGGGAGTCGGCGTCACGATGCTGGTGTCGGTCCACAACTCGGCTTCCGAACCGGTCGGCGAGCTATTTTTCCAGTGAATCCCGAAGAACAGGAAGGCCGCGAGCAACATATGCATGACCACGGCGAGCGCGATGGCTCGCCCTGTGCCACGCTCACGCGGCGGCCGGAACGGGTAGGCTGCGCGCTTCATCATTTCGATTTGACGAGCAGGCCCACGCGTTTGACACCCAGTGACTTGAGGTCGGACATCACGCTCATCACCGTGTCGTACTGCACCGTCTTTTCAGCCGCAATCACCACGGGCTGGTCCGGATTGGCCCCGGCGCGGGTGGAGACGAAGTTCTTGAGGTCAGCCTGCGTCATTTGCTGTTCGTGCGAACCGCTATCGTCCTTGTAACGCACGGACACGTCGCCGTTGCCCTTGATGCTCACGACCAGCGGCGGCGTTTGCTGCTGTTGTGCGCTGCCGCCGACGCTCGGCAGATTGATGACCGACGGTGCGACGAGCGGCGCGGTGACCATGAAGATCACCAGCAGCACCAGCATCACGTCGATATACGGCACCACATTGATGTCGGCCATGGCGCGCCGGCGACGGCTGCTGCGCATGCCCGAATGAGTTCCTCCAGCCATCGAGCCCTCCTAGTGGGTTTGCCGTTGAAGAATGTTCGAAAACTCTTCGACGAAGGTTTCGAAGCGGCCGGCAAGACGGTCGATATCGTGCGAATAACGGTTGTAGGCGACCACGGCAGGAATCGCCGCGAACAGGCCGATTGCCGTGGCGGTCAGCGCTTCGGCGATGCCGGGCGCGACGCTGGCCAGGGTGGCCTGCTGGACGTTTGAAAGCCCCGTGAACGCGTTCATGATCCCCCAGACCGTGCCGAACAGCCCGATATACGGGCTGACCGAGCCGACCGAAGCGAGAAAGGCGAGGTTGCTTTCGAGCACGTCGAGTTCCCGCTGGAAGGCGGCGCGCATCGCGCGACGCGCACCGTCGAGGAGCAGGCCCGGGTCGCTCAGCCGCTTTTCCTTGGCTTTCAGGAACTCACGCATGCCTGATTCAAAGATCCGTTCGAGTGCGCCGATCGAATGACGGCTGTTGGCTGCGCTCTGGTACAGCGTCTGCAAATCGCCGCCCGACCAGAAATCGCGTTCGAAGCGTTCGGTCTGCGCACGGGCGCGCCGCAGCGCAAACCACTTGCGAAAGATGTAGGTCCACGAAAGGAGGGAGAGCAGCAATAGCAGCGCCATCACCGCCTGCGCGAGCAGGCTGGCGTTGAGCACGAGGGTAATGATCGACAGGTCTTGTGCGTTGTTCATAAGGGTTTGCAGGGTTCGCCCGCAGGGGCCGGTGTCTGTCTATGCGTCGTGTGAATGTCGATTCCGCGGCCGGCGGATCATGGCAGGCCGCGGTGCTTACGTGTTATCTGTCAGGGTGTTGGAAGCCAGGTTTCAGGAGCCTGATCAGCGGTGCGCCCCGTCGGACAGGCGGCGCCCCGGCTGTCGGGACAAGTCTTAGTGCAATCGTCACGCGATGAGTTCACCGCGCGGTGTCAATGGGCCGGCAGTCAGGGCATCGAGCACTTCCGGCGGGATCGCAGCCGGCTTCATCGTGGCGCGATCGACGCAGCCTACCCGGATTGTGCCGGTGGCGAGCAAATTTCCGTTGCACCAGGCCTGCTGGTCGAAATCGACCGAGGCACGGCCAATCCGGCTCGGATGGCTCGTGACCTCGATGCGGTCGTCCAGCCGCGCGGGCGCCCGGTAATCGACAGCGGTGCTGCGGACCACGAACATCGTCCCGCTTGCCTCAGTGAGCGCGCCCTGGTTGATACCACAGGCGCGCAGCCATTCCGTGCGCGCACGCTCGAAATATTTGAGGTAATTAGCGTAGAAGACGATCCCGCCCATGTCGGTGTCTTCAAAGTAAACGCGGATCGGCCAGACAAAGGTCCCGGGCCGCGTGTCGGGTTCAGCGCTCAAGTTCATCCGCGCATTTTACCGAAAAGATTCATCGGATCGACCTGACAGGCCATCCGGCCATGTTCGCGGCTCTTGGGCAGTCCCTCGCAAGCCCCGGCTGGCGGGGCCGATTGCCTATTGAGGCGGCATCCAATACACTACCGGCGAAACCCCGCGTGACTGGCGATAGTGACTTTTTCAAGTCCAAGGTGGGCCACCACCGTGAAGCGCAGGGCCGTTTTCAGCCGTTCGCCTGGGCAGCCATGTCTCGATGCGTGTGCAATTTATTGCATGCCGCGCCGGTTCGCTGGCTGTCCGCAGGCCATCCCGCCTTCGTACTGCCTTTCCCGAGCCGTTCGCGACACCCGCGCGAGCCAGGCCGAACCCCCTTGTCAACGGACTTGCCATGTTTGATAAAGCGAAGCACACCATCGCCAACGTCGATCCCGAACTGTGGGCGGTGATCCAGAAAGAAGACCAGCGTCAGGAAGATCACATCGAACTGATCGCTTCGGAAAACTACACGAGCCCTGCTGTGCTGGCCGCGCAGGGCTCCCAACTGACCAACAAGTACGCTGAAGGCTACCCGGGCAAGCGCTATTACGGCGGCTGCGAGTATGTCGACGTGGTCGAGCAACTCGCGATCGACCGGGTCAAGCAACTGTTTGGCGCGGACGCCGCGAACGTCCAGCCGAACTCGGGTTCGCAGGCGAACCAGGGCGTGTTCTTCGCGATGCTCAAGCCGGGCGACACGATCATGGGCATGAGTCTCGCGCACGGCGGTCACCTCACGCACGGCTCGCCGGTCAATATGTCCGGCAAATGGTTCAACGTCGTCAGCTACGGTCTCGACGAAAACGAAGACATCGACTATGACGCTGCCGAGAAGCTGGCCCAGGAACACAAGCCCAAGCTGATTGTCGCGGGCGCTTCGGCGTTTGCCCTGAAGATCGACTTCGAGCGTCTCTCGCGCATTGCCAAGTCGGTTGGCGCCTACTTCATGGTCGACATGGCGCACTACGCGGGGCTGATCGCCGCGGGCGTCTATCCGAACCCGGTGCCCTTCGCCGATTTCGTGACGACGACCACGCATAAGAGCCTGCGCGGTCCGCGCGGCGGCGTGATCCTGATGAAGGCCGAGTATGAGAAGGCGATCAACTCGGCGATCTTCCCGGGTATCCAGGGTGGCCCGCTGATGCACGTGATCGCCGGCAAGGCGGTGGCGTTCAAGGAAGCGCTGTTGCCGGAATTCAAGGTCTACCAGCAGCAAGTGGTCGACAACGCGCGGGTGCTGGCGGAGACGCTGGTCAAGCGTGGCCTGCGCATCGTGTCGGGCAGGACGGAAAGCCATGTGATGCTGGTTGACCTGCGTTCGAAGAACATCACCGGCAAGGCTGCGGAAGCCGCGCTCGGCGAAGCACATATCACCGTGAACAAGAACGCGATTCCGAACGATCCGGAAAAGCCTTTTGTGACGAGCGGTATCCGTGTCGGTTCGCCCGCCATGACGACGCGGGGCTTTGGTGTGGCTGAAGCCGAGCAAGTGGGCAACCTGATTGCCGACGTGCTCGACAACCCCGGCGATGCGGCGACGCTCGAACGTGTGAAGGCTCAGGTTGCCGAGCTGACACGCCGTTTCCCGGTCTACGGCTAAACCGCGCGATGCGCTGCCCGTTCTGTCGGCACGAAGACACTCAAGTGGTGGATTCTCGCGTGTCGGAAGACGGCGCGGCGATTCGCCGGCGGCGTCGCTGCCCGCAGTGCGACAAGCGCTTTACGACGTATGAACGCGTCGAGCTGGGCTTGCCGGCCGTCGTCAAGAAGGATGGCAGTCGCGTCGAGTTCGATCGCAACAAGCTCGGCGCGAGCATTCAGCTTGCGTTGCGCAAGCGTCCGGTCAGTGCGGAATCGGTCGCCGATGCGGTGGCGCGAATCGAGTATCAACTGGTCGGCTCGGGTGAACGCGAGATTCGTAGCGAGCAACTCGGCGAGCTCGTGATGAACGAGCTCAGGCGGCTCGACAAGATTGCGTACGTGCGATTCGCATCCGTTTATCGGCGCTTTGAAGACGTCTCGGAGTTCCAGGATCTGCTTCAGGAGATTCGCAATCCGGGTCCGCAAAAGCCCAGTCGAAAGAAATAGCGCATGGGCAGGTGGCGAAGTTTGCTGTTTGTGTGAGGGACCAGAAAAACCGGCTCGTTGAGCCGGTTTTTTTTCGTCTGGTTGTTTTGGGTGATGGGGATGATATAGGCGGTTTGACCGACTGTTTGGTGCACATCCTTTGGTGCACATCCGTTGTCTTAAAGTGGCAGTTGGTCAACGGTCGCGATGGGGGCACAGCAATGAGGCGAGGGATCGGAACGTGGCATAGGCGGGGAGGGCGGACATCGACGGATTCGGCGTGCTCGAATCGATAATCGTGCTTGCGGTTGTTGCAATCGGAGCTGCGTGCGCTGCGCCGGTTTTTGCGAGCTGGCGTGCTCGCGACCGCGTCGACGCCGTCTCGCGTCGCTGGCTGGCGCTATTGCGGTATGGCCGCGATCAGGCGATTCGCACGGGAATGCCGGTCACGCTTTGTCGGGGACGTGTCGAATGTGCCGAAGCCCCCACTGCGACCCACGGTGACCTGGGCACATACGCAAGTGCTTGGGATGGGTCGCGATGGTCGGTTGGTTGTTCCGCTGAGGCTCGTTACGTTCGATGCCAGCGTGGCCATTCGCGGTGACAGCAGACCGCTGCGTTTCATGCCACCTGGCGGCCGGATCGCGGGAGTCGCGCGCCACTTCGAAGTCGGCTTGCGTGGACCCGGCGGGATAGCGTGTGATACTGGCCGTCGTGAGGAAGGCCAGAAGGAGGGCGAGGGTAGCGAGGGCGACGATGCTAACCAAGGCGACAAGGCCAGCACCGAAAACGAGGCAAACGTGGCGAGCGATGGCAATGACGATAGCCAGGCGAACAAGGCTTTGCGGCGCTGCGTGCTCGTCGCAGTGAGCGGACGGGTACGCATACTGGAGGGGGGATGCACTCGGGCATGACTCGGCACTTGGACGCATGCCGTGGTACGTCCTTGCCCGAGGTCATCATGGCATTGGCGCTTGCGGCAATCGTTGCGCTTGGTACCTTGGCCGCGCAAACGCACGCCTTTCGGCTTCTGCGCGTTTCGCTCGAATATCGCCATGCCGCCCGGCTTGCAGACGGTGTGGCTGAGGCCCTGCGAAGTGGTCTGCCACGCGGATGTGGTGTTGCGCGAATGGGGGAGGCGCGCCAAATCGTCATTGGCAGGTGGGGAAGTCGATATCACCCGGCACGCAAAGCATATCGACTTGATCGAAGTGTCATGGATCGCGGAATCGACGCTGGTGTCGCTCGGCGGCCCGCCCTGTCATGGAGGTCGTTCGTGCATCAGGATTGGCATCGCAAGGTAGGGGTGGGCGCGCTGGTTCACATTTCGTTTTTTGCGCTGCCCATAGGGGGTGCGATTCACCATGGGACGATTCGCCAGTCGATCCGCGGGTCGGATAGCGGACCGATCTATCGAGGGCTTGCGAGCAGAGATGTCGCGGGCGGATCCGAGCGACCGGATAAGCGCGAGTCTGCCGACGGTTGTGCGCGGACATACGCTCGTTGAGTTGACGTTGGCGACAGCGCTGGGTTCGCTGGTGCTGGCCACCGTGTTGACGCTCTATGCAGGACAGCGGGCAGGGTTGAATACGGCGTTCGACACATCGCAGGCTTTTCGAATGCGCGCGACGCATTGTTCTGATCGCGGAAGCGGCTCGCAACGCAACGCCCGAGGGCTCGCCCCGGGGTCGAGGCTTCTCACAAGCGACCGTGTTTGGCTGCAGCGGCGCGCCGGTCGAAGGACCTTGGGATCGCCCCCCGTGTGGCCGCAAGACACCAAGATCCGGCGACGGCGTTCAGTTGTAAGCGCGGCGACATCACCGTATTTACGTAACGGCTATTTACTGCCCCATCGGTTCCAGGCCATGCGCAGCAAAGTGGCGTTTGCTGCATGTCGATCAAACTGCTCCGGGTCGAACCCGTCACCGATCCAAGTTCTCAGGCGCTGTCCTTCTTCGCTGTCCGGCTCGTCGCGTAGCGTGGTCAAGAAGTTCTCGTAGCCCCAAGGACCACCCACATCTTCCGGCGGACAGGCTCGTGCGCCCGCCGAGATGTATGCGATCCCCTGCGGCTCGCCGTCAATGAATTTCATCGTTTCCACGACGATGTCGTGGTTCCAGCCATCACCGAAGTCATATTCGTAGACGAAGCGCAGTCCTGGATAAGCGACCTTTTGTAATTTGGTTTTGCGGTCGTCGAAGGTCGCATCAGGATCCATCGAGTCGAGCACGTCATCAATATCGAACATGGCGTAACGGCTATGTTCGATCTCGTACTCGTGCAAGTGCGAGCTCGACCATCCGAACGCCGCCTGCAGAATATGATGAAGCTTGCGTAAAGTGGTGGCGCCTTCGACGTTGATTCGACGCCAGACAGGCGGGCTGACGTCGCGAATTTGTACATGGAGTGTGTAAAGCGTAAAGGATTTCGCCATGGGAAGAGGGAGTTGCCAGCATTGCTGCTATTGTCGCCTAGGCTCGCGAGAACACCCTGATATTCCAGGGAAGCAGCTCGCCGATCCGGTTGATGGGATGCTCGGCGATGCGACAGGAGTGATCACGGGTTACCGGATCATGGCTACGCCGGTCGAGTCAGGTCCCATGGCGAACGACGCACGTGGTCGCCTGATTCTTGACGCATGGGGGCGCCGAACGGGCACAGGCCAAGCACCCATCGACTCGCGCTGGTCGGGTACATAGCCCATCAGACTAACCGACCTCGAAGTGCTACTACAGCCCGTTCTCCGCCTCACTCCCCGTCGCAGCCTTCCAAAGTTTGACGGCCTGCCACAGTGCAAACCCGACCGCACCGAACTTCAACAAAGGCTTCACCCGCCCGAGCGACTTGAGGCGCGGCCCATGGGTCAGCGCCAGCGATGCCAGCGAACTGATCAGCGGATAGTCTTTAAGCAGGCTGCCGAGCCCCGCCATGCCGCCTCTGCCGCCAAAACGCGGCACGAGCATCTTGAGCCAGCCAAAGTGCGCGAAGCGATGACGCAATTCGCCGGTCGCCTCGGTAAGGTCCATGCGCTCGAGCTCGCATCGCAGGAGGAGGATCTCCTTGCGAATCGCGAGCGACTCGCGGTCGGTGCCACGGCGACGGTTGTGCACGGCTAGCGCAGCGCGCGCATTGACAGGCCGGTTCATGGTGTTGTCCTCGTCATGGCAACCCAGACGGGCAGCCCGGTGTATGGCGTCTTCCTCATGAGCGGAACATCTCGCGATCTTTTTCGAGTTCGCCAAGCGTGGCCTGGAACATCAGCGGCGACCCGAGCAGGCGATGCCGGGCACGCAGCGCACAGAGCACCGCAAGCAGAAGATAGACGAGGCACAGAATGGTGAGGGACTGCCACCGGTACGTGTCCCAGAAGGTCGCGGCGATCAGGAAGGTGAACGCAATCAACGCCATCATGGCGAACAACATGGCGGCCAGTCCGACGAACAGCGCGGTGAGCAGGCGATCTTTTTCCTCGGCCAGCTCGATGCCGAGCAGTTCGAGGCGAGTGTGCGCGATCCCGAGAATGGCACCGACGATCCGGCGTAACGGACCCTGCGTCGCTTCGGACGCGTTCGAATCGTTTGTCATTGAAGGCAAGCGGCCGGCGTGCACCGCATAAGGTTAGCCTGGAGGCGAGCCCGTGACCGGGGCAGAGCGAAGCTCCACACAAGAGCGCGCCCCGCATCGTGAGGGTCCGGGAGCCGGACGCTGCGATGCGGGGCGGCGTGCATGCAGCCCGCACTTCCACGCGGTGCCGCAAGCGCGCGCTAGCGCTCTTCCACAAAGACAGACCCGCAAGACCTACGCATGCCGTCTTTGTGGCGCCTGCTTACCGGCGGTTGATCAGCAACCCGACCAGTACGCCCACGCCAGCGGCGATGCCGATGGCCTGCCACGGATGTTCGTGAACATAGTCGTCGGTGGCGCGCACGGCCTTCTTGCCCTTCTCGACGACCACGACCTGTACGTCCGCAGCCTTTTCCTTGGCCTGCTTGAGGCGCGAGACGGCTTTCTCGCGCAGTTCAGTAGCACGCTCACCGGTGGTGCTGGCAGCTTGCTTGAGCAGGTCTTCCGCATCCGACAGCACGGTTTTGATATCCGACATCAGCTTCTCCTTGTTGATTTCCGACATGAGCACTCCCGTCGTTGGCGTCTACGCCATTAATGCTAGCCAAAGTTGGACCTGATAGCGAGCGCCCTGGCACACGCTTGCAGGATAGCGATGGATCGGTTGCGCCGCACAAAAGTTTCACTCATCGCGCTAAAAATTACAAAAACTTATATGCGAAGACGAGAAAGTTCGTTCGTGATGCGAGGGCACTGACGTATTCTTCTCCTCTGGTCGCACGGCGAACGGTCCGCGTTGCCTGGCTTTCTTTCACCATCGGAGTATCTCAATGAGTCTGCGTCTTGGCGACATCGCCCCCGACTTCGAGCAGGATTCGAGCCTCGGTCGCATCCATTTCCATGAGTGGCTCGGCGACAGCTGGGGCGTACTCTTTTCGCACCCGGCCGACTTCACCCCTGTGTGCACGACCGAGCTTGGGCTCACGGCGAAGCTCGCCGACGAGTTTGCCAAGCGCAACGTTAAGACCATCGCGCTCTCGGTCGACACCCAGGAACACCATGTCGACTGGATCAAGGACATCAACGAGACGCAGGCGGCCAAGGTTGGCTTCCCGATCCTCGCCGATGGCGATCGCAAGGTCTCGCAGTTGTACGACATGATTCACCCCAACGCGAGCGAGACGGTCACGGTGCGTTCTTTGTTCGTGATCGACCCGAAGAAAAAGGTACGGCTCTTTATTACCTATCCGGCCAGCACCGGTCGTAACTTTGACGAAGTGCTGCGTGTGATCGACTCGCTTCAGCTCACGGACAACTATTCGGTCGCCACGCCCGGCAACTGGAAGGATGGCGACGATGTCGTGATCGTTCCGTCGTTGAAAGACGAGGAAGTCCTGAAGCAGAAGTTTCCGAAGGGCTACAAGGCGATTCGGCCTTACCTGCGCATGACGCCGCAGCCGAACAAGTAAGCACGGAACGAAAAAACGAAACCAGCCGGCTGTCTGTTTATCAATCAGCCGAGGGTTCACTTCCGCCTTACTCGTGGTGTCGCAAAAAAAAGGCCTGCCGGGCAAAAATCCGGCAGGCCTTTGCATTTGAGGCAGGGGGTTTAGAAAAATGCCTGGATGCCGGTCTGCGCGCGCCCGAGAATCAGCGCGTGGATATCGTGGGTGCCCTCATAGGTATTGACGACCTCGAGGTTGACGAGATGCCGGGCGATACCGAACTCGTCCGAGATGCCGTTGCCGCCGAGCATGTCGCGCGCGAGCCGGGCAATATCGAGAGCCTTGCCGCAAGAGTTGCGCTTCATCATCGAGGTCAGGTCGGTCGCCGCCGTCCCTTCGTCTTTCATCCGGCCAAGCCGCAATACCCCCTGCAGGCCGAGGGTGATCTCGGTTTGCATATCGGCGAGTTTTTTCTGGATCAGCTGGTTCGCTGCCAGAGGGCGGCCGAACTGCTTGCGATCGATCACATATTGCCGCGCGGTATGCCAGCAGGCTTCGGCCGCGCCGAGCGCACCCCAGGCGATGCCGTAGCGTGCTGAATTCAGGCAGGTGAACGGCCCCTTGAGGCCCCGCACGTCGGGGAAGATCGCGGTATCGGGGACAAAGGCATCGCTGAGCACGATCTCACCGGTTACCGACGCTCGCAGACCGACCTTGCCGTGGATCGCGGGGGCCGACAGGCCCTTGGTGCCTTTCTCGAGCACGAAGCCGCGGATCTCGTCTTCCCCGGCCTCATTGGGCAGCTTGGCCCAGACGACGAAGACGTCGGCGATCGGCGAGTTGGTGATCCACATCTTGCTGCCGTTGAGCACGAAGCCGCCATCGACTTTCTTCGCGCGTGTCGTCATGCTGCCGGGATCCGAGCCGTGGTCGGGTTCAGTCAGGCCGAAGCACCCGATCCATTCGCCGCTGGCGAGCTTGGGAAGATAGCGTTGTTTTTGCTCTTCCGTACCGAATGCATGAATCGGCACCATCACGAGCGATGACTGGACGGACATCATCGACCGGAAGCCCGAGTCGACCCGTTCGACTTCACGTGCAATTAGGCCGTAACTCACGTAGCTGAGACCGGCGCCGCCATATTCAGGTGGGATCGTCGCGCCGAGCAGGCCGAGTTCGCCCATTTCGCGAAAGATAGACGGGTCGGTCCGTTCGTGGCGAAACGCTTCGAGCACGCGCGGCAGGAGCTTGCCCTGCGCGTAGGCATGGGCCGCGTCGCGGATCATGCGTTCGTCGTCGTTCAGTTGATGATCGAGCAGTAGCGGGTCATCCCACTGAAAGCGCGCGTTGGGGGTCGTCATCGATGTCTCCTCCTGTTTTTTGGGGTGCCGAGGTCTCTGCCAGGCCTTACTCGAGCGGATGGATCGTATGAAAGCGCCCGTCCTGGAACACGAGGGGCTCAGCTGTACCGCTTTCGTCGGGCAGCCCGCAGCGGACGACTTCACCGACGAAGATCACATGATCGCCTTCTTCGTAGCGGCTCCGGTTATGGCATTCGAACCAGGCGAGCGAGCCGTCGAGAATCGGCAGGCCGGCCGTCTCGCTGGCCTGATGGGTGACGCCCGCAAAGCGGTCGCCCTTGACCGTGGCGAAACGGCGGCACAGTTCGAGCTGGGACGCCGCGAGCACGTTCACCACGTAGTGACTGTTGTTGCGGAATGTGGGCATCGAAGCCGAGGTCGTCGCGAGGCTCCACAGGATCAGCGGCGGTGTCAGCGAGACCGAGTTGAACGAACTGGCGGTGATGCCGACCAGCGCGCCCGACTCGGCACGGGTCGTGATCACGGTGACGCCGGTCGCAAAGCGACCGAGCACGCGGCGAAACGCCACCGCGTCGAAATTGGGCTGGGCAGCGGCGGACGTCATAGATAGGTTCCTGCGTGCACGGATGCGAACCGCATTCGGGAAGGTCTGGCGAACGTGCGACGGCATAGTGAATTGAGTTTGGCGGAGGGCCTCGCAGCGATTCTATCGGAAAGTGGTTAAGCTGAAGCCTGTGTAAGGATTCCAGGCTGGATTCGACCCATTGAGGCGAATCCGACGGCATACACATGGCGCCGTCGTGAGTTGGGACAGCCTGATCTATGAAAGAGGACATCATGACGGATCTGAATCAAACCGGTACGCTCATCGGCCAGGGCGCAAACAGCGACACGGCAAGCGGCCGGACCACGGAAGTCGCCACGCTGGGCGGCGGCTGCTTCTGGTGCACGGAGGCGGTATTTCTCGACGTCGAAGGCGTCACACGGGTCGAGTCCGGCTATGCCGGCGGCGCGCTGAAGAACCCCTCGTACGAGAGAATCTGCGACGGCGACACGGGCCATGCCGAAGTGGTCAAACTCGAATTCGATCCGGCCAAGATCAGTTTTCGGGACATCCTGAACATCTTTTTTGCGATTCACGATCCGACACAGCTCAATCGGCAAGGCAATGACGTCGGCACTCAGTATCGTTCAGTCGTCTTCACGCACGACGATACCCAGCGCGCCACGGCACTCGCCGTGATCGACGAAATCAGCAAGGCAGGCATCTATGATGACAAGATTGTCACCGAGGTCTCGCCGCTGAACGGCAACTATTGGCCGGCCGAGAAATATCACCAAAACTACTTCGAGCAGCATCCGAACCAAGGCTACTGCTCGTTCGTGGTCGCGCCCAAGGTCGCGAAATTCCGCCTAAAGTTCGCCAGCCGCCTGAAGTCGCGCCAGGCCTGAGCTGCCTAGCTGGCGAGGGTCGCCATGATCGCCTCCGCGAGCTTGACGCAGCTCAGCGGAGCCGATCCTTCGGCCTTGTTGTTGATGGTGATGAATACCGGCTGGCCTGCGAGCACATAGCGGGCCGCCAGTTCGGCCAAGGCTTCGCGCGTGTTGGGGTCTTCGTCGACGAGGCGGTCGAAAGGCGCGTACTTCGCCTTGGCCTTTTCATATTCGAAGCCCGCATGTAGGCTCCAGCGGATCACAAGCGGCCCGGGCATGTCGTCGTCGAGCAACGCAAGCGCTGCCGCCTGCCGTAACGGGTCGGGCATGCGCGCATGAATGCCCACGCAATAACGCACCTTCGCCTCACGCAGCATGCGGATAAAGCGCGGCGTGAGCAGCGAGGCATCGCGAATCTCAACCGCATAGACCGGCTCTCCCGGATAGGTGTCGGGGGCCGGCAACGCGGCGAAGAACGCCCCAAGCCGTTCGATCAGGGCGGCCGGGTCGGCGAGCAACAGCGGTGTCATCGGTGAAAGCTGAAACACGAGTGCGCCCGCTTTTCTCCCCAGTCCTTCCAGGCACGGCACCACGAACTCGTCGCGCGCGATCGCCGCATCGAGAAACGTCGGGTTCGGCGCGAGCGCTCCGCCGCGCGGGCCGCGCAACGCGGCGTCGCAGACCGAGGCGGGGGCCTTGACGAGAAAACGGAAGGCATCCGGCACTTGCGCCGCGTGGCGCGCGTACTGCGCCACGGTCAAAGGAGCATAGAACGAGCGGTCGATACCGACGCAGCCGAGCACCGGATGATGACCGTAGGCCAGCAGGCCTTCTCTCGAGAGTTTGGTGTCGGACACCTCGTCTCGGTAGACGAGCCCGCGCCAGCCCGGAAACGACCAGGTCGAGGTGCCGAGGTGGATCTGCTGAGGGAGGGCCTTGCCAAGTGCGAGTAGCCCGGCGTCGAAGTCGGGTGCAGCGACTCGTGTCGCGCGGCCCGTTCGCTTGGGTTGCTTCGATGTTGTGCCAGCGCCCACCGCCTTGTGTTCCGGGACGGAGGCAACGGCGACCGCTGGCTGATCCAACTCAGGCGCCGCAGTTTCAACCGTTCCGCCGAACAGGTCAAACTGTTCGGCGGAGTCGGCAGGGGCCGGCGAGCGCCCCATCCTTACAGCGGCTTGTTGTAGATATAACGGCGCGACCACGGCAAGGTGTCGGCCGACCGTCCCGCCTTGCGGCAGACGATTTGGAAGATGGACACATCGTCGTTGGTGAACGCATAAGCACAGCCGGCGAGATAGACGCGCCAGATCCGGAACTTTTCGTCGTCGACTTGCTGGCGTGCTTCGTCAGCGCGTTTCTCGAAGTTTTCGGCCCAGATGTTGAGGGTGCGTGCGTAGTGGCGGCGCAGGTTCTCGACGTCGAAGGCTTCGAGGCCGCCGCGCTGCATGGCTTCGAGTGCGAGGCCGATATGCGGAAGCTCGCCATCGGGGAACACATACTTGTCGATGAATTCGCCGCCGCCCAGCGAGGTTTCGCCGCTGGCCGCATCGCTTGAGGTGATACCGTGGTTCATCGCCACGCCGTCGTCCTTGAGCAGCGCATTGACGCGCGAAAAATACTCGGGAAGATTCTTGCGCCCGACGTGCTCGAACATGCCGACGCTGGTGATCCGGTCGAATTGCCCCTGCACATCACGATAGTCCTGCAGACGGATCTCGATCTGGCCTTCGAGACCGGCCGCCTTGACGCGTTCGGTCGCGAGGTCGAACTGGTTTTGCGAGAGCGTGACGCCCACGCATTTGGCACCGAACTTCTGCGCCGCGCGAATTACCAGTGCTCCCCAGCCGCAGCCGATGTCGAGCAGCGTCTGGCCCGGCTGCATGTCGATCTTGGTGAGGATGTGGTCGATCTTCTTCAACTGCGCCGTGGCGAGATCTTCATCGCCGTTCTCGAAATACGCGCAGGAATAGACCATGTTGGGGTCGAGCCACAACTGGTAGAACGCGTTCGAGACGTCGTAGTGATACTGGATCGCTTTTTTGTCGGACGTGCGGGTGTGATTGAAATAACGCAGCACCCGGTCGAGCTTGCGGCCCGAGGTGATGGTCGAGCGAGCCAGCGCGTAGCCGACGTCGATCACATCGCTGAGCTTGCCCTCGATATCGATCTTGCCCTTGACGTAGGCTTCCCCGAGGTTATCGAGGCTTGGCGACAGCAGATACGGCATCGCCGACGCCCCTTTGACATGCATCGTCACCTGGGGCGTCGAGAAATTGCCGAAGTCATACTGATGACCATCCCACAGCACGAGGCGCGCAGGAATATTGACAGTCGCGCGCATGTCCGCGACCCACTGTGCAAGTTTTTTCTCCCAGAACATTCTCTTCTCCGTGCTCAACGATACGATCGACCATTGCCCGGAGCCTGGCTCTGGCGGACTGCTCCCTTCCCTACGGGAAGTGACCTGGAAACAGACCCGCAACCACACTCGGGCAGCCTACCCAATCAAACAAGAACAAAGCGGGAACGACTGCTACACGACGACGCCTTCAGGGGGCAAGCCTGACGATTTGCCAATTGCCGTCGGTATTGCGCAAGTATTTGATGCGATCGTGCAGGCGCGACGGGCGCCCCTGCCAGAATTCGATGGCGTCCGGCACCAGCCGGTAACCGCCCCATTGAGGCGGGCGCGGCGGATGGTCGCCGTATTCGGCGGCAAAGCGGGCTTCGCGGGCCTCGAGATCGGCGCGTTGCGTGACGCTGCTCTGGATCGAGGCCCAGGCGCCGATGCGCGAGCCGAGTGGGCGTGAATGGAAGTAGTGGTCGCTTTCTTCGGCGGAGGTTTTCTCGACGCGTCCTTCAATGCGGATCTGGCGCTCGAGTTCCGTCCAGAAGAAAAGCAGGCTGGCAAAGGGATTCTGCGCGAGATTGCGGCCCTTGGTGCTTTCGTAGCTCGTGAAGAACACGAAGCCGCGGGCGTCGGCGCCCTTGATCAGCACGATCCGGTTTGACGGCCGGCCTTCGCGGTCGGCGGTCGCGAGGCTCATCGCATTGGGTTCCGGGACCTGTGCCGCCTGCGCTTCGGCAAACCATTGCTCGAACTGACGGATCGGGTCGACCTGGACGTCGGTCTCCGACAGCGAGTCGCGCGCATAGGTTTTGCGGAGGTCTGCGAGGGAAGTCACGATTCTTATGCGTGCGCTTAAGGTCTATAAAGTATAGCCAATGACCGACGAGTTGGCAGGATAGGGATTTCAGCCTCACACGCAGTGCGGTTACCTCTGGCCGCCTTCGAGCCCGTTGCCGCAGTCGTCTCTGCGGTCCGGGGCGAAGCGTCGAAGCGATTTCCGGCACAATGCCGGCATTCGCGCCGATGCCGTCGGCGGCCCAGCCTTGTGTGACTTCTCCATGTCCGACTCAGCTATTGTTCCGAATCTTACTACCGCCTTGACTGCCTTGCCTGCCCTGCAAGAGGGCGAGTCCAAGGGCCGCGCGCTGGACCTCGACGTGCCGGACCGTGCGCGCCGTTTCGGCGGCGTCGCGCGGCTCTACGGCCCCCAGGTGCTCGATCGCTTCGAGCGCGCGCATGTCGCGGTGATCGGCATCGGCGGTGTCGGCTCCTGGGTGGTCGAGGCGTTGGCGCGCAGTGCAATCGGGCGTCTGACGTTGATCGACCTCGACAATGTGGCGGAAAGCAACACGAACCGACAGATTCACGCGCTCGACGGCAACTACGGCAAGGCGAAAGTCACGGCCATGGCAGAGCGGGTTGCACAAATCGATCCCGCCTGCGAGGTGGTCGAGATCGAGGACTTTATCGAGCCGGACAATATGGACCGGCTGCTTGGCGGGGGCTTTGACTTTATCGTCGACGCGATCGATAGCGTGCGGACCAAAGTGGCACTCATCGCGTGGTGCGTGGCGCACCAGCAGGCGTTGATTACGGTGGGCGGCGCAGGGGGGCAGCTTGACCCTACGCGGCTGCGGATCGAAGACCTGGCGTTGACGATCCAAGATCCGCTGCTGTCCAAGGTGCGCGCGCAACTGCGTAAATTGCACGGCTTTCCGCGTGGGCCGAAGGCGCGCTTCAAGGTGCCGGCGGTGTATTCGGATGAGCCGCTGATCTACCCCGCTGCGGCGACTTCCGCGGGGAATGAGGAAAGCGAACAGGACGGCAGCGTGATGGCGCTGGCGGGTACCGATTCAGATGGAACGCCCACAACAGGGGCGAGCGTAGAGAAGATCGGGCAGGGCGGTGAGCCGAACCCGGGCGCCTTCTCAGACGCTCTGCCGCCACCCTCGGAGGCGCCCGCGCGCGGCCCGGTTGGGCTCAACTGCGCGGGCTTCGGGTCGAGCGTTTGCGTGACGGCGCCGTTTGGCTTCGCCGCTGCCTCGCATGTCTTGCGCGCGCTGGCGAAACAGGCCTAGCAGGCCCTCCTAGTTCAGCGCCGCACTCAGCTTGCGCCGCCATGCCGACACGATCTCTGGCCGTCCGGTCGCGAGATCGAACACCGACAGCATCGTCTTGCGGCCCACATCCTCCTTAAAGGCGCGGTCGCGCAGCACAATCTCGAACAATTGCTCGAGCGCGGGTTCATAGCGCTTTTCGGCGATCAACCAGTTGGCGAGATCGAAGCGCGCTTCGAGGTCGGCCGGATCGCGCTCGATCTTGCTCGACAATTCTTCGGGCGGCGGCAACTCGGCAACGATTTCGACCGCGTCGAGCTGGGTCTTGATCGCGTTGTAGCGCGAATCGATGCCTTGCGCGACCTTCGGCGAGACGCGCGCGAGTTCCTCGCGGGCTTCATCGATGCGCTTGTCTTCGATGAGCCACTCGGTCCGGTCGAGCCGTACTTCGTCGTAGGCTGGGTCCAGGGTGAGCGCGGTCTGCAGATGGCGGTAAGCGTCGTCGCGGCGACCTTCGTCGAGTGCCGTGTAAGCGGCGCGACGTTCAGTGTCGGCCGGGTTCGGCATCAGGTTGTCGATGAAGGCGCGCAATTGCGACTCGGGCAGCACGCCGACAAACTGGTCGACCGGCTGGCCATCGACGAAGGCGACCACAAAGGGGATGCTGCGGATATTGAAGTGCTGGGCCAGTTCGGGGTTCTCGTCCGAATTGACTTTGACGAGGCGAAAGCCGCCCTGATATTCGGCTTCGAGTTTCTCGAGCATGGGCCCGAGCGTCTTGCACGGGCCGCACCACGGCGCCCAGAAGTCGACGAGCACGGGCGCCTGCTGCGAGGCGACAACCACGTCGTTTTCGAAGGTGGCAAGGGTGGTATCCATCATGGGTTCTCTCGATTCAGGCAATGACATCAGGTGTAAATGAGGGCTTGGCGGCGCCATTCAAGGCCGCCGCCCGGGCCGTGCGGATCGGTTGCGCGCAAAGCGCCATGCCTTGGCGACACGCGGGCGACGGCGGCTGAACGCAGCCACTCGCTGGCGTCAGACAGGCAACGGAATCCATTCCGTTTCGCCCGGGACTTTATCGAATTGCTGCGCGCGCCATGCTTCTTTGGCCGCGTCGATCAATTCGCGCCGGGTCGCGACAAAATTCCAGTCGATCAGGCGCGGCCCGTCGAGCGGATCGCCGCCGAACAACATCAGACGCGCTCCATTCGCGCCGGCCTTGAGTTCGACCGTGGTGCCGCGCGTGAGCAGAGCCACATGGAAGGGCTCGAGCGCGCTGCCATCGATCGTGAGGTCGCCGTCAACCAGATAGACCCCGCGTTCGATATGTTCCGGTGGTACGGCAAGCGACGCATCGGCCTCGAGGTAAGCCGCGACGTAGAGCGTGCGCGCGCTCGTTTCGACCGGTGAGCGAGTTCCAAAAGCGTCGCCCGCGATCACATGGAGGACGGCGCCTTCACGATGCAGTACCGGAATATCGGCCGCCGGATAGTGGCGGAACCAGGGTTCGGTCTGTTCGTCCTTGACGGGCAGGGCGACCCAGGTCTGGATCCCGTGTACGCGGCCGCCCGAGTGCCGCAGGTCGTCGGGGGAGCGTTCGGAATGGGTGATGCCGCGGCCCGCGCTCATCCAGTTCACGTCACCGGGTTCGATCCTCTGGACGGTGCCGAGACTGTCGCGATGCATGAACGCGCCCTCGAACAGATAGGTCACGGTCGCCAAGCCGATGTGCGGGTGCGGCCGGACATCGAGGCCCTGGCCGGGCGCCATCTCGACCGGCCCCATATGATCGAAAAACACGAACGGGCCGCAGGCGCGATGCCCGCGTTGCGGAATCAGGCGGCGTACCGGCACCCCGATATCCTGGGTCCGGGGCTCGAGTACGGCATCGATCGAAGCGGCCATCATCTCTCTCCGGTATGGGGAAAGCCTTATTCTAGCTTGCGGCGCGAGTGATGGCCCCCGCGCCGCAACGGTCTTACCGCCCCCAGCTGTCCTTCAGGCTCACGATCCGGTTGAACACCGGCTTGCCCGGCTGAGAATCGACCTTGTCGGCCACAAAGTAGCCGTGGCGTTCGAACTGCAGGCGATCTTCAGCGTTCATCGTGGCAGCGCCCGGTTCGAGATAGGCATGCACGATTCGCTTAGAAGTCGGGTTCAACACCGTCAGGAAGTCGCGGCCGCTTGCATCAGGTTGCGGTTCGCTGAACAGGCGGTCGTAGAGCCGTACTTCGGCTGCGTAGGCATGGGCCGCGCTGACCCAGTGAATATTGCCCTTGACCTTGTAGTTGTTCGACCCTTCGGTGCCCGACTTGCTGTCTGGGAAGTAGTTGCAATGCACGGCGATCACGTTGCCGTTCTCGTCCTTGTCGCAACCCGTGCACTCGACGACGAAGCCGTAACGCAGCCGCACCTTGTTTCCCGGGAACAGTCGGAAATAGCCCTTCGGCGGATGCTCGTTGAAGTCTTCGCGTTCGATCCAGAGTTCTTGCGAGAACGGGAAGGCACGCGTGCCGCGTTCCGGATGATGCGGGTGCACCGGCGCCGAGCACGCTTCTTCGCTACCCGCAGGGTAGTTGTCGACGATCAGCTTGAGCGGGTCGAGCACGGCAATCGCACGTGGCGCGATGCTGTCGAGATCGTCGCGCAGCGATTGCTCGAGCACGCCCATGTCGATCCACGAGTCGGCTTTCGACACGCCGATCCGGTCGCAGAACAGCTGGATGCTGGCCGGCGTGAAGCCGCGGCGGCGCAGTCCGACGAGGGTCGGCATGCGTGGGTCGTCCCAGCCCTCGACGTGATTTTCGGTCACGAGTTGCAGCAGCTTGCGTTTGCTCGTGATCGCATACGTCACGTTAAGCCGGGCGAATTCGATTTGTTGCGGCAACGGACGCTTGAATTCGCCGGCTTGAGCGAGTTCGTCAAGCACCCAGTCATACAAGGGGCGATGATCTTCGAATTCGAGGGTGCACAGCGAGTGCGTGATGCCTTCCATCGCATCCGAGATGCAATGCGTGTAGTCGTACATCGGATAGACGCACCACGTGTCGCCGGTCCGATAGTGATGCGCAAAGCGGATCCGGTAAATCACCGGATCGCGCATATTGATGTTCGGCGACGACATGTCGATCTTGGCGCGCAGCACATGCTCGCCTTCGGCGAATTCGCCTGCCCGCATCCGGTGGAACAGGTCGAGATTCTCGGCCGGCGTGCGGCTGCGGTACGGCGAGGCGCGGCCCGATTCGGTCAGCGAACCGCGGTTGACGCGCATTTCCTCGGCGCTTTGGCTGTCGACATAGGCCTTGCCGCGCTCGATCAGGATCTCAGCAAAACGGTACAGGGCCTCGTAGTAGTCGCTCGCGAAGTAGAGATGGCTCGACTCGCCCTGTTGCCAGGTATAGCCGAGCCAGCGGACCGCTTCGACGATCGAATCGACGTACTCCATGCTCTCCTTCTCGGGATTCGTATCGTCGAGACGGAGATGGCAAACGCCGCCGTAGTCGCGGGCGACGCCGAAGTTCAGGCAGATGGATTTCGCATGGCCGATGTGCAGATAGCCGTTCGGCTCGGGCGGAAAGCGCGTTTCGACGCGGCCGGCCCATTTGCGGTTGCGGTTATCTTCGTCAATGACGTTGCGGATGAAGTTCGATGCCGTCGGGGCATCAGTGCGTTCGGTACGTTCGTTGCTCATGCGCGAAGGGCGGTTCGGCGGATCGGACGGCGAAAAATCTCGTCGCAATGAAATATCTGGGCGGCCTGGCGCTGTGCGCTGCCGCAAGAATAGGGCATTTTACCGCACGCACTCCCGGAACCGTGGCGACATAATGGGCCTCGCGAGTGGCGGACATCAATCGGATGGTCTGTTGACAGGTTGGGCCATCGAAGCAGAGTTCAATGGAGATTGACGATGAAGGGATGGAATCACGGGTTCGCCACGCACCGGCGTGCGTACATGATGCGTGCGCTTTGGCTAGGTGCGGCCTCCCTCGCGGGCTTTGCGGCCGCGCCGCAGGTGGCGCTCGCGAAGACGCCGCAAGCGGTGCTGAGCGCCAATGCGGTGGCGGTGCCCGACCCTTATGCGGCCGACACCGCCCAGCAGATTTTTGCGGCTGGCGGCAATGCGATCGATGCCGGTGTGGCCATCGCGTTCTCGCTCGCAGTCACGTATCCCGATGCGGGCAATCTTGGTGGCGGCGGCTTCATGACGCTCGTGGTCGATGGCAAACCGTACTTTCTCGATTATCGGGAAACCGCGCCGGCGGCCGCCACGCGAGACATGTATCTCGATGCGAGCGGCAATGTGGTCGACAAGCTGAGCCTGATTGGCGCGCGCTCGGTCGGCGTGCCCGGCACGGTCGCGGGCATGTGGGAGGCCCAGCGGCGGTTTGGCAAGCTTAAGTGGAAGCAGGTGTTGGCCCCCGCGATTGCCTACGCGGAAAAGGGCTTCACGGTGGATCAGCGCCTCGAAAAGGCGCGCAACTATTCGGCGGGCGAGTTCAAGGACCGGACCAACTTCGACGCCTATTTCGGCAATATGAAGGCGGGCGCCGTCTTCAAGCAGCCAGAACTCGGCGAGACGCTTGAACGGATTGCCGACAAGGGCGGGAGCGAATTCTATACAGGCGAGACGGCCGACCTGATCGCCGCGAGCATGCGGGGTCACGGTCTGATCACCAAGGACGATCTGGCAGGCTACAAGGCGGTGTGGCGTGAACCGTTGATCGGCAACTGGCGCGGCTACCAGGTCGTGACCACGCCGCCGCCAAGTTCGGGCGGCGTGATCCTGCTGCAGATGCTGAAGATGCGCGAGGATCTGGAGTCCAAGTTTGCGAATGCCGAGCCTAACTCCGCGCAATATATTCACCTTGTTGCCGAGATGGAGAAACGGGTCTTTGCCGACCGGGCGAGCTATCTGGGGGATCCTGACTTTGTGAAGAATCCGACCGCGCAGCTCGTTGACGACACTTACCTTGCGCGACGCGCAATGGAGATCAAGCCCGATGCGATCTCCGACATGCAGTCGGTCAAACCGGGTCTGGCGCTTGACTCGGGAGAAAGCGCATCGAGTGCGGCTGGCGCCTCAGATGCGGCAAAGGGATCGAAGGCGGCAAGCACGTCAAGCCCGTCAAGCGCGGCCAACGCATCAGAGGGATCAAACGCGGCGAGCACACCCGCTGCGTCAGGCGCATCAAGCGCATCAAGCGCCGCAAGTACGGCAAGCGCAACGAGTACGGAAAGCGGCGAAAAGCCCCAGACCACGCAGTTCTCGGTGGTCGACAAATGGGGCAACGCGGTCTCGAACACCTACACGCTCAATGGCCCATTCGGCTCGGGTGTGATCGTCGACAAGACAGGCATTGTGCTGAACGACGAGATGGACGATTTCGCCTCCAAGCCCAACGCTCCCAACCAGTTCGGCGTGGTGGGCTCGGATGCGAACGCAATCGCTCCGCACAAGCGGCCGTTGTCTTCGATGTCGCCGACGATCCTGCTCGATGCGCACAACAAGGTCGCGATGGTGATCGGCACGCCGGGTGGCTCGCGGATCCCGACGACGGTCTATCAGGTGCTGAGCAATGTCTACGACTACAAGCTTGGGTTGCCCGCTGCCGTCGCCGCTTTCCGCTTTCACCACCAGTTGTTGCCCGTCAACACGATCTTCGACGAGAACTACAAGCCGATCCCGGACGACGTGAAGAAGACGCTGACTGATCGCGGCTATGCGATCAAGACGCAGGGCTTCAACGGTGACGTGCAGGCGATTCGCGTGGTCGACGGGAAGCCTGAGCCCGTGGCTGACCCGCGCGGCTCAGGGGTGGGACGGCTGATTCCCTAATCGCCGCCTGAATGGCATCGGCGTGCATTGTCTGTGGCCGATTGCCTGAGGTGCGTTGCCTGAGGCACGTCGCCAGGGGCGCATCGCTAGATGCTCCTCCCTCTAGCGCATTGATCAAGACGCATCGTCAGAAATGCCTCGTCCGATGCCAGTGTCCCGGTGCGCGCTAGAATCGCAGCACCGGGACGAGGGGAGACGCGGCCATGCGCATGATGTTGTTCAGCAGTCGACCGTACGACATCGAGTCATTTCGTGTCGCCCAGACCAGCGCGACGTTGCGGGGATTCGAGGCGGTAGACCTGCATTTTCGCGAAGCCCGCCTTGACGAGAGCACGGCCGTGCTCGCGGAGGGCTGCGAGGTTGTCTGTCCGTTCGTCAACGACCAGGTCGGCGCCGATGTCCTGCAGCAGCTTGCGGCCGGCGGCACCCGTCTGCTGGCCTTGCGTTCGGCCGGTTTCAACCATGTCGACATTCAGGCCGCCACGCAGATGGGTATCGACGTCGTTCGCGTGCCAGCCTATTCGCCCTATGCGGTCGCGGAGCATGCCATCGGCATGATCCTGACGCTGAACCGCAAGCTCCATCGCGCCAACAATCGCACCCGCGAAGGTGACTTTTCACTGACCGGCCTGCTTGGCTTCGATCTGCACGGCAAGACGGTCGGCGTGGTCGGCACCGGCAGCATCGGGCGCGTGTTCGCGCGGATCATCGCGGCGTTCGGCGTCGAGGTGCTGGCGTTCGATCCCGTGCGCCATCCCGATGTCCTCGCACTCGGCGCTCACTATGTCGAACTCGACGAACTGCTCGCGCGCTCCGACATCGTCAGTCTGCATTGCCCTCTGATGCCGCCCACCCGGCACATGATCAATGCCGAGTCGCTGCTATCGATGAAGCCCGGTGCGATGCTCATCAACACAAGCCGCGGGGGTCTGGTCGATAGCGTCGCCGTCGTCGAAGCGTTGAAATCCGGTCGTCTCGGTCATCTCGGCCTCGACGTCTATGAGGAAGAAGGTTCGTTGTTCTTCGAGGACCATTCGGACGAATTGCTGCTCGACGATGTGCTTGCCCGGCTTCTGAGCTTTCCGAATGTCCTGATCACGGCCCATCAGGCGTTTTTCACGCGTGAAGCGCTCGAACAGATCGCCGTGACCACCTTGTCGAACGTGCTGGCCTGGGGCGGGGGCGCGCCTGTCAACGTCGTGTTGCCCGACGACTAAGGCCGCGACACACCGCAGCCCCCCGTCGCACAAGGCATTTCCCGTATAATCAAGCGATTGCGAAAAGCCGCGTGCGGTTTCGCCGCGGCGCATTGGCCGTGGCCGCCGAGACGCCCTACACACAACGTCAATAAAGCTCCACAGGTCCGCATCAGCAAGCCATGAAAGCCGCAGATATCCGCGAGAAATTCCTGAAGTTCTTTGAGTCGAAGGGACACACGATTGTCCGTTCGTCGAGTCTCGTGCCGGGCAACGACCCGACGCTGATGTTCACAAATTCGGGCATGGTCCAGTTCAAGGACGTGTTCATCGGCACCGAAACGCGGCCTTATTCGCGAGCCACCACTGCCCAGCGCAGCGTGCGCGCGGGCGGCAAGCACAACGACCTCGAAAACGTCGGCTATACCGCCCGGCATCACACGTTCTTCGAGATGCTCGGCAATTTCTCGTTCGGCGATTATTTCAAGCGCGATGCGATTACCTATGCGTGGGAGTTGCTGACCACGGTCTACCAATTGCCCAAGGACAAGCTCTGGGTCACCGTCTATCACGAAGACGATGAGGCCTACGACATCTGGTCCAAGGAAATCGGTGTGCCGGCCGAACGCATCATCCGGATTGGCGACAACAAGGGCGCGCGCTACGCGTCGGACAACTTCTGGCAGATGGCCGACACCGGTCCCTGCGGCCCGTGCTCGGAGATCTTCTACGACCATGGTCCTGACGTCTGGGGCGGCCCGCCCGGATCGCCTGAGGAAGATGGCGACCGCTATATCGAGATCTGGAATCTCGTGTTCATGCAGTTCAATCGCGACGCGCAAGGCAATATGGCGCGTCTGCCCAAGCCGTGCGTCGATACCGGCATGGGCCTCGAACGCCTGGCCGCCGTGCTCCAGCATGTGCACAGCAACTACGAAATCGACCTGTTCCAGAAGCTGATCACCGCCGCGGCGCGTGAGACTGGCGTAGCGGACCAGGGCAACAACTCGCTCAAGGTCATTGCCGATCACATCCGCGCCTGCGCGTTCCTGATCGTCGACGGCGTGATTCCGGGCAATGAAGGCCGCGGCTATGTGCTGCGCCGGATCATCCGGCGCGCGATCCGTCATGGCTACAAGCTTGGTCGCACCACGCCTTTCTTCAACCGCCTCGTCGCTGACCTGGTTGCTGAAATGGGTGCCGCGTATCCGGAACTCGCTGAAGCCCAGCAACGCGTGACCGATGTGCTGCGTCAGGAAGAAGAGCGCTTTTTCGAAACGATCGCGCACGGGATGGAAATCCTTGAAGCGGCGATTCGCGAAGTCGAGGCCGCTGCAGATCAACCGCGTGTGCTCGCGGGTGAAGTGGCGTTCAAGCTTCACGACACCTATGGTTTCCCGCTCGACTTGACGGCTGATGTCTGCCGCGAGCGCGAGATCCGAGTCGACGAGCCGGCGTTTGACGAGGCGATGTCGCGACAACGCGAACAAGCGCGCTCGGCGGGCAAGTTCAAGATGACCGCGGCGCTCGACTACAGCGGTGCGAAGACCCTGTTCCATGGTTATGAAAAGCTGATCGTCGACGACGCCAAGGTCATCGCGCTCTATATCGATGGCACCTCGGTGCCGTCGGTCGAGTCAGGCCAGCACGCGATTGTTGTGCTCGACCACACGCCGTTCTATGCGGAGTCGGGCGGCCAGGTGGGTGACCGTGGTGTGCTCGGCAATGATCACGCACGCTTTGCGGTGGTGGATACCCAGAAGGTGCAGGCCGATGTGGTCGGCCATCATGGTGAAGTCCAGCAGGGCGGCCTGAAGATCGGCGACGTCGTGAAGGCCGAGGTCGATCTCGAGCGCCGTGCCCGCACGACCCGTAACCACTCGGCGACCCACTTGATGCACAAGGCCTTGCGCGAAGTGCTTGGCGCGCACGTGCAGCAGAAAGGTTCGCTCGTCGATCCGGACAAGACGCGCTTCGACTTCGCGCATCACTCGCCGCTTAGCGCCGATGAGATCCGCCGTGTCGAGGTGATCGTCAACGCCGAAGTCCTGCGCAATGCGCCGACCGTCGCGAAAGTGTTGCCGTACGACGAAGCCGTGAAGGGGGGTGCCATGGCGCTGTTCGGCGAGAAGTATGGCGACGAAGTCCGGGTGCTCGATATTGGTTTCTCGCGCGAACTGTGTGGCGGCGTCCACGTGAGTCGCACGGGTGATATCGGTCTGTTCAAGATCGTGTTCGAAGGCGGTGTCGCTGCGGGGATTCGCCGTGTCGAGGCCATTACTGGCGACAACGCGCTGCGCTATGTGCAGGACGTGGCAGCGCGCCTTGCCGACGCGGCCGCCACGCTCAAGGTCCAGCCGACCGAGTTGACGCCGCGCATCGTCCAGGTTCAGGAACAGGTGCGGGCGCTCGAAAAAGAGCTCGCGCAGCTCAAGTCGAAGGTGGCGTCCGGCCAGGGCGACGAACTGGTTCAGCAGGCCATCGAAGTGGGCGGTATCCAGGTGCTGGCGGCCTTGCTCGAAGGCGCGGATGTGAAGACCCTGCGTGAGACCGTCGACAAGCTCAAGGACAAGCTCAAGCATGCAGCCATCGTGCTGGCAGCGGTCGACAACGGTAAGGTCAGCCTGATCGCCGGTGTCACTCCCGATGCGAGCAAGAAGGTCAAGGCGGGCGATCTCGTGAACTTTGTCGCCCAGCAGATTGGCGGCAAGGGTGGTGGCCGGGCCGATATGGCACAGGCTGGCGGCACGGATGCGGCAGCACTGCCGGCCGCACTGGGCGGCGTCAAGGGCTGGGTCGAAAGCCGTTTGTGATGAGAAGGATGGCCGGTAGCCCCGCACGGGGCGGCCGGTCAGGGGCGGCTGCGTTCAGGCAGCCCGTCCGTTGAGTCGCGCAGCCGCCTTGGGCTGCGATGGTCGCTTTGAGCGCGTCGAGCGCGCCCGAATAGTTCCCCGTTCGCCAGACCAGCAGCGTTTCGACGCGGCCGAGGGCGCCGAGCGAATGCACCGACACCTCCTCCAGATGACGCACGGTTTCGAGCATGGAGCGCGGAGCAAAGCCAAAACCGGAGCCTGCCGCGATCGACGCGAGCAGCGCATGATAGGCCGGCACTTCGACGATGCGGCTGGGTTGCAGTCCCGCTGCCAAACTACTTTTCGCCCAGCCTCCGATAGGCACGGCCTCGATTGAAGGCGATCATCGTATCGAGCTTCAGGTCAGCGGGGCTC
>JAMFSK010000146.1 GCA_026225235.1 Burkholderiales bacterium
GCCGTGAGGCCTGAGGATGCCATCAGCATCCATCTCTAGTAACGCTTCGATGCAACTGACCAGATGCGCGTTGTCACCACGGAATGTGTCGCTCATGATTTATCTCCGCCCATAGACGCTGCAAGGATGGCGCGCAGTTCGTTGGCAAGAGATCGCACAGCGCTGTATTGAGCGCATGCGATGTTGCTATGCTCGCGGCCTTTGTCGAGCCTGTCCAAGTGCCGATCAATCACTTCCGTCAGCACGCTCGCGACAGGCGCATTGGCAGGCGGGGCGATGGAACTGGCAGTGAGCAATCGGGCTGCCTCGTCCATGTTGTCAGCCATCTCGACATAAGCATCATCTTCGCGCAGCTTGGCAGCGTCGTCACCGAGGCAAGCAATCACCGCCTCTATGTTAGGTTCATCGTACATTTGGCTGTATTCCTCTTCAGGTGCCTCGACCGGCGCGCTTCCAGTGGTCGGAGCGGTGGAGCGACAAAATTCCCTGCGTAACTGGGCGGCTAATTCCGGATGCGATTCGGCGCAACTATCGGCATAAGCGATTAGTGCCGCGGGGGCGTGTGCATCATGGTCCATGTCGAGCACAAAGTGTCGGCAGCCGTAATGTTTGCCTCCTTCCTGATCGCTTCCATCGACTCGGCGCACATCGAACTTGCGGAATAGCCCTTGTTGCTCAGCAGGTTTCGACATGTCGCGTTCGCGGAAAACTGGATCGGGTGCACCACATCCACAAAATGGGAAGCGCCCGCAATAATCACGCTGGCCACATGGCTGCTCGCCTGCCGCTTGATCCGAGATCGGTGAGGGGGTGGGAGATGTCATTTTGGTCCTTTATGCGTCGATTGTTTCGCGAGCTGCTGCGATGAATTCCGCTGCTTGATAAGCGTTGATCGCGTTTCCGTAGGCGCGCAGGCGTCCCACTCGGGAGGCAGCGCCATCAGCCAGCGGGAATGTGCCGGGTTCAACTGGCCGCCACTTTTCGTCCCGGCAGAGGATCCAGTCAGCATCTCGCCAGAAACCGTTAGTCGGGCCGGCTGATTCGATACGCTCAATTCGACCGTCTTGCGCGAACTGTCCGTGTTCCCCGCTGCGTTGTAGCCCTTCTGTGCAGGGGTTCCCGCCATCGGCGTAGGCCATCCCGCTAGCATCGCAAAGTCGTTCAGGTTCGATCCATGCCGCGTTTCGCCCATCGCTCGCGCTGCTTGTCCTCCGCCCGTTGAGTCGCTGGTCTGCGGCGTCGGCCAGCTCGCAAACGTCGCCACATGATTCAGGCTCACCGCAACCTTGCGCCCGTCCGGAGTCTGCCCCGTCACGCTCAGCCCCTCGAACGACTGCGATCCCATTGCGTTCCCTACTGTTGGCGTGGGCCACGAAGTACGTCCGGTCGCGGATGTGCGGGGCACCGACGCTCGCAGACGGGAAAGCGAGCGCCCCGAAGGCATAACCCAAGCCTTCCAGGTCAGCCGAAACAAGGTCGAGCCAAGGTTCTGCGTCCTTGCTTGCAACTTGCTCACCAAGGATTGCTGTAGGTCGCCGCTCGCGAATGAGGTGGTCCCATGCCGGCCAGACGTGCCGCTCGTCATCAAACCCAGCGCCTTGGCCTGCCTGGCTGAAAGGTTGGCACGGACAGGAACCTGTCCAAACAGGTCGATCATCAGCCCATCCAGCGAGTCGAAGCGCGTATGACCAGACTCCGATTCCGGCGAAGAAATGGCACTGGATGTATCCGCGCAAGTCGTCTGGTCTAACATCTCGAATATCTCTCTCGTCAACGTCGCCAGGTGCAATGTGACCGGCGGCAATCAGGTTTCTAAGCCACTGCGCTGCGTATGGATCAATCTCGTTGTAATACGCCGCCACTTATTCACCTCCTATTTTCAATCCCGCCAACCCGCATCCCCGACGCAGCGGGTAGGGAGCGGGGTTATGCTGTGCCGGTTGCTCTGGCGATGGCGGCACGAGCCGTCAATATTTCACCCTCGACGCTTATTTCGTCGTCTCCACCGCCAACCATGTGCTCAAGTTCGAGCAACTTCTTTTCCGCCATCTGAAGCGCTTTAAGTAGATCAGGCGCTGCAGCTATCAAGCGCGCATCGGGCTCCACGTTCTCGCCATACACGTTTGCAAGTTCAACCCACATCCCATATGACTGATCTTCATAGGTGCTGCGGTATGCCACGTCGCCCTTCAGAGTTACCTTCCACGGACCCGGTGTATGCGTTGCCATAAAATCTCCTAAATTTGTCGCAGTAGGTGCGCGGCCGATGGGGCGTTACGCTTGATCGAGCATCAGGCCCGGTTGACGCAGGCGGTCGTTTTGAAGCGGCTCGTATGCTGGGTTCAACTCGCAGCCGATCCACTTGCGGCCGAGTCGAGACGCAACAGAGCCAGTCGTTCCGCTACCGAAGAACGGATCGAACACGATGTCACCGGGCCTCGATCCAGCCAGCACGCACGGCTCGACGAGCGCCTCAGGGAACGTGGCGAAGTGCGCGCCCGGGTATGCTTCGGTCGCGATCGTCCAGACGCTGCGACGGTTCGCCGTGGTCAGGTCATATTCACTGTCAGCGCGATCTGGGCGGTGCGTGCCTGTCGTCTGCCCTGGATGTGCAACCGCGCGCTTAGAGTCTTCCCGCTTGAAGTTGTCGCGGGATGACCGCCCGTCAGTCATGTACTTATCGCGGGCCTTGAAATTCATCGTTTCGAACGACTTCAGTTTTGTCTCGATACTCGCGGGCGTGCGAATGGCATCGAAGTCTGAAAAATACTTCGCGCTCTTGCTCAGCAGAAACAGGTATTCGTGCGCCTTTGTGCATCGGTCTTTGATCGATTCCGGCATCGGATTAGGTTTGTGCCAAATGATGTCCTGACGCAAGTACCAACCAGCGTCTTGCAAGGCGAAAGCCAAGCGCCACGGCTGCCCCATCAAATCCTTTTTCTTGATCCCGGCGTCGCGGATCGTTCCGGTGCCGCTGACTTTGCGCTGCGAAGCGGCAACTTGGCGCGCACTAAGGGCCGACACCCCAACGCCGCTGTATTCGCGCCCTTGGCTTCCCCATGAGCCGGCGTAGCTATCGCCCATGTTCACCCAGGCAGTACCGTCATCTGCGAGCAGCTCGCGGCACAGTTCGAATACGTCTGTGAGCGTGTCGATGAACTCCCGCAACGTCGGCTCATGACCTATTTGTCCATCGACGCCGTAGTCGCGGAGACCCCAGTAGGGCGGCGACGTGACGATCGTCTGCACCTTCACGCCATCAGCGATCATCGCGCGCATTGTGTCGCGACAGTCGCCAAAGTGGCAGGCGTTGGTCCAATCGGCCATGAATCGAGTCCTCAAAGATAGGGTTAGCCGCCAGTAGTGCGCGGCATGGGGTGGGAGATCAGGCTTCGAGCGGCGTTTTCGTCAGCTCGTACGGGACAGGCTTCGGGAACCAGGTGGGCAACTGCTCGAACGAGTCGCGCATCTTCATGATTCCGCCGAACACCTCAAGGTCTGGCATCGCGCCGACGACGAAGAGCAGGGCGCTATCGGCGTCCTTGGTGAAGAATCGGATGCTGCCGAAGTGCTGCCCAATGGCGAGGGCATCTTTTAGATAGGTCGGGTTGATCGCGCCGGAGATTCCTTCCGAATAACCGAGCGCCGATGCGACGTTCTCGATGCGCGGGAAGTCCGCTTCAATCAGAGAATTACCCGGCTGGATGAATGTCGGGATGCCAACTTCGTCGTTCACCAGCGCGTTTCCGTTCGACATGACGTCGAAGGTGCTTTTCGAGTTGCACGACTTCAGCGCGTCTTTCTTGACGGCGCAGATGATTTCTTTCTCGGCATACCCGTTCTGATCGTGGATCACCACATAGCGATGCCCGTCCGTCGCCACAACCATGACCGTGCCGTCCTCGAGCGGTCGAATGTTGATGCCATTGAGGTAATAACGAATGTCGTCGTGAGCCATGAACGGCGCCGCGATCTTGATCGCCATCGCGTTGACTCGCGCGATCATGTGCGGAGCTTCGACGGGCTTGACCTCGGCGGCCGGTACGCCATCAATCGAAAGCTGCTCTTGGTCAGTAATTGCGTTCATCTTTCCCTCAGTGGTTAGCGCGCGATGCAGCCGCAGCGCGATTTGGTCGTTATGCTTTGACGAACTTACGGTTGTCATCCAGGCGATATGCGACATTCGCTTCAATGCCGTCTTCGCCCACATAACCGATGACTGTGCGATATCTGTCGTTCGTCTCGTCGTACCAGCGAATACGGATCTCGCCTCTGTAGCCCGCCGTGGCCGTGCCTCTGTAGCCCGCCGTGGCCGTGCCGCTGTAGCCCGCCGTGGCCGTGCCTCTGTCGCCCGCCGTGGCCGTGCCGCTGTCGCCCGCCGTGGCCGTGCCTCTGTAGCCCGCCGTGGCCGTGCCTCTGTAGCCCGCCGTGGCCGTGCCGCTGTAGCCCGCCGTGGCCGTGCCGCTGTCGCCCGCCGTGGCCGTGCCGCTGTAGCCCGCCGTGGCCGTGCCTCTGTCGCCCGCCGTGGCCGTGCCGCTGTAGCCCGCCGTGGCCGTGCCAAGGGCGCCGACAATCGCTGCCTGCTTCTCGCCAACAGTCAGGCAGGCGCCGATGACCGCTACGTTCTTCGATCGCGGTTCGTTGGTTAGCAAATAATCTGTCGCATCCTTCTTGTCACCGACGAACACGACCTTCCCGCGCGGAAACTTGCACTTTCCGCCGAGCATTACGATGGTGTCGGACTCCACCTCGACAACAAGCCATCGAGCCGTCCCGTCGAGATAGCTGCTGCAGGAATGATCGCCATGACCGAATAACCAGCCGTGCAAGCCATTGCCGCACTCCTTGTTGGCGATCCAATCCGGCGCTTCCGCGATCTCGCCGACTTGCGGCCATACGAAATTGTTCTGTGACGACATATCCGCCGAGCAGGTACGCAAGACGAGACTGGTCGACACGGCTTTAGCTTTGGTCATTTCGAATTCCAAGATGAGGTTGTATGCGGGTCAGTCGCGTTAGACGTGGCGCGGTGCTGTGAAAGACCAGACCAACGCGCCGATCCAGCCGAGAAGCGTCCAACCGAGCAGGATGTTCAACGCACCGATTGCGAGCGTGTTGTGATGGCCGCGGCACCCTGCAACGAAGGTCGGAAGCAGGGACAGGAAAAGAACGATGACGAGCAGGGCGAGCGGTTCCATCAAAAATCCTTTCAAAAAGGTGGGGGCATTTGCCACATCACCAGAACTACGAGGTAAAGAACCAGTTCAAGCAGCGCAAAAACGAAGAGGCCGCTCACGAGCCGCTATGACCAATCGGCCAATGGATGTCACGCTCCCGCTGTTCCAAGCCCCGCCGGCACTCCTCGTGCTTCTTCCCGGTACCGATCAGAAAGTAAGCCGCAGCGCCCACGAGAGCCGCTGAAAGCACCCAAACAAGGATCACTAATTGCGAGGAGTTCATGATTAGCCTCATGGGGTTGCAAGCCTTACGATCTCGTCAGCGCACGCCTTACGTGCGTACCGCCGAAGCGGTTTCGATCTGTTTGAAGCGTCCTGCGCTGGCGCAGGACGCTTCTTTAACTGGACCCATCTAGATTTAATTGGGAAGATCGTCGCTAGCCGTAGTCCATGGGTACAGCAGGGTTTGGGTCTAGCGGCTGGCTTCCACGGATCAAATCCTCCACCAGCCAGTTGGGCCTAGGCGCTGGGGTCCAATTCAGCGCCATCAGCCAAATCAAAAGAATCACTGCAAATATTTCGCCGAAAGCCGCTCAGCCCACGCGCGTCGGTGTTCCTCGTCACGCCGCGCCTTCGTTTCCTTGTGCGTGACATTCGCCCCGTGTACGAACAAACACCCACAAGCCACAACGAGCGCCCAGATAAGCAGTCCTAATTGCCATGTATTCATGATGAGTGAGCCTTTGCGGGAGAAAGAATCAGTTCAAATGCAATGCATCACAGCGCAACGTTCAGCCCGTGCAGCGCGGTAATCGATTTCGGAGCAGAGCATCAAATAAGCCGCCGCGACGATGAGGGTGATCCCCCAGATTTTCCAGATACTCATTTCCAAAGCGCTCCAGCAGGGATTGCCACGCACAGGAACCACACAACACCGACCGCGCAGCCCAGACCGCAGCTTTTCAGGAGTTGCGTGTAAAACCGATCCACCTTCTGAAGCCGGGCGATTTCAAGCAGGTTGTTATGGTTCGCGGTGCGGTTCATGGATGTCTCGCTTAGAACGGGTAATTCACGAGCGACTTGGATGCTTGACCAAGAGTCGGCGCCGTCCGCGGGTTCCTGTTGCCCGGATTGGCGAGGCCGCCGAAGGTGCTCACCATGTAGCAGCGCTTCGCCCGCTCCTGTTCCTTCGCGCCGATATGCGGATTGCTCCAGCCGCGCCGGCGCACATTGGCCCTCTTGTTTCCGCGATTCATCGGCGAGATCAAGCGCATAAACACTGACGCGAAGGCGAGTGATGCGAGAGTTGCCTTGCCTTTTGGATTCTTGAACGACATTTCCATCCCCAGTTAGTTAAGCACCCTTGCGGAAATCAGCGACGCCAGCCTGAATAAGAGCGCTCGCAACTTCGCGCCGCAGTTTTTCAGTGAGAGCGCCAGATCCACCCTGGCAAAGCCGGTTGAGTTCCACCAAGTCTTTCGCACGCTCGCTCATGTCGATCTCCACAAACAATTTGGAGCACCGAGCACCGGAGAATGTCCTCAGAACAGAGCGCTGCAACTCAACGCCATCCACTCAGAACACTCGCTGCCTTCTTTCCGGTGGTCAGCGCATGAGTAGAATAATAGGAAATCTCGTTATTTAACGCAATAGGAAAACTTGTTTTTATTGTTTTGTATTTTTCTATCGATTTGATAGCGTTGATAGATCGGATGGTTGAGGCCCCACAGAATGGGGCTTCGATAAGAATTCGGTGAAATGCGTGAAGCGCGGACTTGTGATAGGCCCGGCGATCTAGGAATTCTGTGGGGACAGGTTTTGCTGCTTATACGGCGGGCGTGGCGAGATCAGTAAGGCGTCGCGCGACAGCCAGGCAGTACGACAATTTTTGAAGGCGATCGCGAAGGGCTTCGCAATTTGCGCAGCAGACCTCCGCTTGAGAAGGAGGTTCTCTGGACGCTGAATTTGATGAATTTGTGAGTTCTGAAACGTTTGCTCTCTGTTCCATGGCAAAGCCACCCCGTTTTAAGTAGAAAATACCGACACGTTTCTCGCGTGGTGGACGAATGTTCTACTTAAGAGTGACCATAAGAAAGATGGGGTAAATTCCTATTAGTTTTTGTCGTAAAAGAGCATTGGCAAGTTATGTTTGTTTTTGATGCCGCGCAGCCTCTTCCTGGACCGATCGTCGAATGAATTCGCGGATTGCCGGCGTCATTTCGTAGGCATCGTTACGAGCCGCGTCACAATGCGCGTGGAGCTCGCGCACCTGATCGGCCAGCATCGGGCTGATGTCGTCGATCTTTACCCCCAGCACCTTTGCGAACTCGCCAACGGCGTGCAGATTGAGTTTCGCCTTTCCCATGAGGTAAAGGTTCACGTTTCCCTGCGTCCCCATGCCAAATTCGATGCCGAATTTCTCCTGCGTCATTCCCTTGGGACGCCTTTCGTTCCACAGTCGATAAAGACGTTTGGCGTCTTCAATCTGCCACTCGGTTAGTTTCTGTTTGTTCATGGCGGAACTATAGATTTCCTAGTGATTCACACAACGAGTTTTCCTGTTGACAAAGCCAATGAGTTTTCCTAGTATGTTGGTTATGAAACTCGCCGACTACCTCGCCAAGCACAAGATCAGCCAAGCAGCTTTGGCTGCCCACCTCAAGATTACTCAGGGGCGTGTATGGCAATGGCTCAATGGCGAAAGGGTCACTCCCAAGTACTGCCCGGAAATCGAGGCTTGGAGCAACCGCGAAGTCACATGCGAAGAGCTCAACGACACCGTCAACTGGAGTTATGTACGCGAATCCGCTCAATCCATCGCTGGAAGCCCCGGCGGGGTTACTGAGCGGGCGGCGGCTTCTGATGATGTTCAGCCTCCAGTTGGCGGGGCGAGCGATGAAAAAAGGAAGTGATTTAATTTTAGTTTTTTAGGGGTCAGTTGACCCCTAAATTTGACACGGGGAGTAACTCGTAACTCCAGTCGTAATCCAGTTGATTTTTTCAATGGGACCAAAGATGCAGACACAAGAAACGCCAAGTAGGGCCGTCTCAACGGCCTTAGAGAATGGCCACTGTGCCTACTCGGGGAAGGAAGCAAGGTTTCTTTCGAGAGATTCCGTAGCTACTTGCGCATCTTTCCGTGATGCCGTACGCCTCGCCTGGGAACACCGGACAGTGCGCGGTATGACGCAAAGAACGCTGGCGGAACTGCTCGAAGTGAAGACGTCGCACATGTCGAACATGCTTAGTCATCAGGCGGTCGACCGGCATGGCAAGCCACGCCAAGACCTCCCGGCGCGCTACGTCGCCGAGTTTGAACGCGTAGTTGGGAACCGTGCGGTCACGCAGTATCTGGTGCGCATGGCGATGTTAACCTTGATGGAAGAAGTGATTCACTCACAGAGGACGCCATGAAATGACAAACGACGAGGCGCTTCGAATTGGTCGCAAGGCTATTGAGGACGCCCGGAAGCGGGTAGGTGATAACCCAGAAAGATTGATCGAGGAAATAGAAAAAAGTTGTACCGGAGACACGCTGGCCGGACAGGCGTTTTCGATCACAGGGAATTTGATCCTGGAATCGATTCAAGAAACGAAGCATTGAACGAGGCGCGCCGGCTCGCTCCCGGCGCGTTGCAAAGTCCAGACACAAGTTGCTTGCACGCAGGCGCCTTCTGTCCCGATTTCGCACTACTAAAGGCATCTGCCGATAGGAGGCTCTATGAATCAATTGGCAGTTGCTGGCAAGACGATGTCCAGTCGTGAAATTGCGGATCTGGTCGAGTCGCGTCATGACAACGTGAAGACGACTGTCGAGCGGCTCGTTGAGCGCGGCGTGATTGTTCGTCCTTCAATGCAGGTTGTACAAATTCCCGATTCAATGGGGCGCCCGCGCTCAACGACGGAATATCACATCTGCAAACGCGACAGTTATGTGGTCGTCGCGCAGCTCTCGCCTGAGTTCACGGCGCGCCTCGTCGACCGATGGCAAGAGCTCGAGGAAAAGATCGCTCCCGCTGCGTTTCAAATCCCTCAAACGATGTCTGAGGCATTGCGCCTCGCTGCGAATCAGGCAGAGCAGATCGAATCCCAGCAGAAATTGCTCGAACAGCAGGCGCCGGCCGTTGAGTTTGTCGGCCGCTACGTTGACGCGGGCGGAAGCAAGGGATTTCGCGAGGTCTGCAAGCTCCTGGGAGCGAACGAACGCGAGTTCCGCGCGTTTCTGATCGATACCAGCGTCCTGTACACGCTGGCAGGGCGCCTCGTTCCATTCCATCAGCACACCGATGCTGGTCGCTTCGAAATCAAGGCAGGCGTTACACACGACGAGAACGCTTACGCCTTCAATCAAACGCGCTTCACTCCCAAGGGCATCGAATGGATCGCCGGCAAGTGGATGGCGCGGCGTCTCAATGAAAAAGAGGTAACTGCATGAGCTTCCACCTCGTAAATCTCGCCTGGGATAACGACCTCCCGCATAGCCAGAAGATTGTTCTTCTCGCGCTGTCGCACCTCGCAAACCAAACCACTGGCATGTGCAGCCCGTCCGTACGCCTGCTGTCGCATATGTGCGGCCTGTCGCACTCCGGCGCGCGCTCTAACCTGAAGCACCTCGCGAAGCGCGGACTTGTCGAGTTGGTGGCGCTGGATGGCGAGAACGGCTATCGCGTCAAGGTGGGGGCCAAGGTATGACTCGCATTCCGACACTCTATCCGGGCGAGCAGATCGTGATGGTCAAGCCGGCCCTTGATTTATTGGCCGCCAAAATGATCTCCGATTTCCGGATCGCGCCGCTTCTGAATTCAAGCGCGCGCATTTGCATCTCGTGCGGCGCGGTGCAATCCATCGACGGCACGCTGCCGTGCGATCACTGAGCACCGTCATGGCATTGGCCGACGTCCTTCATATGCCCGAACAGCCTAGATCCGTACAGGTCGAGGACGGCTTCACGCGCGTCGCTCACGGGATCATTGAGGCCTTGTCTCTGGCTGACCTGAGCAAGCGCCACTACAAGGTCCTGCTGGTCCTGATTCGCCAAACGTATGGCTACAACAAGAAGTCGGACGAGATCAGCTTGTCCCAGTTCGAAACCAAGACGGGCGTGCTCAAGCCGAACGTTTCCACGGCGATCGACGAACTCATCGAGATGAACGTCATCCTCCGTACGCCGGGAACGCATGCGCACTGCCTGTCGATCAACAAGTCGTATCCCCAATGGACCGGGAAGGCAAAAGTCGACGTTTCGATGGTTTGGGGTTATCAAAACAATAACCCTAGGGTTATTGAAACGATAACAGGGGGTTATCAAAACGATAACTCTGGGGTTATTGATTCGATAACCACAATAGACAACTCCAAAAGACAAGACCAAAAGACAACTCCAAAAGAAAACCTTTCGCGCTCGCTTCGCGAACGCTTTGAGATTTTTTGGGCGATGTACCCGAAGAAGAAATCGAAGACCACGGCAGAGAAAGCCTTTGCCAAGCGCAAACCGGACGAGCAGCTCTTCAACGACCTGATGGCAGGTCTTGGGCGTGCCATGACTTCGGAGCAGTGGCAAAACCCGACATTCATCCCTTACCCGGCCAGTTGGCTTACCGCCGGCGGCTGGATGGACGTGATTCAGACCGCATACACCGACGCCGAACTTGCCGTGATCCGAGCCTTTAACGAGGCACTCGGGGAGCGTATCGGCGCAGTGGATGAGGCGGTCTTTGTCGAGGCGCGCGCTGGTGGCATTCGGGCATTTACTGCGCACCTGAAGGGCGATGCCGAGGCATGGAAGCGGTATTTCCCCGCGGTGCGCGACAAGGTCGACCTTCCGCCGCACGCGGGATTCGATTATCTGATCAGCCCGAAAGGCTTTGGCGACGTGAAGGGGCGCATGGCAGTCAAGCGCAATCCTGACGGGACAAAAGCGGCTGGCGAGTGGCACGCGACGGCGAGCGGCATCAAGGCTAAGGCGGTCGAGATGGGTATTGCCTTCAGCGATGACGAGCCGGTTCCCGCGATCGCGTTGCGCGTGCGAGCAGCAATCCAAAAATCGGAGCGGTCATGAACACCTGCAGAACATGCAAACACGCCGTGATGCGCCCGGATAACCGCGAGATCTACAAGCGCGGCTTCCGGAATTGCGCATGGATGCCGACGTACCAGTTCATCTCTGGAATTTCGACATGCCGGTTTACGCCCACGAAATGGGAGATCAAGGCATGACGAGCCGCACGACATTGCGCTACCCCGAAGGCACGAAGGAAGTCGGCACTGCGCGCGTGCGCGAAGACTTGACTGTCGGTCGCAGTTTCGCTGAGCGCGAGATCCATCGCCGGACTGGCATGCAGCCGACGAGCGAGTTCGACGATATCGCCGCCGGCACGCCTATCAAATCGCTTGCGCCGCGCGCAAAGGCACCGGCGAAACCGAAGGCGCCAGCCAAGCCGCGCGCACCAGGCGCTTCGAAGTACCGCAACCAGAAGTGCGAGAGCGGCGGCATCAAGTTCGACAGCAAGCGAGAAATGATGCGCTGGCATGACCTGGTGCAGATGCAGGTTCGCGGAGATATCTTCGATTTGGAATTGCAGGTGGCTCATGTGCTCGCGCCTGCTGTCGTTCTCGATGGCCGGACGAAGCCAGCGCTGCGCTACGTCGCCGACTTCGTGTACGAGCGCAAGGATGGAGTGGTTGTGACGGAAGACGTGAAGGGCCACGTAACGCCGGCCTACAGGATCAAGCGCCATTTGATGAAGGCGCTTTTGGGGATTGACATTGTGGAGGTCAAATGACTGCGAAGAAAAAGGCGAAGCCCGTTGTCGAATGGTCGGCTGCTGATCTTGAAACGCTCCGGAGCATCAGAAACGCCGGCGCCAGCCTCGATGCAAACATGCATCGACTGCCGGGCAAGACCTACTACGAAGCCGATAAGACGGCGCGGCTGTTGGGGCTCAAACACGCTTCAGTGGAAGTTCGCGGACTGCGCGTGATGTCAGACGGCAAGCCTCGCACTGCAGGTCAACTTGCTGTGGAAATCGGATCAAGCCGTACATCAGCTTGCGACATGCTCCATAACGCATCCCTCCCTGGTGTGACTCAGAAGGTTCACGTTTGCGGATTCACGCCGGGCGGGCGCCCCCTGCTGATCTATGTGGCTGGGCAAGGAATCAACGAGCAACCGCGCGTGGCGCGCTCGAAAGCGGTGTGGAGCAGCGACCCTGAATCTGCCCTTGACGAGCAGTACAAAGCCAAGGCGTCGTGGTGGCCGCGCGCCGATCAGGTAGTTATATCGGCTATCAACGCCATGGTTCATGCAGGGAGAGCCGCAGCATGAAGCTCTATCTCGCCGGCCCAATGACTGGTTTCCCCTTCCTTAACTTTCCCGCGTTCGCAGCAGAGGCCGCTCGGTTGCGCGGGCTTGGATTCGAGATCGTCAGCCCTGCAGAACTGAACGCTGACAGTGATGGCGATTGGCTTACGTGCATGCGTGTCGACGTTCGCGCCCTAGTTGAATGTGACGGCGTCGCTCTTCTCGATGGATGGGAGGGATCAGAAGGTGCAACGCTCGAGCATGAAATTGCGCATCGACTCGGGCTGGCCGTGTTCCGCGCGAAGTCGATAAGGTCGCCGCGCAATCGCCCTTATGGTCGCCCGGTCGACCACTTCGGCGCGGGAGCAGAAAGGATCGCACGCGAACGGTCTGCAGGATTTACGTCATGAGGCCCTTCGAAGATCCGACTCACGAGGGCAATCACTCAGGCGAGTACATGACTGGCAAGAGCTGCCTTGTTGCTGGGTGCACTCAACCGGCCGGGACAGCCTGGAGCCCGCTGTGGTGCGTGAAGCACAACATCAGCCGCATGAACCAGATCGAAGCCGTGTATCGGGCCGTCGAGCAAGCTGTGCAAGGTGCGAAGCATGTTCAATAGCACCTTCAAGCCTAAGCCAGGGTCACCATTCAGCAGCTTCGCCACGCCTAAGACGCGTATGGCACGCACGGCAATGAAGAAGCGCGCGAAGAAGAAGCCGACGGTTGCCGAGGGTTCGAAATACCTCGCAGCGTGCCGCGGCGAGCCGTGCTACCTCAACGTGCTGTGTGGCCGGTCTGACTGGGCGGACCCGACCGTCGTCCCGGCGCATTCAAATCAATACCGGCACGGCAAATCGGGCGGCATGAAGGCGCTGCACTACTTCACGGTGCCGGCGTGCATGAAATGCCATGAATTCATTGATCAGGGGAAGGCGACGAAAGCGATCAAGTTTGACGTCTGGGATCGCGGCTTCGAGCGGTGGGAGCCGATCCGAGCCGAAAAGATGGGAATGCAGGAGGCAACCGAATGCGCCTTCTAGTTCGTATGTACGACCCGCGCCTCACCGTTGTCCAGAGATCGGGGCGCGTTCGCCGCCGTTACAACTCCGACAGCATTCGGACGATCGAAACAAAAGTAACGCGAATATTCAGGAAGAAGCCTGGCGGGACGCTGTATGCGCATGGGTTCATGCCCGAGAAATATGCCTTGATTGCGCGCCAAGAGTGCTACCAGCCTGACGGCACCTATCTGTTTGAAGTGAACGAAGTGCACAACAGAAAGACCCTGGAGTCGTTCTTCGCGAGCGGCCTAATCGAAATGGATGTGACGGAGGTGGAATCGTGAACTGCAAACCGGGTGATCTTGCGATCATCATTCAATCGGAAATTAGCGAAAACATCGGCCGAATCGTTCACGTCGGCGGCCCATACGGTTACGCATTCGATGGTGTATTTCGTTGGGTAATCACCGCTGAAGGCGCGCCAATGCGTGGCTGCGTCGCGAATGGGCAGTTTGTCGATGCGAATACCGGGTTCATCGAGGATTACATGCTGCGCCCGGTGAGCGGGCTACCCATCAACGACGAGACGCCTATCGAAATTAATGTTCCTGAAGCCGTAAAGCTGGCTTGGGGCATCGAAGCGCCGGTGCTGTCATGAGGGGCGTAACTCGACTGACGCCAATCGTGCCCGGCGAAATGCAGTCCGTTGTGTGGATCGACGGCACTGTCAAGACTGGCTTCGTCAGCGGCGGTGCAGCTGAAGGCCGCGGCTTCCCGCAATGGGCAAAGCGGATATTCGCTGGCGACAAGGTGCATTGGTTCGCTGAGGAGAAAAACCAATGGGGCGAGCGTCGATCGCTGTGCGGCCGCGTATTCGCTGATGACGCATCGCTTTTCCTTCCTGGCAACTTCGCACGCTGCATCGCTTGCGAGAAAGCCCGTTCTGTTCAGAAGCGCAACGGAATCAAATCATGAGAGTCGACGACTTAGACGGTGCCTTGCTGGATCTGTGGGTAGGCCACGCCGAGCACCTCGACGTTGATCTAATCCACGCATGCGGCACGAGCTATTGCCGGCTCAATCCCGGATGGCCAGGCTACCAGGTCTACGTGCCTACGCAGAATTGGACGGTGCTCGGTCCGATGATCATCCGCCAGAAATATCTGCTTTATCCGCGTCTCGATGAGTCGACAGGGAAAGTGGTGTGGCTCGCCGAGGCGCAACTCAATCCGCACTTCCACAGAATGTACATCGATGCGCGCGCCGAGCTGGCGCTGTGCAGGCTTCGAGTTGCCGAGCGATTTGGCGAAGAGGTGAGCGAGTGAAAACGACAGAATGGTTTCCTGATGACTCCGCCCCAGTTCGCGACGGGCTCTATGAGACGCGCGTCGCCGGCGGATTGACTTGGTCGGCATGGAAAGACGGCCTTTGGCACTTCGCAAGCACTGACGCCAAGGAAGCGGTAGAGCGTGCTGAATCAGGGCAGACAAGCTTTTGGCAAGTCCGCGAATGGCGCGGCCTGAAAGAGCCTGCACGCGCTTTGCCAATCCCGGAAGTCCGCGATGAACTTCTGGTGTCGCTGTACTACGCAGCCCAGGGCGACATCACCAGGTTTCGAATCAGGGCGCGCCAGATCCTAGCGGAAGAGGCTGCCCGATGAGCGTCAATGCATACAAACTAGATGGGACCGCGACCGTCACTGTCGACGGCCAGACTTATCAACTGAAGGGCTATTTTTCCTACCGAGCGGTGCTGGAGCCTGCGCCGCCGCGACTCTTTGATTGGTGCAACCACACGATCACGGCCACGCTCAAGCGCACCGGCAGGAACCGATTGGGAAAGTGGTTCAAGCAGTTTGACCCGGCCGGAACCTGCTATGTGCGCCCCCGTTCAGCAAAGATGCGCCGCGCGCGCCGACTCAAGTACTGGCGGCCGGAATGAGGCGCTTCGAGTACATGGACCCCTGCTTGGTGCTCGAGCGGAAACAGGAGGGCACGTGTGTCGGTTGCATCCTGTTGGAAAGATCGCGCTGGAGCGGAACAACAAAATACGTTTGCTCGCTCGGTCAGCAAAAAGCTTCGACCGAATGGACAGAAATGCGGCGCTGCAAGAAATATAACGACGGGGCACTCATGACAAGCGATCAATCAGCACAAATCGAAGAACTGTTGTCGACGTGGTACGGATGGCAGATTCGCCAATCGCACGCCGAGACGCTTGCTCACTTCTACAAGCCCCTCGACCACACGTGCAAGGGATACCAGACCCCGCTGAACGACGATGACTCCGAGCGCGGATATCAGTGGGCAGACGACCAGCAATCCGAGCAGGTCCAGCTTTGCATCGACACGCTCATTCCGGCGCAGCGTGCCGCGATCAGCACCAGCATGCGTAACAAGCACTCCGGCAGCTTTGTTTGGAGCAGCGGGCGCGCTGGCGACCAGCACGTCACCTATCAGGAGGCAAAGGAGCGCCTTCTTCCCATGTTCACGACCCGTCATCTCATCAAAGCCCAGGAGGCAATATGAAACGATTTCTCGTTCCCATCGTAACGAATCTGGTTTTTGTCGCGATTGTCTCCCAATGGTTCTTCTTAGGGAGCGCCGGTGCGCATAACATTGCGATGTTTCTAATCTGGCTTCACGGCGTTGTCGGCCTGCTTGTCTTAGCGGTAGCGCTCAGTGATAAAACGCCTCCCTATAAGAAGCAACCAAGAATAGTTAGAATCGTTTCAAGTGTTTGTGAGGTATCCATTCTTTACCAGCTCGTGTGGCACGGAGAATTTCTCCTCACTGGGGTCTACATGGTCTGGCTTGTTGGTGCGGCCATCTACCGGTCGCAAGCGCCATCAGAACAATCTGCCGCAGCGGTGCCCGCAAAATGAGAGACGACATTCCATACAGAGTGACCCTCGACCGCCGTGACCTGTTCGATTTCGTGCGTGGCGCGATCAAAGACATTCTCGATGACTATGCCGACAAAGCGGGGAACGTCGAGTGCTGGGCACATCAAGAGGCGCACGACCGGACCGTCGAGTTATTCGCTAAGTTGAAGTTGCCCGAGCCGGACGCGGCACTCGTACAAACTCATACGCCGGATGAGATACGTGCTCGATGCAAGGCGCTCGGTATGCCCGCTGCTGTCGCTGACGCTCTTATCGCTGCCAACTGTCGTTGAAGAGCGCCTCATATTTTTGCAAAAAGAGCTTGTAAACCCGGAGAATCTGTTTTACATTTCGGGGTAGGGGCCTTGCCTCCACACTGTAGAAAACGAAGCCACCCTAACCGGTGGCTTCTTTCGTTTACCCATTGAGTTTTCATGTTGAATGACGAAGCAAGCACGCTGATCGACAAGATCGAGATCGATTTGCAGCGCATGCGCGCGATCGACCCAGCGCTGAAGACGTCGCTCATCGTGAGGCTGGATAGGCTTCGAACGCTGATGACGCAACCAACATCGGGGCACATATGTTCGAGTACCTCAGCATCTACCTCAACGCCTGCGCTCGCTGCGCATGGCTAGTGATGCTGGCACTTGACGGTGCCTCAGAAGCGTTTGCGAAAGATTAGCCAGCGCCCTTCAATTCATCGGTTTCATGTTGTCTCCTTCGGCGTTTCGACGCTTTGAGCGCCCCGACTAATCCTCGGGGCGTTTCTTTTCCTGCCCATACATGACCAGACAAACGAAAAAAGCGACTGCCGCGCTGGACGCCGCTACGCTTCTCGGCGAGGTTGCGCTCGTTCGCTCCTCGATCTGGATGAACGGGAAGAAGAAGATTGCCGCAATCGTCACGGATGCGAGCACCGATCCTGCGTTTCTGCCTGATGGCGCGATTGCCCTGGTTGCGCTGACATGTTTTCCGCCTGGCGTGCCATCGCGGATGATGCTCGACGTGCCGCTATACCCTGCGCCAGTCGACGAGAGCGCCCTACCGGCTGCTTGGCTCAAAAATGGCTAGCTTCGAAATCAACGTCAGTTCGAACCTCAAGAAGCTGACGCGCGATCTAGATGATTTCGCCGCGAAGCAAGTCCCGTTTGCAACGGCGCGTGCATTGACCGCGCTTGCGAACCAGGTTCAGCAAGGCGAAGTTGACCGCACGAAGGCGACGTTTCGCAATCCTTCGCCATTCACTCTGAAATCCGTTCGTACTGCGCCGGCCACGAAAGCCAACCTCGAAGCGAAGGTTTTCGTGATGGACAAGGCTGCTGAGTACCTGCAGCCGTATGAATTCGGTGGTGTTCACAAGTTGAACAGCCAGGCCCTGCTGAACCCGAAAGACATCAGCCTGAATCAGTATTTGCAGATCCCACGCATGGCACTCGGCCGACTCAAGGGTCGAGCAGATATCTTCATTGGGGCAATTGAGACGAAGCACGGTCCAATCAATGGTGTGTGGCAACGACTGGATGTGACGCGCAAAGGCAAAGTCAAGCGCAAACGCAAAGAACGTGGTGGTGTGTATGACCAACACCTTGGCGCGTTGAAGTTGCTGATTCGATTCGGCGATGCATTGCCTGTAAAGCAGCACTTAGATTACTTCGACTCCGCCACGCGCACGATCACCGCTGGCTTCGGCGCCGCGTTCGCGCGTGAGTTGGCTTCGGCTATGGCAACGGCGAACCGATAGGAATGCTGACCATCCTAATGCTCGAAAGCTTTCCAAAACCTTACGGGTCCCTCCTAGGGAATTCCCTAAGCACGGGCATTGCTCGCCTCGATGTTCGTCTAGCTGTGAAGGTTTGAAATTTGGGTAACAAGGCCGCAAACCAGACATGAATCAAAGTGCATTCGCGGAACTCCACGGCGTCAGTCGCAAGACCGTGACCAAGTGGAAGGAGCGCGGCTGGCTTGTGTTTGCGGGCGATGAGGTCGACGTCGAGCCGTCGAACGCGCTGCTGAAAAGATACCGGCGAGATGGAATCGGATCTGTTACCCAAACTGTTACCCACGGCGACAAGGTAACAACTAAGCGAGCTTCGAAAAAAGTTGTTACCCCTTCCGACGCAGAGGTAACAGTACGCGCTGACGAGACGCCGGCAGATGCAGCGGGGAGAATTCTTGCTGCCACCGGCATGGATCTCGACTACGACGAAGCGCGGTGCATGAAGGAAAACTATCTCGCGCTACTCAACCAGCTCGAGTACGACCAGAAGTCAGGCCTCGTCGTCGCGGTCGCCGATGTCGCGAAGGCGGTCGGCGACGAATATGCGAAGGTGCGCACGAAGCTTCTGGCCATTCCGGCCGAGCAGGCGCCCATGATCCATCGACTAAGGACCGTCCTTGAAGTGCAGGATGCGCTACAGGAGATGATCGTCCACGCGCTTGAGGAGTTGACCCGTGATGGAGTTGGAGGCGCCGCCTGACACACGGCGCTATGCCAACGGGTATTCCGGCCTGCTGCGCCAACTGCTGGGTGCGCGCCGTCGCAATATTCAACCACCTCCCAAGCTGTCGCTGAGCGAGTGGGCAAAGAAATACGCAGTTCTGTCTCGCGAAACTAGCGCCCAAACGGGGAAGTTCCACGCTTTCGCGTATCAGGTCGGCATCATGGATGCGGTTACAGACCCATCCGTTGAGACGATCACGGTGCAAAAGTCGGCGCGGGTCGGCTACACCAAGATCCTCGACCATATCTCCGCGTTCTATATACATCAGGATCCCAGTCCAATACTGGTGGTGCAGCCGCGCGTCGAAGATGCGGAAGACTACAGCACGACTGAAATTGAGCCGATGCTGCGCGATACGCCGGTGCTCGCCGAGATCGTCGGCGATCTGAAGGCGAAGGATTCGAAACAGAAGATACTGAAGCGTGTCTTTCGTAATGGCGCGTCAATGTCGTTCGTCGGCGCGAATAGCCCGGGCGGTTTCCGCCGGATTACTGCGCGCATCGTCCAGTTTGACGAAATTGATGGGTACCCCATCCAGGGCGCAGGCAAGGAAGGCGACCAGATCAAGCTGGGCATCAAGCGGACCGAATCATTCTGGAACCGCAAGATCATCATGGGTTCAACTCCGACCGTGAAAGGCTTCAGCCGGATCGAGAAGAGTTTCGAAAAGAGCGATCAGCGCCGCTACTACGTGCCTTGCCCGCATTGCGGTGAGTTCCAAGTGCTCGAATGGGGCGGCCCTGATACGCCTCACGGCATGAAGTGGGACAAGGACGAAAACGGCAACGGCCTGCCCGAAACCGTCTACTACGTCTGCAAGGTAACCGGCTGCATCATCCGCGACGTCGACAAGCCTGAAATGGTTGAGCGCGGCGAGTGGCGCGGATCGAAGCCATTCAACGGCCACGCCGGGTTTCATATCTGGGCAGGCTACAGCCTGTTCCCGAATGCTTGCTGGGAAAACCTTGTAACTGAGTGGCTTGATGTTAAGGACGACCCACTCGCGCGCCAGACCTTCATCAATCTTGTGCTCGGCGAGACCTACGAAGACCGCGGCGAGCGTGCGCTGAAAGAAGCAGCGCTTGCGGCACGCACCGAAGTGTGGGCCGGCGAAGTGCCGGATGGCGTCGCTGTCATCACGGTTTCAGGCGACGTGCAGGATGACCGAGTGGAACTCGAGACTGTTGGCTGGGGACGCAACGAGGAGCGATGGTCAATCGACCATACCGTGATTGAAGGCGATCCCGAAAGTGATGATCTCTGGAATGAGGTCGACGCATACCTGATGCGTCAGTGGCGCCGCGCGGATGGCCGGCCGTTCAAGGTTGAGGCCGCATGTATCGACTCTGGCGGGCACCACACCCAGAAGGTCTACGAGTTCTGCAAGTCGCGAATTCGTCGTCGCGTATGGGCGATCAAGGGCGAATCAGCGATTGCTGGCAAGCGTAACCCGGTCTGGCCGACCAGCAAGCCGAGCCTGCGCAACAAATCGAAATATCGCCCGATCATCATCGGCGTGAATGCAGCGAAGGACGTAATCCGCTACCGACTGCACCTTGAGGCAGAGGAGCGGGAGGGCGCTGTCGTCTATCCGCCGGGGTACATGCACTACCCGACAGATCGAGACATCAACTTCTTTGCGCAGCTCGTCTCCGAGCGGTCGATCGTAAAGCAGGCGAACGGGCAGAAATATCGCGTGTGGGAGTTGCCGCCAGGCCGCGCCAATGAGGCGCTTGACCTAGCTGTGTACTCGTATGCAGCGCTGTGTGGGCTGATTCACTACGGCCTGAAACTGAACAAGCGCGTTGAAACGACAGCGTTGCCTTACGTCGCGAACGGTGTTGATGCAGAGCATGTGATTGCCGAGCCGCCAGCAGAAATAGCGCCATTGGCCGCGCCGCTGTCGAGTCAAGCAGCCGCACCGGCCGCAGCAAAACCCGGCCGGAAATCGTTCGCGAGCCGTCTCGCATAGGAAAAGAAATGGCTATCACTGACGGCATGAGCACTGCTGACATGCAGTCGAGATTGACGGCTCTTCAAGCCGCCTATTTCGATCTGATGGCTGGCGCGAAGATCGTCACGGCGTCGTATGCGCAGGCAGACGGAAACAAGTCTGTGACATATAAGCAGACCGATATCACACAGGTCTACAAGGCGATCCTGATGCTTCAAAAGGCACTCGGGATTATTTGTCGCTATCCGCGCGCTCGAAGGGTTCTATTTTAAATGTCGCTTCTCGTCGATTCTTCTGGCAAGCCCTTCGGGGATCTGCCGGCAGGCGGACGTGCGCGCGCGGATTCTGGTTCGATCATGCCGTCCCACGCACGAGTGTCGGACTCCAGCCTGTTCCCGTATAACGCTGCGAGCTATCAAACGCAGGAGATGGCTGACTGGTATCCGTTTATCCGTTCGCCGGATTCGGAAATCAACATCTCCCGCGACATCATGGTGTCGCGGTCGCGTGACCTTTCGCGGAACGATGGTTGGGCAAGCGGCGGCATCACGCGGATTCTGGATAACACCGTCGGCGCACATATGCGTCTGTCGGCAAATCCTGACTGGCAATACCTCAAGCGGTTCAGCAAGAAGTTCGATGCAGTGTGGGCTGATGAGTATCGGAAGGCTGTCGAGGCGCTTTGGCGCGTCTATTCGGAAGACCTTGGGCACTATAACGACGTCTCGCGCCAACTCACGATCTCGCAACAGTTACGCCTCGCATTGCGCCACAAGCTGATTGACGGCGATAGTCTTTTCGTCGCCCACTGGATGCCAGAACGCATAGGCCGCGGAGCCGCGCAATACGCTACGGCATTCCTTCTCGTCGACCCAGACAGGCTATCGAATCCGTATCAGATGCTCGATACGAAATTTCTGCGCGGCGGTGTAGAGATCGATGTCGACGGCGTTCCCGTTGCGTACCATATTCGTCAGGCGCATCAGAACGACTGGTACAACTCCGCAGAATCGATGATCTGGTCTCGCGTCGAGCGTGAAGATCCGGACGGCTGGCGCCGCGTGATTCATGATTTCGAGCGCGATCGCGCAGGGCAAAATCGTGGAATAGGGGTATTCACGCCGATCCTCGCGCACGCAAAGATGCTTGCGCGCTACTACGGTGTCGAGTTGCAGGCGGCTACCGTCGCCACAATCTTCGGAACCTATGTTACGAGCCCATATGATCCCGCAATGATTGAGGCGGGGATGGAATCGGAAGGCGACGAACTTGGGTTTTATCAAGACCTCCGCGCTGAGCTTTCGAGAGACCGACCCGCGACGCTCAATGGCGTGCGTGTTCCGACACTCGCGCCCGGCGAGGAAATCAAACAGGTTGCGGCGGCGCATCCGCACGTCGGTTTCGAAGATTTTGCTCACGAAATGCTTCGTTCGATTGCATCGGCACTTGGTGTATCGGCAGAACAGATTACGCAGGACTGGAGTAGAACGAACTATTCCAGCGCGCGCGCTGCGATGCTCGAGAGTTGGAAGACTCTCAGCAGGCGCAACACAGAGTTCAAGGTTGGGACAGCGACGCCAATGTACGCTTCCTGGCTTCAGGAAGCGATGGAGCGCGGCGACCTAGATGATGTTCTGCCAAGTGACGCGCCGGAGTTTGTCGAGGCTGCTACCGCCTTTTCGCGCTGCGACTGGCTAGGTGTTGCTCGGGGTTGGGTCGACCCAGTGAAGGAGGCCGCGGGCAGTGTTATGCGCATGGACGGGGGGCTATCTACTCTGAAAAAAGAGGCGGCCGAGCAAGGCCTCGACTGGGAAGAAGTTATCGCTCAACGCGCCATTGAAGTCGCTGCATTCAAGGCGGCTGGCCTTGCTCTTCCAGAATGGGCCGGCGAAGTAGCCGCGGCAGAGTCGGCAAAACCTGAAGAGACCCCGCAACCCAGATGAAAAACCTTCCCTTCCTCGCGCAGCGCCTCTTTAACACGCCGCTCGCCGTAACGCCCGCGAAAGCCGAGATGGTCATGGCCGCACTAGCTGATCGCTTCGGAATCGCGAAACTGTTCCGGCCGTCAGGCGATGTGGTTGCGATGAGCGGCTTCGCGATGGATGAGGATGATGAAATGCCCGACCGCGCTTACAACGTGGTCAGGGGTGTGGCGATCATCCCCATCAGCGGCACGCTCGTGAATAAGTCTGGCTATCTGCAGCCATATAGCGGTATGACGGGATATGACGGCATCCGCGCCTGCTTCAGCATGGCGCTAGAGGATGAGTCTGTGCGCGCCATCATGTTGGATATCGATAGTGGAGGCGGCGAAGTAAGCGGCTGCTTCGACATCGTAGATGCGATCTATAACGCGCGCGGCGAGAAGCCGATCTGGGCTGTTCTGAGTGAATCTGCCTATTCGGCGGCTTACGCTATTGCCAGCGCATGCGACAAGATTACCGTGCCCCGCACCGGTGGCACCGGATCTGTCGGGGTGATCTGTGCCCACGTCGATTTTTCGAAGGCGCTGAGCAAGGAAGGAATCACCGTCACGATGATTCACTACGGCGACCGAAAGGTCGACGGTAGTGAATATGTCCCGCTGTCGAGCGAAGCGCTGAAACGCTTCCAGGCAGATGTGGACACGATGGGCGAATTGTTTTGCGACACGGTTGCGCGCAACAGAAACATGTCTGCCGCGAAGGTACGCGGCACGCAGGCAACTACTTTTCTCGGCGCCGCTGGCGTTGAAATCGGATTTGCCGACGCAGTTATGGCCCCTGACGAGGCTTTCCGATCCCTGCTCGCCGAGCTGGGCTAACTTTCCCAAACCCCATAGGATTTTTATGACACTCCGTTCCCTAGCGGCGCGCGGGCTCTCGTTCGCCCATCTCGCTGGCATTGGTTCTGCTCGTGCCGAAGACGACAAGCCTGCCGAGGACAAAGATAAGGATGCTCGGCGTGCTGAGGGCGACAAGCCCGAAGATAAGCCGGAGGACAAGGACGGTCGCCGCGCGCAGCGCGCCGACGAATCGGACGATGAGTACGCCGAGTACAACGACGAAGAGGATCAGAAAGACAGGGACAAAGACGCGCGTCGCGCCGAGGGCGATAAACCCGAAGACAAAAATGCGGACGATGACGATGACGCCGATGAAGAAATGCGGGGCAATAGCGCCTCCGCGAATGCTCGTCGTCGCGAGCAAGCCCGTTGCGCTGCGATCTTTGCATCCAAGGCAGCAAGCCGGAATCCCGTGCTCGCTGCCAACCTTGCGTTCAAGAGCCGCATGACGCGCAGCGAGGCAATTGCCATGCTTGAAGGCACGCCCGCGCCTGCTTCATCCGCGCAGTCCACGCGCGCATCGCGCAATCCCCAGATTGGCACCGACAGCGGTGTTAAACCGTCTCCCCAGCAGGCATTGGCGGCACGCTGGGATGCGAATCTCAAGGCAGCAAATCCCACCCGCCGCTGATCCCCTCTGCCTTCAAAGGAACTGAACCATGGGCAATCCCACTTACGCACCGTTTGTCGAGACATTCCACAACGGTGGATTTATCGTCTCGCTGGCCAACGGCCACCAGTCCATCGACCAGGGCACGCTGACCGGCGCGGCAAAGGTTTATGCCGGCACGGTACTCGGCACCGTTGCTTCCGCTCTTACGGCGGCAGCAGTGGCCATCGGCACGAACACCGGCAACGGCACGTTCGGCACGATCACGCCGCAGGCAGCGCCCGCAACGATGATCGGCGCCTATAGCGTTCTGCTCACCAGTGCCACGGCCTTCACGGTCACCGCGCCGGATGGCACCACGGCTGCCGGCACGGTCGGTACCCCCTTCTCGGGGCTCGGCATTGGCTTCACGATTACTGCCGGCGGTACGGCATTCGTCGCGAACGATTCCTTCACCCTGACGACTGTCGCCGCGCCGGGCAATCCGACCATCACGTCGGCTGCCGGCACGAACACGGGTAACGGCACGATCGGCACGCTGACCGTGGTCGGGTATGCCGCCAAGGCTGGCGTGTTCGCTGTCGAGTTCGATGACGCAACGCACTTCGTTGTGTCCGACCCGACAGCAACGGAAATCGGCCACAGCACGACCGGAGTCGCGTTCAAGGCTGGTGGACTTTCGTTCACCATCACGGCCGGCGGCACGGCGTTCGTTCCGGGTGACAGCTTTGCGATCACCGTCGCGGCTGGTTCGGGTAAGTACAAAGCCTTCGATCCCGCCAACACGGATGGCTCGCAAGTTCCCTCCGGCATTTTGTTTGCCACGAAGGACGCCACGCTTGCCGACAAGCCCTGCGCAGTTGTTGTGCGTCAGTGCGAAGTCAATGCCTCGGAGCTCGTATGGCCGACCGGCATGAGTGCAGCATCGATCACCGCCGCCTTGGCGCAGTTGAAGACCCTCGGCATCCAGCCGCGGTAAGCCTCAACTAGCCTCCCCTTCAAGCCGCCTTCGGGCGGTTTTTTCGTTTACGCACTTCGATAGGCCGCCTTGCTGGCGGCTTTTCTTTTTTACCGAAAGGAACAGCCATGGCCGGCGAAATTATCGACATTTTTAACGGCGACGCATTCAGCTCGCTGGCATTGACGCAGGGCGTGCAGCGCAACCCCTACCAACCGGGTGCGCTGGGAACATTGAACATCTTCGATCCGAATCCGATCCGCACGACCGCCGTCTCGGTGGAAGAACGCACGGGTACGCTGAAGCTCATCGGTTTCAGCGAGCGCGGTACGGAAGGCACGCAGCGCACGACTGAAAAGCGCAAGTTGCGCTACTTCGATGTGCCGCGTCTGATGCACGACGACACGATCAACACGTACGAACTCCAGAACATCCGCGAGTTTCCGGAAGGCCCGACAGGTCAGATCGTGACGGTGCCGATGCAGCTCGAGCGCGAAGTTGCGCGTCGTTTGGCTGGCCCGACGGGCTTGCTGGCAAGCGTCGAGTACACGAAGGAATATCTGCGCCTCGCTGCTGTGCAGGGCATGGTGCTGAACCCGCTCGACGGGTCGGTCCTGTACAACTGGTTCGATGAGTTCCAGATCACGCAGGCGACCGAGGTTGGGTTCAACCTCGCAGCGCAAGCGGCGAACACCTTGCGCCCGATCATCAACGGCATCAAGCGGTCGATGGCTCGCAAAGCGCAGGGTGCGTTCACGAATCAGACGCGGATCATGGCCCTTTGCGGCGACGTGTTCTACGACCAATTCTCCAACCACACGGACGTGATTCGTACCTTCCTGAACTGGGAAGGCGCAAAAGACATCCGGAACGATGCGTTTGGTGACGCGTTCAATCTGTTCGACTTCGACGGCATCACCTGGGTGAACTATCGCGGCTCGGATGACAACGTCACCGTGAAGATCGCCGATGACAAGGTGAAGTTCTTCCCGGTCAACGCTCCTGGGATCTTCCAGGAAGTCTTGGCTCCTGGTGAGTCGGCAGAATTCATCAACCAGCCCGGTGCACCCGTGTATGTGCTCCCGATCATCGATCGCGACCGCCGCATGTGGTGGAAACTTGAATGTTACTCATATCCGCTTTATTTGTGCTGCAGGCCTGAGGTTCTTCTGTCTGGCCGTTCGGAGGCCTGAGGGATGCATCTATACCTCATTACGGGCCCATCCGGGAAGAGGTATGTCGGCATCACCTCAGGGGCGATAGCCGAGCGGTGGAAGAAGCACATCCGCGACGCGGTGGCGTGTCGGTCGAGAAGCGCGTTGCATGCTGCCATGCGTAAGTATGGCGTGGAGGCCTTCGTCGTCGAACAGATCGGTTCCCATGAAACATGGGAGCAACTCTGTTCGGCCGAAAGGGCCGCGATAGAGGCATATGGGACTTTCCGACCGCACGGGTACAACCTGACGCTTGGCGGTGACGGTAAATTCGGGTGCATCCCGTCCGAAGAGACTCGCCAGAAGATGTCCAAGGCTATGTCGGGAAGAATCGTTTCTGACGAAACCAGCGCTAGATTGTCATCTGCGCATGCGGCCATGTCGGAAGGCGCCAAGGCCGTACGTGCGAAGAAGATATCCGAAGCCAATGCGCGCAGAACTCCAGAGGAGACCGCCCGCATTGTTGAGACGATTTCCGCATCGAAACGAGGCAAGAAGCGGCCGCTCGAAGTTATCGAAAAGGTAGCTGCGTCTCTTCGCGGGAAAAGGCGTTCGGATGAGGTGAAGGCCCAGATGTCGGCTTCTCGGCGCGGATTCAGGCATTCAGACGAGTCTCGAGAAAAGATGTCCGCCTCCGCCAAAGCGCGAAGCGCTGAAAGCATGGCGAATTTCTTGGGCTGCAGGCGCGGGGTTGAGCATTCGGAAGAAACCCGCGCCAAGATGTCTGAAGCCGCGCTTGCTCGCCGCGAGAAGACCGCGGAAAAAATGCGGGAAATCTGGCGGCAACGGAAAGCGACTCAGCAGGGAGGTGCCATATGAGTATCGACTGGGACTCACTGGTTGGGTCGCCAGTCACTGGTGTATTTGGCGAGTCCGTCCAATACACCATCTTCAATGGCCCGACGTTTCCTCTAACCGGGAATTACACCGAAGGGGCCGTTACCGAGGAATCTCTCGGTGAAGCGGTTCCTTCGACCATTACCGACCCCACCTTAGGAGTGCAGATTTCCGCATTCCCGGCCGGATATCAGCCTCAACAGGCCGACACTCTCGGCTTTGTCAATCCGGTAAGTAAGGTATTCGAGACATTCGTTGTCAAGGATGTCCGGACGGACGGACAGGGCACGGCATATCTCAAGCTGAATTTCATCGGGTAACCCAATGCTCTACCGTGCGCAGCTCCGTGATACCGCGGCGGCTCAGCTCGTGGCGGCAAATACGCTCGCCGGCGCGAATGTGTTTGTGCCGCGGGACTGGCCAACCAACGCGGGTATCTATCCGGCAATTCTCGTGCAGGCGTATCGGGAACGAAAGGATGCGCGCGGGCATTCCCAGGTTCCGCAGTTCATCGCGACGGCGCGCCTGTCGATCGTTGGGCGCCTCCAAGCCGTAACGGCCGAGTCCGCCGAAGAGCAACTCGATGAGTTTTGCGAGCAAATCGAACTAGCAGTGCTCACGTGCCAGGCGATTTTGCAGAACGTATCGCGGATCACCTACGTCGAGACCGACATGGGCGTGTCCGCAGAGGGTCGTCAGCACATCGGTGAGGTGCAGATCGATTTCGGCCTCGAATATTCGGTCGACATCGATCCAATCGGGCAATCGCCGGTTGCCCCAAGTGCCGCAGTTCCGTTCCAAACAATAACCACCGCTATCACCGAACCGGCCGGCACTGTCCAGCCGTCCCAGACATTCACTCTCCCTCAATAGAGGCAATCCATGAAGGTTTATCCGAAACCCGGTCTCGTCGTGCGAGACCCGGTAACGATGCAACACATCCCTACGGATGGCCACGAGGTGTCGGAGAACGACATGCACTGGGCCATGTTGATTAATCACGGGGATGTCACGACGACCCCGCCGGCGGCTGCTGCCTTGGCTGCACCGAGCAAGAAAAATGAAGGGAGTGCTGTATGACGATTCCTTTTCAACAGATTCCCTCAACGCTCCGCACACCGCTGTTCTTCGCCGAGGTCAACAACTCGAATGCGAATACGGCGACGCAAAACCAGCGTGCGCTGTTGATCGGCAACATGATGAGCGCCGGCTCCGGCACGGCGGGCATCCCGACGATCTCGCAGGGTGTGAGCGACGCCAAGACGAAATACGGTCTCGGCTCGATGCTTGCGCAAATGCTCTATACCTACCGCCAGAACGATACGTTCGGCGAAGTGTGGTGTTTGCCGCTGGCTGATGACCCCAGCGCAGTCGCTGCGACCGGCACTATCGCGTTCACTGCTGCCCCGACGGCAACCGGCGTGCTTTATCTGTACATCGGCGGCATTCGCGTACTTACGACTGTCACGGCTTCAATGACGAGCGCCCAAGTCGCGACGGCGGTGGCAGCATCGATCAACGCAAACTCTGACCTTGCTGTCACGGCGACCGCGACGACGACCACGGTTACTGTCACCGGCAAGAACAAATGCGCCGCCGCGAACGACATCGATATCCGGGTGAATTATCTGGGTGTTGCATCGGGCGAAATTACGCCGACGGGTTTGGCGTTCACGATCACGGCCATGGCCAGCGGCGCAGTCAATCCGACGCTGACGAGCGGCCTTGCGAACCTGGTCGATCTGTCGTTCGACTTCATCGCCATGCCGTACACGGACGCGACGTCGCTCAACGCGATGCAGTCGTTCCTGAATGACGTGTCGGGCCGCTGGAGCTGGTCGGTTCAGATCTATGGCCACATGTTCTGCGCGTATCGCGGTACATCGGCGGCGCTCGGTACGTTCGGCATCACGCGTAACGACCAGCATGCATCGGTCCTAGGTTTCTACGACTCTCCGACACCCAACTGGAAGTGGGCCGCGGCCTACGCTGCGCAAGCCGCGATCAGCGTCCGCGCCGATCCAGGTCAGCCGCTTCAGACACTCGTGATGGCTGACGTTCTAGCGCCTCCGCTTCAGTCGCGCTTCCTGCTGTCGGCTCGCAATACGCTGCTGTACGACGGAATCTCGACCTTCACGGTAGATGCATCCAACCAGGTTCATCTGGAAGGGACGATCACGACGTACCAACTGAACTCGTTCGGGGTGGCTGACAACAGTTACCTGCAGATCAACACGATGTTCTTGCTGATGTACGTGCTGCGGCAGCTGCAGACATTGGTGACGAGCAAGTACGCGCGCTCGAAACTGGCAGCGAACGGCACCGTGTTTGCGCCGGGTTCGAACATCGTCACACCGGTGATCATCCGGGCCGACCTGATCGCCCAGTACAACACGATGCAGTTCAACGGGTTCGTGCAGCAGGCTGCAGCATTCGCGGCCGGCCTGATCGTCCAGATCAATGCGACGAATCCGAATCGCGTCGACGTGCTGTATGACGCGATCCTGATCGATCAGTTGAACGTGTTTGCCCTGCTGGCTCTGTTCCGGAACAGCTAAAGAAATTTGACCTTGAGAGGCCGCCTTCGGGCGGCTTTTTTCATTCTGGAGAGCCATCTTGGCCGATACAACCAACAGATTGGCAGGGATTGCAACCGTCACTGTCGACGGCGTCAATTACCTGTTGTCCGGCGAATTCACCTATCGCCCCTCGACGGTGACGCGCGAATCCTTGAAGGGCCAGGACACTGTCCATGGCTACAAGGAAATGCCAGAGACCGGCAAGATCGGCGCGACGTTCCGCGACGCCAGCAACATGTCCGTGGCGGCGTTCAACGCGATGACGAACGTGACGTTCGTCGGCCAGCTCGCGAACGGCAAAGTCATCATCGGCCGGAACATGTGGACCGTCGAATCGCAGGAAGTGAAGACGGAAGACGGCACCTTCGAAGTTTCATTCGAAGGCCCTTCCGTGACAGAGAACTAATCCATGAACGATCTCGACGAAGACAAAAAAGAAGATCCTCCCTCAGAGTTGCAAGCTGAAAAGACGATCACTCTACGCAAGCCGATCACGATCGGCACCGGCGCTGATCAGATCGTGTACACCGAGATCACTCTCAATGAGCCATCTGTCGACCAGATCGAGAAGTTCATCAAGAAGATGAATGGCACGAACGCGATCGACGCGATGCGGTATTTCGTGGCGCTCACTTCCGGCGTGTTGCCGTCGGTAATAGGTCAGATGTGCGCGCGCGACTGGAACGATGCGCAGGAGTATCTCCAGGCTTTTTTTCCGAAAAGCGACTCCCCAGTAATTGGGAATACGTAGTCGCTGCGACCGCGAAATTCTATGGCTGGACTCCGCGTGAAGTGGGCGAGTTGACGTGGAGCGAGGTTGAGCGCTGGTCTAGACATGCTGGCCTGATAACGCAGAACGAAAATGGCAAATAAATTCGAGATCCGCATCGGTGCAGTCGATGGCGTCACGAAGGTTGCGAACCGAATCAGCCGTTCGATTGAGGGCATCACGGCCCCCTATACGAACCTGCGAAAGTCGCTGAAGACGCTGGGCGACTCGAGCGGCATCGGCAAGCTGAATGAAGGTCTCGGGAAAGTCGCGGATACGGCCCGGACGGTTGCAGATCGTATCGTGTCGATCGTTCCTGGCTTGACGGCGATTAGCGGCGCGTTGTCGCTGGTCGGAATCGCGAAGCTTGCATCAGATTGGGGTGCGTTCGGGTTCTCGCTGACGAAGACCTCGCGTTCGCTTGGCATGTCCACGTCCGACCTTCAGGCGTGGCATATCGCTGCGCAAAAGGCGGGCGTTGCCGCATCCGAGTTCGATTCTGGTATCGCGAGTTCGCAAAACACGATCCGCGACGCTCGGTTTGGGAAAAATCCTGAGGCGCTGATGCTTATGCAGCGCATGGGCGTGCAGATCGCCGCGAATCGCGACGGCACAATCGATTACCTGACGACGCAACAGCGCCTCATGGCGGCTATCGGTAGGCAGAAGAACCCTGTGACGCAGCGCAATGTCGCTGGCGCACTCGGGATGGAAGGGCTGTTGCCGATGATTCAGCGCGGCACGTATGGGCAGGATCTCGCGAACGCGCGCACGAGCGGCCAGATCATGACGCCGGCGCAGATCAAGAGCGCCGAGCAGTTCGAAGACCGGATTATTTCGCTCAAGCAGTCGCTGACGAATCTCGGATATTCGATTGGTAACGCCGTGACGCCTCCGTTGCAGTCGTTCGTCGAATCGATGACGACGTTTTTCAACGACAACAAGGCCCAGATCGTCGACACAATCGGCGGTGCTTTCAAGCAGATCGCTGAGTGGATCAAAAGCGTCGACTGGAAGGGCGTCGCGACAGATATCGGGAATTTGGTCACGCAGATCGGCGGGGTGAAGGGTATTGCCATTGCGATCGCGGCAATCACGTTCGCTGGGCCGATTGGTGGACTGCTGAGCCTTACATCGAGTCTGGTTTCGCTGACTGCGCTCACGATCCCGGCAGCAATCAAGGCGCTCGCTCAATTGGGAGCCGCGCGAACAGCGGCCGCTGCCGCTGCGGAGGTAGCTGTTGCTGGTGGAAGCGCCGCTACCGCAGGCGCGGGCGCGGCCGGAGCCCTTGGGGCTGGCGGCATCATCGCCGGAACTCTGGGCCTTGGTGCTTTGGGCCTCGGCTTGTACGGCTTCATGAATTACATGAAATCGATCACGCCTGGCGGCCATTACCGCGCGCGCTTCGATACCAACTCTCACGGCTATACGGGCGGCGCAGGTCAGCGCAATGCGCAATCGACAGCGCTCTTTTCGCAACTTGAGGCGCAATACAAGCTCCCGAGCGGGTTGCTCGACAGCGTGTGGTCTGCCGAGTCCGGCAGGGGTACGAACATGCTCTCGCCGAAGGGCGCGAAGGGCCATTTCGGGTTTATGGATCCAACCGCCGCGCAGTATGGCCTGACCGATCCGAACGACCTTAATGCATCGGCGACAGCTGCCGCTCGCATGTACAGCGATCTTTTGAAGGCCAACGGTGGCGATCTCAACAAAGCGCTTGCCGCATACAACTGGGGCCAAGGCAACCTGAACAAGTCAGGCCTCTCCGGTGCGCCGGCTGAGACGCAGGACTATATCGCGAAGGTCGAAGGCGGTATGGGCCTGACGCGCTCAGCTGCGCCCGCGGCCCCCGTCGCGCAATCCTCTGAGTCTTTGCAACGTTTCGAGAATGATCGCGAAACGCGATCGGCAGTCGTCAATGTGAACGTGCACAACGCGCTGCCGGGAACGAAGGTCGATGCGCGCGGCGCTGACGGCTCTTACATGCCGACGAAGATCAATTATTCGATGGGCAACCCCTCTTACGGCGCACTTCCATGAGCTTCTGGGACGATTTGCAGCAGGCATCGTGGCGGGGCATCCCGTTCGGGGTGAATGCGGCAGATGCGCGATTCGGCCGCAAGCAGGCGATTCACGAGTACCCGAATCGCGACGAGGTATGGGTTGAGGATCTCGGGCGGGCCGCGCGGCGCATCAACGTGCGCGGCTTCCTGCTTGAAAACGATCTTGTCTACGGTGGCGGCGACGTCATCGCACAGCGCGAGACGATGATTGCCGCGTGCGAGACGCAGGATCAAGGCGATCTCGTGCACCCGACGCTTGGCCGTCTGACGGTCAGCCTTCTTTCGTTCGAAGTATCTGAGCGCAAGGAAGACGGGTTGATGTTCGAGATTCACCTCTCATTCATCGAAAGCGGCCTGCGTATTTTCCCGAGCAGCGCCTCGTCGACTCCCGATGCGGTCAGCGCTGCGGCAGATGCGGCAGACGTTGCGGCATCTACTGATTTCTCGACGCGCGCTCTGTCGGATCTGCAATATGGCGCCGCCGTCGTTAAGCAGGCCGTTTCGACGGCCACGTTATGGGCCGGGAAGGGTGTCGGGCTCGTGAACGGGGCGACGAGCATCTTTCACATGGTCACGGGCTTGACTGGGTCGTATGGGCGCTTTGCCGGCGGACGCACAGTTGGGTTTTCCGGGTTTTCTGCGCTGTCGAGCCTCCAAAAGACGCTCGGCACAGCGCAGCAGGCTAACGCGACGGTGCAAACGCTCGCCGCGTATGGCACGCAGGCACGCAACACTGTGATCCAGGCTGGATCGGCTCTTTCATCTGCAGCAAGCTTTCTAGGCCTATGAACTCCATCACTGAATTCGCCGCCGCGGCGCAAGCCCTGGCAGCAGCGGTATTTGCGTTCGCCGCAAATCCGGCTGACGCGATCAGGATGCTCATTAGCCTTGCCAACTTCACGCCGAATGCGCCAACCCCTACGTATTCAGTAGGGTCGGCCATGGCCGATATTCAGGATGCAACGGGCGATCTGTTCCGCCGCGCTGCAGTCGTCGCGCTCGCACGGGCCTCGTCGACGTATCAGCCCGCATCTGCCGATGATATGGCAAACGTGCGGTCGCTTGTGGTGGGTGCGATCGATAGCGAAATTTTGATCGCTGGCAACCAGGGCGAAGACGGGACGTTCAATGCATTGCGGGCGTTGCGCGCAGCGGTGATTCAAGACCTCGCAACGCGCGGCGCCGGCTTGCCGTCGACGATGACCGTCTCGCTCAAGGCCGCGCTTCCGGCACCGGTTCTCGCGCAGCAGCTCTACCGCGACCCGAGCCGTTCAGATGAGCTGGTGAGCGAGGCGAATTGTCCGCATCCGGCGTTTCTCCCGCCGTCGTTCAAGGTGCTGTCCTCATGAGCGACGATCTGACGCTAGTGATCGGGAGTCAGCAGATTTCGGGGTGGCAGAGCATCCGTGTTTCCCGTGGAATCGAAAGATGCCCGAGTGATTTTGAAATTGAGGCGACGGAACGGTTCCCGGGCGCCAGCGAAGTCCAGATTTCGCCAGGAGACCCGTGCACCGTGTTTCTCGGCTCCGATATCGTGATCTCCGGGTATGTGGATCGCATTCGGCCGCGCATCAAGAAAAATGAGCATGCCGTCATTGTGTCGGGGCGCGGCAAGTGCCAGGACATCGTCGACTGCTCGGTCTACAAATCAGGGTTTCAATACCTGAATATGCACGTGCTCGACATCGCGAAACAGATGGCCGCCGAAATGGGTGTTTCCGTCTACCTCGCGAGCGGTACGGACCAGGGCGACGTGATTCCGCAGTTGAACGTCATCATGGGCGAGACCCCATATGACGTGCTCGAGCGGTTGTGCCGTTTCCGGGCCATGTTGCTTTACGAAGACACGGACGGCTCGCTGCTGCTGTCTGGCATCGGTATTCAATCGGCCGCTAGCGGTTTTCAGGAAGGTATCAACGTCGAAGAAGCTGAGGGTATCTATGCGATGGACGGGCGCTTCAGCACGTACGTCGCGGTCCAGCAAGGCCTTGACGTGTGGCGAGATGTCGGCGATGGCGGCAATCTGATTGCGGTCGAGACTGACCCGGGCGTGCCGCGGAATCGCCCCAAGGTGATTATTGCCGAGGGCGTCTACGGCGGCCAGTTCGTTGCTGCGCAGCGCGCGCAGTGGGAGAAGGCTCGACGGTACGGCCGCGCGTTCGCTGTGAGGTTGACGACTGATGGGTGGCGAGATTCGGCTGGCGCGCTCTATGAGCCGAATACGCTCGTGACGCTGAATATCCCGAGCCTGAAACTGACTAATAAAACGTGGGTGATCTCCGACATCACTTACACCAAGAGCATGCAGGGAACGCGCGCAATGCTGACCATCATGCCGCCGCAAGCCTTCGACCAACAGCCAGTGATCCTTAACCCGATCGCGCCCGACGTAACCCAATAGGTAGCCATGAGCGACGCATCCATGTTCGACCGCATCACGCGGCGAATTCAGGCGGTTATTGGGCGCGGGCGCATCAATGTGGTGAACGACACCGGCCCGATCCAGTACGTGCAGATTTCGTATAGCAAGATCGAGCCGAAAGACAATACTCCGCGCGTGATGGAGTACGGATACACGTCGAATCCGCCGGCGCAGACCGATGCGGCTCTGGTGCATGTCACTGGCGATCGGTCGAACGCGATCTGTGTCGGCACGAATCATCAGCCGAGCCGGCCAAAGAACCTCGCGACCGGTGAGGCAATGCTTTATCAGTTGAACGGCATTCAGGTCTATCTGAGCAATGCCGGCTTGGTGATCAATGCCGGCGGCTTGCCGGTCGTATGCAATAACGCAACCAACTTCACAGTGAATTGCTCCGGAAAGTTCAAGGTAGTAGCGCCGGGTGGCGTCGAGTTTGATGCGCCCACGGTGGCTTCCACTGGAGATTTCCAGGACAACATGGGGTCCAACTCGGCAACGATGAAGACCATGCGACAAGCCTTTAACCCGCACTATCACAGCGATCCGCAAGGCGGCAACACAGGGCTGCCAGATACATCGATGTAACGCGTCGCCACTCAACTTCAGCCCGCTTGCGGGCTTTTTTTACGCCCGGACGAAATGGACACGACGACAGTTTGGGACGTTTCGAATTCCCGCGGGGACTGGGTGTTGTCAGGCGCCCAATTGCAGTCCGGAAACGATCTGCAGACAGCCGTTTTGATAAGTCTGTTCACCGACAGAGTTGCGGCGTCTGGGGATGTGATCCCCGACGGCACGACAGACCCGCGCGGATGGGTTGGGGATCTCGGTGCCGCATACCCGATCGGATCGAGGTTTTGGTTGCTGGACCGATCGAAGCAAACAAGTCAGGTTCTCGCGGACGCCAATTCATACGCGGTCGAAGCGCTGAAGTGGTTGATAGATGACGGAGTGGTGGCGAAGTTCGATATCACTGTCGAGTGGACGAAGCCAGGAATGTTGGGCATCCAGATCATCGCGCATAAGCCGAACGGCACTACGGTGCCACCGTTTCAATTTCAGTGGGCCTGGAAAGGACAACAGTAATGCCCTACGCACGCCCAACGCTCAGCCAGCTACTCACGCAGGTTGCGCAAGATATTGCCGCCGGCCTTCCGGGTTCGGACCCGCTGCTTCGTTTCTCGAATCTCAACATCACCGGAGTGGCGCAGGCAAATCTCGCGAACATGCACTACGGGTACCTTGACTGGATCTCGCTTCAGTCCGTTCCGTTTACGTCATCTGGCGAATTTCTGTATGGTTGGGCCGCGCTGAAGAATGTCTTCCTCGAGCCTGCAGTGCAGGCTGGATCAGTTACGCCCGGCCAGGTGACATTTACCGGAGTTGCAGGTACTGATATTCCGCTCGGCACTCCGCTGACACGCGGCGATGGGGTTGGTTACACCACCACTGCTGATGCTGTTGTGGTAGGCACGACGGTTGTCGTTTCGGCTGTTGCGAATGCGGACCCGACTGGCTTGACTGGTGCTTTCGGGAATTGTCCGATCGGTACAGTGATCACGTTGGGCACGACAATCCCGGGTATCCAGTCGAACGGAACTGTCACCACGGCATTCCAAAACGGCGCAGACCTTGAGACTGACGACAGCCTCATGTCGCGGATGCTCCTGGCCTACCAGAACACGCCGCAGGGCGGTGCGTCGAACGATTACGTGCAATGGGCTCTGGCTGTCAATGGCGTAACGCGCGCCTGGTGTAACGGAAATGGATTTGGCGCTGGCACCGTGGTTGTGTACGTCATGCTTGATTCGACGGAATCTCCCTTTAACGGGTTCCCGCAGGGCGTAAGTGGTGTAGCCACCGGCGAGACGCGCGGGACGCCCACGGCGACCGGCGACCAGCTTGCTGTCGCCAATTACATTTACCCACTGCAACCAGTGACGGCGCTGGTCTACGTCTATGCACCGACGGCGGCGGTACAGAACTTCACGATCAGCGGAATCGCAACTGCGACGACTGCGACGAGAGCCGCGATCGCCGCTGCTATCGCTGGCGTTTTTGTTCAGTACGGCACGCCGCTGGGCGGAACTGTCGCGCTGTCTCTGATTGAGTCGGCAATCGCTGCAATCGCCGGCACGACCGGTTTCGTGATCACTGCGCCGTCCGGGAATATCACCACCACCGTCGGGCAATTGCCGACGGTCGGAACTATCACGTACGTCTGATGCCAGCTCCCAACTATTCCGCCGCCGACTATCTGTCGGCGATGCAACCGCTGATGCCGCGCGGGCGAGTGTGGCCGAAAGATTCGGACGCAATTCAGACGCAGATGCTTAGCGGACTGGTTCAGGTCTACGCGCGCAACACTGCGCGAGCGAACAACCTGCTCATTGATGCCTTCCCAGGCACCGGCGTTGAGTTGCTGCCGCAATGGGAGGCAACGCTCGGTTTGCCCGACCCGTGCGCAGGCATCGCCCCTACTGTTGCCGCGCGCAACGCCCAGGTGTTGGCGAGATTCACCCGCACCGGCGGCCAGTCTGCTGCCTATTACATCAGTTATGCCGCGGCACTCGGGTACACGATCACGATCACGCAATTCTCGCCGGCGCGCGTCGGGCAAAGCAGGGTGGGTCAACCATTGAACGGTGCCGCCTGGGCGTTCGCGTGGCGTATCAATGCACCGCTGAATACGGTTACGCGCTCGGTCGTCGGAACAGCGCGCGCGGGCGACCCGCTGGCTAGTTGGGGTAATGCGGTCCTTCAATGCGAGATCACCGAAGTGATCCCGGCTCACACAATTCCAATTTTCGCGTATTCCTAAGAGGCGCTATGTACCGCATTGATGACCCATCAGCTTCAGCAACGCTCCCGACGCCGGAAGCAGCATTGACGGAAGGGTATTGGACTGAAGGGAATCCGGGAACCGGTGTGCCGGCGACGCTTGAGCGCGCATCCTGGTTCAACATGGTTCAAGAAGAGCTGCGCGCTATCGTCGTAGCCGGCGGCGCAACGCCAAGCAAGACGAATTACACACAGATCCGCGACGCGATCAAACTGATGTTTTCGACCGTCGTCGGGACGGCGCGAAATGTTGTGATGAGCGTCACCGCCGCGAGCGCGACGGCGACTCTGACGGCTGATGAAATCATTGTTGAAACGGCGCTTGGCGGTTTTCCGTTCAAGCTCTCAAGCTTTAGCAAGACTATCAACCTTGCTACGATTGGCGCTGGCGGCATGGACACGGGAACGGCACCTACGACAGGTGCGGTCGCGATCTATGCGATTTACAACCCGACTACCCAAACAAGTGCGTTGCTGGCGACGAACGCAAGCAGCGTCAAGCAGGGTAATATCTATGGGGGCGCGAATATGCCAACCGGATATACGGCGAGTGCTTTAGTCAGCGTCTGGTTGACGACGGCGGCGAGTCTTTTTGCTATTGGGTACCAACAAGATCGGCACGTAGCAATTGGCAATACAAACCAGATCGCATCATCTTCTATTGTTACGGCTCAGTCTCAAGGGATTGGGTGTACGGCGAATGCAGTCAAGGTTGACTTCAATCTAATCTGTCAGAGTACGGCCAGTTCCACAGGCTCACTCATAATTTGCCCCAATTCTTCGATGACCTTTTCGACTCGGAGCGTTTCGATGACAGCTGCGCAAGGCGGAGTTTCGACCGTATCGGACTTTCCGCTTCAGACGGGTCAGACTATATGGTTCAGCACTACCAACAGTGCGGGTACTCCGAGCTTCATCATTCAATTGTTGGGGTACACATTCTAATGGAAACGATCTATGTAATATTCGGCAGTGACGGAGAGACTATCTTAACGGCCTGCGCGCTCCAGCAAACACCTGCGTTGACTGCGATCACCACAGACGATGTCCGCTGGAAGGTGTATTACGATCCACTTCCGCTGGAAGTAAAAATGGGTTGGCCCGCGCCAGCCGGCGAGAGTTGATTTTACGCATGCGATAATGCGCCCAGTCTAAGGATTGGGTAAGTTTCGATGCGGCTTACAATTGCTGTCGTGATAGCGTGTTTTGCGGGGCCGTCTTTGGCGGCACGCGATCATTGGTACATAAAGGAATCAGGCGGGACATATTCGTATGTCAGCGACGATTCTAGAGGCCCTCTGCAGGTACGATTTAGGGGTCGCAACCGGGACGAATACGTCATCGAGTATCTGGGCGAATTCGGCTCCGTGAGTCGCATCACATGTCAGGCACCGTGCCATATAGGCCGCAAAAAGATCTATATCAACAACAAGCTTGATAACGATGCGGGTGACGTCGATCTCGATGCATGGGGTCCTGTTTCGGCCGCTATCGACGATATGCTGGAAAGCAAACTCAAGGTTTCTGCGCGCCCCTGGTCTCACTCGAACGCGCAGATTGCCCCGTATATTCTCGGCCAATAGTTCACTGAAGGCTTTTAACCAGCGGAGCAAGCACGACAGCTGCGTTTTGAGCTTTGATCAAATACCCTGCTGGCGTCGGATGCTCGGTCCCATCCGAAAGAAGATTGCACCACACGGGCAGCTCTTTCATGAGGCTGTACTGGTGGATCACCTGAACCTGCTCCTGCGCGCCCACAGAGTCAATGACGTCGACGAAAGTACTGACCGTCTGACCGTCTGCGTAGACATGCTCAGAATCCATGCCTGTCGGCAGATTACACACCGGGTTCGGCTCTTCGAGCACTGGGGTCTTGCCGGCCGCCTTTACCATCGTGACGAATTGAATCAGCTCTGACCGGAATGCGTCGGCCGACGTCACCGATCGATCGTTCAGCCCGAAATTTTCGGTGATGATCGCAGACGAAGTTGACGAAAGATATTGCTGAAACGGCATCGGGAAATTAGTCCCTGCTAGCATATCTGCCAGTGTGGTTCCACCTACTGCATTCGTTACGACCGTGACCGTAGAGCCAAGCGTCGATTGCAAGTCGGCCTGCAAATCCGTGCGCGGGTCATCCGTGATGGTATAGGCGCCGGGCGAGGTCAAAGACACACCGATGGCTGTTGAATCGCCCGCCATGGTCACTTGCACCGGTTTGGGTGCGGGAGGTGCCGCGGGCGCGCTCGGGCTACCGCCTCCGCCCCCGCCGCAAGCGCTCAGCAGGATTCCAAAAGTTATAGCTACCGCTATGCCGCGAATTTTAAGTTGTGTGTTCATGATCCGCTCCCGATCAAAGATTGGATGAGCGGAGCGAGTGCCGCCGCTTGGTTTTGAGCCTTTAGTGCCTGAATGTATGCATCCGGGTAAAAGCCGCCGGTAAAGTGCGCGCACCAGTTCGGCAGCGCCAGAATTTGCCTGTACTGCTGTACGAGCGGGACGCTCATCGCCGCCGCCGCGGCATCCATCGCGGACACGTAATCGGCGAGTTGCGGATGATTGCCATCGCACACTAGATTTGGTTCTTCGAGAACCGGGATCTTGCCGGCCGCTCGTGCCGCTTGCACCCACATCGTCAGATAGTTCGCGTAGTCGCTCAACGTCTCGCCGCCGAGCGCATCGTTGATCGCATGGTTGTCGAGCACGATGTTGGCTTTGGATAGCAAGATGCGTTGCGCGAAGGGCGCGCCCTCGCCATCCGTGCCATTCATCTCGTTCATGAGGCTGCTCGACGTACCTCCAGTTGCAAGGTTCTGAACCGTGATGCCGTCGCCAAACTGGGCGCGAAGAATTGCTTGAGAATCGTTCGGCTCTGTCTGGGTGGATGGGAAGCCAGCCGCCGACGTCATCCCCATCATTGCATCGTCGCCGTGAACTTCGATTAACACGATCTTTGGCGGCATCGCCGGTGGTGGCACGACAACTGGAGCGGAGGCCTGCACAGGCGCTGATGCAACAGGTGGCGCAGACGCGACAGGCGGAATTATTGCGGGTGATGAAGCTGGTGCGTCAGGCGCTGAGGCGGCTGGCGGTGCACTTGCCGGCGGAGCTGCAGGGATGATTGGTGCGACAGCCGGAGCCGATGCGGATTGTGCGGCGCCCGTCGAACTTGAGCCTCCACCACCGCATGCAGAAAGAGCGAAAACAGTGAGAGCGGCTACTGCTCCAGCTCGCCAGCGTCCGCCGATAGATCGATTGATGCGCCTACCTTGCGCATTCGACCGAGGACGCGCTCGATTTCTTTCGGTGTGAGTTCGAGTCGTGCCATTAGAAAGAACAAGGTTTGAGCGCTTATAGCGCGCTCGCCACCCGTATATTTTCGCCAGGTCCGGCTCTCCATCGATCCGGATAGCTCCGCCATCTCCGCGCTGGACTTGTTGAGGTCTGCCTTGAGCTTCGATAGCGCAGCGGGTGACGGGGGCACATAAAGGATGGCCATAGCGTTTCATCGTTCTTTCCTTTCGGAGATCGGGCCGCGCGGTGTGCGCTTCCACATGCGATAAAGAATACCGGCCCAATGGGCCTATTGTCAAGAAAAGATTTGAACGATCACCGGCCGCCTAGAGCGGCTTTTTTACGTCCATACCGGCGACCGCGCGATGACCGACCACGTCACCAACGAAGATTTGCAACGCCAGTTGAACGACCAGAAGGCCGTATCTACTGAGATCAACGGAAAGCTGGAAAAGCTTATTGAGCTCAGTACGGGGCAGCAACTGCAAGGGCAGGCGCTCGCGGAATTGCAGAAGCAGTTCGGCACGTACCTAGACCGATACAGCACCAACGATATCAAGCAATGGGAAGACATCAACGCTACGAAGGATCAGTTGACCAGCCTTAAGTCGAAGATCCACGGCGGCGCAATAGTCCTCGGGTTCTTTCAAGTTTTGATCGTCGGGATGATCGGCTGGACGCTTCAGACGGTCATCTCTGACCACACGATGATCGCCGTTCACGAGTCGAAGCTGACTGAACAGGGTGGCGAGTTGCAGGCATTGCGTCACCTTACCGGGAACTGACCATGAATCTCGTGCTGATGGACGCGGAACTGCGCCGCGATGAAGCCGTGCGCTATGTCCTCTATTACGACACGAAGGGCATTCCGACGACGGGCGTTGGCCACAATCTGCAAGCATCTCCGCTGCCAGCCGGCTGGACCTATCCGCTCTCAGATGCCCAAGTCGACCAGCTTCTTAATACCGATCTCGGCAACACATTTGCCCAGCTCGACCACTCGTTGCCGTGGTGGCGCGGCCTCGATGAAGTACGCCAGCGGGTTGTCGCGAACATGTGCTTCAACATGGGAATCGGAACGCTTCTTGAATTCCACAACACGCTCGGCGCGATGCAGCGCGGCTCCTATGCGATTGCCGCCGCTGGCATGAAGGCATCCGCCTGGTACGGCGAAGTCGGCGATCGCGCTGTGCGCCTGTGTCAGGCAATGGAAACAGGCGTTATGCCAGATGAGCCCGCGATCACCTGAGATATCGCATCACCAAATATTCCAACCGCCCTTGAGGCGGTTTTTGCGTTTACGAGGGTTGAATGGCCTATAGCAAGTGGTGGGTCATTACTTCAGGCTCAACCGCAGTTGCGCCTGCCGACTTCAACCCTGCCGACAACCTTGCCAAAGCATACGGCCCTGGTGGTGGTGGCGGTAATGGTTTAGGCCAAGGTGGCGGCGGGTCAGGCGGGTATTCGGATTCGCTGAACGTTTCTATCGCCGCCGGCGCCACGGTCAACTGTTCGATCGGCACAGGTGGCCCGGGCGGCATTGCGTCAGCGACTGCTCAGGCCGGGTCTAACGGTAGCGGCCCGACGTGGCTCGGCGGCACGAGTCTCGCGACTTCACTGGTTGGTGCGAACGCGGGCGGTGGTGCTCCCACGGGTGGCGCAGGCGGTGTTGGCGCAACGACCACCGGTGCGATCGGCACCAACCTGAAACGCGCTGGCTCCGCCGGCGGTGTCTCGAATTTCTATGCAGGCGGTGGCGCGGGCGCACCGGGCGCGGATGGCATCGGCGCAGTTGGTGGCGAGTCTGCCGGTAACAACTTTGGCGTCGGAGGCGGCGGTGCTGATGGCGGCACGACCCCCGCGAATTCGAGCGGCACGACTGGCGCAAATGGCGGTCAAGGCCCACTCGGAACCGGAGCGGGCACCGGCGGCGCTACGACAGGCTCACCGAACGGCACTGCGGGCGTGAACGGCGGTGGTGGCGGTGGCTCATTCGGCAACGGCACGATCCAAGGCAACGGCGGCGCAGGCGGTCCTGGTACCGACACGGCCGCGGGCGCAGCAGGCTCAGGTGGTGGTGGTGGTGGTGCGGGCCAAGGAACAGCGGCTAGCGGCTTGGGCGTGGGCGGGGCAGGCGGTCTCTTTGGCGGTGGCGGTGGTGGCGCGGGTAACTACACCACGGGCACGCAACCGGCAGGCGGCGCAGGGGCCAATGGCGGCATTGTTGTCGGCTATAACCCGGTCGCGCTCACAGGTTCGGTTGCCTCAACTCAACAGCCGAACACAGCAGCAGCAACAAGCAAGATAGGCATCAACGCATCAGGAGCGCCAGCCCAGCACACGAATACGGTGGCTGCATCAAGCGCAGTTGGCGTAAGTGGTTCTGCCGCCAGCACACAACAGAAAAACACGACCGTCGTATCTGGGGCGATTGGTATCTCAGCAGTAGCGGCCAGCACGCAGCAGCCTAACGTCAGTGCCGCATCTGCGTCGATCGGATCCTCCGGGGCCGCAGCTACCGCTGCGATCATGCAGGCCCCCAACGCAAGCGCCGCGGCAGCTTCTGTGTCGGGTGCTTCGACTGCGGCGAGTACGCAAGGCGTCAACACGGCGGCGGCGTTAAGTGTCATCGGGGTGGGCGGCGCAACGAGCGCGACGCAGGGAAAGAACGCTGCGGCGGCAAGCGCGAGCATTTCTTTCATTGGATCAGCGGCATCTGTCCAGGCGAAGAACGCTGCTGCAGCGGCTGCGGCTATTTCAGTAAGCGCATCGGCCGCATCGGCGCAACAGTCGAATACGAGCGCGGCATCGAGCGCGGCGTCCAGCGCTGCGGCAGTCGCGAGCATTCAAGCGCTCAACGTAGCGAATTCAACGGCCGCGGTCGGGAGTGTTGCATCAGCAGTCGCGGCGCCAGTCCAGGCGCCGAACGCTGCGGCTACGTCGGCAGCAATCGGTGTTGCAGCATCGGCACCCGTTACGCAGCATGCGAATGCGGCATCAGCATCGACTGCGATTGGCGTTCGTGGATCCGCTTCGGTTACACAGTTGCCGAACGCGATATCGGCATCTGGCGCCGTCGCGATTGCTTCCGTTGGTGCACCGTCTCAAGCGAAGAACGTTGGCGTAGCGGCTGGACGAGTGGCAGCCGTGAGCACTGCCGCACCCGTACAGATATCGAACGCCGCTTCGTCGGTGCTGGTCGTAGGAGTCTCTGGGCAGGCCGCGCCTGCCCAGCAGCCCAATACAGCCGCTGCCGCAGCGCTTGTCACGGCGGATGAGCTGGTCGCGAGCGCCTCTGCTACTCAACAACCGAATGCCTGCTCTGCAGTTGGGCGGATCAAGTCTTTCACGATCGACACGGTAATCGTCCCAGTCATCGCAGAAAGTCGAGTCGTGGGCATACACCCCGAAGAGCGCGTAATCGGTATTCGCGGAGAGCAGCGAATAGTGGGCATCGCTGCATAAACATTTTGGAGTTTCGATGTCTCAACAGCCGCCAACCATACCGATCCTCTGGAAAGACCCATACGCAGATAAGGACTATGGGATCGATTTGGCAATCGTCCCAACGCCGTATCAACCGCTCAACGGCCCGTGGCTGCAGCCTGGCGAAACGATCGTATCGAGCAATGTCACGTCGTCGGATTCCGGTCTCATCATCAATTCGTGGAGCATTGAGCCTAATGCGACCGGGACGCTCGCGAGCGCGATCATCGCCTGGATCTCGGGTGGCGTGCTCGGAATGGCCTACACCGTTCGGTTCTTTTTCACCACAAGTCAAGGGCGCAGCGATGTGCGATCGATTGAAGTTCGAATGATCCAGTCTTAAAGCCTCAAACCGTCATCTCCAGCCGCCTTCGGGCGGCTTTTTTTACGCCCGGAGCACATGAATGTCCTCGAATCTCAAGTACAGCGCGGTTTTGAAAAATGCGCAGCAAGCGGCAATCACGACCACAGTCGGAGCGTCGGCTTTGCTCAACATCATGGGCGGCCCGCAGCGGACCAATCCTGATGCCGCACTCGCGAATACCACGCTGTCAGCCACGATCACCACGTCGCAAACGACGATCGTGCTTGTATCGGCGACCAACTTCCCCAGTTCCGGCAACTACACGCTGTGGGTCGGTGCGGAGCAGATGACGGTGACGGGCGGACAGGGTACGACGTCGCTCACGGTAACGCGGGGTGTCAATGGATCGACGGCTCTTGCATCGGCGAGCGGTACAGCAATCACGAACACGCCGGTTCTGGCGACGCTCACGTGTAACGCAACGTTTGCACCTGCACCGTCCGCCGGCGTCCTGACGCTGAATTCGATTACCAGTGGCACCGGGACGACTGTAGCTGGGCTGGGGTCGACTGCCTCGTGGTTCACGATCACGACTTCCGGCGCAACACCGCATGTCGATGGTACCTGCGGCGTCACGAGCGGCTTCGACATGAACTTCGTCGGAAGCGCTGCTATCGCTACGGGCCAGACGGTCAGCGACTCCTCGTTCACGCTCTCCAACACGAACTAAGCCATGCCAGTCGAACAAATCCACGAGCTCAAAGACACCCTCACGGAGGATGTTCTAACGCCCGGCCACGCCGCGCGAATCACGACTCCGCTATTTCGGCACTCGAAGCTTGAATTGATGGCCTCGCAACATCCGCCGCGGTGCTGGATTTGCGGCAAGACGGAAGCCGAGCTCGGCCAGCCGCTCGAGGCGCATCACAACGGCGTTGAACGCAGCTTTGCCGAGGGCGAGATCGACTGGGAGCGCGTCAAGGCCGATTTCCCGCATCACGACTGGTCGACGTTCGACCCGGCGAATCCGTACACCTTCGTCGACGACATGAGCCCGAGTGGCCAGGGGCTCTTGCTGTGCAAAGAGCATCACACGGGCCGCGATTCCGGGATTCACAACATGGCCTATCCGCTGTGGATCCTGCAGCGGTACCTGAAAGACGGCGCGCGGTTTTCTCCGAACGAAGTAATTCACCACGACATGGTTTAGGAGCATCGATGAATTCCACCTCTTCTCTGGTTACCGGCGGCGTCACGATGTCGGCCGCCACTTTGGTTCCGCTCGTTACCTGGGCGATGAACGGCCTTCCGAAGCCAATCCCTGACGGCATCCCGCTTTTGGTCGCCGCGGGCCTCATCACCGGCTTGCACGCTGCATACAACATCTATGTCGCGCGCGCAGCTGCCAAGGCAATCCCTGTTGCTCCCGCTACTCCCGCTGTTCCTGCTGCTCAAGTCGCACCTTCCATCATCCAATCCTGAACTCCCTCTTTCACTGAGATCACCATGAAATCATTTTTCATCGCCGCGCTTGCGGTTTTTTGTGTTGCCTTCGCCGGTTGTTCGAATGCACCGGCTCTGCCCAGCCTTCAACAGCAATTTGTTCAGATGTGCCCCGTGGTCAATGCCGATCTGGCTGTCCTGGCTGCTTCACCGTCGCTGACCGTCGCGCAACAAACCATGCTGAAGACGCAGATCATCCCCGCCAACCAGCTTATTTGCTCTTCGGGCGCCGCATTGAATGTGACGAATCTGAAGGCGTTCCATGACAGCCTGCTGCCGGTTGCCATCGGCATTGTGCAGGCCACGCCGGCGATTCCCGATCAACCGATGGTGCTGCTCGCGCTCCAACTGTTCGGGCCTGTCCTTCAAGGTCTGATCGATCAAGCCATCACGACCATTGCGCCGGCCGCTCCTGTCGCAGCTTCGGCACCCATCGACGCTTAAAGGCGAAACCACTCCCCCGTTGCACGTAGGCGCACAAAACCACCAGAACGGATAACGACCCTAGTCGTTGAGCTGCCTCGTCTTTCGCTCAATCGTTAAGGATTCAAAATGAACGATCTTATTTCACGTCGTAAGGTTCTCGGTTGTCTGGTGGCTGGTGCTGTTGCGTCTCTCGCCAGTGCATGCGGGGGCGGTGACGATGGCAGCGGGGGAGCCGTCGATGCTGCCGCGGTCGATGCTCAAAGGAATTCAAAGAGCGGTACGACCACCTTCGCAGTCACATCGCCTGCGCAGAATGCCACTGCAACGTCCACGTTCACCGTGAGCGGTACTGCGGGCACGGCGTGGGTCAACGTCGCGATCTATAGCGGCAGTACAAAACTCAGCGCAGACGTGACGCCTTCCGGTGGGAAGTGGAGCGCGACAGTCAACATGGGCACACTCACGGGCGCCCAGACCCTGACTGTGATGGCCTTCAGCGTCGCCGCAGGGAAAGTGGGGGGCACTTCCACGTCGACCGCTCTGAGCGTGATGATCAGCGCGGCAGCGGCAACCCCGCCGGCCACGACTTCCACTGGGACCCCGTTCTACGGTGTATGCGGGCATTACGCCAGCGGCCAGTTCGGCACGCAAGCGCAGTACATAGCCGACGCAACCGGCATGGGCTTGAAAGTCGCACGGTTGGACGGGTATAGCACCAGCAACATGACCACGATTGCGAATCAGATATCAGCCTATGCACCGATGGTTATTCAGCCGATCTTCGGGCAGTACCCGTCATCGTCGTCCACTGAAACGGCTGCATATAACCAGTTCTTCGCGCTTGGCGTGGCCGGGGCCAACCTGTTTGCCGGGAAGGTTCCGATGGTCGAACTGATGAACGAGCCGGATAACC
>JAMFSK010000147.1 GCA_026225235.1 Burkholderiales bacterium
CAGCGACGAGACCCGACCCATGTGATTGAACGCACCTTGCCCGACGCATCGCCGGGAGGCCAGGCGGGGTTCACTGCTCAACCGAGTGCATAGACGGGCGGTATTCGCACCGGCTCCATTTATCACCTGCGGGCATCTCGAGGAGGCATCCATCGTGACAGTCGATAGCGGCAACACCAAGTGGGTCGTCGCGTGCACAACCGACGATATCGACGAAGAAGACGTACAACGTTTCGACCATGAGGGCGCGAGCTACGCGGTGTACCGGCTCTCTACCGGCTTCTACGCATCGTCGGGGTGGTGTACACACGAGCAGGCGCATCTTGCCGATGGCTTCGTCCTGGGCGGCGAGATCGAGTGCCCACGACACCAGGGCCGCTTCGACATCATCAGTGGCAAGGCGCTGAGTCCACCGGTCTGCGTAAAGCTGGAAACCTATCCGGTACGTGTTGACGGACATGAGGTGCTGCTCGGCTTGCCCGCCTTGGCCGCCAAGGATGCCGCCTGAAGTCGCGGAGGAGGCACAGAGCCTCAGTCGGCCGGCGGCAGGTTCTCGCGCAGGATGACGGTGACCGGAATCGGCTGAGGCAGTGCGGTGTCCGGCTCGCGATGGTAGTGCCGCAGGATTAGCTCGATCGAACGCGTGGCTTCGCCGACGGCGTTCTGATCGATGACGGCGTCGAGCGTGCCTTCAATCAGAAGGCGTCGTGACACGTCGTTGAGTTCGTGGCCGATCAGAATGGTCGATTGCGCGCGCCCCATGGCCCGAAGCGCAGCGCCTACGCCTTCGTCGCCGACTGAGATGTTGTAGATCCCGCGCAGATCCGGATACCGGGCAAATGCGTCACGCGTCAGGCGCTCGGTGCGCCCGGGCTGTTCGTGGCTCTCGACCGTTTCGACGATCTGACAGCGCGGGAAGCCGTGCCCAAGAACCGAACGGAAGCCGTCTTCGCGCTCCTCGTGACCGAGGAAGTCGCGCAGGCCGGTGATCACCAGCACCTTGCCCCCGGCATCGCCTAGAAATCGCCCCATCAACTCGGCGGCGACTCGGCCGGCGCCGCGATTGTCGATGCCGACGTAGGCGATACGGCCGGAATCTGGCAAGTCGCTGGCCAGGGTGACGATCGGGAGGGTGAGGCTCAGCTTGCGTAACGCCGCGCTGATGTCCGGATGCTCATACGCGACAACCACTAGCGCGTCTGCTTTCTGAGTCGAGCGGCTGATCGTATTGACTATGCAGGCGGGTTCGAGATTGTCGAAATAGCTGACGACGCAGGTGGCGCGTTGCGCCTCGAACGACTTTTGGGCGAGCTCGAAACCGCGCTTCAGATTCAGGTAGTACGGCACGGCGGGCTGTTGCATCAGGATGGCGATGCGTAACCAGCGCGCGGGCACCGAGCCGAGCGCGCGGTCGAGCTTCAGCTTGCGGGCCCATTCGAGTACGCGTGCTTCCTTGTCCCGCGCGACCCCGCCCCGGCCGTTCAACACGCGGTCGACGGTCGCCTCGCTGACACCGGCGGCCTTGGCGACGTCCGCCATGCCTGTCTTGCGGCGAGCGGTGAGCGGCATGGGGAAAGGGATCGCGAACGATCGAGGGTGGTGGCGAGTGCATGATCGCATCAAGACGGGCGCGATATCAAGCGCAGCCTGTCGCGGACATAGGAGCGCGTCGACTCGAGCCGGCGGTCGGGGGGCAGGGGTAGCACATTTGCCGTTCTCGGAGAGAAAAACGAGACTTCGAGGCTGCCGGGTCTTGCCCAGCTTCCCTGCATGACATCGAGTAATATCGTGTCGGTCGACCCACACAAAGTGACGACACGACTGATGTGGCGCCCGCAGTGGTCGTCGCCACGGCTAGCGCAAGTGCAGGGTGTCGCGTTGCCGGCATCGGCGTCCGATTGGGCCGCCGCGTCATTGCCGGTGTCATAGTGCGGATTTCATAGCGTGCCTTCCTGGCATTCGAAGGTGGGCGTTTTGACCGAGCTTCAACAAGGTTTTCTCCTTACCCGCCATTGGCGGGATACCGCGGCAGGGACCGAAGTCGACTTCTGGTTGGCGACAGACGACGGACCCCGGCACGTATGCCTGCGTCCGCAGCCTTCGGTGGCGTTTATTCCCGTCGAATTTCGTGAGCAAACGGAAGCGGTTCTGGGTTCCGCGCCTCAGGCGGAGCTGCGCCCCCTCCAACTCAAAGACTTCCGCCACCGCCCGGTGATGGGTCTGTATTGCAGGCAATATCGTCAACTGTCCACGCTCGAGAAGCGACTGCGACAGAGCGGTGTCGATGTCTATGAGGCCGATATCTTTCCGCCTGATCGTTATTTGATGGAGCGCTTTATCACGGCGCCGGTCTGGTTCGGTGGCGAGGCGAAGGAGGGCGGCCTGATCCTGGACGGGGAAATGAAACCCGCGCAGGGATACCGGCCCACGCTCAAGCTAGTGTCGCTCGACATCGAAACGAGCGCCAAAGGGGAGCTCTATTCGATCGCGCTTGAAGGTTGTGACCAGCGCCAGGTCTATATGTTGGGGCCTCGTCATGCCAACGGCGATGATGACGCTGTCGACTTCGACCTCGAATACTGCGAGAGCCGTGCCCAGCTGCTGCACCGGCTCAATGAATGGATGAGCCTCCACGATCCCGACGCCATCATCGGATGGAACGTCGTGCAATTCGACTTGCGCATCCTGCATCAACATTCGCAGGAGTACGGCGTGCCCTTGCGTCTTGGTCGTGATGGCGGGGTGATGGAATGGCGCGAGCATGGTGTCCGGCAAGGCCATTTCTTTGCCTCGGCAGCGGGAAGGCTGATTATCGACGGCATCGAAGCCCTCAAGTCTGCGACCTGGAGTTTTGCGTCGTTCAGTCTGCAGTATGTCGCGCAGAGCGTCCTGGGCGAAGGTAAGGCCATCGACGATCCCTATCAACGGATGGACGAGATTCAGCGTCGCTTCGATGAGGACAAGCCGGCGCTCGCCCGCTATAACCTCAAAGACTGCGAGCTCGTGACACGTATTTTCGCCAAGACGGAATTGCTGACTTTCCTGCTTGAGCGGGCGACCGTTACGGGTCTCGCCGCCGATCGCAGTGGCGGATCGGTGGCAGCGTTCACCCATCTGTACATGCCTCTGATGCACAGACAGGGTTTCGTGGCGCCCAATGTCAACGATGTGGCGGCTGAGTCGAGCCCCGGCGGTTTCGTGATGGACTCGCGCCCGGGTCTGTATGACTCCGTGCTCGTACTCGACTACAAGAGTCTGTATCCGTCGATTATTCGCACTTTTCTGATCGACCCCGTGGGTCTCGTGGCCGGGATGGCCGACCCTGACGCGACGCAAACCGTGCCCGGGTTTATCGGTGCGCAGTTCTCACGGACGCAGCATTGCTTGCCCGCCATGGTGAGCCAGGTTTGGGAAGGACGGGAGACAGCCAAGCGCGACAAGAACAAGCCGCTGTCTCAGGCTTTGAAGATCATCATGAATTCGTTTTACGGTGTGCTGGGAGCGAGCGGTTGTCGCTTCTTCGATCCGCGGCTGGCATCGTCGATCACGCTACGTGGCCACGAGATCATGCACAGGACGCGCGCACTGATCGAAGCACAAGGTTACGAGGTCATCTACGGCGATACGGATTCGACATTCGTCTGGCTGAAGCGGGCGCATGCCGAGGAAGACGCTGCACAGATCGGCAAGTCTCTTGTCGAGCATATCAACGCGTGGTGGCGAGCGAATCTGCTTGAGCAGTTCGGCCTGACGAGTGCGCTTGAATTGCAGTTCGAAACCCACTACTCGCGCTTCTTTATGCCGACTGTGCGGGGGACGGAAGAGGGCAGCAAGAAGCGTTATGCAGGCTTCGTGCTCAAGGCCGACGGGACCGAAGACGTGGTCTACAAGGGACTTGAAACCGTGCGTACCGACTGGACGCCGCTCGCGCAAAAATTTCAGCAGGAGTTGTATCTGCGAATTTTCAAGAAGCAGGCGTACCAGGACTACATCCATGATTTTGTGCGTCGCACCCTCGACGGCGAATACAACGAACTGCTCATTTACCGCAAGCGGCTCCGACGACCGCTCGGCGACTATCAGCGCAACGTTCCTCCGCATGTGAGAGCGGCACGCACTGCCGATGAGTTCAATCGCAAGCTGGGTCGTCCGCTTCAGTATCAAACCGGTGGTTGGATCAGCTATGTCATGACGACGACCGGACCCGAGCCGCTCGAGACGTGGCGCTCTGAAATCGACTACGAGCACTACCTTACCCGTCAATTGCAGCCTGTCGCCGATGCGATTCTTCCTCTGCTCCAGGACAATTTCGAAACCTTCATGACCGGGCAGAAGCAGCTGTTCTAGTCGATATCGTGGGGCTTTTCGATGCAATGTTTTGTATCCGGGAACCGACCGGATACATTAAGACACACGCCGATGCGCGACCATCGGACAGACAGCCCGCACGGTGGCGATCTCTCGCGCTGGATTGCCCTATGGGCAGGACACATTCGAGATACAAACGCACCTTACTCTCGCCATTGAAGTTCACCTCACCAGGAGAAGAGAATGTCTGAAAAGATCGATACACGTCGTCGTCGTTTTCTGGGGACAGCGGCCGTTAGCCTGAGCGCTGCCGAATGGGCCTTGTCGGAACTCGCTCGCGCACAATCGAGCGCGAACGCGTCGGTTTCGAACGCGACGGGCGCATCGTCCAACGCCTCATTTGACACCATCAAGCAGGTCGATGCCGGCGTCTTGAACGTGGGCTACGTCGAACTGGGCCCGCACGATGGGCCGGTGGTCGTCCTGTTGCATGGCTGGCCCTACGACATTCACGCCTTCGTTGAGGTGGCTCCGTTGCTTGCATCCGCGGGGTATCGAGTCATCATTCCGCATACGCGTGGTCATGGCACCACCCGTTTTCTTTCCGACAGTACCATGCGCAATGGCCAGCAATCGGTCGTGGCGCTGGACACCATCGCCTTGATGGACGCGCTCAATATCCGCAAGGCCATTCTCGGGGGCTTCGACTGGGGCGCACGGACGGCATGCGTGATTGCGGCGCTCTGGCCGGAGCGTTGCAAGGCCATCGTCTCGGTGAGTGGCTATCTGGTGGCGAATGCGGCGACCGGCGGTCACCCGTTGCCGCCCAAGGCCGAGCATGACTGGTGGTACCAGTTCTATTTCGCTACCGAACGGGGTCGTGAGGGTTACGAGGCCTATCGGCACGATTTTGCGAAACTCATTTGGGAGACCGCTTCACCGAAGTGGAACTTCGATACGGCCACGTTCGAACGAAGTGCCGCTTCGCTCAACAATCCGGATCACGTCAGCATCGTCATTCATAACTATCGTTGGCGAATGGGCCTGGCTGCGGGCGATCCGAAATACGACGATCTGGAAAAGCGCCTTGGCCAGGCCCCCGTGATTACCGTGCCGGCCATCACGATGGAAGGCGATGCCAACGGCGCACCGCATCCGGAACCCGCGGCCTATCGGCAGAAATTCTCAGGCAGGTATACCCATAGGAACATCGAGGGCGGCATTGGTCACGACCTGCCACAGGAAGCGCCGAAGGCCTTTGCTGACGCGATCATCGAAGTCGCAAGTTATTGAGCCCCACCAGTCCGCGCGAACACATGCCTAATTCTCTGCTCATTCTGCGTTGCCACAATGCAGTCATTCGATGCCGCTAACGAGCTGGCATCGAGTGACAAGGAGAACAAGAGATGAAAGCCATTCGCCATTTGATAGTCGCTTCTGCCCTCGGCGCAGGTTTCGTGAGCGCCGCCGAAGCACACGTCTTCGTCGGTGTGGGTTTTGCCGCGCCGGTGGTTCCCGTCGTGCCAGTCTACGTGCCGCCGCCGGTCTATGCTCCTGCGCCTGTCTATTACGCGCCGCCTCCGCCGATTTACCGGGTGCCCGTCGCAATAGGGTACTACGGTCACCCGCATTATTACGGATGCTGGCACTACGGGTATGGCCACGGGTACTGGCGTCAGTGAACTGCCGACCCCGACCCACATCGCCCCTCGTGCAGGGACATTGCCCAGATCAGAACGTCAAATATCAAGAGAAATATCAATCATGAAACATCGTCAATTGACTGTCGTCGCCGCCGCCGCGCTGGCCTTTTCCCTCGTATCGGGTTGTGCCGTCGCAGACGATGGCTATGGTTACTATATGAGCCGTCACCCCAATATCGAGGCGGCGGACTTCAATGCAGAGCAGGCTATCGAACGGATGCGCGCCGCCCAGCGAGCCAATGGTTTCGATATGGGTGGACATGCAGGGCGGGCAATCGGCCTGTTGCAGGAGGCGCGTGCCGAGATGCAGGCTTCGGCCGAGGCCGCTACGCGTTGAGCGCGTCGGGGTTTCAGCGAGCGGGGCCTGCGATGCGATTGGCTTGCGCTGGTGTGCAAGCCGGGACTGGATGGACGGGGTCGGAATGAAGACGGCATGCCACTGTTTCATGAGGCGTGCCCCTTCGCGGCATCGCCGAGCATGACGGTCCAGCCGAGGCCACGCACATTGCGGATCACCGAGGCCCCGAACTTCTTGCGCACGGAATGGATCAGGACATCGACTGCGTTACTTTCGACTTCTTTGCCCCAGCCGTACAGTTTGTCTTCAAGCTGTTCGCGCGACAGAATCGTGCCGGGACGTTCGAAAAACGCCAGCATCAAAGCGAATTCGCGCGCGGATAGAACCGTCGTGGCGCCGTCGCAGGTCAATGTGCGTTTATCGAGATCGAGACAGAGCGACTCATCGCCGAGGCGTGACGACGCGTAGCCGGCTTTGCGCCTCAGCACGGCGCGGATGCGCGCGAGCAATTCAGGAACTTCGAAGGGTTTGAGCAGATAGTCGTCTGCGCCGACATCCAGGCCCTGTACCCGCGAATCGAGATCGTCGCGTGCAGTCAGGATTAACACAGGCACCGTATTTCCGGCGGCGCGCGCGGCCTTCAAGAGTTCGACTCCGCTCATTCCGGGCAAGCCGAGATCCAGGAGCACAACGGTATAGTCGGTGGCCGCTAGCGCATCGCGCCCTGCGATGCCGTCTCTGACCCAGTCGACGCTGTAGTCCGCGTCCTGGAGTGCCCGCAATAGACTTTGGCCAATCTGCAGGTCGTCTTCAACGAGGAGCGTTCTCATGATTGTCCTGTCGGCAACAAAGGGGCCTCTGGCGCATAGCGCGACGATTGCAGCAGGGCAATCGTAAGCGAGCGATAGAATGATAACCGACGAGGGCGCCTCGGCCGTGTTCGCCTGTACAGGCTGGTCGGCGGCGATGGGGCGGTTGCATGTAGGTGAAGCCAAACCTGACTTTCGACCTATTCGAAACCACATGTTTAAACACGGATCGCTTGGCACCCGCTTGGTCTTCGCGCTGACGATGGTCGTTGTCGCGGTGGGTGTGATTCACGCGGCTGGCTCCTACGCGCTGGCCAGCGGCTCGACCCGGGCACTGCTCGACACGCGTCTTAGCGACGTCGCCATCCGTTTTTCGGCGGGGCTTGCTGACATCATCCTGCCGACGCCCGCGCCGGGTGTGCAGCGGCCGCAGGATCTCGAAATCCAGGTCTGGACCGGTGGCGAAGTTAATCCATCGCGTGTGACCGATCCTGCGATTCGCTTTAACCGCGAGGCGCCGCCAGGGTTTTCCGAGCAGCGTGCCGGAGACGACGTGTGGCGCGTTTTCACAATTCACGGTCCGAACCGGATTATTGAAGTCGGGCAGCGCATGCAAATTCGCGATGCGGTGGTGCGGGATGCCGCGCTGACGACGCTCTGGCCGACGATATTGTTGATGCCGTTGATGTGGATCGCGGTCATCGTCGTTGTCCGCATGACGGTGAGGCAGGTCGATCGGCTTGCGGACAAAGTGAAAGCGCTCGACGTGAACCGCCTTGAGACCCTTTCGACATGCGACGTGCCGGCGGATTTGCTGCCATTCGTCGAGTCGATCAATGCGTTGGTGGCGCGTCTGGGTCAGATGATCCAATCAGAGAAGACCTTTATCGCCGATGCCGCGCATGAGTTGCGCTCACCGATCACGGCATTGCAATTGCAGGCCGAGAATCTGCGGCACTCCATCTACCCGGAAAATATCGAGCGATTCGAAGAACTCCGTGGGGGGATCATCCGAAGCGCTTATCTGGTTCAACAGATGCTGCATCTCGCTCGGGCAGATACTCGGGTCGAAGCGCGACAGCTCGAAGACGTAGATGTGCGGGAAGTGGTGACCGAGGTGGTTGCCGATCATCTGCCGATCGCCATGGCGCGCAATATCGATTTAGGCGTCGAGCAGATCGACCCGGCTGTCGTGCGCGCGGCGCGAACGGACGTCAAGATCGTGGTCAAGAACCTGGTCGAGAACGCGCTGCGTTACAGCGCGGTGGGTAGCGTCGTCGATCTTCGCGTGAAGGTTAGTGGCGACAGGGTATGTATCGAAGTGACCGATGAGGGGCCAGGCATTGCACCTGAGCTGCAGGAACGCGTATTCGAACGCTTTGTGCGAGTCGGCTCGGCGGAAATCGAAGGAACTGGCCTCGGACTCGCTATTGTGCGCGCGACATTGGCGAAATATGGCGGCCACGCGCGCGTGGGTAGCCGAAGCGATGGCCGCTCAGGGCTTGTTGCACGCGCCGAGCTTCCTTTGGCGCGCGCAACCCTTTGAATCCCCGTCCAAACGTTCACCAGCACCATGCCATGGCGAGAAAGCAATAGGGTAAAAACTCTTCGTCTGACAGCATTGCCGGTTGCTCAGGTGCTGGCTCGTCGTTACGCAGCTGGGTGGTGTCGTGGGTTGAGATGGAGTCTGCGGTCTGGGTATCCATGATGCCAATCCTCGTCGATCATGCGCCGTATCTGCGGAGAACCTTTCGGAACTTCCGTACGGCACAGAGGCATCTTGATCGTTGAGAATGAGCGGTGAATTAGCTAGGCAAAAGCATGCCTATATGGGGAGCCTCAGGCATTCTCGTCGCCACCCCGGATGAACGAATATCGGTCGATATCGGTGCGAAGCTTCCATCCCTGACTGATCCAATACGCTGCTGCAGGCCCATTCGTCTTGAACACGTCGACGTGGGACTTTTTAATGCCAAGTTCTTCGAGCGCGTCGAGGCAACTTCCGACCAGTGAGTTCGCAATTCCGTTGCGTCGATGCGCGGGGTGAACGACCAGATGCTGCAGATAGCCCCGGCGTCCGTCGTGACCGGACATGATCGATCCGACGAGGATGTCGCCTGACCACGCGACAAAGCTCAAGCCCGGGTTCCGCTCCAGATATCGATTGACGGATTCGCGCGAGTCCGCTTCCCGAACAGAGACGCCGGGCGTCTGCTTCATCAGGTCAAGAACCGTAACGTAGTCATCGGGGCGCATGGGGCGAATTTCAAACACAGGGATCTCCATGGTGGGGTGGTTCGGAAGGATAAAGCCGGGGTCGCGGCCTATCATTTGTCGACCGCTCATCCGGCGTGACGAAGTGGCGCAGCCATTCCCCGGCGGTAAATCGAAAGCTCGTTGCTCCTCGCCATTGCGTTGGCACTATCGTTTTTTGATATACCAACTATCGCGAATATCCCGTTGTCGAATGAAGGGCGCGTGTGCAAGACTCCTCGCCATAACTATATCTACGTGGAGACTTTCAAATGCGCTACATTCGCCCGACATTGCCTGCCCGCCCGTATTCAAGGGGGCGCGCATGAGTCAAACGCCCTCAGTCAATGTTCAGACCTTCATCAACGAGAGCCGGTTCTCAGGCTTTCAATGGTTGATATTTGCGATGTGTTTCGCGATCGTCCTGTTCGACGGGTTTGATACCGCTGCGATTGGTTTCCTTGCGCCGTCGCTCATCGCGGAGTGGAATATTAGCCGACCGGCACTTGCGCCTGTCCTGAGCGCCGCGCTATTTGGCCTTGCATGCGGCGCAATTCTGGCGGGGCCGTTGTCCGATCGGCTCGGTCGCCGGGTGTTGTTGATCCTGTCAGTGCTGGTATTTGGCGTCGCCTGTTTTGGCTCTGCATTTTCGGCAGATCTGGGCCAGTTGACTGTACTTCGTTTCATCACCGGTATTGGCCTTGGCGCGGCGATGCCGAACGCGGTGACGATGATGAGCGAGTACTGTCCTGATAACCGTCGCGCAACGATGATCAATCTGATGTTTTGCGGTTTTCCGCTCGGCGCGGCAGTCGGCGGTTTTCTCGCGGCGTGGATGATTCCGCATTTCGGTTGGCGCAGTGTCTTGCTGTTCGGCGGCACCGTGCCGCTGGTGCTGGCCGTGCTGTTGTTCTTCAAGTTGCCAGAGTCGGTTCGCTATATGGTGGTCAAGGCGCAACCGGTCGAGAAGATTCGCACCACGCTCAGTCGAATTTCCGCGAGTGCTGCGAAGGCGAGTTCGTTCTTCATGACAGAAAGCACGCCGCTCGTCGATGGCAAGGTCGGTATGCAACTGGTACTGTCGCGCCCCTATATCGTGGGTTCGATCATGTTATGGCTCGCGTATTTCATGGGCCTTGTTATTTTCTATGCTTCGATTAACTGGATGCCCATTCTGCTCAAGGAAGCCGGGCTGACGCCGCGGCTGTCAACGCTGATCTCCGCGCTGTTCCCGCTGGGGGGTATCGGTGCTGTGTTATCCGGTGTGCTGATGGACCGCTTCAACGCAAACAAGATCATTGCAGCGTGTTATGCCCTGACCGCGATCAGCGTGTATGCGATCGGCCAGGTGGTCGGCAATGTCGGGTTGTTGATGGTGGTGGTGTTTGCAGCCGGTGTGCTGATGAATACCGCTCAGTCCTCGATGCCGGCGCTCGCCGCGGCGTTTTATCCGACGCAGGGGCGTGGAACCGGGGTTGCCTGGATGTTGGGTATTGGCCGGTTCGGCGGCATCGGCGGCTCTTTTCTGGTGGCGGAACTTGCACGTCGGCACTTCAGCTTCGCTGGCATCTTCGCGGTCGTCGCGGTGGCGGGGTTGATCTCGTGCGTCGCATTGATCGTGAAGCAGATCAGTCGTCCGCATTTGGGCCTGTCGAATGCTGGCGGACCCAAGGTGTTGGTTCACTGATGACCTGGTTTAAACGGCTGAAAGGGTGATGACGAGTGGCGCTAGTGCGCTAACACACTTACATCACCCGCAAGCCCAATTCCGTGACCAGCGCAGCCGCCTGCTGATGGGAGATCGTGGCGCCGCGAAACAGTGCGGCGTCGACGAGGCGCACACCGCTTAGATCGACCGAGCGAAGATCCGCACCATCGAAACGCGCGTCTTTCAGATGCGCGTTTTTCAGGCTTCCGCCTTCAAATATCGCATCGCGGAAGTCGGCACCAGAGAGATCGGCGTCGGAGAAATCGAGTTCCTTAAGCGTTGCTTTGCGAAACGACAACCGGCGCAAATGCGCACCCACCAGCAACGTCTCAGAGAAACTCAAGCCCAGCGTGGAGCAATCCTCGAAGTGAGCGCCAGTCAGTTTGCATCCCTTGAAACTGACTGATGCAAGTTTCGCGCGTCGCCAGTGAGTGTTGTTCATATCGCTGGACTGAAACGTCGCATCGACCAGATCGGCTGATGCAAAGTCCGCCTCTCGGCCACGGCAGCGCATCCAACGGCTATGCGTGAGCGTCGCCCCCAAAAACGACGTCCCGACGATCGTACAGCGCTGAAACGCGGTGCCGTGTAGGTCAAGCCGCGACAGATCGGCCCCTTCAAAATCGCAGTCCTCGAAATGCAGCGCTTGCTTTGTTGCATTGACCAGTTGCAGCACGTCGGCGCGTGCGAGGGTGGCGTTGGCGACAGTTTGGGCGGTAGATGCCGGCGTCGTCGAATCCAGTGGCATGGAAAGAGAGTCCTGATGCTGTTTGTCAGGAATCAGTCTAATGGTGGATCGATTCCCTTGACCAGCATTTTGAGCAAGCGTGCTCGTCTTCCCATCAGGACTGTGTCATACCGCCATCGATAAACAACTCGGCGCCAGCGACATAGCTGCTGTCGGCAGAGGCGAGGAATAGCGCTGCCGTTGCCACTTCTTCTGGGCGACCCAGGCGCTTCAAAGGAATGCGATTGGTCAGCGTGAGCCTCACTTCGTCGCTGACGCCGTCGAACATCGGCGTGTCGATGGGGCCCGGGCTCAATGTATTGACGCGGATTCCGCGCGGTGCCAGTTCGCATGTCCAGGTGCGGGCGTAAGAGCGAACTGCCGCCTTGCTGGCCGAGTAAGTCCCATACCCGGGATTGCCCACCGACCCGGCAATCGAGCCAACCAAAACGATGGCCCCGCCGCTGACCATCTGTTGTACCGCCCGTTGCACAGTGAATACCATGCCGCGCACGTTCACGTCGAACGCCTTGTCAAAATGGTCTTCAGTCGTGGAGTCAAGCGGTGAGAACTCGGCGATGCCCGACGAGGTGACGAGGATATCCAGTCCGCCTGCCTTTGCCTTGACGGTGTCGAATAGTCGATCGAGATCGCTCGCTTGGGTCACGTCACCCTGGACGGCTTCGACGTGTCCACCGATCAACGCGACGGCTTCATCGAGCTGAGCCTGACGGCGCCCCGTGATAAAAACATGGGCGCCTTCCTGTGCAAAGCGCTGGGCTATGGCCAGGCCAATACCACTATTGCCACCCGTAATAACCGCAGTCTTTCCTTCAAGCTTCAACACAGTTCGCTCCTTGTTGGTTTGGCCGGGTTGAAGATACACGGTGTATATTTAGTGTCAATTACGCACCATGTATAGACTAGATATACGACAGGAAACCACCATGGCCTTCAATGTGGAACTTCCGCTTGCGGAGATCAGTGCGACGCGGCCCGTTCTTGAACAGATCACGAACAAGTGGTCAGTCCTGATACTGACTGTGCTGTGTACTGAACCTTCACGCTTTAACGCGATCAAGCGACGGCTGGACCCGATCACTCACAAGGCATTGACTGAGGCGTTGCGCCGATTGGAAAGAAACGGGCTCGTTAATCGTCGAGTTATAGCGTCCTCGCCGGTAGGCGTTGAATATTCGATCACCCCGCTGGGGCGAACGCTGCAAGACCCGTTTGTGGCCCTCATAACCTGGGCCGCCAAACATGGAGGCAGCATCGAACATGCGCAGCTGACCTTTGATGAAAGGGTGCTGTGAGTGCTTGTGGCTCGATGCATTTTCGATGTTGCGACGCCTGTCGAGGTCGGACGTGTCATTGCGGAAAACTCACCGCACGTCCATTTGCAGGATCATGCAGCACATGCATCGGCAACCCATAGATGGCCTCGAGATTGGACTCGGTCATGATGTCGTCCGGCGTTCCCTGCCGCAATACCTTGCCGCCACGCAGGGCGACAATCTTGTCGCAGAAACGCGCAGCCATATTGATGTCGTGCAGCACGATAACAGCCCCGATGCCGCGTTGCGTGCAGAGCGCGCGCACGAGTTCGAGCACTTCGACCTGATGGGAGATATCGAGCGCCGACGTCGGTTCGTCGAGCAGCAGGCAGCGGCTGTCCTGTGCGATCAGCATCGCGAGCCATACGCGTTGACGTTCGCCGCCTGAAAGACTGTCGACCTGTCGATCGGCGAAGTTTTCTACGTCGGTCATCTGCATGGCTTCAGCAACGCGCGCACGATCGTTGGCGCCAAACACGCCAAGACTACCGTGCCACGGATAGCGCCCCAGGGCCACGAGCTCGCGCACGAGCATACCATCGGTCGACGGTGTGGATTGCGGCAAATAGGCGACACGCCGCGCGAATTCCCTCGGCTTCCACGACGCAATGGGTTTGCCGTCGAATTGAATCGCGCCGGTATGGTGCTCGCGATGGCGTGCGAGCAAGCCCATCAAGGTCGTCTTGCCAGAGCCGTTGTGGCCGATCAGGCCAGTCACGCAGTCTCTCGCAATCGACAGGTTGACGTCATCGAGCAGACGCTTTGGGCCAATGTCGACGTGCACGCGATCGAGTTCGAACAGCGGCGGTGCGGGCGATGTGGCGATATGAATGGAGGACATTTTCGACGATCGGTAATGAGAATCGTTATCATTTTAACCGGAGGTTCTTTGCGAGAACAGAACACCGGGAAATCATATCGATGGTGGGAGTACGGTGTCTTGCCACTAAACATCGAGAAACGGACACTTTTTGTCCGCTTTTGAAGCGGATCACATGGACTCGATCTGGAGGAAGCAATTCCGGTTTTGAATACAGACGACAGCCTTGCGCGGTCATGGCGCGCGGCCCGACCTACTCGAACGGCCATCGCGAGATCTGGCGTTCGCACGAACAGGCGCAACTGTTTTACGCGATGGAGGGTGCGGTTCGAGTGCTGACACGAAGCGATGGGCCGCCTCGCGGCGACCCGGTGTCGAAGGTCGCAGACGATCTGGGTATCAGAGCAGCAGCTTTAACGCGATGTTCTACCGGGAACCGGCGAAACACCCCATCGTCTGCTTCGGCGATCGTAAGGAGCGTGCGTCGCAGGGTATTCACTTTTGGCGAAGCTGATCAGGCACGCTCAAATCTGCTCACTTGGCGAACGTATAGGTCTTCGAGTTCGTAAACTCCGCCAGCCCTTCGCGGCCACTCTCCACGCCGATGCCCGATTCCTTGTGGCCGCCGAACGGGATGTCGACGCCGAGCGCATGAATCTCGTTGACCCACACGGTGCCGGTCTCCAGTCGCTTGGCGACCGCGATGGCGGCGTTCCGGTCTTTACCCCAAACGGATCCACCCAGACCGAACGGACTGTCATTGGCCCTTGCCACAACTTCGTCGACATCGTCGAACGACAGAATTGGCAGGATGGGGCCAAACGGTTCTTCCCGAACGATGCGACTCGAATCCGGAGGATTGTCGACGATCGTTACCGGCACGAAGTTGCCGGCAAGACTCTCGTCGATCATTCCACCGAGGGGCACCTTGTAGCCGTTTTTTCCCACATCCGCGAACAGATCGAGCAGCTTCGCGTATTGCATGCGGTTCTGAATAGGGCCGAGATCTGTTTCAGGACTCATTCCGTCACCGACCTTCTTGTCGCGTGCGAACTCGACGAATGCTTTGACAAACTCGGCATGAATGCTCGAATGGACATATAGGCGTTTGGGCGCGATACACCACTGCCCGGAGTTGCCGAACGCGGCCCAGAAGAGCTTGGGGATCACCGATTGCCAATCAGCATCCGCCAGCACGATCGCCGCATCGTTGCCGCCGAGTTCGAGGGTGAGCCGCTTCAGGTTCGTGGCACTGCTCGCCATCACCAGCTTGCCGGTTGCCGTCGACCCGGTGAAGCTGATCTTGGCGATATCGGGGTGGGCAGTGAGTTGCTGGCCGAGTTCGTTGCCTCCCGACACGACGTTGAAGACGCCTGGGGGCAATACCCGTTGTGCGATCTCACCGAAACGCAGCGTACAGAGCGGCGTGTAAGGCGACGGTTTCATGACCATCGTATTGCCGGTGATCAGGCAGGGCGCAACCTTCCAGAGGCCGAGGAATACAGGGAAATTCCACGGTGTGATTGCACCGACGACGCCGAGAGGCGTACGATGAACCTCGACGACATGCGCGTCGGTCTCTTCAACCTGCTCGACAGGGAGTTGGCGTTTGGCCGTTTCGCGCACCCAGAAGATGGCGCCTTCGACTTCCTCTGTTGCCATCGAATGGCGAGGCTTGCCTTGCTCGAGCGTCAACAGGGCGATCAACTCCTCTTTGTTCGCGTCGAGGGCGTTAGCGTAGTCACTGAGGTAGGCAGCACGTGCTTCCCACCTAAGTTCGGACCAGCTCCTGAACGCGCGCTTAGCTGCGTCGATCGCCGCTTCCATGTGCTCAGGAGTGCCAGCGGGCGCTTGAGCGAGTAGTTGATTGTTGGCTGGATTCAGGACGTCGAACGTTGTCGATGTCCTGACGAGTTTGCCATCGATGGAAAGCGCATAAGGCGCTGTGAAGTCTATCCGGGTCTGGTCGAGTCCAGATGGTGCAAGGTTCGTCATTTTGCGATGGTTAGTCCATTGCGCGCCAATCGATGACACCGTGATGCGGTTGACTATCGGGTGGTTCGATTGGCGAATCTCAATTCCATGTGTATGGTCGGACGCATATCGGCGGCATGCGTCGATGAGCGATGGAATAAATCATAGCGACTCGATTTTCGGGAATCGATGGTTCGTTATGAATTAAGAGATTGGACTTGGCTAACAATAGGACTAAGCGGACACCGAGTCGTGATTGCAAACGCACAGTTTGTTGCCGTCGGGATCCCGAAAATAGGCGCCGTAGTAATCAGGGTGATATTCCGGTCTCAGGCCGGGAGCGCCTTCACACGACCCTCCCTTTTCCAGCGCGCTCGCGTACGCGCGATCAACCGTCTGACGATCAGACGCAAGCAGCGCAATCATGTGACCGTTTCCACAATGCGCAGTCTTGCCATCATGTGGCTTTCCTATCAGGAAGAGCGGGCGAGGCGCATCCGTTGCCATCCATCCCGCCCAGGGTCTGTCGCGCTCACAAAACCTCAGCTTGAGCCCCAATACCTCCATAACCGATGTATAGAATTTGAAGGCACGGTCAAAGTCTGTAACGCCGACGAATACATGTGAAATCATTCCTGTCCTCTGCGAAAGAAGCGCGGTGCTCGGTGGAGCTATGATCACATTGGCGCCTGGAATTTTCAATGCTTCGAGCCGCGCATCGGGCGGCCTCTGTCGGCGACTTCAGCCATACTCGAGGTTCGCGGGCGAGCTATCGGGCAAAACGCCGGGATAGCAATGTTGGGGTACCGAAGCAGACGCATGTCGATGGAATAGCAATAGAATATTCAGATGACTACTTACGTCGCGCTTCTTCGAGCCGTCAATGTTGGCGGCACCGGCAAACTTCCGATGACCGAACTTCGGGCCATGTGCGAGTCCGTGGGTTTTTCCAACGTTCGCACGTATATCGCGAGTGGCAACGTCGTGTTCGACAGCAAGCTCTCCGAGTCCTCTGTAAAGACAAAGCTGGAGCGTTCTCTCGAGACATACGCAGGCAAGTCTGTGGGCGTTCTGATTCGGACCGGCGCGGAGTTGGCTTCGGTTCTTGAGAAGAATCCCTTTGAGGCCGCTCCATCGAATCGGGTTGTCGCGATATTTCTCGATGAACCCACACTTGCGAATACTCTCGATCGTGTGAGTGGCCAGCAGACAGAGGAAATCGCGCTCGGAGCGCGCGAGATCTACGTCCACTACAAGGACGGCATAGCGCGCTCGAAATTGAAAATCCCGGCCGCCAGCACCGGCACCGCTCGCAATATGAATACGGTGGCAAAGCTCGCCGAGTGGGCGGCGGCTTAGGCAGCTTGTGTCGTTCCGCATCGATACCCAATGCTGCGCCAGCGACGAACCAGCACATTGAAGGCTGCGCGAGCAGGGGTATGTCGCAGATGAAGCAGCGATACCGGTCAAACCCCCAGACAAACCGCCCCGGCCGCGACGACCACGCACGCGAGCCAGCGCTTCCCACTTACCGCTTCCCGCAGGAACACCCGCCCCAGCAGCACCGCGAACACCACGCTGGTCTCACGCAACGCCGATACCGCGCCCATCGCGCCCGACTGGAGAGCCCAGATCACGATACCGTACGCGACGAGCGACACCAGGCCGCCGGCGAGCGACGAGCCGACCGCCATGGGTGTTGCCTGCACCGGTGTCCACAGCGCTGCGAGTCCACGCTTTGCGATGAACAGCACGGGCATCAGCCAATAGAACAGGAATATCCACGCCGTGTAGGTGAGTGCCTGTCCGTTGGACAACCGCACACCGATGCCGTCGATCACGGTATAGAGCGCGATTGTTGCGCCGGTCGTTAGCGCAGCCAGCACACTCGCGCGCGACACCTGCCGTGCCTGCAGCGCAAGCGCAATGATGCCGCCCGAGATCATCGTGATCCCGAGGCTGTGCAAGGGTCCGATCGTCTCATGCGCGAAGAGTGCTGCACCGAGTGTGACGAGCAGCGGCGAGGAACCACGTGCAATCGGATAAGCCTGCGCGAGATCGCTGCGGCGATACGCTCGCACAAGGCTCATGTTGTAGATAACGTGCACGAACCCCGATGCAACGATGTACGGCCAAGCCGCTTCGACCGGCCACCCCGTGAACAGGACGAGGAGCGAGGAGACCACCGCGATGGCAATGCTCATCCAAGTCATAGACAGAAAACGATCGCTGTTCCCGTGCAGCATCGCGTTCCAGCTCGCATGGAGCAGGGCGGCAAGGAGGACAAGACCGCCGGTAAAACTGAGCATGTGGGTTCCGGGCAGGAAAAGGTGCGAGAGACGATGAGCCGCGTGGACGAGCGCCACCGATCAGCGTGAGGTACCTGCGAGTCCGAAGAAGGCTTTCCAAGTCGGCCCTCGCTAGCCTAAGAATGCGTAGGCCAAAATCGGTGCTTCAGTGGGAAGGATATCTATCTTGTGGCGGGCTAACAAACCAGATAAATTGGGCCTTCACGTTAGTTAAGCTCTTGCGAATGAAGCGAGTATTGCCTCCCCTCAATGCATTGCGTGCCTTCGAGGCCGCTGGCCGGCTCGGCAGCTTCAAGGAAGCCGCGGCGGAATTGCACGTGACTCACGGTGCGGTCAGCCAGCACGTGCGCTTGCTCGAGGGGTGGCTTGGCGCGTCGTTGTTCGAGCGGCACAACCGGCGGGTGGTGCTGACTCCCGCGGCGAAGGCCTACCTGGCGGAAATCGGTCCCTTGTTCGAGCAGCTCGCGCAGGCTACGGCGAGATATGGTTTCCCCGAAACGGTCTCGCGGACGCTGTCCGTGAATGCACCGGCGACTTTCACTCTGCGTTGGCTGGTGCCGAGACTGGCGAAATTCCGTGCCGAGTATCCTGACGTGGATGTCAAAGTGGAGACGTCGAACGAGTCGGTGGAGAGTCTGAAAGAGAGCGACGACATCATCATCCGGGGCGGCCCGGACACTTTCTATGGCTACTCGATGCGACCGTTCCTGTCAGAGGAGCGCGTTCCGGTCTGCAGTCCGGGACTCTTGCAGCGACTGCCCCTCCAGAAGCCAGAGGATATACGGCAGCACACGTTGCTGCACACATCCAGCCTCCCGCGGCTTTGGCCGGACTGGCTCGCGAGCGCCAAGGTTCCTGCACTCAAGCCTGCTGCCGCTCTGACCTTCGATCACTTCTATCTGACGTTGCAAGCTGCCATCGACGGAATAGGCATTGCGATGGGACCGACTGCACTTGTATCCGATGATCTTGCTGCTGGCCGGCTTGTCGCACCGTTCGCTGGTCCTCGTCTGCCGTCGCGGAGTTATTGCACTTACGTGCCGGATGGGAAATCGGAGGATGAGCGGGTCGTGCTGTTCCGCTCATGGCTTGAGCGTGAGGGAGCGCGTTTGCAAACATAGCCAGATCTGTCGCAGTCACGTGCGTAGTCCCGCTTAGTGTGTTGTCGGGTTGGCATGCTTGCCAACGCCAGCGTGTCCGCACGACTCGTGTTCGATCCGCTTTTTCAAGCCGCTGCAAGTTCCCAAGGCGCCGGCGCACCGCGAACGGCTTCTAGCACGATGGAGGCAAGCCGGTCGACTGACGGTGTCGCACTCAGTTTCGAACGCTGCAACGCAAGCTGGATTGACGGCAGCGTAGGCAGACCGAGCGCGTCGGCGTCGAGTGGCAGGACGGAGGCAGGCAGGCCATACCGTGTCCGCACCGTGAGGCCAAGCCCGGCCGCCGCCGCCGCCCACAAACCCGACAGACTCGGGCTCGTAAATGCCACGCGCCACGGAATGCCGGCGCGGTCGAGAGCCGCGGTGGCCGCACTGTGAAAGAGACATTGCCGGTCGAAGGCCACGAGCGGCAGCGGTTCGCCCGCCTCCAGATTCCAGGGCACCGACGACGAACCGATCCAGCACATCGGTGGCACGGCAATGGGTTCGCTCGAGAAACCACGGGCCATGTGTTCGGCAAGTGCGGTATCGCCCCAGACCAGCGCGAGATCAAGCTGGTTCGTCTCGATGCGTTCCAATAGTTCGGCGTTTCGTGCCACGCGTGCCTCGATTCGCACCTTCGGATGCGCGCGCGCAAATCGCCCCAGCACTTTCGGCAGGATGACTTCGCCAAAATCCTCCTGCATGCCGAGCCGGACCCAGCCTTCCAGATCCACGCCGCGTACGGCCACGGCAGCTTCGTCGTTGAGTTCGATCAGGCGCCGGGCGTAAGCGAGCATCGTCTCGCCCGCTTCGGTCAGAGCAAGGCTCCGCCCTGACTTCCAAAAGAGGGGCGTGCCCGCCTGTTCTTCGAGCTTGCGGATCTGCGTGCTGATGGCCGAAGTCGAGCGCCCAACGCGATCTGCCGCCTTCGCGAAACTTCCCAGATCCATTCCGGCAACGAAGCTACGGAGCACTGCGACATCGAAATCCACATGGCTCATGACTAAATCGTCCTGTTTTGTCGAATCATTTGTTCGAATATTTCCGATATTCAGGATGATCGTAAGGCGAGATACTCTATACGTCAAATCCAGGAGTCGATGACATGGCAACACCCCAAGGGATGACCGGCGAGGCTACGCACCGAAGTGAAGCCCACCGATGGAAAGTGCTGGGCGTGGGCGTCGTGGCCAACGCGAGTTTCTCGGCGGCGGCCACCGGTATCCCGACGACGGCCGTCTGGCTGCGTTCAGGCTACCACCTGAGCAATGCCGAGCTCGGCCTTGCGCTCGGTGCGATGGGCCTCGGTCTCGCACTGTCCGAGCTGCCGTGGGGCATGCTCACCGACCGCCTGGGTGACCGCCCCGTGTTGCTCACCGGGCTTCTCAGCACTGCGGCGGCGCTCGTTGCGATGGCGTGGTTTGTCGCGCCGTCCGCCTCGGGCGCGCCGGCGCTTGGCTGGCTGGTGCTCGCGATGTGTGGGGTTGGCCTGCTGGGTGGCAGCGTGAACGGCTCGAGCGGGCGCGCGGTGATGGCTTGGTTCCGCGAAGGGGAGCGGGGCCTCGCGATGAGCATACGGCAGACGGCGGTGCCGCTGGGTGGGGGAATTGGCGCGCTGATGCTGCCCTGGCTTGCCGCGTCACAGGGTTTCGCCGCAGTGTTCGGCGTGCTGGCCGCAATGTGCGCGGTAGCTGCCGGGTTCGCGTGGCGCTGGCTGCACGAGCCACCGGCGTTGGTAGCCAGCTCGTCTACCGCCTTGCTCAAAGCTCAGGGCAGTGCGTTGCGCGATGCGCACATCTGGCGAGTTGTGCTGGCTATCGGCATTTTGTGCGCGCCGCAGTTTGCCGTGCTGACTTTCGCGACCGTGTTCCTGCATGACCTCGCGCATCTCGGCGTCGGCGCGATTTCCGCGACGATGGTCGCCGTGCAGGTAGGTGCAATGGTGATGCGCGTGTGGAGCGGGCGCTTTACGGATCGTCGCGGCAACCGCCGCGCGTATCTGCGCGGCTCGACGCTGGTCGCCGTAGCGTCGTTCATGGTGCTCGCGCTCGGGGTCAGTCTGTCGCTACCCGCGTTCACACTGGCGACCATGATTGTCTTCGCGGGGATTTGCGTTTCGGCATGGCATGGCGTGGCTTACACGGAACTGGCGACCCTCGCCGGCACGTCGCGCGTGGGCACTGCACTCGGCATGGTCAACACGATGGTCTACATCGGCTTGTTTCTTACGCCGCTCGCCATTCCGCATGTGCTGGCTGCTGGGTCATGGGCCACCGTGTGGTTCGCAGCCGGTCTGTGCGCATTCGTGACCTATCCCTTGTTTGAAAAGCCGTTGCCCCAGGCTTCAAGCTAAGCGAGCCACGCTACCAGCATTGCCAGTACGGTCGCGGCCATGGCCAGTGTGGCGCCCCATCCGAGGATCCTTAAGGTCATCGGCAGCGTATAGCGGCCCATGATGTCGCGCCGCATTGACAAATGCATCATTGCGATCATGACTGGCACCGCCACGATACCGTTTAGTACAGCACTCCAGTAGAGCGCCTTGACCGGATCGATCGACGAGAAGTTAAGGGCAACGCCGGTTGCCGTCGCGGCCGCGATCACCCCATAAAACGCTTTGGCGCGCATGGGCCGCCGTGCGAGACCAACGCGCCATCCGAAGAGTTCGCCGACCGCATAGGCCGCCGAGCCCGACAGCACGGACAGCGTGAGCAGGCCCGTGCCGACGATTCCGGCGGCGAAGACGGCAAATGCAAAGTGGCCTGCTACCCCGCGCAGCGCCTCGGCTGCATCCGACGACGTTTGAATATTGGTGATGCCGTGCGCGTGGAGCGTTGCGGCGGTCGTGACGACGATGCAAAGTGCAATGGCATTCGAGATCAGCATGCCGATGGAGGTATCGAGACGGATGCGTGAAAACTCCGACTTGGCCTGCTCCGGCGTATCGATAAGTGGATACGCGCCGGGGCGCTCCTTCTCGTCTTCGACCTCTTGCTCAGCCTGCCAGAAAAACAGATAGGGGCTAATGGTCGTGCCCAGCACGGCAACGACGGCCATCACATAGGCTGGGTTCGAAGAGAATCGCGGCAGGATCAACGCCGTCCCGACTTCGGCCCAGGGCACGTCGATGACGAAGACACAAATGACGTAGCTGAACAAGGCCATGCACAACCACTTCAAAACGGAGACGTAGCGTGCATAGCGCGTAAAGATCTCGAGGGTCGCCGACAACACACCGAACACGAAGACATAGAGCAATGCGGGCCCGGCGATCAGGAGTTTGAGCGCCGCGCCCATCGCGCCGAGGTCGGCACCGAGATTGATGATGTTCGTGACGAGCAACAGGGCGACGAGGCTTCTCGATAGCCACGCGGGATAGTGGCGACGCAGATTGCCTGCGATGCCATGGCCCGTGACCCGCCCGATGCGAGCGCTGATCTCCTGGATGCCGACCATGAGGGGATAGCTGAACAGCAGCGTCCAGGCGAGACCGTAACCAAACTGCGCGCCCACCTGCGAGTAGGTGGCGATGCCACTCGGATCGTCGTCGGATGCACCCGTGATGAGGCCGGGCCCCATGATCTGCGAAAGCTTGGGCCTCTCCGGTTGTTTGACGCCGAGTGGGGTGAGGCTGCTCATGAACCACTCCGAGTCGGGGCCGTCGCTTCGTCCACCGCGCCGACAGTCGCGGCGAGTGCGAGACGCGCAAGCGCCGGAAGCGACTTCGAGCCCGTTTTCTTCATGATCGAAGCGCGGTGATTTTCCACGGTGCGCTGGCTGATGCCGAGCTCGGACGCAATGTTCTTGCTCGGTTGCCCGGCGAGAACGCGCTCCATCACCTCGCGTTGTCGGGGCGTGAGTTCGGCGATGTGCTGAGCGGCGCTCGCCCGCCATGCGACGAGCTTGTTCGAATCGCGCCCCTGGTCGAGCGCGCGCGCCACGCTGTCAAGCAATTCGGGGCCGCCGATGGGCTTTTCGATGAAGTCGATCGCTCCTGCCTTCATTGCGTGAACGGCCATGGGCACGTCGCTGCTGCCGGTGATCATGATGGCGGGCAGCCGATGCGCCTCGGTGTCGAGCCGTTCAAGAAGTTCCAGCCCTGTCATGCCGGGCAAATACGCGTCCACCAATAAGCAGGCTTCTTCACTGGGTCGATATCCTTCGAGAAACGCCTCGCACGTCGCGTAGGTTTCCACGGTATGGCCACCATCCTCGAGGACTGATCGCGCGGCCTGCCGCACGTTGCTGTCGTCATCGACGACATAGACCGTCGATCTTGTGGCCGGTATCGAGATTTCGCCAGGCCGTGCGCTGGCTTCTCGCTCTGTGTTCAAAGGCTTCCGCGTCCTTGCCAGTAAGCGCTGAATCACCTGCAGCAGCACACCCGGTTTGACGGGCTTGTTCAGCGTCACGCAGTCCTGCCTCGAAACAGCGCGCAGTGTCTGTGTAGAGATATCACCCGTGACGATGATGGCGGCAATCGCACGGCCCAATTGTTCCCGGAGCGAGGCGACCAACTGCAGACCGTTTAATTCCTGCGGAAGGTTATAGTCGGAGAGGATGAGGTCCGGCTGAAAAATACCTTCGGCTACGATGGCCAATGCCGCGTTGCTGTTCGCGGCGGTACGCACACGATGTCCCTCGTCTGTCAGCAGCAGCTCAAAGAGCGCGCGAATCTCGGGATCGTCGTCGATCACCAGAATCGCGCCGCTGAGGCGTTCGTTGTCGACCGCGAGGGGCAGCGTGCCATGCTCGTGCGGCGGATTGTGCCACTGCACTTCTCCGGTCGCGCGCGCGACCTGCACTGAGAACGCTGAACCCCGCTCGAGTTTGGAACGAACGTGCAGGGTATGGCCAAGCAAATCCGCCAGCCGCTGGACGATAGACAGTCCCAGGCCGAGTCCCTTGCTGTGTTCGCGAGCGGGGTTGTCGAGCTGGTGATACTCCTCGAAGATGGTCTGGAGTTCGGCTTCTGGTATGCCGATGCCTGTGTCCCAGACTTCGATGCTTAGCATGCCGCGGCGTCTGCGGCATCCAAGCAGGACCTTGCCTTTACGCGTGTACTTCAACGCGTTCGCCAGCAGATTCCGGAGAATTTGCTCGAGCAAACGAATATCGCTGCGAACCGAGACACTGCATGCGACGACGTGGAGCTCGAGTCCTTGCGCTTGTGCATGAAAAGCAAACTCGTCTTTTAGTCTCTGCAACAGGTCGTCGATCGGAAACTCCACGATTTCCGAGCGCACCGTGCCGGCCTCGATCTGATTGATATCGAGTAACGTGTTCAACATGCTGGACATGGCGCCCAGCGTGTCGCCGAACCGGTCGACAAGGCCTTGTGTGCGCTCACCGTCAACTGACTTCGCAAGAAGGTCCTGCAGCAGCGCAAGCGTCTGCAGTGGCTGTCGAAGGTCGTGACTTGCCGCAGCCAGAAAACGCGACTTGGCCACGGTGGCGAGTTCGGCCTGGTGCTTGGCCGCTTCGAGCGCCTGAGCGACGTGCGTTTGTTCTGTGATGTCGGTGAATGTGATCACCACGCCCTCGACTCCGTCGTCGTGGGTCCGATAGGGCAAGATGCGGCGAGTGAACCAGATGCCCTGTTGCGTCTCGACTTCGCACTCGATGGGCGCCCGCGTGCGCATGACCGTTCGCGCATCGGCGATCAGCGCACCGTCGATGGCGAGTGAACTCAGATCCGAAAGCGGCCGCCCGATGTCGCTCGGGATGACACTGAACAAGAGCTTCGTTGCCGGAGTGAAAAAGCGGATGTGGAGTTCCGTGTCGAGAAACAGCGTCGCCACATCCGTACTGTAGAGAACGTTCTGAAGATCGTTCGACGTGGTGCGCTGACGCTCGAGCGTTTCCTGAAGCTGGCTGTTGAGCGCGGTGAGTTCCTCGTTTAGCGACTGCAGTTCTTCTTTCGAGGTCAGCAATTCTTCATTGGCTGACTGATATTCCTCGTTGACCGAGAGCGCTTCCTCGTTGATCGCCTTTTGCTCTTCGCCCGAGAGGTCCAGTTCTCGAATCGCACGTTGAAGCTCAGCCTGGGTCGTTTCGAGTTCGCGTTCGAGATCGGCTACACGCGAGACGTCTACGACGTGCGTGGCGCTTTCTCGTGCTCGCGTGGGCTTGGGCGTATCGAGAAAACAGATCAGCAACAGCGTCTCGGTCTTGGAGACGACGGGCTGAACGACCATCGAAAAGGCAATCGCTGCGTCTTTCTCATGGCGCTTGCCCGTCACGGAGACGTTGATGCCCTCGCGGCTCGCCCGTTCGATCGCTGACCTGAGGCGGATCCGTGTGGCGGACGGCACCATCGCCAGCAGGTCGTGCGTGGCGTAGCCCGGTGCGACCCGCAGGTAGCGCTCGGTCGGTCCCAGCGAATACAGGCACTCGTGCTTTTGATTGATCAGGACGGCGGCGGGAGCGTACGCCTCCATGACAAGTCGCCGGCAGAGTTCAGCGAGTGCGTGCTGTTGCGATGGCGGGAGGTTCAGACTGACCCTCGTCGGGGTGCGCACGCCTTCGGTGCTTGCCATCTGGAACAATGACTCCCCGGGCCGGCTGTGGCCGACTTTCCGGTAGAGCCGTTCGGACTTCGCGGCGACAGCAAAGCCTGTGTCGATGCTGCCCACGGTCTCTGCTGTACCGAGCAGTAACAAGCCATCATCGCGCAGGGCGAAGTGAAACAGGGAAACGACCTTGGCCTGGGCCTCGGGGCGCAAATAGATCAGCAGGTTTCGGCATGAAACGAGATCGAGCCGAGAGAACGGCGGGTCGGCCAAGACGTCTTGGGTCGTGAAGACAACGCATTCCCTGAGTTCCGGCACCACGGTGTAGCGCTCGTCTTCTTTCGAAAAAAACCGGGCAAGACGGGTGGCGGAAATGTCGTGTTCGATGCTTTCGTTGTAGACGCCTTCACGCGCGCTCGCTACCGCGTCTGCATCGACATCGGAGGCGAAGATCTGGAGCTTGATATTGCGTTTGTTTAGCGCGATTTGTTCGATGAACAGTATGCCGAGCGAATAGGTCTCCTCGCCGGTGCTGCATCCCGCGATCCAGATACGTATGGGTCGCCCGGGTGGCTGATTGCGAACCAAGTTGGGAATGAACTGTTGCTCGAGCAGCCCGAACACCTGAGGGTCGCGAAAGAAACTGGTGACGTTGATCAGCAGATCCTTGGCAAGCAGGGCCACTTCCTGCGTGTTATTGCGCAGGATGTCGAGGTAGCGGTCCATCTTGGCAGCATGGATTGACGCCATGGCCATTCGCCGTTCGATACGACGTTGAAGGGTGCCGCGTTTGTACGAGGTGAAGTCGTGGGGGGTCTTCTCCCGCAGCAGGCTGATGATACTGGCGAGTGCGGCCGTGGCAGGAACGTCGTGCGGGGTATCCTTACCTTGAGGCGTCGATTCACCCACGCCGTTCCAGTCGTGGTTGCCAAGTGCGTCTGCCATTTCCGCGATGTGCAGGACAAACTGGACCGATCCGGTCTCGATTGCGCTGCGCGGCATGCCGTCGTAGGCGGCTTCAGCGGGGTCCTGCGCGATGACGAGGCCCCCTTGCTCTCTGACAGCCCGCAACCCGACGCTGCCGTCTGCACCGCTGCCAGACAGAATCACGCAGGCCGAACGGGCTCCGTATTGCTGCGCGAGCGACAGCAGAAAGAAATCGAAGGGTAGCCGCGAGCCATGAGGTGCCTGGGGCGCACACACGCGAAGCATGCCATTTTCGAGAGCCAGATAGGTTCGCGGCTCGATGATGTAGAGATGGCCCGGTTCGAGCACCAGCCCGTCCGCAGCCTGTCTCACGATCAGGGTGGTATGACGGGCCAGTAACTCGCCCATCATGCTTTCATGGTTCGGATCCAGATGCAGGATCAGGACAAACGCCATGTCGGGGCTGGCCGACAGTGTGTCGAAAAGTTTGGTACACGCTTCTAGGCCACCTGCCGAAGCGCCGACGGCCACCACCGGAAACATCGGCGGCGCACGCGGCGACCCGTGTACGGGGGCCTCGGCTCCGTTTGAAACCGGACCTGCGACCTGAGACCGTCGAGTCGACGATATAGGCATGTAAAACTCCGCGGCAGCCCCTGGGGCGTGCCGGTAAGGGGATCGGGGCCGACACCGCGAACTATCGGCGGTCGGCAGGAACTCTGCGAGCGGTGTTCCCTTGCCGGGCGGCGGGATTCTGCGCCTTGTGCCGGAGCCGGAGGATCAACTTTCCGCCTTACAAACCCGTTTTTTTCGTCTTGAGGGCCAAAGGCGCTCGTACTGCGGATGATGCACCGGAACCCTGAGAACGGGGCGACTAAATGCCTCTTTGGCTGTCCTCCACACGTCCGCCCCAGACCGGGTTGGACACCGCGCTGAGTATTTTCCGAGGCTACCGCTCGTCGATATGGACCGTCATGATCCAAATCAATAAAAGGGACTTGTTCGTCGAGCGGCCGCGAGTTGCACCGGCGATGCCCTTTCCTTGCGGATCACGGAGTTAGACATCGTCGGAGAGTGCTCAGATGTATGTGAACGTTGCCGTCCTTAAGGAAACGCAGCCCCACGAACAGCGAGTCGCGCTCGTGCCGTCCGTTGCGTCCAAATTGATCAAACTGGGTGCGAAGGTCCACATGGAGGCCGGTGCAGCGGATGCGATCCGGCTCGACGATGCGGCGTTCGTGGGCGTCACTGTCATGGCCGATCGCCAGTCGATGGTGGGGGCGGCCGACATTGTGCTCGCTGTCCAGCCTCCCGCACTCGAGGTGATCGACGCCATGCAGGAGGGCGCGCTACTGGTGTGTTTCGTCTATGTCGCCAAGGAGCCGGTGCTGACGCAGCGCCTGCTCGACAAGAAAATCACGTGCTTTGCGATGGAACGCATCCCGCGGATCACGCGGGCCCAGGCGATGGATGCGCTGTCGAGTCAATCTGCGCTTGCGGGTTACTACGCCGTGCAGCTCGGCTCGGTCCATCTTGGCCGGATCCTGCCCAAGATCACGACGGCGGCGGGCGCGATCGGGCCGGCCAAGGTCCTCGTCATGGGGCTCGGCGTAGCGGGCCTCGAAGCGATCGCTACGGCGCACCGCCTTGGCGCGGTGGTGGAAGGGTACGACGTACGCCCTGAAACGCAGGAGCAGGCCTTGTCGTTGGGAGCGAAATTTGTCGAGACGGGCGTCGATGCACGCGGCAAGGGTGGCTATGCGCGCGAATTGACTGAAGCCGAGAAGACCGAAGTCGCCGCGGTACTGACCCAACATATTCAGCAGGCCGATCTCGTCATCACCACGGCTGCGATACCGGGCCGAGCCTCGCCAAAGCTCATCAGCTCCGCACAGGTCGCGGGCATGAAAGCGGGCGCGGTGATCGTCGATCTGTCTGCCGAAGGTGGCGGCAATTGCGTAGACACGCGTCCCGGCGAGACCACGCGCATCGGCCACGTCACGATCGTCGCACCGCTCAACGTGGCCTCGATGCTTGGAGAAGACGCCAGTGAACTCTATGCGAAGAACCAGTACAACTTGCTCGCCCTGATGATCAAGGACAACGTCATCCGTATCGACTGGACCGACGAAATTCTTGCCGGCACGGTAGTAACGCACGCGGGAGAAATCAAGAATGTGGCACCCGGCGATACGCATGCTGCCGCGGCAGATACATCGCACGCGACGGGGCACACCGTTGCCTCCGTGGATTAAGAGGACCTTGAGATGACAATGGCATTCGACACAGGTATCACCGGCTTCGTCGCGCTCTACATCCTGATGCTCGCCGCCTTTGCGGGCTGGGTCATCATCGGCCGGGTTCCGGCGATCCTGCACACCCCGTTGATGTCGGGATCGAACTTTGTCCACGGCATCGTCGTCGTTGGCGGCTTGTTCTCGCTGCTCAACGCGAGCACGACGACCCAGCAGGTCATCGGCTTTCTTGCCGTGTTGCTGGGCGCGGGCAATGCGGCAGGCGGCTACGCAGTGACCGATCGCATGCTCGCCATGTTCAAGGTCAGCGATCCGGTCGTGCATCACGCGAAACGGCACCGTGCGAAAGCCGCTCACCCGAAGAAAGGATAAGGATCCATCGTGCTCCATCTGATTCCACAACTCGCGATCAGCGCGAGCGATCTTGCCGCCGCTTTCCTCTTCATGTACGGGCTCCAGCGCATGTCGTCGCCGGTGACCGCACCCTCGGGTATTCTGTTCGCGGGTATCGGCATGGTGGTCGCCGTCCTGGTCAGCTTTTTCTACGTCTTCGACGTCAACGCGGCGGCGCACTCCCGTCTCCCCGTCAATATCGGGCTCGCCATTGTGGCACTGGTGCTGGGCGGTGGCGCGGCATGGTGGAGTGGCCGCAAGGTGCCGATGACGTCGATGCCGCAGATGGTGGCGCTCTATAACGGCATGGGCGGCGGCGCGGCCGCGGCGATTGCCGCTGTCGAATTGTTCGGCGCACCGGGCGGTGCGTCGCAACTCGTGGTGACGCTGGTGGGGGCATTGATCGGTTCGATCTCGCTATCGGGTTCGCTGATCGCGTGGGCGAAGCTCGACGGCGTGCTCGACAAGCCGCTTCGGATCAAAGGGCAACAGGTGATCAACGGCGTTGCCATGCTGCTGACGCTCTGTGTCGGTGGCTATATCGTCGCGGTGGGGCAGGGGCTCGCGACGCCGCTCGTTGCGACGCCTACGCTGATTTACGTGTTCTTTGCATGTGCGATGGTTTTCGGCATTCTGATGACCTTGCCGATCGGTGGCGCCGATATGCCGGTGGTCATCTCGATCTACAACGCCTTCACCGGCCTCGCGGTCAGCCTCGAGGGCTTCGTGCTGCAGAACCCCGCGCTGATGATTGCGGGGATGATGGTGGGCGCTGCGGGTATGTTGCTGACCTTGCTGATGGCCAAGGCGATGAATCGCTCGGTCAGCAATGTGTTGTTCACGAATTTCGGCCAGACACCCAAACGCAAGCACGGGCAGATCGTCGAGGGCACGCTCAAGCCCGTCGACGCGGGCGATGCGGGAATCTTCATGCGCTACGCAAGCAAGGTCATCATCGTGCCGGGATATGGGCTTGCCGTTGCCCAGGGTCAGCAAAAGCTCTATGAGTTCGTCAAGCTGTTGCAGGCCGCGGGCGTCGAGGTCCGGTTTGCGGTTCACCCTGTGGCGGGGAGAATGCCGGGGCAGATGGATGTGTTGCTCGCGGAAGCGGGCGTGCCCTACGACCTGATCTTCCAACTTGACGACATCAACGGCGATTTCGAAAGCACCGATGTGGCTCTCGTTATCGGCGCCAACGACGTGGTCAACCCCTCGGCTCGTTCGGACAAAGCCTCGCCGATTTTCGGAATGCCGATCCTGAATGCCGACAAGGCCAAGCAAGTCTATGTGGTGAAGCGAGGTGAGGGGCAGGGTTACGCCGGGATCGAAAACACGCTCTTCTACAGTTCGAACTGCGGCATGGTGTACGGCGATGCACAAGCCGTGCTGGTGAAGATGATCGAAGCCGTCAGGGCACTCGGCCTCGCCGCGGCAGCTTGAGAGCTGCCGCGTCAGTCAATCACGTCACAGCCAGTAGCCGCGTCTCCCGTAGAAACTATGGAGTTGGGTCTCATAGCTCCGGTTGAGCGGCACTGCCAGGTCATAGTCGGGGCTGTCTTTGACCGCGTCGCGCGTGAGGCTCGTCGACACGGTGCGCGTCTCGAAGTCGATACCGTCGATCCATTGAGTGGCAAGCAGCACCTCGCTGCCGCCGGTCCACCAGGAGCGGGTGTCGACTGTCACATAGCGGATCACCCACGCCGCATCGTCGAACAGGAATCCAGAGACTTGCCCAATGTTGCCGTCCGCGGCCTCGATATGATAGGAACGGACTTCGTCCGCATTGCGCAGGCGAATGTCGGCAGCTGGGGTGAGGGCGGAGGGCGTCAACGAGCCCTGCACCGCACCGACCGGAACGGGGCCGGAGCCGACCAAGCTTTCGTCCGGAAAACCGCCCATGCCCCAGAAGCTCGGGCCCTCCCAGTACGGCGGGTAACCGTAGTAGCCGAGCAGTTCGGTTTCGTGCTGGCGCGACACGGGCTTGTGCGTGTCGATCTTCGGACTGTCCTGGACTTCCTGGCGTGACAGCTTCAGATGGACGGTCCTGGAGAATTCGTCGCCGCGCAGGATCGAATACGGGGAAATCAACACTTTGCGCCGGTGCAGCCAGGTGCCGGTATCCACGACGAGATAGCGCAGGCCCCAGGTAACGTCGTCGAAGTAGACGTGTTCGATCTTGCCGACATCGCCGTCGGTGGCGATGACCTTGCTTCCCTTGAGATCACTGATATTTCGCAGCATGTGAGTGCTCCTGTGGACTGTTCGCCAACTCCGGCCGGCCACGGGCAATACGGCCAGCGGGTTGCGCGTCTGATGGTAGGGGCAGCTCAGGCTGGTGCGATAGCCTCGGAAACTACTCAGCGCGTCTCGGCGCGGAGGGCGATGCAGTCAGTCGGAGGACACCCGATGCTTGCGCAAGGAATCGATTTCTTCGAGTAGGTCGAGTGCCAGTGCGACGCCGGCCGGGTTGAGACCCAGGTCACGCGTGAGGCGATGCGCGCATCTCGCGCGGTACAACGCGACACCGCTGAAACGCCAGGCCTTGGCCGCCTCGCCTTGCGGTTCGAATGCCCCTTCGGCGACCCACAGCACGAGCTCCTGTTCTGTCGCACCGCTTGCGCGACTCAGCTCGCTCAGCGTGAATTCGACACGTTCTTCGACGATCTCACCCTGCAAATACACCGTTGTCGATGAGGTCATGCTGGATCACCTCTGGAAGTGGGCGCGAGGATCGAACTTGAACGCGTCGCGCAGCGCGCCGTAGGCCTTTTTCGCCGCCTCTGTGTTGGCCGACGGCAGCACGACGCTGAGCACGACATACAGGTCGCCGGCCGGCGTCGCCGAAGAGGTGCCGGGAATGCCGCGACCTTTCAGTCGTAGCCGCCTGCCGTTCGCGGAGTCGGGCGGGATGGTCATGCTCACCTCACTGTCGGGCGCCGGTACCGTCACCTCGGCGCCCAGAGCGGCCTCCCACGGGGCGACCGGGAGGTCGAGCGATACATCGCGGCCGTCGACCCGATATCGCATCGGCTCGCGCCATTCGATTTCCAGGTACAGATCGCCCGCTGGCCCTTGTCCGAGGCCTGCGCCGCCCTGGCCCGCGAGCCGCATGCGCTGGCCGGCGCGAATGCCCTTGGGAATGGAGACGTTCAATTCCCGAGCTTGCATCGACACCCGCCCCTGAGCGTCGGCCACCGGCATTTGCAGGGTGATCGCGCGTTGCGCTCCGGTAAACGTGTCGCGCAGGTCGATCATGACTTTCGCATGATGATCCTGCCCTGCCGAGTGAAGCGGCGCGCGGCGGCGCTGTTGGCCTGCGCCTGGGCCTTCACTGTTGCGACCGAATATCGATTCGAAAAAATCGCTGAATTCGCTGGTTTCGGCGCCTTCGTCACCTCGTCCGCTGTATTCGAAGCCATCGTTCCAGTTCGGTGGCGGCCGGAAGTCTTCGCCCGGTCCGGGCCCGGTGCCCAAACGATCGTACGCGGCGCGCGTTTCCGGGTCTTTGAGCACTTGATAGGCTTCGCCGACCTCCTTGAAACGCGTCTCGGCGTTGGCGTCCTTATTGAGGTCGGGATGAAACTTCCGGGCCAGCTTACGATGGGCAGCCTTGATCTCGTCTTGAGTCGCCGTGCGCGGCACGCCCATCGTTTCGTAATAGTCTTTGTACTTCATCGGCGATCTCGTCTTTGCCCAATGCCGCAATAGGAATCGCCAAAGCTGGCGAATACCGGGAAGCCTTGAGCATGCACTGTGCCGCGCAGAATGTCGCCGTTTTCTTGTGGTGCTGCGTTGATGGGCCTTCCTGCTGCACTGCGAGGGGTGCCGCGGCTGCCTGAGTAGTTTCCGAGCCTGCCTCCACGCGACCGTTGTGGATACCATCAAGAAAGCCGCAGCGAGCCGCCTCGAACGCGATGCGGGACGTGTGCGGACGCCCGGAGCCGCCCTTGACCCAATCTCTGCCCGGCCTACCCGCCGGTACACTTGCCATCGCTCCTGATCCCGACGGCTTGAGCACGGCCGACGCCGCTCGGCGGCTCAAAGAAGGGGGCGCCAACGCGATTGCCGATGTCAGGCCTCATCCCCTCCGGCGTGCCGCCGGGAAACTATGGGCGCCCGTCCCTTGGATGCTCGAGGCCGCGATCCTCTTGCAGTTGGGCTTGGGCGACTACGTCGGAGCGGGCATCGTTTTGCTTCTGCTGCTTTTCAATGCGGCTCTCGGGCTCTTTCAGGAAGGGCGGGCGCAGGCGACGGTCGATGCACTCAAGTCCCGTCTTGCGCTGGTCGCCACCGTACGTCGTGATGGCGGGTGGACGACCGTGCCCGCAGCGGGACTCGTGGCGGGTGATGTCATCAAGTTGTCACTGGGCGCGGTTGTGGCTGCCGATGTGACGTTGACCAGCGGCTCGCTCCTTCTCGATCAATCGATGTTGACCGGCGAATCGGCCGCGACTGAGGCGGGTGCCGGCGCGCGGGCCTTTGCAGGTGCGCTGGTACGCCGCGGCGAAGCCGTGGCCGAGGTGGTGGCGACCGGTGAACGCACGAAGTTCGGCCGAACCGCCGAGCTCGTGCGCACGGCTAAAGTCGAAAGTTCGCAACAGAAGACTGTGCTGCGAGTCGTGCGCAATCTCGTGCTGTTCAATGGCGGAGTGACGATTCTGCTCGGTGCCTATTCGCTTTCGGTCTCCATGCCTTTAAGCGAAATGGTGCCGCTGCTGCTGGTCGCGATCCTGTCGTCAATCCCGGTTGCGTTGCCGTCGATGTTTACGCTGGCGGCCGCGGTCGGGGCACGCGCGCTCTCGAGTCGCGGCGTCTTGCCGACGAGCTTGTCTGCGGTCGACGAAGCCGCGGGGATCGATATCCTTTGTTCCGACAAAACCGGGACGCTGACGCGCAATGAACTCGCTGTGATGTCGGTTCACGCGATGCCGCCCTACGACGAGGCCCATGTCCTCGCTTTGGCCGCGCTCGCGAGCGCGGATGGCGGGCAGGACCCCGTCGATACGGCTATTCTGCGAGCCAGTCAGGGCAAGCCAGTCACCGACCTCCCGTTACGCGTCACCTTCATTCCGTTTGATCCTGCCGTGAAACGCGCCGAAGCCACGCTGCGCGACAAGAATGGCGCGGTGTCACAGGTGCTCAAGGGCGCGTTCACGACGATCACCTCGCTGATCAAGCCTTGCGCTAGCGCCGCGCCGATCGTCGATGAAATGGAGGCCAGTGGATTTCGTGTCCTGGCGGTTGCAACAGGCGCGCCGGACACCCTCACACTGGCGGGGTTAATCGCGTTGAGCGACCCGCCTCGCGACGACTCCGCCGCACTCGTGACCGAATTGCACGAATTGGGCGTGCGCACGGTCATGGTGACTGGAGACGCGCGCAAGACGGCTGAAACCGTAGCGGCATCGGTCGGGATTCAGGGATCGGTCTGGGCCACGACACCCATGCCGGGTTACCAGGACGTGGAGTCGTATTCGATCTTCGCGGGCGTGCTGCCGGAAGACAAGTATCAACTCGTCAAAGCGTTACAGCAGCGAGGACATATCGTGGGGATGTGCGGCGACGGTGCGAACGACGCGCCGGCGTTGCGCCAGGCCCAGATGGGTATCGCCGTCTCCACTGCGACCGACGTCGCAAAGTCGGCGGCGGGCGCGGTCTTGACCGAAGCAGGCCTGGGCGGTATCGTCGCGCTGGTCAGGGAAGGCCGGATCACTTTCCAACGCATCCTGACCTATACCTTGCGTTCGATCGTCCACAAGATCGTGCAGGTGCTGTTTCTCGCGGCGGGCTTGCTTCTCACGGGGCATGCGATCCTGACGCCGACACTCATGGTGCTGATGATGGTGACGGGTGACTTCCTGGCGATGTCGTCGTCGACCGACAACGTCCGGCCCTCACCTCACCCGAACATCTGGCGCATCCGCAATCTGACGATCGCCGGTATCGCTCTGGGGATAGTCGACCTGATTTTTTGTGTTGCTTGCCTTGCGGTGGCCAAGTTCGTACTGGGGCTCGACACCAACGCGTTGCGTACGGTGGCTGTTGTTACGCTGGTGTTCAGCGGACAGGCCGTTTTCTACGTCGCTCGGGAGAGACAACACCTGTGGAGTTCGCGGCCGGGTCGTTGGTTAGTCGTGTCGTCCGTGGTCGATCTGACGATCATCAGCACGCTGGCCATCGGCGGGGTCCTGATGACAGCGGTTCCGTTCGAAGTTGTCGCGGCTTTGCTGGCCGCCGCTGTCGTACTCGCGATCGTCCTCGATACCTTGAAGCAGACACTGTTCCGGCATTTGATGATCGCCTGAGGCGAGAGAACCACTCGAAAGCTGAGCCGATGCAGTACCGTCTCTTGACTCGTGCCGGACGCGTGTGCCCGTCTGCCGGTCCCTGGGGTCGCCTGTGCCACGATATCGCTGGCCCCGTTTCCGTTATTCTCCCAAGGCATTTTAAACGACTCGGCGGAGCGAATTTTTGATCTTTACAGGGCGCTTGTTCGCTAGTTAATCTTTGCCCAGTTGTCTTGCGGCTTCTCTGCCTTGCGCCACCGAATGATGTTTGTCGTCGCTCGACGACCTCAACCGAATTGCATCGTGTTTGTGGCCCTGACGTCCCGGAGACAAAAATTTGATCGACGTAGAACTGACCCGGATCGGACAGCATTCCGACGAGGTTTTTTCCCTAAGCTTTCGTGCGACCTCTGGCGAACCGCTCGCCGACGCGAGCGCGGGCGCACACATTCGGATTACCTTGCCCGATGGTGCGGAACGCAGCTATTCGCTTGTGAATCCACCGGGCCCCACCGGTGAATATGAAATCGCGATCGGCCTGAAGGGTAGACCTGCACACGGGTCTCGCTACTTATGCGAATTGGCGAAAGTCGGCGATCGGTTTCGGATGTCGCCGCCGGTCAATCGATTCGCCCTGGTCGAAGACGCACCGCACTCCACGCTGATTGCGGGTGGCATCGGTATCACGCCGCTGTGGAGCATGATTCAAAGACTCGAACAACTCGAACGGCCCTGGCGACTGTTTTATGCAATGCGGCATCGCGACTCGGGTGCCTTCCTGGACCGGCTTGAAGCACTCGAGGCACGTCAGCCCGGACGCGTGGAACTTGCGATCGGCGATGGTGCAGGCAGCCGCAGGCTCGATATCGAAGCGATCGTCGCAAGCACGCCGGATTCAGGCCATCTGTATTGCTGTGGGCCGGCCTCGATGCTCGACGCATTCAGGACCGCGACACTCCATCGCGACGCATCGACTGTCCATCTGGAATATTTCGGCGCCCAGAAGCGGGAGCTGTCTTCGCTTGGCTATACGCTCGAGCTTGCGCGCAGCAAGCGGACGGTTTTTGTGCCGCCTGGACGTACAGCCCTCGACGTTTTGCACAGTGAAGGCATTGACGTTGCCTACGGGTGCAAGCAGGGCATCTGCGGCACGTGTGAGACGCGCGTATTGAGCGGCACGCCCGATCATCGGGACGAGGTGCTGAGCGATGAAGAGCGCGTCTCGAACCGCACCATGATGCTGTGCTGCTCGGGGTGCGTCGGAGAACGTCTAGTGCTCGATCTGTGACGGGAGCTCTGAGGGGGCTGTAAAGGAAGCTACGAGGCAGCGGCGTGGCGGGCTGGCCCCAACGGCCGCCCGCTCGTATCCAGGGTCATTCGGGCGCTTGCATGGCTTCCCTCGGAAACTGGAACAGGCCCGTGTTCGGCGACCACCTCGCTTCGCGGGGGGCTGCGACGGGTTTTGGCGTGCCGCGTGCAAGGTATTGTCCCGTGCCGCGCTCGACCTGCAAGGTACCATTTTCGACGACGATCCTTCCGCGGCTGACGACGACCTCGGGCCAGCCCCGAACTTTCCTGCCTTCGTACGGGGTGTAGCCGACGTTGTCGTGCAACATCGAGGCCGACAGCACGACCTCCGCATCGGGGTTCCAGATGGCCAGGTCGGCATCGCTGCCGATCGCAATCGTGCCTTTGCGTGGATACAGGCCGTAGGTGCGTGCATGGTGAGTTGCAGTCAATGCCACGAACTCATTGAGCGTGATACGCGCTTGGCCTACGCCTTCCGAAAACAAAAGCGGCATCCGGACCTCGAGTCCAGGCACACCGTTCGCCATCTGTTTGAAAGTCGTCTTGTCGCCGTTTGGCAGCTTGCCGGTTTCGTCGAAGCGATACGGTGCGTGGTCCGACGAGAACATGCGCAAGGTCCCGTGCTTCAGTGCGGCCCAGAGCACATCCTGAGAGGCCTTGTCGCGGGGCGGCGGGCTGCAGCAGAATTTCGCCCCCTCGAGGCCGGGTTGATCGATATCGTCGGCGGTCAGAAACAAATATTGCGGGCAAGTTTCGCCATGAATCGGTACGCCAAGCGCCTGTGACGAAGCAATCACGCGCACCGCCTCGGGCGTCGAGACGTGCACGATCATCAGCGACGTGTCGATCAGCCGCGACAACTGGATCGCGCGATGCGTCGCCTCTGTTTCAGCGAGCGGCGAGTGGGCGACGGCATGGTACTTCGGCGCCTTGTGTCCCTTCTCGATCATGCGCTGGGCGAGCCAGCGGATCATGTCGTTGTTTTCGGCATGGATCATCACGAGCGCGCCTTCACGCTTCGCCAGGTCCAGTACCTCTAGCAGTTGATAGTCGTCGAGCTTCAGACTGTCATACGTCATGAAGACCTTGAACGAAGTAATTCCATCACGGATCGCCTGCGGCAAGTCTTGCCGGAGCGTCTGCTCTGTCGGGTCGGCGACGATCAGGTGGAAGCCATAGTCGATCACGGCTTTCTCGGCAGCGCGACGCGCGTAGTCGGCGATGACCTCGGGCAAGGCCATGCCGCGGTGCTGGGCCGCAAATGGAATGATCGTCGTCGTGCCACCGAATGCGGCCGAGACCGTCGCACTGTAGAAATCGTCCGCACACATGAGGCCCATGCCCGACAACTGCTCGACGTGGCAATGACTGTCAATGCCGCCGGGCAGCACGAAGCGTCCCGCAGCGTCGATGTCGCCCATGCCAGGTTTCAGCCTGCGTTCGATCGCGACGATCGTTCCGTCGCAAATACCGAGGTCAGCGGTGAACGTATCGTTTTCGGTGGCGACGATGCCGTTGCGTACAGTGAGGTCGAAGTTCATGACATGTCGTTGGAAGAAGCACCGAAGCCCCGGGTGATGACTTCAGAAAGTGCCGGGATAGGCACCGCCATCGAGCAGGATGTTTTGGCCCGTCAGGTACCCCGCGTGTGTGGATGCAAGGAACGCGCACGTCGCGCCGAATTCCTCGGGGTCACCGAAGCGCCGTGATGGGTTCGCGGCGCGACGCTCTGTGAGCATGGCTTCGACGGGGCGGCCGGCGGCCCGTGCGGCGCCCTCGGTTGTGGCCATCAACCTGTCCGTTGCGAACGGGCCGGGCAGCAGGTTATTGATGGTGACACCGTGTTGCGCGACGTTGCGTGCCAACCCCGCGATAAAGCCCGTGAGTCCCGCTCGGGCGCCGTTCGACAGCGCGAGCGTGGCGATCGGCGCCTTGACCGCGCCTGAGGTGATGTTGATCACGCGCCCGAATTGTCGCGAGATCATGCCGTCGAGTGTCAGGCGAATCAATTCGATCGGCGTCAACATGTTCGCGTCGACCGCAGTGATCCAATCTTCCCGGGAGAAGTCCCGGAAATCGCCCGTCTTCGGGCCAGCCGCATTGGTCACCAGGATGTCCGGTGCGGCGCACGCTGCCAGTGCCTGTGCGCGCCCCTCGGCCGAGGTGATATCGCACGCGACGGCTGTGACACGGGCGCCGGTCTCCGCGCGAATTCGCTCGGCAGCTGACTCGAGTGCGTCCGCACCGCGTGCGATCAGGGTGATTTCGACACCTTCAGCCGCGAGTGCTTGCGCGCATGCGAAGCCGAGCCCTTTACTTGCTGCACAGACCAGGGCGCGTCGTCCTTCGATACCGAGGTTCATGGGATCAAGCCTTCCTGATCGAAAGCGGGGCGCCGGCACTGATCGACAGACCCACGCGTGCGACCACCCCTTCGAGTTCGCGCGCGGTACGCCCATCGATGGCCGCGCCGGGGGCCCGGATCGCTGTGCTCCGGATCGCTCCACGCCGTTGATACGTGTGTTTGCGCAAAGCGAGGCCGATTTTTGGCTGGAACTCGTAGCGAATCAACGGGCAGTAGTGGTCGAAAATCGCCGCTGCGGCGGCGAGATCGCCTGCGGCATAGCGCTCGTAGATCGCAACGAGGATCTCGGGGAATGCGAAGCCCGTCATGGTGCCGACCGCGCCACGCTGCAACTCCTCGAGAAAGTACACGCCTCCGAGACCACCGAATACCTTCATCGAGCCTTCCGCAAGATCGAGGATGCGGCTGATCTTCGGCGTGACCGGTGGTTCTTCGAGCTTGATCATATGGACGCCACCCTCGCGGCCGAGCCGTGCCACCACCTCCGCCTTGATCTCCGTGCCGAACGAGTCCGGGAAGTCGTGAATCACCACGGGAATCGCCACTGAGGCAGCCAGTTCACGATAAAAATCGAATAGGACGGCATCGGACGCCCCGTCGAGCGGGGCAGCAAAGACCGCTGCCGCGCCGAGCGCTTCGGCATGACGCGCCTGTTCGACAGTGCCGGCGATGCCATGGGCACGCACACCGACCCATACGGGCACCCGCCTTCCAACCTGCTTGATAAATGCGGTAATGACGAGCGTACGTTCCGCGTTGGAAAGTTTGTGAGCTTCGCCCAGAAAACCGAGGATCGCGAGGCCCGTGACGCCGGCCGCGATCTGAAACTCCACCAGCGTCGCGATGCTGTCGACATCGACCTGCAAGCTGTCAGTGAACGGCGTCGGGCAAATCGTAAATACGCCATGGGCTATACCTGACAGCGCGGTGGACGTCGGCGTGCTGGATGAAGAAGCGGCGGGTGAATCGGACATCATGTCTCCGGAACGGAAAAGAAATCGGCGGTAACTCAACGTGCAAGCACGGTCGAGATGAGCCAGCTTAGCGTGGCTCTCGCGCGGAAACGAAACCAAAAAAGTGCGCCGACGGATCGAAAATCTCGCCTTTCGCTTTTTTTATGTCGTCGATAAGCTGGCCTCATTCTGAATTCGGAAGACGACAATGAAGCATGTAGGCATGTTGGTGGCGGCACTGAGCGTCTTTTCAGCTGCACAGGCGGGTGAGCCCGCGACGCCGGTCAAGTTCGTGATGGACTGGGCGTTCGACGGCCCACAGGCCGTCTGGACCGCAGCCGCTCAGCAGGATTGTTTCGGCAAGAACGGCCTTGACCTCAAAATCGATCGGGGGTTTGGATCGAGCGACGCGATCGGCAAGGTGGCGGCAGGTTCGTATGACATCGGCGTTGCCGATTTCAGCAGTGTGATTGCCTATGACGCCGCCCATCCGAAGGATCCCCTCGAAATCGTGTTCGTCGTGAGCGACCGTTCACCGACCTCCGTCTCTGTGCTGAAGACGTCCAACATCACGAAGCCGAAGGATCTTGAGGGGAAACGCCTCGCCGATTCGCAGGGCGAAGCAAGCCGGGTGCTGTTTCCCGCCTTTGCGAAGGCCAATGGCATCGATACGACGAAGATCACCTGGGTCAGCGTGGCGCCGAACCTGAGGCAGGCGAGCCTGTTGCAAGGAAAGGCCGACGCGGCTGCAGGGCATATGTTTACCGTCTTGAGCGGCATGAAGGCGCTGGGTGTCGGGCAAGACAAGGTCTTCACCATGGAATACGCGCGCTATGGCGTCGACGTGCCGGGCAGCTCGGTGATCGTGAAGCCGCAATGGGCGAGTGCGCACAAGAAAGCGCTGCAATCGTTCCTCGTGTGTGCGGCGGTCGGTATCCGTTCATCGATCACCGACCCGAAGACTGCACTCGCGTCTCTTCATTCCTATAACTCCCTGCTCGACGATAACTCCGAGGCGCTCGCACTCGACTTCTCGACACGCTACGCAATCCTCACGCCGCGCGTGCAAAAGGACGGTTTGAGCTATGTGGACCCGGCGCGCTATTCACAGGTGCTGACCTTGGTATCGACGGCGCTCGCCGTGCCGAAACCGAATCTTGGCGACGTTTGGGACGGTTCGTATCTGCCTCCCAAGGCGGATCTGACCGTGCCCGTGCAATAGCGGCATGAATCGAGGAATAGTCATGAGAAGTGCGACGGCCGCGGAAACACGTGTTCCCGGTGTGGTTGCGGACGTCGGAGGCGCGCGTGCGCATGTCGATATGCGTGTCGTCAGCCTGGTCTACGGCGAGGGCGAAAAACGCACGCTCGCGATCGAGGGACTCGATCTGGAGGTCCGCCGCGGTGAGTTCGTCGCAGTGGTCGGGCCGTCCGGGTCGGGCAAGTCGACGCTGATGAAGCTCGTCACTGGTTTGATCCGGCCCGATGCGGGCGAGGTGCATTACAACGGCGAACGCGTCGTTGGCCCCGTGAAACACGTTGGGATGGCATTCCAGAACGCCACGCTATTGCCTTGGCGCACCACGCTCGACAATGTGATGTTGCCCTTTGAGATTGTCGAACCCCACAAGCGCAAGTTGCGGCAGGACCGTGAGCGCTACGTCGACATCGCGCGGCAGTTGCTGGCGACCGTCGGCCTGCTCGAGTTCGCCGACAAACATCCCGGCGAGTTGTCAGGCGGCATGCAGCAGCGCGCCAACGTCTGCCGCGCGTTAGTCCATCGCCCTCAGTTGCTGATGCTCGACGAACCCTTTGGGGCGCTCGACGCGTTCACCCGCGAAGAACTCTGGGGGGTGACCCAAAGCCTGTGGATGGAGCAGGGCTTCAGTACGATTCTCGTCACGCACGATCTTCGTGAAGCGGTGTTTCTCGCCGACCGTGTCATTGTCCTGAGTAGTCGGCCCGGCCGCGTCATTCTCGAACAGCCGATCGATTTCCCCCGGCCGCGCGATATTTCCACGGTTTACAAGCCGGAGTTCGGGGAAATCGTCAAAGCCCTGCGCGCCAAGATCATGGAGGCACGGCAATGATCGATATTGCCCGCGAACGACGCGTGCAGAACGCGATGCCGTGGATCGCCGTGGCGCTGCTCCTGCTGGTATGGGAGTGCGCGTCGGGGCTCGTGAAAAACAGTGCGCTCGTGCTGCCCGCGCCCGGCCTCGTCGTGCGATCGATCGCCGCGCACTACGATGCGATCCTCTCGAACGCTTTGCAGACCTTGTTCACCTCGCTGCTCGGGTTCGCGTTTGCCGTGGTGATTGGCGTCGTCATCGGCTTCGCGATCGGCATCTGGGTCCGCCTGTACAAGGGGCTGTATCCGATGCTGGTCGCATTCAACGCGATCCCCAAGGTCGCGCTGATGCCCTTGCTCGTGCTCTGGTTCGGTATCGGGTCGGTGCCCGCCACGATTCTCGCGTTCTCGCTCGCGGTGTTTCCGATCGTCGTGAATGTCGCGACGGGGCTCGCCTCGATCGACCCCGAGATGGAGGATGTGATGCGATCTCTGGGCGCAAGCCGCTTCGAAATCATCTGGAAGGTCGGTATTCCGAGCATGACGCCCTTTTTGTTCGCCTCCTTCAAGATCGCCATCACGCTCTCCTTCGTTGGCTCGGTGCTGGCTGAGACCGTTGCTGCCAATAGTGGTATCGGATTCCTGATGCAGGAGGCATCTTCGCGCTTCGATGTCCCGCTGGTGTTCGCGGGGCTCATCGTGATCGCGGCGATGGCGGTGATCGCGTATGCGGGCTGCGTGCTGATCGAGAAGCGTGTGACGCATTGGTCGCGTCATACGGGCAAGCGTCGTTGATGTCGATGCGCTGAAATTTAGCGTCCAGCCGCACAATTTCTGATGTTTACCGGCTTGACGCGCCCTCTTATTCTGGAGACCTGGCGGATCGTAGATGCTGCGTGATGCCAACTGTCCTCGCGTTGCCGAAGCGCATTGAGACAGTCGATCCGAATAACCTGCTGTGAAGAACTCGCGAGCGTGTCTGTGACTACACCTGTTGAAGAAAAGCTGATTCAGTGGCCCGAAGAAGGCGTGCGACGCATCCCGTTCGCCGTGTATTCAGACCAACGCGTATTCGATGCGGAGCAACAAGCGATCTTTCGCGGGCCGATCTGGCATTTTCTCGGACTGGAAGCGCAGATTCCCGAGCCGGGCTGCTACGTGCTCGCTCAAGTCGGAGAGGTTCCCGTCATCCTAGTCCGCCGCAAAGACGACTCGATCGGCGCGCTCGTTAACCGTTGCTCGCATAAGGGCACGCCACTGCTCTACGAACCCTCTGGTCGCGTCGACCGGTTGATGTGCATCTATCACAACTGGTGCTTTGACTTCGATGGCCACATGACCTCGGTGGCGTTCGAGCGGGGCGTGCGCGGCAAGGGCGGTATGGCGTCCACGTTCAAGAAAGAAGAGAACAGCCTGCAGCGCCTGCGTGTCCACACGATTTGCGGCCTTGTGTTTGGCACCTTGAGCGACGAGACACCGCCTTTCGAAGAGTATGTGGGGGCTGACCTGATCGCCAATATCCGGCGAGTCTGCGGCAGGCCGCTGCGGATTCTGGGGCAGTACAGCCAGACTCTGCCGTCGAATTGGAAGCTCTATATCGAGAACGTCAAGGACCCGTATCACGCCTCGATCCTCCACGCATTCAACGGAGTGATGAAGCAGGACCGGTTGACCATGGAAGGCGGCATCACGATGGGGTCGCGCGGCTGGTCGCATATCAGCTACTCGAAAATGAGCACGGATACGGGCGACGAGATCTATGCGTCGGGCGACATGCGGTCGGCGGAAATATCGGCCTACGGCTTCGGCTTGCGCGACCGGTCGATGACCGACGTATGGGACGATTTCGGCGACAAGATATCGATGACGATCCAGACGATCTTCCCGAATTTTGTGCTTCAGCAGTTGCGCAACTCTCTTGCGGTACGAACCATCGTGCCGGTGGGCACGCATGAATCGGAGCTGCGCTGGATCGCTTTCGGCTTTGTCGACGACGACGAACGCAAGCTCAAGGGGCGGCTCAAGCAATGCAACATGATGGGGCCTGCAGGATTGATTGCGATGGAGGACGGCATGATCGGCGGACTCGTCCAGAAAGGCATCGCTGGCAGTCTCGACAAGTCGGCAGTGATCGAGATGGGCGGCCATGGGATCGAACCGATTCCTGGCTCACGAGTTTCCGAAGGCAGTGTTCGCGGGTTCTGGACCGGCTATCGCGCGTTGATGGGGTTTTAATGAATACAACCATGAACGATGCAATGTGCCAGGCAACGGTGTCTGGACTGGCAGTGCGCGCACGCCGGCTGATCGCCGATTACGCGGATACGATCGACGACGGGAAGCTGTCTGATTGGCCCACCTTCTTTACGGCCGATGCGGTCTACCGGATCACGACGCGCCAGAACGAGGCGGCGAACATGCCGCTGTCGATCATGTTGTGCGACAACCAGGCCATGCTGTACGACCGGGTCGAAGCGATCGAACAGGCGAATATCTTCGAGCCGCATTTCTACCGGCACATCCTGTCTGATTCCCGAACGCTCGAGATGAGCGACGATTCGATTCACATGGTCACGAGTTTCAGTTGTGTGCGGACCATGCTTGACGGCCGAATGATGCTGTTCGCCGCGGGGCGGTACATCGACCAGATCGTGGTCGAGAACGGCACTTGTCTGTTTCGTTCGCGGGCCGTCGTACTCGATTCTTCGCGAATCGACACACTTATCGCAATTCCGCTATGAACGCCGACGCTATCGCAGCCGATGTATCGGCGGTCGACCTTGAACTGCTGACTCACGCGAGCGTCGCCACCATTACGACCTGCCTGTATCGAGCAGGCGTGCGGCGGGTCTGCCCGACGGGCATTGCACCCCTGGCGAGCGGTCAGCCGCGCATGGTCGGCGAAGCGTTCACCTTGCGTTTCGTGCCTGCCCGCGAGGATGTGGGTGGCATCGAGAGCTATGGGGGGCGGGGTAATCTTCACCAGGCAGCCTTCGAGGAGTGCCCGCCGGGCGCTGTGCTGGTAATCGACACGCGAGGCGAAACACGCAGCTGTTCATGCGGTGATCTCCTGATCGGACGTCTCAAGGCGCGGGGTTGCCGTGGCGTCGTCACCGATGGCGGCTTTCGCGATACGCCGGATATCGTCGCCCTGGGTTTTCCCGCCTATCAGCGCGTCGCCGTGCCTTCGCCGAGCTTTGGTTTTCTTCAGGCGGTCGAGCTGAACGTACCGATCGGTTGCGGCGATGTCGCGGTCTATCCGGGCGATATCGTAGTCGGAGACGGTGAGGGGATTGTCGTCATCCCGCGCCGGATGGCCCATCAGATCGCGATCGAGGCATTCGAGCAGACTCGATATGACGCCTTTGCGTCTGACGAGATCGCAAGAGGCCGCACCGTCATTGGCTTGTATCCGGCAACCGACGCCTCGCGCGCCGAGTTCGCCACATGGTGTGCTCGTGGCAACGGCGCCTGACGGCACCGGCGTCGCAGGAACCGCCTGCGAAGCCGCAGTCGCGCTTGAACGCGCGTTGATCGCAGCGTTGGCTCGGCACGGCATCGCATGCGAGCCTGCACGCGTACACAGCATCGCAAGTGCGCTGCCTTACGTCGATGCCATGACGCAGCGTCTGCGCTTGATGCGAGGAATCGGACAGGGTGTGGGCGACGGTTTGCCAGAACGCAGGTGTGATGGCACATGGAAGACATGACGTGACCCACCCTCTGAACGGCATACCGTCTCTCGCACGAGCGGCCACGCTCATCCGAAGCCGCCGCTTGTCGCCCGTCGAATTGACAGAGCAGTGCCTCGAACAAGTCGAACGATGCGACGAGACCGTGCGTGCGTTCACTACCTTGACGGCGGACGACGCGCGTGCCGCCGCGCTGCGAGCCGAACACGAACTGGCCCACGGATATTGGCGAGGTCCGCTGCATGGTATTCCGGTCGGCTTCAAGGATACGATCGACGTAGGGGGCATCCCCACTCGCGCGCAGTCGCATCAGATGGACGGGTATGTACCTGCGGCCGATGCGGCCTCGGTTTCGCGTTGGTTCGAGGCGGGTGCTGTCAGCCTCGGGAAACTGACGACCCACGAGTTTGCATTCGGATCACCGGCCTGGGATGTTCCCGGGCCGCCCGCCCGCAATCCGTGGAATACCCTGCATTTCGCGGGCGGCTCGTCGAGCGGCGCGGCGGCAGGTGTCGCCTGCGCCATGATGCTGGGTGCACTGGGCAGTGACACCGCAGGTTCGATCCGGAGTCCGGCCGCGCTGTGTGGTGTCTCGGGTTTCAAACCGGGCAGGAATGGCATCGTCCGACGCGGCAGCCTGCCGCTCGCGATGAGCCTGGACGCGCTCGGCGTCATTGCACGCAATGTCGAGGATTGCGCGGTGCTCTTCGACGCGCTGGCGGACTCGCGTGCGGCGTTGCCCCGCGACCGGAGCGACACGGGGCGGATTGCGCTCGACACGGATCTGCGTAACCTGCGTGTCGGGGTGGTGCGGAATTTCTTCAGTGGAGCGGCACCCGTGAGCGATGCGCTGAGTGATGCCGTAGAGCAGGCGCTCCCCGTGTTGTCCGTCCAGGGCTGTCGCGTCGTCGACGTGACGCTGCGCTCGCTCCAGGACTGGAACGCGGCAGGCATGGTCCTGTTGCTTGCTGAAGCGTTTGCACTCCATGCGCCGTGGTTGCGCGAGCGGATGAGTCAATACGGGCGTTCGTTCAGCGATGCCGTGTTACTGGGCGCAACGCTCGACGCGGGGCATTACGTCGATGCCATGCACGCGCGTCGCATCATGGCGGCCGAGCTCGACACCGTGATGGAGCGCTGCGACCTGTTGATCGCGCCGATCCAGCCTGGCGAGGCGCCGCTGCTCGAGGCCGCCACGCAATGGGGCTTCTTGGAGCGCCCGAGTTACGGCATCCCCTTCAATCTCAGCGACAACCCGGCCTTGTCGCTGGGCTGTGGATTTGGTCCGAACGGTCTGCCGCTTGCATTTCAGCTGATCGGCCGTCGCGGGGAAGAAGTGACCGTGCTGCGTGCAGGACACTCATTTCAAACGCAGACCGACTGGCACGAACGTTCGCCCCCGTGTCCTTTACCTGGTTCGTTGCCCGCTATTGCCGGATGAACAAGCTTTGCAGGAGTTTCACCTTTTAATTGCGTTGAACTGGAGATGGAGAGGTAACCTCATGTCGTATACGAAGCTACAGGTGACGCCGATCACGCCGCATATCGGCGCTGAAATCGGCAACATCGATTTGACGAAGCCCTTGTCCGAGATCGAAGTTGCAGAGCTGCGCACCGCGCTGACCGAGCATCAGGTCATTTTCTTTCGCGACCAGCCGATCAGTCTCGCCGATCACGAAGTGCTCGCCCGGCATTTCGGCGAAATGCACCTGCATACGGGGCCGTCGACCGAAAGCAAGCCGCTGCCCGAGAATCCCGCGATCCGGAGCCTGCATTTCGACCACACCTCGTCGGCCGTCGCCGGCGAAAAATGGCACTCAGACCAGACCTGCGCAGCCGTTCCGCCGATGGGCAGCATCCTGCATCTGGTCCAGACACCGCCGAACGGCGGCGGCGCCACGTTGTTTGCGAGCATGTATGCCGCCTATAACGGGCTCTCGCTACGAATGAAGACTTATCTTGAAGGCCTGACCGCCACGCATGACGGCCGCCGAGTGTTTGGTCCGAATGCACCGGTCAGTTCGCACCCGGTCATCGCCACGCATCCCGTTTCAGGCCGCAAGCTCGTCTTCGTCAATGCTGCGATGACCTCGCACATCGACGGGCTGCCCCGCGACGAAAGCGATGCGGTCCTTGCATTTCTTTATCAACATTGCACGAAGCCGGACTATCAGGTGCGCTTCCAGTGGCGCGATCATTCGATTGCGTTCTGGGACAACCGGTGTTCGCAGCACAAGGCGATCTGGGACTATTACCCGAATGTGCGCTCGGGCTTCCGGATTCAGATCAAGGGCACCGAAGGACCATCGATGAATTAATCACCTGCAGGGCACGGAATCTTAAAAGTTGAACGCCGTGCGATAGCCATCGTTTTTATGGTCGATTACGATTGAAGCAGGGCGACCCCGGTCGCATGACAGGCGGCACGACGATTCGGGTCGCCACCTCGATGGGCATGACCTATGACACTCGGATTGTTGCCGAATTTTGTGAACACCTCAGCACTTCGGTATTTCTATGAGGTGGCTCGCTACGGATCTTTCCAGATCGTCGAGGAAAAAGTCCATGTTGCGGCGTCTGCGATTCGGCGCCAGGTTCAGTTGCTGGAGGACGAACTCGACACGAAGCTGTTCGTGCGGGACCGCAACGGCGTGCGATTGACGCCCTCGGGTGAGACGCTCCTCTATCGCGTGCGGCGCATGATGCGAGAGCTCGACGCAGCACGTTCGGAAATTGTTGCGCTGACCGGTGAGCAGACCGGGCACGTGCGCATCGGCATCAACGAGACCGTGGCGCGCGAATTTCTCGCGACCTTCCTCGGCGAATTTCGGGCGCGCTATCCGAAAGTCACCTTCGAGGTGGTCATCGCGAGTTCGAACTTGCTTGCCGACACGTTGTTTCGGGGTGAGGTCGACATCATCATGGGCTACGCACTTGAGCGCCAGACCGGCCTTAAACAGGTCGCCTCGTTCAATCTGCAGACCTGTATTACCGTACAACGCGATCATCCGCTTGCGGGTCGGGCGTTCGTACGAGTTGGCGACCTGGTCGACGAGACCTTCATCATGCCGACTCAGGATCAACGGCTTCGACATGTACTGAACTCGGTGTTCTCGCGCGTTGCGGTTCGCCCGACCTTCAGTGTCACGACCAATTCCTTCGAGTTCATTGCCATCATGGTCGCGAAGGGGCTTGGCATCGGCTGTCAGATACGCGTGCTGGCTGGCCCTGACCCTGCACGGCCGGAGATCGTCTACGTCCCGATACAGGATCCGGATATCAAGCCGTCGGTATTGGCCTGCTATGTGTCCGCGACGTTGCCCGTCAACCTGGCTGTCACGCTATGCGTGAAGGAGTTGCAGGGTGCGCTTGAAGATTGGCGTGGAGGCACAGAGCCGGCCGGTGCGGTCGTTGAGGGCAGCGCGCATGTGGGCGGCGACATCGAGGTCAGCAGCGAGGACGAGCTCCCTCCTGTACTCGATGAGTCGTTTGGAATATTGCCTCCCGCATGAGGTGAGCGTATCTCCGCGCCGGAGCCGGTGTCGTCAATCGGCGCCCCGGACCGGGCGGCCGTTTCTGCAGCGCTCAAGTGCACAGAGTCAATCCACCGCGCATTGTTGCGCGGATTTTCCGTTTGGTTGCGCGTGCCTTTGTTCCCGGTCGTCTCGCCTGAACGACATCGTTTCGTTACGTGAGCGGGGCGACGTCATGCGCCGTATTTGAGCATGAACGGATGGCGAAAAGAGGCGAACAATTTTTCTGCGCCTCGCAATTATTTTTTGATGTTCCTCTGCGATTTACAAACCCCTAACCTCAAGTATCCCTAATCGACCAGCAAGGTTGCTAAAGCGATCACATCAGCTGGTTTTTCGATTGTTTCAAGGGATAACAGGGGATTTGAGCCTCGTTCGCACAATGGCGGGCAATTGCCGGGCATTGATGAACGACATTCTTTTCAAGCGTCGATCGCAAGCAACCACAAGACTATGAACCCATATATCCGAGGTATTTGCTGTGCCTTGCCATGCCTGGCATTGTCATACACCGCCCATGCTCAATCGAGTGTGACGCTCTACGGTCTTCTCGATACATCGATTCAGTATGCGCACTCGGGAGGAACGAGCACGACTCGGCTGGACAGCAGCAACGTTCAGACCTCGATGTGGGGCTTGCGCGGCCAGGAAGACCTCGGCGGTTCAACGAAGATCATCTTCAAGCTCGAGAACGGTTTCGACGTCAATAACGGTGTCGATGCCCAGACCAACAAGATCTTCGGTCGCGAAGCCTGGGTCGGTGCGGTCGGTGACTTCGGTTCGGTGAAGATCGGCCTGAACAACACGCCGATGGCTTATGCCTTGATTCACTTCTCGATGGGTGATCTTGGCCATTGGGATTGGGGTCACGCCAGCAATAACTACGACTTCTTTGTCAGCACGCGCACATCGAATTCGATCTACTACACCTCGCCGATCGTGGCGGGCTTCCAGCTATCGGCACTCTATGCACGTGGCGCCAATGGAGACCCCACACTACCGCGCACGCTCGGCGATACAGCGTCATTGGGCCTGAACTACACGAATGGGCCGTTCGCGATCGAAGCCGACTACGAAAGCCTTGTCTACGGCCGTACCGCGACCGCTACGCCGACATCGTCGACCGAGACCGGCAACTTTGAATTCTTCGGTGCGTCGTACGACTTTCAGTTCGTGAAACTGGGTGGTCTCGTCATGGTTCATCGAGGCGCTGGCGATGTGAAGACCGCAAATTCGAGTGTCTATGCCGATCCGAACAATCTCTATTACGACGTGTCAGCGCTGTTCCCCCATGTCTTGAGCACAAATGGGAGTCTGATGTTGAGCTTCGGGCAGTACAAGCTGCAAGGAAACTCCGCAGGCGACTCCTCGTCACTGGGCGTGCGATATGACTACCATCTTTCCCCGCGCACCGGCGTGTATGCGGGCGTGGCGGGCATCAAGAACGGAAGCCTGGCCAACTTTACCCAGACCGGCGCCCAGTTCTCGGGGATTCCGGTGGCGGCAGGGAATAACCAGATCGCCGTGCTGACGGGGATGATGACCCGGTTTTAAGTGAGCGGAGTGGATCCCTGGGGCGTGGAGCGGCCAGGGGTCACGAGAGCTTTCCGGGATGGGAGAGGGTCCCGTCTTGGGGCAGTTCCGCTCCGAGTTCCCGCGCGGGTAGCCAACACGCCATGCGCGTAGCTCGGAAACCACTGGATTGGTATTCCGCAGAGATGGGCACAAACCCAAGCCGGCGATAGAAGTCGCGCGCGTACGGCGACGAGTTCAATTCGATGGTTTTCGCATCGGGGAAATGTGTCTCGATATGCGAACGCGCATGCTGCCAGATGCGACGCCCCACACCTTGCCTTACCCAATCTGGATCGATAAAAAATATCTGTATCAACGTCGTTCGTGGCATCAAAAGAAATCCGACGAGTCGTTGCCCATTGAATGCTCCCAGCGTGTAGGAGCTGGCCTCGATTTTCTGGGTAAGGACCTCTGATGCGATCAAGCTGCGGTATTCGTCGGATGCCGAGGGACTCCAGTCGGGTGCGACGAATCGCTCGAAGCTTTCTAACGATAGGGCAGAAGCGGCGGGGGCGTCGGAAGGATCGAGTTCGCGGAAGGTCAAATGCATAGGATAAAGGTGCGGGTCTTTTTCGAAACTAGCGCAGGCGACGATCTAGTTGCCGGTAAAGTATATTGGAGGAACTCAGGCGACTGAACCGGGCGTTCGTTGCGAGCCAAACCAAACCTTTCGACGTAGCCGAACATATGAACGCTGACAAGATACGGATCTCGACTCGAGACGAAGCGATTAGCGTAAGCGAACAACTGCAGGATCTTTCTCCATTAATGCTTGCGCGTGTTCAGGCGGCTATTCTTCGCTATGTTACGAAGGACACGGAGTTCCCCGATGTCTGAAACTACCGCCCTCAAATTGAAACCACTGGACGTGGATTCGTTCAATCGCGTTGAACTGTACTCACTATACAAACTCTCGTTGCAAGAGCTCATTGACGAGACCTTCGGATGGAATGAAGAGGACCAGCGCGCTCGATTTGAGTGATCTTACGTGCCTGAGGATTTCTCCCTGATCTTGCTCCGCGGAAGCGTGGCCGGATATGTCGTCCGAAGGCCGACGGAGGGCTCTGTGCATTTATCCCTCTTGTTGTTAAAGCCGGAACATCGTCGACTCGGTGCGGGGCGCGCTGTGGTGAGGCTCATATCCGAGGAGGCGGCGCTTGGAGGAAAGTCGGTCACACTGTCTTGTTTTCGCTGCAACGCTCCGGCCTTGAGTTTCTACGAAATTGCATTTTCATGTCGTGTCGTCGGATGAGAGTTTCGTCTCGCTTCAGAGTCCACCATTTGGGGTCTGGGACCGGCAGGTTGCGCGGCAGGTTTGCCGATGCTCTGAACCATCTAAGAGATTCCCCGTTGACAGGTTCACAAGCCCATATGACCATGATTCGCGGAACCCGTTTTGTTGTTGGCAAAGAAGCTGCCCAAATTCGCGCTCTCGAAACCCAGTTCCGGGGCTATTTTCATTGACCTGGGTGCCGAAGAGGCTTTCGTTCCAGCCTTGTGGTCACAGGACACGTTGATCCCAAAGGCCGGTGGCAGTGAAATCATTGGTCAGATGGGCATTCCTGGGTTTATGAGGCGAACGTGCATGACCGGCTTGCGCTAGTTCGACCTTTGGTCAGATGCCTTGTCCCCCGGACACTTCAATTCGCTGGGCATTCACCCAACGATTGTCCTCAGACAGCAGGCTAGCAATCATCGGCCCGATGTCATCCGGTAGTCCTGTGCGACCCAGCGCAGTCATATCCGCGAAGATCTTGTTGACCTCCGGATTATCGCGAACCGCGCCGCCGCCGAAGTCGGTCGCGATCGCGCCGGGCGCCACCGTGTTGACCGCGATCCCGCGGCTACCCAGTTCTTTCGCCATATAAACGCTGAGCACCTCAACCGCACTCTTCACAGCCGCATAGGCTGCGTAGCCAGGATAGGACACCCGGGTCAGGCCAGACGACAGGTTCACAATGCGGCCGCCGTCTACGATCAGCGGAAGCAATGCCTGAGTGAGAAAGTACACGCCCTTAAAGTGGACATTGACCAGCCCGTCGAACTGCGCTTCGGTCGTCTGCTCGATCAAAGCGTAGTCACCGTGGCCGGCATTGTTCACGAGGTGATCAAATGTATCGCGCTGCCACGTCTCGCGCAGCGCCGTGCGCAGGCGCTCGGTAAACGGCGCGAAGTCAGCGATGTTGCCGGTGTCAAGTTGGAAAGCGATCGCCTTGCGACCCATGGCGTTAATTTCCGCGACGACGGCCTCGGCGTCTTCGCCACGGCGCTGATAAGTCAGGACGACATCGCCGCCGTGGCGGGCGATGCTAAGAGCAGTATTTCGGCCGAGCCCGCGGCTGGCGCCGGTAACGATGGCGATCTTAGTCATGCTTGAACTCCCTCTTGTATGGAGGGCTTATGCTAGCGAGCCCGCGGGTCGAGAGCCTTGCCGAAACCTCGACGTTCTTAGCCTAAACCTCCAGGCAGGGTCCCCGTAGTGGTCGAGGATCGGCTAGGATCACGACATGAACCACACGCTGCTCAACGCTGTTCGCCGTTACTTGGAGGCGTATGCCGACCCGGCCGGCCTTGCTCAGACGCCTATCCCGGGTCTGACAACCATTCGCTCGACCTCGCCCAGCGGCCTGGTCTACGCGATCTCGCGGCCGCTCGTCTGTCTCGTATTGCAGGGAAGCAAGCAGGTTGCAATGGGGACGCAGACTTTCTCGTTCGACGCAGGGGATTCGCTTCTGATCACGGCGGACGTGCCCACGGTAAGCCAAGTCACGCGCGCGAGTGCCGACGCACCCTATCTCTCGCTGGTCTTGGACTTGGACCTGGCGGTGATTGCAGATCTGATGGTGGAGATGAGGGCGTTGCCCGTTGCGGACGGCGCGCACGTACGGTCCGAGCCGACCGATGCTGAAGTCGCCGACGCGGCCGTCAGGCTGATGCGCTTGCTTGATCGTCCGGCATCGGTGCCGGTGCTGCATGCTCAACTGGTACGGGAGCTGCACTACTGGCTTTTGGCGGGGCGTCACGGGGCGGCCATTCGTCGACTTGGCGGACCGGATGGTCACGCTCAGCGAGTGGCTCGCGCCGTTGCGGTTCTTCGGACGGAATTTGCCAGTCCGCTGCCAGTCGATCGCCTCGCAGCGACGGCCGGCATGAGCCCGTCGTCGTTCCACCATCACTTCCGCGCGGTGACCTCGCTGTCGCCGCTGCAGTTCCAGAAGCAGTTACGTCTGATCGAGGCGCGCCGGCTGATGATGGCGGAAGGGGCCTCGGCGAGCAGCGCTGCGTTTGCGGTGGGGTACGAGAGCGTGTCGCAATTTACGCGGGAGTACGGCCGGATGTTCGGCTTGCCGCCCGCTAAAGACACGGAGGCAGTGCGGAGCTGGGCGGAAGCGGGGGAGTAGGCGTGTTCACAGCGGCAGGTCGGATTGGCAAGGGCCGACCGAACATGCCATCGCGGAGTGCGTATCGGATTTGTTGTCTGGACTGGATCGCTCAAACATTCGTGACATCGCCGAATTCGCTTGATGCACGAGCCCGTAAGCGCGGCGTCACGAAGTCGAGGAAGGCACGCAACTTCAACGGCAGAGGCGCTTGTCCTTTATGCACGAGGTTGATGGGCAATGGCGCCGACTCAAAATCGTCGAGCACGACACAAAGCGCATTCTCACGTACAGCATCCGCGACCTGATAGGACAGCACACGTATCAGTCCAACTCCGAGAATCGCGGCTTCAATAGCAGCCTCCGCTGTATTGACCGTAAGTCGTGAACGAACGGGCACGGACAGCTCTGACTTGCCCGACCCGAAAACCCACGCTCTCATGGACGCAAGAACCTCGAAGGTAATGCACTCATGTCCGGCGAGATCGCGCGGTCTCAAAGGCGCGCTATGCGTTGCCAAATAGGTGGGACTTGCACAGATGACCCGGCGCACCGTCCCGACTCCCGTCGCCATCAGCGTGCTATCGGGCAATTCGCCAATCCGGATCGCGACGTCAGCATGCTCATCCATCAGATGCACGACGCGATCTGTGAGCACGAGGCTAATGTCGATCTCTGGGTAGTGAGCGAGAAAATCCGCAACCACCGACACAACGTGCAACCGTCCAAAAACGACGGGCGCGGTGACCACCAGCTCGCCTTTGGGCGAGGCGTATTCACCGGTCGCAGCCCGCTCGGCTTCACCAATTTCTTCAAGAATGCGTCGACATGCGGCCACGTATGAAATCCCGGCCTCCGTCAACGAGAGCTGTCGCGTCGTGCGGTGAAGCAGACGCGTCTTGAGATGAGACTCCAGTTCTCCGACCTTGCGGCTGACCGTTGCCAGCGGCATGCCGAGGTGACGAGCGGCGGCCGACAAACTCCCTGAATCAACTACAGCGACGAGGATGGTCATGGATTCGAGACGATTCATGGACCTCTCAAATATTGGAAGGATGATTCCTAATCGTGGGGGATTATCTTTATAAATGCAAGCGGGTAACGTTCGGAATCGAAACCTGGTTCGCAGCATGTTGCTGCAAATGCCAGAAGAGCGAAACCAAGGAGAACGCCGTGTCCACCCCATCCCCCATAGCTGCTAGTCCACCCACGTCTGCGGTAGCGTCGCGCAGCAAGATCGTCATGATGGCGATCATTGCCGGCGCGGTGATCACCAACATTTATTGCACTCAGCCGATCTTGCCGTTGATCGCGGCAGGCCTAAGGATCAACCTGACGACGGTCGATTTTGTGGCCGGCGCGGCGCTGCTCGGGTTCTCGACCGGGCTTGCTTTGCTGTTGCCGCTTGGTGACCGCTTCGACCGGCGCAAGCTCGTGCTCGCTCAAATCGCGCTTGCTTTCGCATTTGCCATCGCGGCGG
>JAMFSK010000148.1 GCA_026225235.1 Burkholderiales bacterium
GGACCGATCGGCAGGTCGCCGGGTGCAATGTCCAACTTTGTGCCTCTGGTCCACGGAGGACGACCTCGAAGAGCTTTACGGTGACGTGCTAGCCGTTTGGAGGCCGTGGACAACGAACCTCGAGGGCTGCGCCATAGAAAGCGGGCACCATATGGCGGAGGAAGCGCCAGCGGAGTTGGCAGCGAAACTCCTGCAGTTCTTCGCATGCGACACTTGAAGGACGAGTTCCAATCGTCGCCTCTTATCGGCCAGTTGCAGTCATTCGACATCTGTACCTAGATCGGTGACAATCCGAGGCGAATTTGGGTCAGTCTTTCGTCTTTCTTTCACAAAGAATGTCCAACGGAGATATGAGCGATGGGCTCGAAAAGCATCCGCCGAGCAACGGCAGAGGATGTCGTGGTGCTCACACAGATTCGCAACGAAGCACACGCATGGAAGGTAGCGCACCGCGATTATGCGTGGGGCCAGGAAGGAGATGGCGTTTCAGAGCGATGGATGCGAAACAATGTCGTTCAAAAGGAAGTGTATGTCGTTGAACTGGATGGCACTCCGGCAGGCATGTTTTCGCTCGATCTGGACGATGAGCAGCGCTGGGGGCCGCAGGAGCCGACCGCGGCTTACGTGCATGGGCTAAGTGTGCGCACAGGCTTTAACGGGCGAGGACTCGGCGGCTTCATGCTTGACTCCTGTGCTAGCAAAGTGCGCGGCTTGAACCGGCGCTATGTCCGTCTAGACTGCCCCGCTCACAATGCGAAGCTATGCGCCTGGTATGAGTCGCTTGGTTTTATTCGCGCAGGACTGTGGCAGGAACCCGGTCCCGGCGGCTATGTTTGGTCACTGTACGAAAAGCCGGCTCATTAACGTCGCAGGACAAGGGCATGAAAATCGAAGTCACTGACCTCCGGAATGATCATGATGACTCATTCGTGGCATCGCAATTCGGTACCTACAACGCCACCTTCACAGTTAAAGATTTCAGGTTGTTGCGCGTATTTGCACGCGACGCGGACGGCAGCATCATTGGTGGCTTGTTGGCGGATACCTACTGGCAATACCTCGAAGTCCACAAGCTTTGGGTAAGCCAAGCGCATCGAAACAAGGGGCATGCTTCTCGATCAATGAACGCTGCGGAAGACGAAGCACGTCTGCGCGGCTGCAAGCACGCCTTGCTCGATACATTCAGTTTTCAGGCGCTCGGCTTCTATCAAAAGCTCGGCTATACGGAGTTCGGTCGGCTTGAGGGGTTCAGCGGCAAACATAAACGGCATTACCTGCATAAAAGGCTCGATGGCATGCACCGGTAGTACGTGCCCCGGCGTGGCGCTCAAGGCGCACGCAACATTCGAGCACTGGGCTGAAGGTCCGCTTTCCTGTGGGTCGAACGGCTAATGGGTCGACTTCTGCCCGACGCGGACCGATCAATGGCGGCCCACTCTGCCAGTTCAACGTCGGACCGGGTTCGGCCGCAAAGGGACACGCGACGGGAAAGCCTTCACAGTTGACAATCAATCGCCGCTTTGTAGGAGATTTGCACGCACTTCGAGGACATGAATGGGCATTCTGGCGACTATCGCAATGGCTGCTGCTATCCAATCAGGAATCCCACCGCAGACGGTGCGGGCGAACATCGATGCGCCCGGGCCCGGAGGGCCCTTGCAAGGCACACTGCTATCGCCCGCCAACCGGGACGTCCAAGTGATACTGATCGTACCGGGTTCGGGACCAACCGACCGGAACGGGAACGGCCCGAATGGTCTTCGGGCTTCGACGTACCGGTTGCTCGCCGACGGACTTCTAAGTCGTGGCATCGCGTCGGTTCGAATCGACAAAAGGGGCATGTACGGTAGTGCATCGGCGATACCTGACGCAGATGACGTCACGCTCGACGACTACGCGGCGGATGTTCACTCGTGGGTGACGACCATCCGAAATCGCACAGGTGTCTCCTGCGTATGGGTGTTGGGCCATAGCGAAGGGGGATTGGTGGCGCTGGTAGCCGCACAGCACTCGGCCGACATTTGCGGTTTGATTCTGTTATCCACTGCAGGACGCCCGCTCGGAAAGGTATTGAGAGAACAACTGCGATCTAACTCTGCGAACGCCCCTATCCTGGACAATGCGATGTCGGTACTCGACGCCCTCGAAGCAGGGCGAACGGTAGATGCAACAAAAATCGATCCCGCACTGATGCCGTTGTTCAGGCCGCAAGTGCAGCGGTTTCTGATGAGCGAATTGGCGGTTGATCCAACGACCCTTCTGGCAGGTTACAGAAAGCCAGTACTGATCGTGCAGGGATTGCAAGATCTTCAGGTCAACCGCGGGGATGCGCAATTGCTAAAGCATGCAGATCCCCGGGCCGAAGTCGTTCTCGTCGCCAGCGCGAATCACGTCCTCAAAGCGGTACGAACGCGGGACCGAAAAGACAATGTTGCCGCTTACTCGGACCCAGATCGTCCTTTGGCCGATCATGTCGTCGAAGTGATTTCGACGTTCGTGCAGAATTCGGCGGCGGGCCAACGTTAGGCTCGGTAATCGAATTGTTTGAAGATGCCTTCTTGAACTGCTTGTTAAACGATCCGCCAACGATGAGCGTCCGCTTTGGAGAAACGCGGCGGACCGTTGTGGGTCGCGGGACTGGTTTCCTCCCGGATGATTGCGCGGTACTGAATGAATCGACGGGATAAACGTGGCTCACGTAGGCATGGTTCGCCTACGGTAAGCTGAAGAACCAGTGCAGCCTTGCGCCGCAATATGTCCACGTACTGCGGATCAGCACACAGGCGGCAGGCTGATCGTCAGTGTCATTCTTTTTTCGCCTTCGGTTGTTGGGGTTGCTGCTGCCGGTCAGATCCGCGTTGCGTCGGCGCCCTCGTACATGCGTCCGGGGGCGTTACATAGGGCACGTCGTCGCAGCAGCATGCGTACACCGGAAACCCGTACGCGTTCGTGCTGATGATAGTCGTTGGCCC
>JAMFSK010000149.1 GCA_026225235.1 Burkholderiales bacterium
CGGGTGCGAGCCGGTCGCGATCCTCTATGTCGAAGCGCGTGGCGACTGGATTGCACGCTGCTACCTCGCGAGCTTGCCGGGGCATCTCAACAACATGGACCGCGGGTGGGATCTGCGTGTTGAGCGACTGAGTGATTGGGCAAGTCAGAGGGAAAATAAGTGGGCCCATGAGGTAGCGTCCGTGCCGGCAAAAGCGTCGCCCAAGGTGTGGTGCGAAGCCGCGGTTTGCTGACACCCGGCTCATTCCGGCAAGACCGAAAGACTCCTGCACGAGACCGGCAGGATCTCCCCAACAAGAAGAAGACTCATGTCCGGCGCGAGGCGTCCGGCATGACCACTGATCCACGCCCGGCAAATTGAGCGGATTGTGGCTCTGCAACACGATTTTCGTTATTGGGTATAATGGCGCCTCACTTGCACATTATTTGAGCAAGTCCGCTTCTCCCCCACCGGTCGACAATCGATCACGTGTCCGGGACAAGCATTCAGAAGTTTTTCAATTTTTTGCCGCAACACGCTGAACTCAGAAGCAGCGGGCGCGGCAATACCAAGCATCGCTAGTCGATGTAACACGTTCCTTCCGGGCGGCCCAATTGCCGCGTTCGCCAAAGAACAACCGGTCGGAGCCTAAAAGTTGTCGCATCTTCAGTTGCCCCATCGGCAGCGAAGGCTGTGTCTTGTCGTGCGCACCCCATCGTGGTGCGACGGCACCAGGCGACAACGTATGGGTGTCTGGTTTTGCCGCCTCGGGAGTGGCTGCCAGACGTGAAATTAATTAGGCAAAGCTCGGCCGGAAGGCCGTCGACGATTGTCGGTGAGTGCCATTGAGGCACCTTGAAGCTCGGCGCAAGCCGGGCCGGGGTCACCGTTTTCGTGCGCCTTTGAGCCGCTGCAGTTGCGGCTCGCCTATCGTTGATTGACACGTCTATGAAGCTTCACCTTGAGCATCGCCGCCTGGCAGGTCTGTGGGCGCCGATTCAGTTTTTTCGGGTCAGAACCCGTGCCCGCCTTGCCATCGTGGCCGGCACGTTCGCCCTTGCAGCCTGTGCCGTTCCACCGAATGGCATCGACCAGGCTGATGCAACGCACGGGAACCCCGGCGCCGTCGCGACCACCAACACCGGTGCCCCTTTAACGTTTGCCCCGGCGAGTGACGCGCTGCCTGCGTCAGCTGATGCATCTGGCGCCAACAAGCTCGACGGCAAGCCGCTGACCTCTGGCATCCCCGACGTCTCGACCTTTGCGCAAAATGGTCGCGCCTCCTGGTACGGCCCTCGTTTCGACGGCCGCAAGACCGCGAGCGGCGAACGTTACGACATGAACGCAATGACCGCCGCCCACCGGACCTTGCCGCTCTCGGCGTATGTTCGCGTGACGAACGTGAGCAACGGGAAGACGGTGGTGGTCAAGATCAACGACCGTGGGCCGTTCTTCCATAACCGGATCATCGACCTTTCTCGCGCCGCCGCGTTGGCTCTCGGCATGCAACATGCCGGTACGAGCAGCGTGAAGCTACAAGGTCTGTCGGCTGCCGAGGCGAAGGCCGAAGCAGGCGAGTCGCTGGCTTCTCGGTAACGCGGGCTGGAGACAGGCGCAGGGTTCCCGACCTTGCGCAGATGCGTAAAAAAGGCCGCTGTCCATTTTTTGGGCAGCGGCCTTTTTTCGTACGGGATTGATCTCAGCTACCCCGTGTCGCGCATAACGAGGATTTCATTGCTCGCCATCAACTCCGTCATCCTCCGTCTCGCCCTTCAATTCAAGCGCACGCGCGTAGAGCACGTTACGCGATGCGCCTGTCAGCGTCGCGGCGAGTTTGACCGCCGCACTGACGGGCAACGATTCGAGCAAGGTCTTGAGCAACGAGTCGTGCGCGTTCACGCTTGCGTCCTCCGTCACCGTGTGTCCTTCGACCACCAGCACGAACTCGCCCCGCTGCCGGTTCGGATCGCTCTGCAGGAACACTGGCCCTTCGGCCAGGGTGCAGACATGCAGTGCCTCATGTAATTTTGTGAGCTCCCGCGCGATCAGGAGCTTGCGCTCGCCGCCGAGCGTTTCGCCGAGCGCCGTGACCGTGTCGAGTACGCGATGGGGCGCTTCATAGAACACCAGGGCGTGGGGCGAGAGTGCGAGGGCCTGAAGCGCATCGACACGCTGGCGAGCCTTCGACGGGAGGAAGCCCACAAAGGTGAAGCCGCTCGCCCACGCCCCCGCGACCGACAACGCGGTCACAAGCGCACTGGCGCCCGGGATCGGTACGACCGTCAGTCCGGCTGCACGCACCGCTTCGACCAATCGCGAGCCGGGGTCCGAGATGCCAGGCGTGCCCGCATCGGACACATACGCGACGCGCTCCCCCGCACGCAGATAGTCGATCACGCGCGTGGCCGCTTCGCGCTCGTTGTGCTCATGCACGGCGAGCGTCGGTTTCTCGATGCCGTAACGCGTGAGCATCTGCTGCGTATTGCGTGTGTCTTCGGCCGCAATACGGTCGACGAGAGACAGCACGTGCAACGCACGCAGCGTGATGTCTGCAAGGTTGCCGATGGGCGTCGCGACGATAAACAGCGCGGCTTCGGGGTAATGCTGCTGGCGGGAAAGGTCGAACAGGTCGGGCACGGCTGAGTCCTGAAGGCAAGGGCCGCGTCGCGGCCCACGGAATTGTGCCACGCGCGCCGCGCGTCATGGAGAACGAAGATGTCGATCGACACGGGTCATCGCTATGAAGACGCC
>JAMFSK010000150.1 GCA_026225235.1 Burkholderiales bacterium
CAAACAACTCGCTGTCCGATTCGTCGCCTGGCGCGAATTCACTGAACTCACCCAAGATCCGTCCTCTGCTTTCTGACAGATCGTCCAACGACCGCCAGATCGCTCACTTCCCTCAAGTTGACAACGCTGTTTCGCGTTAAGCGTTGATGCTCTGGATGGTGGCCAGATTGGCGCCGCTTTTGTCCATGGTAACGGTCTCAGGCGCGCTGTTCTGATCTATGGCTTTCTCGAAGTAACGACGGGCAGCAGCCTTGTCATGATGGCCCGAAGCAGAAATCGACAGTCTTGCCGACCTTGTCTACCGCAAGCATAGCAGGATCACGTCCAGCGGATAGTGCAGTCGCTTCAATACCTTCGCGATCCCGGCGGCAACGGCTTACGCGGTGCCTTGCCCGTCATAGCCATCGTGGTCGTATCAATTTCGGTCGCCCAATTTTACCTGATCGCCTTACCGCGGCAGAGCCACCGACCGCCATAGCAGATCGGCTCACTGCGACAGAATCTCTTCCGCTCGAGGTCATCGCGGGTGGTCTGCTCGAAAAACGGTTTCGGACCTTCTGCCACGATATAGGCGGCGAAGAAAGTGGTGCTGAAGAAGGTGGTGAGAGCGAAGACCGTCGCGCACCAAAGGTGCTCGAGTCAAACTTGTTTCAAGGAAAAGGACCGCGCAGAGTGTGAAGAAGCATGCGGAGAAGAAAACGGTTGCCGTCAAAGAGACAACCGCGAAAGCGATGCTTGTCGACGCGCCCGATTCTGCCGGTCACTGACCATAGCGAAAGTTTTTAATGAAGTCAGGAATTTCGATTTCTACCCTCAGCCGGGGGTCGGATTGCGGCTTCAATTGAATCAGTTGCAGCGGCACTATGCCAGCCCAAGAGTCTGACAAATAGTCATCCTCGTCGTCTATCGGCGCGCCAGTGCGAACCTTGGCCGATACCTCGTCAAGTTTCATCCTGATTACCTTGGTCGCTTTCCACTCTTGCTCGGTTGGTTTGCGCGCGTGCTGCCAAAGGCCTGGTGCCAGTCCATCGGTAAATACCTGCAGGGCATGTCTCTTTTCCTCCTCACAGCATAATTTCGCGTTGCCGAAAGCCATGACGGAGCGGAAATTTACATTGTGATTGAAGGCTGCCCGAGAAAAAACAACGCCGTCTATATGAGTGACCGTAAAGCACACCGGAATACCGGCAGACTGCGACTTCAACATGCGGCTGGCGGAAGACCCATGCCAATAGACATAATCACCGATACGCCAGTGGTTGGTCGGCGTGACATAGGGCGTGCCATCGATCACATAGCCAACCTGGCAAACCATTCCGGCGTCGATGATCGCATTGATGGTGTCGCGATCGTACTTGGCGAGCCAATTATATCGGCGCACGCGCGTTTTCTCGCTCGGTGCTCCCGGGATCTCGTCAGGGGTATTATCTTGGCTCATGTCGGGTTTGATTTGTATATTTATTCGGAATGCGAAATTAAGTGAGATTTTTAAGCCAGACGTTCTGTTTAACAAGCCTGGACAGTTACTCGATAGCTTGAAGCCAGCGGGTAAAGAAACGTTTCGCGTTTTGACCGAGCGCCTGTGCATGGGCGGCTGTCTGCGCCCGTATGGAGGGAACGTCCAGTCCGCTTACCCCTCCAATTTCAACTGAGTGGCCAATGAACCAGCGTTCAAGACCGCGTGCGTCGGTTTCGATGTGGAACTGCAATGCCAGCGCATGATTGCCGTACGAAAATGCCTGATTCTCGTAGAGGTCAGTCGATGCCAGGAGAACAGCGCCGTCAGGCAGGTCAAAGGTGTCGCCGTGCCAGTGCAAAACGGGAGAGCCGGCAAAATCAGCCAGTGGATTCGGCTGCGGCGTCGCTGCCAGGGACAAGGGTTTCCAGCCAATCTCCTTGCCTGCGTTTCCTGGATAGACTCGCGCGCCGAGTGCTGCTGCCATGATTTGACTGCCGAGACAAATGCCGAGCAGCGGTTTGCCGTTTTTGAGCCGGCTACGGGCAATGTCGATTTCGTCGCTCAGGGACGGATATTCGTCGACTTGATACACGCCGATCGGGCCACCCAGAATGATCACGAGATCAGCTTCAGCCATCGTGTTCGGATCGAGATGATCGTAACCAGAGTCGAAGCAGGTCACTTCGCAATGACGTTCGGCAAGCACACTGTCGAGGGTGCCCAGATCTTCGAACGGTACATGACGAATAACCGCCACTTTTTTTAGAGTCATGCCACACCTTTCCGCTTTGCTGGGATAATTTGCGCTTAGGCACTACCTTAGGCACTACAGTAGAGATCACATAAACGGACAGGAAGTGCCATTAACAGCCAGTGCGATGGTGCCAATTGTCGGTTGCTCTGGACACGGCGATCAGGCGCTGTGAGGCAGTTCCCGGTCGAATCGTGCCGCTACGGCAGCGAGTCGTTGAACGCCAGCGTGCAGACCGGCCGGTGGCACAGCGGCAAAGCCGAGGATAAGCCCGTGGCGGGCGGGCTGCATCGAATAGTACGGTGAAAGGGGGCGCGCGACGACGCCCGCTTCAGCGAGCGCCGCGCAGAACTGAACATCGTTGACGCCGTCCCTCAACATCCCGACAAGATGCATGCCGGAATCCGCTTCCTGAACTTCGAGAAAGCCGCGGAGGTGTTCGCGCAGCAGGCCGACGAGTGTCCGTTGGCGCACCTCATACAGTTGGCGCATACGTCGGATGTGGCTCGCAAAATAGCCTTTTTCCATGAATTCAAGCAGAGCAATCTGTTCGAGCAGCGGAGGATGACGGTCAATGACTGTCTTCGCGGTGCGAAACGATGCAGCGAGTGCTGGGGGTACGACCAGATAGCCCAGACGGAACGCCGGTAGCAACGATTTGCTGAAGGTACCGAGGTAAATCACGCGTGCGTCGCTGCTCATGCTTTGCAAAGCCGGCAGCGGTCGTCCGCGATAGCGGAATTCGCTGTCGTAATCGTCTTCCACAATCCAGGCGCCCGTGGAGCGCGACAACTCTATGAGCGCGTCGCGCCGGCGCATCGATAGCGTCATGCCCAAGGGATACTGGCGCGAAGGTGCCACCAGCACGATGCGTGGTGCAGGTTCATGAAGTTTGCCGGCTTCGGGGTCGATGCCCTCGCTGTCGACTTTTACTGGTATCAACCTAGCGCCAGCTGCCGTAAAAGCTGCGCGCGATCCGATATAGCCGGGTTCCTCAATCCATACCGGGTCGCCTGGATCAAGCAGAAGACGAGCGGTCAGGTCAAATGACTGCTGGGAACCAGACGTGATGATGACCTGCTCCGGCTCGCAATCGACGAGCCGGCCCGCGCGCAAGTGCCTGGCGATTGCGGCGCGTAGCGGCAGCTGACCCGCAGGATCGGCATAACCTAGCAGATCGAGGGAGATATTCCGCCACGCATTGGCCATGATCCGGCTCCAGATCTCGATTGGAAACGCATCATAGGCGGGGATGTCCGGCGTGAACGCCGCAGGGTTGGCAGGGCCGCTGGTGAGCGAGAGACGCGCAAGCGCACGGCCACGCAGCGATAACGCGTCTGCCGAAGCGAGCTGAGTGGATGAACTGGCGGGCCTCGCGTCAAACTCCGGCAACTGATGATCTTCCGGCAGATCGTCGGCAACATAGGTGCCGGCGCCCACCCGGCTGACGACATAGCCTTCTTGAGCCAGCAGATCGAATACCGACACGATTGTGTTGCGCGACACAGTGAGTTCACCGGCAAGAACCCGTGTGGCGGGCAGCCGCGTTCCAGGAGGAATCCGACCGGACAGCATCGCGCGCCGTAGTTCGTTATAGATCTGGCGGTAGGCGGGTTGGGGAGATTGCTCGTTAAGGGCGAAGCTGGAGAATATTCCCGCTGTAATTGTCTTCGCCATAGTTCTCCTGGCATTGGCCGCGCGCCTGAAGCTGCAACAGCTACGCTTGCTGCAGCCCCGGCAATCTGGACGAGAAAGAACTCTATCTCGGCCAATGCTAGCACGACGCAATTCGCGACCAAGGCGAAAAGAGTGTCGCTTCGCGGAACTATTGGTTCGATCGATCCGGAATGGACATGGGCCATGTTGTCGGAGCATATGCTCTCGGCGAGCGTCGTGGGCCGGTCTCGTAGTCCTCGTTCCGAAACAGCAAACGTCCGCATGGTCACTTTGGACCTATCCATGTGCGCTAAATGGCACTACCCGCCAGCAATTTCGTACGGTGAGAATGGCTCCATCGCCGGTTGACCGTGCGGCAGCGCGTATGCAAAGCACTCGTTGCTTTCCCGGTCGACGCGTCATAACCATCCACGAGAATACGATGAACAATATTTCAAGTGGGTCCAAAACCTTGCTCGGCAGCCCGACAGATGCCGTCAGGGCAACTGCTGCGCAAGCGCGTGAACTCACCGAGCAGCTCACGACCCAGGGCGTCGAATTCGTTCGCTTCGAGACTGCGGATATGGCCGGGCTGTCGCGTGGCAAGACGGTTCCGATTGCGCATCTTGCGAGCTATATGCGCGAAGGCCTGAACTTTTATGGGGGCGCTGTCGCGCTCGACTCATCGTCGCTCCCGGTGCGGGGTACCGGTTATCATGAGGAGAAGAATTTCGCCGACTGCCTGCTGGTCGTAGATACGAATAGCGTTACGCCGGTCCCCTGGCTGAAGAATACCGTGCGCGTGATGTGTGACACGATCTGGCAGGACGGTCAGCCGCAGGCAGCGGCACCGCGCAACGTTCTCAAGCGTGTCTTGTTGACTGCCGCGAAGATGGGTTTCCGGGTCAAGATGGGGCACGAATACGAATTCTATCTGCTTGACCCTCAGACCCATCAGCCGATCTACGACGGACAACCGATATTCGTGACGGCGAAAATGGCGCAATACCCTCAGGTTGACGCGCTGGTGCGGGTACTGCAGCAAAGCGGAGTGGACATCATCACGAGTAACGCGGAACATGGCCCGGGGCAGATGGAGTTGGTGTTCGACGCACTCGAGGGCATCGCAGCGGCGGACCGTGCCTTTGTATTCAAGAATACGGTCAAGGAGTACATGAATACTCAGGGCTTGCTTGCAACGTTCATGACCAAGCCATACAAGGGTTTATCGGGTAGCTGTTCGCATTTCCACGTCTCGTTGCTCGACGCGGAAACGGGCCGCAATCTGTTTCTCGATGCCGATGCTTCGCACGGCATGTCCGCAATCTGTCAGCAATTCGTCCAGGGCGTGCTGGATCATGCGCGCGCTGCGATGGCGATGTGGAATCCGACTACCAACTGTTATCGGCGCATCCGTCCCAAAACATATGCGCCGTCCAACGTATCCTGGGGCGTGGAAGACCGGAGCGCCAGTGTCCGTATCAAGGCAAGCCGGGATTCGCGTCAGCATATTGAGGTGCGAGTGCCGTCGGCGTTGTCAAACCCGTATCTCACGGCGGCCGTCACGATTGCGGCGGGCCTGGCCGGTGTGCGCGAGCGTCGGCCATTGATAGACAACGGTACGGGACCGAAAGAGGACAACGCGGCATTCGCGAAACTGCCGCGTTCGCTCGATGAGGCACTTGACGCTATGGAAAGCGATCCTCTTATGGAGGAGTACCTTGGCCCGGAGGTCATCCGTGTATTCAGCACAATGAAGCGGGCAGAAATCGCACGGTTCTCGGACGAGATTCCCGTCCACGAAAGCAAGGAGTATCTGGAACTGTACTGACCCACCTGTTTCCCTGCACCGCAGTCAGACCTGCCAACTACGGAACCATTGCCCGTGAATCTTACCGCTTCTGCGATGATTGCAGCGTTTCGCGATGGAACGCTTTCGCCTGTTGAGGTCATGGAACGAAGCTTGAGGCGCCTTGACGAGTGGGAGCCGCATGTCAACGCGTTTGTGTTTGTTGACTATGACGGGGCGCGTGCTTCCGCCCATTTGTCTGAGAAGCGGTGGCGTGCTGGCACGCCACTGGGTCTGCTCGACGGCGTTCCATTGGCCGTCAAGGATCTGGTGGCAGTGGCGGGGATGCCGATCAGGCGCGGTTCGCTCGCGTGGCCAGAATCCATGATTGCCGAGTCGGACGCGCCGGTGGTTGCGCGTCTACGCGAAGCGGGTGCGATATTGATCGGAAAGACCGCGACTCCCGATTCCGGTTGCAGGATCGTCACGGAGAGTGGTGTTCATGGAACTACGCGCAATCCGTATGATCTCAGCCGCACGCCGGGGGGAAGCAGTGGCGGCAGCAGTGTCGCCGTTGCGACGGGTGTGGTACCGATAGCCATCGGGACGGATGGTGCGGGTTCCATCAGGATTCCTGCATCCAGTTGCAATCATTTTGGCCTAAAGCCGAGCTTTGGGCGCGTTCCCATCCATCCGCCGACACATTTCGCGCCGCATGCTGTAATGGGGCCTGTGTCGATGAGCGTTGAGGACACTGCGCTCGCTTACAACGTCGTCACGAGGCCTGAGCCCCGCGATCCCTATGCGCTGCCTTATCAGGCTGTCGACTGGCGTGAGGGGCTCGGGGCATCACTCGTCGGCATGCGCATCGCGGTCAGCTATGACCTTGGCAGTGCTGTCGCGATCGATCCTGCAGTAAAGCGCGCCGTCGAATCGACAGTCAAATGCCTCGTCGAGTTGGGCGCTCAGATCGACGAAGTCAAGATACCTTGGCCATGCGATGTCCATGAGACTTTTCTGGTGTTCTGGCAGACGATGTACTGGAACAGTTACCGGGCATTAAGCGAGGCCCAGCGGGAGCAGGTAGATCCGCTGATCGGATCCGCAGCCGGGCTCGGTAGACGTGTCGGTCTTGATCGCTATCTTTCGGCATGTAACGCGCGTCAGGCAATGGCACAAACGATGCAGATATTCCACCAGCGTTATACGTTGCTCGTAACGCCAGTCATGCCGGTGCCTCCGTACCACGTCGGGCGGGCGACGCCCTCGCCCGTACCCGAAGACGACTGGACGTGGTGCCCATTCACCTATCCGTTCAACCTGACGCAGCAGCCTGCAGCATCGGTGCCATCTGGTTTCACGGAGGAGGGGCTGCCTGTCGGCGTGCAACTGGTTGCGGCCAACGGCAATGAGCATGTGTTGTTGCAAGTCGCACATGCAATCGAGCAAGTACGGCCATGGAGAAATACCCGGCCGGCGCTGCCGTGAGCCTCCGTGTGCTTGTTGTCGTGCACGACGATGATGCGCCTGTCGGCCTGCTCGGCGAAGAGGCGGAACGACTCAATCACCGGCTGAATCAGGTGTTTGCCCGTGACTTTCAAGAGTCGGCCGCTCTGGCATCGCGATGGGCAATGTCTGTCGAAGCAGCTCTGGATCACGATGCTCTCGTCATTCTAGGGGGAGCCATGGACAGCTTCGACGATTTGCGGTATCCGCATTACCGACCACTGCAACTATTGATTCGGGCCTATGTCACGGCTGGGAGGGCCGTACTTGGACTGTGTCTGGGCGCGCAGTTGATCGCGCGCGCGTTCGGGGCGGTAGTCAGTCCGATGGGTTTTCTTGAGGCACGGTGCCAGCCGCTCATGCTGTTGGCGGCCGGCCGATCGGATCCGCTGTTATGGAAATTGCCAAGGCCGTTGAAGCCGATGCAATGGCACTACGACGCATTCGAGCTGCCGAAAAATGCCGTTCCGCTATTGATGGGTACCCGATGCAAGAACCAGGCATTTTTCATCGAGCCGGGCTGTTGGGCTTTCCAGGCGCATTTCGAAGCAAGCAGGCAGACCTGCGACCGATGGGATCGCACACTGCGAGAGGTCGCATATTCGCAGGATGCTAAGGAAAGCCGGACCTTCCTTGATGTCGAGGACGCGTTGATAAATGGCCGGGTTGTGATGTCGAGGTGGCTTCGGCAGGCCGTACGTCTGCGTGAGGCGGGCAATGAGGATAGAGAGACACAGCAATCTCTGTAGTGCGGTGCATGAAGTAGGTAGTCATTGAGGGCGATGCAGTCCGTATCGCTGATTTCAAACCAGAGATGTCGAAAGTGAGAAATGAAATGAAAGACAAAAAAATGAAATATTCCGTTAGTTATACGAATCATGATCGACGTCGATTTATCAAGGTGACCGCTGCTACGGCAGCTTCCAGCCTCATACCTGCTTCGATAGCTTTGCGCGCAGGGAACGCATCCGCTGCGGAACCCGTAAAAGTTGGGATTCTCCACTCGCTCACAGGTACCATTGCGATCGCCGAGGCTCATGTGGTCGATGCCGAAAAGTTGGCGATCGATGAGATCAACCGGTCTGGTGGTGTGCTTGGTCGTCAGATCCTGCCAGTCGTCGAGGACGGGGCCAGCGACAATCCGACCTTTGCCGAGAAGGCACAGAAGCTGCTGGTTAGTGACAAGGTGTCGGTCGTCTTCGGCTGCTATACGGGAGCATCCCGTAAAGCGGTTGTGCCGGTCTTTGAACGGTATAACGGGCTTTTGTATTACCCGACCTACGATATCGGCCTCGAGCTTTCAAAGAACCTGATGTACACAGGTCAGGAGGCCACGCAGTCGATCGTTCAGGCAGTCGACTGGCTTGCGAAAAACGGCAAGAAGACCTTCTATCTGGTCGGCTCTGATTACATCTGGCCGCGCACAACGAATCGTATCGCGCAGACCATCATCCCGAAGCTCGGCGGTCGAGTCGTCGGCGAGGACTATTTTCCGCTCGGGGCAGTGGAATTCTCTTCGGTTATCAACAAGATTCAGGCCACGAAGCCCGACGTCATTGTCTCCACCGTGGTAGGCGGCTCTAATGTCGCCTTCTACAAACAGCTTAATTCCGTTGGTATTACCGGTAAGACGCAGCCGATCATGGCAATGGCCGTCACCGAGGAAGAGGCGATAGGTATCGGCACTGAGAACCTGACTGGTGTGATGACCTGCATGGGGTATTTCCAGAGTATTCCTACTGACCGGAATCGAGCGTTTGTTGCTGCATTCAAGGCGAAGTACGGCGCGGATCGCGTTGTCGGGGATACGCTCGAAACGGCCTACACGTCGGTCTATCTGTGGAAGAAAGCCGTCGAAAAGGCTGGCAGCTTCGATGTGCCGAAGGTCGTCGCCGCGTCATCCAATCTGGAACTGGATGCGCCCGAGGGACTCGTGCGGATTCACGCGACCAACCATCACCTGTGGAAACATGCACGCATCGGAACGTTCAAGCCTGACGGTCAGGTCGACATCATTTATGAGTCGCCTCTGCTGGAGCCCAATCCATTCCCGAAACTCTGACGCGCTGTGACATGAATGCACGTCGGCAGTTGACGATTCCGGCCCTGCCGAAGCGCCTCCGTTGCACACCTGCAGGTGTGAGATGACACTTGAAACAGTTATTACGCAGGTCTTCACCGGCCTGTCGCTATTCACCGTACTCGCCCTGATGGCCATCGGTCTGGCCATTGTCTTTGGCTTGATGGGCGTGATCAATATGGCGCACGGCGAACTGATGGCGCTGGGAGCCTATATGACCTATCTGACTTCGATCGTCTTTTCCCGTTATTTGCCATCGCTGCAGGGGATTTACTTCTTGGTCGGGATCATCGTCGCGTTCGTCGTGACCGCGGCGGTGGGGCTCCTGCTGGAGCGGGGGATGATTCGCTTCCTTTACACGCGTCCGTTGGACACGCTCCTGGCGACGTGGGGGTTATCGCTGGTCTTGCAGCAGTTCTATCGACACGTTTTTGGGCCGATCGACGTGAGCGTGCCCACGATCGGGTGGTTGCGGGGTGCGTGGAGTCCGATGCCCGGCGTGGAGATTCCGCTTAGCCGAATCTTCATCATCGTACTCACGGTAGCGGTCGCGCTTGCACTGTTCCTGTTCCTGTTCCGTAGCCGCTGGGGTCTGCGGATACGTGCGGTGATGCAGAACCGCGCAATGGCGGGGGCGGCGGGAATAAACACCGAGCGCGTGGATGCCGTGACGTTCGCCCTGGGTTGCGGCATTGCGGGCATTGCAGGCAGCGCGTTGACCATGCTCGCTTCGACGGGGCCCGGCACGGGTCAGCAATACATTGTCGACACGTTCATCGTGGTCGTTTTCGGCGGGGTGGAAAGTTTGCTGGGCACATTTCTGTCTGCCTTTTCCATCGGGCAATTGCAGTCGCTCGCCGAGTTGTTATTGAGCGGATCGATGGCCAAGGCGTCAATTTTGCTACTGGTGATTGTCGTGCTCTACTTCAGACCGAATGGACTCTTTGCAAACAAGGTGCGACGCTGACATGAAAGACCTGTTCGTTTCTTCTCCCGGGGCAGTAGTCAACCGGACTCGCGGGCTAATCATGTTGAATCAGTCCGCGTTGCCGTTGCTCGCTGTCCTCTTGTTGGTAGCCATACCGGTGCTATCCGGGTCATTCCGGCTTGGTCTGTTCGCGAAATATCTCAGTCTTGCATTCTGCGCTGTAGGGCTAGTGCTGGCCTGGGGCTACGGCGGGATTCTGAGCCTTGGTCAGGGTATCTTTTTCGGCCTCGGGAGCTATATGACGGCGATGTACATGAAACTCGAGGCAACCTCCGTCGACCCCGCGGCCGCTGTGTTCGGCACAGGCACGGCGGGGCCGCCGGTGCCGGACTTTATGACCTTCAACAGCATCGATGTCTTGCCCTGGTGGTGGAAGCCGTTCGCGCACCTTTGGTTTGCTCTGCCTGCGATCCTTATCATTCCCGCTGGCCTGGCTTTCCTGCTTGCCTATGCGAATTTCCGCAAGCGCGTTGGCGGCGTCTATTTTTCGATCATCACGCTAGCATTGGCGTCGATCCTGTCGATCGTCATTATCGGCCAGCAGGGTTATACCGGCGGAGCCAACGGCATTACGGGGTTGCCGGTCTTCATGGGGTACAGCGTACAAAGCGATACCGCTGTGTACGTTCTCTACTATGTCACCGTCTGCCTGTTGCTGGTTGCCGTGTTGACTGCGCGCTTCATCTTGCGTAGCCGGCTCGGCAAGATACTGATTGCGATTCGCGATCGCGAGGATCGAATCCGGTTCTCCGGCTACGATCCGGCGCTCTTCAAGGGTTTTATCTTTGCGGTCGCGGCGCTCTATTCGGCGATCGGCGGCGCGATGTTCACAATGCAGGTTGGCTTCGCTTCGCCGTCTGTATGTGGCATCGTGCCGTCGATCGAAATGGTGATCTATACCGCGCTTGGGGGGCGTCTGTCGCTGGTCGGTGCAGTATATGGCGCGCTCATCGTCGGAGCGGCAAAGAGCTACCTGTCGGAAGATTTTGTGAATGTCTGGCTTTATCTTATGGGAGCGCTATTCATTGTCGTGCCTATGTTCTTGCCCAGGGGACTGGCTGGTTTGCTGGAATGGAAGGGATGTCGTTCCGGAGAGCGGCAATGAGCCAAATGATTCTTTCTGTGGAGGATCTCAGCGTTTCCTTTGATGGCTTCAAGGCAATCGACAACCTGAATTTCTACGTAGAGGAGCGCGAACTGCACGTGGTGATCGGGCCGAATGGCGCGGGAAAGACAACGCTGCTGGATACGATATGCGGCAAGACACGACCCACATACGGAAAAATTCTTTTCAAGGGACGCAATCTCGAGCGCATGCTGGAGTACCAGATTACGCGTGCGGGCGTTGGGCGGAAGTTCCAGACGCCGATGGTGTACGAGGACTTGACCGTGTGGGAAAACCTTGAGATTTCGTCGCCGAAACCAAGAGGCTTGGTTGGTTGTTTGTTCTTCCGCCGGGGGCGGGTGTTGGAGGAAGCGATCCTGGAAACGGCGTGCGTCCTGTCGCTGGACATGCACCTCGATCGTAAGGCTGGGCATTTGTCCCACGGACAAAAGCAGTGGCTCGAAATCGGCATGTTACTCATGCAGGAGCCGGAATTGCTGCTGCTCGACGAACCCGTCGCCGGTATGAGCGCGAAGGAGCGCGAGCAGACGGCTTCGCTGTTATGCGAGATAGCTCGGGGACGGTCAGTCGTCGTGATCGAGCACGACATGGAATTCGTCAAGGCAATCGCTGACAGGGTAACTGTCCTTCATCAGGGAAAAATTCTTGCTCAGGGCACGATGGAGAACGTGCAGCAGGATGCGAGAGTCATCGAGGTCTATCTGGGAACCTGAATATGCTCGTTGTCGAGAATCTCAATGTGTTTCACGGCGAAAGCCCCATCTTGCACGATATCGGGTTCGAGCTGGCGAGTGGTGAAACGTTGGCGATCATGGGGCGCAACGGCATGGGCAAGACGACGCTCCTGAAATCGCTGATCGGCCTGATCCAGATCCGTAGTGGGAGCGTCGCGCTCGAAGGGGTAGATTTGACGCATACCCGTAGCCATCAACGCGTGGCCGCGGGCCTGGGTTATGTGCCGCAGGGTCGGATGATCTTCGTGAACCTGAGCGTGGAAGAGAACATATTGACCGGTATGGACAAGTCTCCGAAGCGCACGATTCCGGAGTTCGTGTTTGATGCTTTCCCCATTCTTTGGGAAATGCGCAAGCGCAGGGGCGGAGATTTGTCAGGGGGGCAGCAGCAGCAACTCGCGATTGCGCGCGCACTGGTTTCAGAGCCGAAAGTTCTCGTTCTTGATGAACCCACCGATGGTATTCAGCCGTCCATCGTCAAGGAGATTGCGCGAACGCTTAACCGCCTGAAGCAAGAGCGGCAATTTTCAATCCTGATGTCGGAGCAGGCATTGGCTTTTACCTTGGAGATCGCGGATAGGTTTCTCATTCTCGAAAAGGGACGGTTTGTTCACGAGGATACGCGTGCTGATGTGGATGCGGCCAAGATCAAGGATTATCTGACGATCTGAGATTGGCGCCGTGAAACAGTGTGGTCTCTGTTACTTCCTGATGAACCCTGGTCGCCCGAAGTTCGGGGCGTGGGCTGGTATTTTTTGACGACTTCCGGTATCGCCACTGCCGCGCCGGGTGGCAAGCCATTGTTTTGCACATCCACAAGTCATGATCAAACTCACCACCGAAACCGTTCTGAGCGTCCATCACTGGACGGATACGCTGTTCAGCTTCACCTGCACGCGCGACTCGGCGCTGCGGTTCGAAAACGGCCAGTTCACGATGGTTGGCCTCGAAGTGGACAGCAAGCCGCTGATCCGCGCGTACAGCATGGCAAGCGCGAATTACGAGGAGCATCTCGAATTTTTGAGCATCAAGGTCCAGGACGGTCCGCTCACGTCTCGCCTGCAGCACTTGAAGGTCGGCGACAGGGTGCTAATCGGCAAAAAGCCGACCGGCACGCTGATGGCCGACAACCTGCTGCCCGCAAGTCATTGTGGCTGCTGTCGACCGGCACGGGCCTCGCGCCGTTCATGTCGATCATCAAGGATCCGGATGTGTACGATCGCTACGACAAGGTCGTGCTCACGCACACCTGCCGTTTCGTCGACGAACTTGCGTACAAGAAATACATTGCCGAGGATCTGCATAATCACGAGTACCTCGGCGACATCGTCCGCGAAAAGCTGGTCTACTACCCGACGGTCACGCGCGAGACGTTCGAGAACACGGGACGGATCACCGACCTGATCACCTCGAAGCAACTGTTCGAAGACCTGAACGTTCCGCCGTTCTCAGTCGACAACGATCGCGTGATGCTGTGCGGCAGTCCACACATGCTGCGTGACACCTGCCAGCTGCTCGACGCAATGGGCTTCAAGGAAGGCAGCGGCAGCGATCCGGGCCACTACGTGGTGGAGAAAGCCTTTGTAGGTTAAGAGGGCGCTGTCACAATGAGCCGAAGAACAGCTCGGGAGCGCCTTAAACGGCGTTGATAATCATATAGCTCAACCTGAGCTGCGCGGTGAGAGGTGCAGGGGAGGGGTGCCTCCAGGATTTGGACTTTTCGTACGATAGCCGCAGTGCACAATCAACGGAATCAAAGGCTTATCGTTCGCGCGTGGTTGGCGTCTTGGTTGCCGTTTCGTGGGAAGGCCTCAGCCTTTCCCAATAAGGCGTTGCCGGCCGCTGACGTACATTTTCGTGCGATTCCTGAATGCACCCCCTTTTGGTTAGGGCCTGACAGCAGGCCTTGGCTCATCGGTCATTACGGGGTTTAGCAACAGTTCACGTCCGTTGCGCAGGCGGAAATTGCCTGGCACCTCCCGCCGCACGGCGGCTGGCAGTGTCGATCTCTTCCTCGTCACCGGGGTAAACCGTCAGTCGAGAGGCACGTTGTCTCCAGAGCTTCACACCCAACCGTTACCGGTTACGCATGTCCGGATAGGCAACTGCTGGTCGTACAGCGGGTCACGGCACCGCGATCGATGTTCCGAACTCAGAGCGTGACAAGGCAAAGAAGATCTTTACCGCCTACTTCATGCCGCATAACGCGCGGCTGACGGCGACACGTGTCGCACCAACAAGTTGACAATTCCCCTCGAAGACCACCTCTCCAGTTTTAGCACGACAGACCCAGACGGCTTTGCCGCTTGCTGTCTATGACGGGACGACACCAAGTCGCTCATGGTCGTTGCCGGTCAGCGCGATTTGACCGCTGCCGAGAATCTGGCTTAGCGGAACGGGTCGCCCAAACAGGAACCCCTGTGCTTCGTCGCAGCCTTCCTCGATCAGAAGCGCAAGCTGGTCGGGCGTTTCGATGCCTTCGGCCAGAACCGGGATGCCCAGGCTCTTGCCCAACGTGAGGACCGCACGGATGATCGGCCTGTCCTGTGGGCTTGACACGGCATCGCCCACGAATGACTGATCGAGCTTGATCCTGTCAAACGGGAAGGAGCGCAGCGTGTCGAGCGACGAATAGCCAGTGCCGAAATCATCGAGCGCGATGCTCACGCCCAGCGCCTTGATCTGGCGGAGAGTCTGCAGCGAGCGTTCCCTGTCCACAAAGATGGCGGATTCGGTCAGCTCCAGCTCCAGCCGCTCCGGTGCAAGCCCAGTCTGCATCAGCACGTTCGTCACGAGTCCGGGCAGATCGGCATGGGCGAACTGGACGGCCGACACGTTCACTGCAACCATGTGGGGCGGCTTCCAGGACACCGCCTTTGCGCAGGCTTCCCGAAGCACCCATTCGCCAATCTGCAGGATCACCCCGTCTTCCTCTGCAAGCGGAATAAATTCCGCCGGCGGGATGAAGCCCCGCCGGGGATGCTCCCACCGCAACAGCACCTCATATCCCCGGATTTCGCCAGTCGAAAGCGAGGTCTGGACCTGATAGTGAACACTGAGCTGGTCGCGACCCAGCGCCTCGCGCAGATCGGCTGCAAGGTTGCGCCGTGCCCTGACCGTTTCGTCCATTGCCGGTTCGTAGAAGCAGACAGAGTGCATCAGATCGGCCTTGGCTCGGTACATAGCCAGATCGGCGTTATTGACGAGGATAACCTTGCTGGATGCATCGTCGGGATAGATCGCGACTCCAAAGCTCGCACCCGGAGTGACCTGATAGTTGTCAAGGCGGACAGGCTTGTACAGCGCCGCTTCCAGACGGGAGAGGAAATCGATAAGGCCGGCTTGTTCCTCGAGCCGGTAGATCGCGACAAACTCATCGCCGCCGACTCTTGCGACAAACTCACCTTCGCGCAGCAGGTTGCTCATTCGTCGGCCAAGTATACGCAGCACCTCGTCGCCGGCATGGTGGCCCCGCAGGTCGTTGATTTCCTTGAACCGGTTCAGGTCGATGCCGACCAAGGCGAGTCGGCTCTTCCGTTGACGGGCAAGCTCGATCTCAAGATCCAGCCGCTCGTTGAAATTCATGCGGTTCGGCAGCCCGGTCAGCATGTCGTTGAGCGCCATCCTGCGCAGGTGCTCCAGCGACTCGGCACGCACGTTGTCGTCGATGAGATAGCTCACTAGCCCCGCACAGGCGATCATGAGCGACATACCCGCGATCGCGAGCGCGAGGGTATGCAGTGCCGTCGGGTTGGAAAACGAACCCTCAATCGGCATGGGTTCGACTTGAAACGCCGTCATGCCGATAAAGTGCAGGGTGAGACAGCAGGCCGGTCATGACGTTGCCGGCCCGTGAACCCGCCTGCATGGCAAAGTGCAGCGCCGTGGCCGAAAGCCCCACCGAAAGCACAATGGAGGCGACCAGATAGGACATGTCCCACGAGACGATGCCCTGTACCCGATAGGCCATCATTCCCGTATAGTGCATGAACGTGATCGTCAGGCCGACGATCGTACCGCCAATGACAGGCGCAAACCTTGTAAAGCCGCTGCCGGCGAAAACGAAACCGGCCGCGCTGCCGACAATCGCGATCACCAACGAAAGCATGGTCAGGAACGGATCGAAACCGACTGGCAGGCCGGTGTCGAAACCAAGCATTCCGACAAAGTGCGTACACCAGATCGCGACCCCTGCCACGATAGCCGTCAGAAAATGCCAGCCGGTTTTTTGCAACCCGCTGGTTTTTAGTGTCCGCAGGAACAGCTGAGCCGTTACCGACGAACCCGCGACACAGATCAGGCCGGAGAGCATCATCAGCCAGATGTTGTGTTGGTGGACGATGCACCCCAGCACTGTCATGACAAAGAGCTCCTTCCGGAATGGTTTGATAGGCTGGATTGGCCGGTCGCCGATTTATCCGGTCGCGTCAGCAGGCCATGATGCTGTGACCGTCGATGCATCGGAAAATGTTGACTCTGACGCGACTACGGCGTGATGCTCGTAAGTTCGAATCCGTGCTGCACGGCTTCAGCCAATGGCCCATACGCCGCCGTACCGGCATTGTCTGCAACAGCGAGGCCACGCCATGAATGAGCAGTGTCCTCAATATGTATCGCCGCGTTTGCTTATTCCCAATACTTCCAGCTTCCCGCCGTAACCGGTCTGCCCAGGTACGAGACCGAGCCACGCTGCTTACAGCCAAACTTGAACGACTTCGCATGCCCCATAGTCGCAACCGCCGCTGTTGCAGTTAGAAGGCCCACGCTTGGTATCGCTGCGATCGTCTTGCTTGCTTCATCCTGTTTCATCCATGCTTGCAAACGGTGCGCGATTTGGGCGATCTGCTGGTCCAGTGCCTTCAACCCATTCCACAGTTCTCGAAGCGTATCGATGAGTATCGTCGGCAGGCGTCCGGCAATCTCTCCAGCACGCCTGCGGTAGCCTTGTCCAGTGCGGTAAAGACCCGCCCCCGTCAGCTCGCCGTATTCGGTGAGCAAGCCCCGCAGGCCGTTGATCTGCATCGTCCGAAACTTCACCAGTTGTTGCCGCATCCGATGCAACGCCAGAGCGGCCTGGAGCGCTTCGGTCTTCACGGCGACTTCCTTGCTGGGCATCTGCGTGGCCTTCCAGATCGCGCGCGTCCGCCGAATCGTTGTCATTTCCGGTAATGAACGCCTCGACGAATTTCACGGCCATCAGCTTCAGCTAATGGCCCATTTCGATCAACCGCCGGACCCAACGCTGGGAGCCGTCACAGGACTCCATTCCGATGAGACAGGGAGGGCGATTGGCAAACTATTCGAGAAATGTTGTCCTTTTAATCGGTTTGTTCACGATCTCGCCGCTGTCCGGATCCACCAAATGAACCTGCATCACGTTCTTCGCGATATCCACACCTACGATCGTATGCTTCATGATCGTCACTCCGATTTGCCTGGGAAGATCTTTATGATCCTCCAGCTTTGGCACTTCGATCCCGTCGGCCTGTGAGCGAGCGGCTACGTCCTGCATATCCTCACCGGTTGGCGGGGGCCGTTCATTCCATTCGCACCAACGGCGAACCGTTTCATAACTAACGATAACTCCGCACTCGAATAGCAACTCCTCGATGTCACGCAAGCTCAACTGGAAGCGGACTTAGCAGCGCATGGCGCAGTTGATGACGCCGGCTGGGAAACAGTGACCGTGACAGAGCGATTTCGATTTCTTGATCGCGCCATCTTACGCGACCGATCCCGCAACTTAACAATGCCCGAAGCAGTAAAGCCTGTCACTCTATTACTTCAACCTTAAGATGCCTATCCATGCAACAACGCCCATTAATCGTCACGATCGACCTCGAATCTCGAAATATGCGGAAATCTGCATAAAACTCTCGGAATTTCGCACAATCTCGCATGCATTTTACTGAAATAATGAAACTGGGTTCGTGTCAAGAGATCAAGGTATTATTTTAATACTCCTAATTATACAAAACAGCGAATCGTTGGCACATTTGCGCCAACCGCTAACCGATGATCCGGCCGGGGAATGTGGCTGTCGGATACCGTGCCCTTATCCGTGGATGCCAACGCCTTGCGCAAAGCATGGTTCAAATCGCAAGTGGCTACACGTGCAAGGCAGTCGCCTGGGTGGTTCTGTCGCAGTAAGGAAATTAGGAGGAGGTGGGATAGAACGGATAGGAATGCTTATTTTGCAAGATCGTAGAACTGTTCGGCGACTGAACGATGCCGCCCATCGGTACTCTTCATCTGCCCTTTCGCTATCATGTGCATGTATATGAACGCCTCCCGTTTGCGAAGCAATTCGCCTGCTCTGACGTACAGGATTGGTTGCTGCTGTATATACGGCCTTACTGCAGCCATACGTCGGCTGCGGGGCCCCTATGAAATCCGCTGACTCG